>JBBRBC010000046.1:0-32016 GCA_038206205.1 Opitutales bacterium
CGGGCGCGCTGGGTGCTGGCTCACGTTGCAAAACCCGCCCGGAGGTCGGGTTCCACCACGGCAGAGGCACGCGCGGTGAATCTTGTGACCCGTGCCACTTCTCCCTCACGTCAGGCTCCGCGCTCTCCGCGTCCTCCGCGTCCTCCGCGTTAATTGTATTTCATCCCAAATCGCGGCGCAGTTGAGCTCAGCCTAATTCCTTGGGGTCAGGATGTCTGATCCAGCGTGACCACGCTGAATATTGTGAGTGCGCAAATGTAGGGCCGGCCCTTGTGGCCGTACCGGTATCGAGAAGAAGGCACGTCGGCAAGCGACGGCCCTAAGAAAGCCTGTAGCAAACCGGTCCGTACCAGAAGGTGCATTGACGCCAGCCCCGGGCTTCGTTCTGCGGGGAACCCAATGTTCGGCCCCGGGTCAGTTATGGCATGAACGATAACCTTTCACCCGTCACACCCATGAATAAAATCCTCCCGTTGTTTGCCCTGCTTTGCCTCGCCGCCTCCTCGCTGTTGATTGCTCCCGGTTGCTCCAGTACCGCCACCCGCGCGAGCACCGGTGAATATATCGACGACAGTGTCGTGACCACCAAGATCAAGACCGATCTCGTCCGTGATGCGGCGACGCCTGGCCGCGCCATCTCGGTGGAAACGTTCAAGGGCCGGGTGCTGCTCAGTGGCTTCGTGGATACGGCTGAACAAAAAGTCCAGGCCAGTGTCGTCGCCACCCAAGTCACCGGGGCGAAGGAAGTCCTGAACGAGATCCTCGTGAAGACGAACAAGTCGACCACGGGCGTATTCATCGACGACAGCGTCATCACGACGAAGGTGAAGGCGGCGCTCCTGAAGGCGGACGGAGTTCCCGCCGCCATCTCGGTGGAGACGTTTCGCGGTTTGGTTCTGTTAAGTGGCTTCGTGGATACCGCAGCCCAGAAGACTGCCGCCGAAGCCATCGCCGCCAAGATCGATAACGTGAATGAAGTGTCGAACGCGCTCGTACTGAAGTAAGAAACTTCCGTGCCCCGTCTGAAGAAGGCAGAGGGGTTCAGGTTTCAATTTTGATAATCGGAACGTGGCCACGAGACGAAGTGCGGCGACGTGTACGGCAAATCAAGGCGACGCTGACTCAATCCCGTTCGGCAGCCCCACAACTGACAGATTGTGCTCCGCCTCCCGTTCGTCTTTCTTCGGTCGGGTGCCGCCCGCTGTCATGATCAGTTCAATCAAGAAATTCTTTAGCAACCTCTCGGCCAAATCCGAAGACCGCCCGGGCTGGTCGGAACGAGAGATCAAACTCGATGAAACGGGCTTCATCGCGGTCGAGGCTGACAGTTCGGATGAACCACGCTGTGACTGGTCCCGTGTCTGTGAGGTCTTTGCCTGCAAGATCGATTTATTTTCGTATGATGAAATTTGTCTCGGCTTCCGCTTCAACCCAGAAGGCAACTATTGGTGGGTTGGGGAAAGTTATACCGGCTGCCAACTCCTGCTGGACGAGTTGCCCCGCCGGTTTCCCGGCATCAGGACCGACTGGTTTTCCGAAGTGTCAGTTCCCGCCTTCGTTGAAAATCGCACGACCCTGTGGCGTGAGACCTTGCCGCCCGTCGAACGGCCGAAGCTACCCAAAAGACGTTGGCTATTCTGGTAACTTGGCGCGATCAAACGGAGTCGGGCTGCATCACCCTTTTCTCAAGCTGTCTGAAATTTGTCGGGCCGGCCCTTGTGGCCGTGCCGGAATTTGCGAAGGCGGCGCGCCCACAAGGGACGGCCCTACAAAAGCAATTGGGCTCAAACAGACAATACACGCTGCGAAGAAATTTTCCGGTGAAGCGGCGGACCAGCAATCCGACCTTGCTCGTCGCAAACGGGCGGTTCTTATTCGGCGCATCGCCTTCGCGTTTCTGTGCGAGGGTTTCCCCTACGCTTCACATGAACCCCATCAATCAAGTCGGATGTCGCCCCGCAGCGGCGAGTCACCGTCACCGCCGGCCTGATCCCGCTTCGCTCCGTCGCGAGCGAGCCTGAATTTTCCTCCATGCAACCTTCTCCTGTTCCCCGTACGCAACGCACGTTAATCGCCGGCCTTGTCGTCGTGGCCTTGGTCTGTGCCGGCGTTTTCGTTTGGTGGCGCCAAGCGCGGGCACCCGGGGCGGACGAGGTAACCACTTTTCTAAACCAGACCGTGGGCGGCGATCGCGTTTTGTTTTCGGTCGGGAAACTGGAACCGCTGGCGCAGAGTGCGTCCGGTTGGAAAATGATTGTCGGGGCGAAAGCGCGGACCATTGAGCCGCTCTACGCAAAAATCGATTCGGCGGAATATCTGGCCCGTACGCTCCGGCTCGATCCGGCGATTGCGGGCGAAGCGCAGCGCTTGTTGGCCAACCCGGGTGCATCGGCCCAACCGGATTTTCAAGCGGCCGCGCCCTTTCCCGCCGATCCCTATCAAGCCGTACTCCTCCAAGTGACCGCGCCCGCCGGCACCGCCTTGGTTTTCAATGGCGTGCTGGATGCGCAGCGCGAGGGCGGCGCTTGGAAATTCGTCCTCGTCTCCGGGGGCTTCGAGGGCGGTGGTGCGCAAGGCGCGGCTCGATTTTCCTTCGGCAAAAATTCCTATGCAATCGGTGACGTGGGCGACGAGGCCCGGCTGCACGCGCTCCTCGCCGATTTCGAGGCTTTCGGTGGACGCGTGACCGGTATCAGCCGGCATCGCGAGTCCGCCCGTGTCGCGGAGCGCCGCAAGGCGTTCCTCACGCAGATCGCACCGGGCCGGGTTTTCGGCGGAACGGCGCTGGCGGCCGCCTCCCTCCATGAAACGCCGCTCTACCTCGAGATCACCGAGCGTCCCTCCGAGAACGAAGTGCGGGCCATCGTGCGAAACGACAACAGTTGGCACATCGCGCGTGAGTTCCAAGGCACCTGGAGTGCAGATGATAAATTCGCAGATCCGGTCCTGAACCTCACCTCGCTGGCCAGTGACGCGATTCGCAATGCGGGACCGGTGCTCGAGGCCACGCAGGTCTGGAGGTTCGCCTTGCACCTGGATGCGCGCGGTGAACTGACGGAGCAGAATCGTTTCTTTAAATATCGGCTCCAACCGCTCGCGCCCGAGCAGGTGGCGGCCGTGCAGGCCCGGCTGGAAGCGGAATATGAACGGGCCGTCGCCACCACGGAGCCGGGCCTCCTCTATCTCGGCACCGCCACGGCGCGGACTTCGAACGCGAGCGAAACGGTTTTTTTGCGTTTCAGTCCACGGCCACCGGGAAACGAATCCGTCGAAGCAACCCTCGAGTCCACGACCCGCGCGTGGCAACGACCGTTGCGCGGCGCGATCATGACCAACGCCCGTCGCTCGGACGGTGCGCCCATCCGCCTGCAAGCTATTCCCCAGGAAGCCACCGCCGAGGCCCTCCCCGGTTCCGTCCTGCGCGACCCGGGCGAACTGAATCTTCGTCTCGGTCTCGAGCAAGGATCACTCGTCGGCGGGGATGAACGCTTCACGTACCGATTCGCAGTGGCCACGCCCGCTGATCTTCAGCGTCTCGAGGCCAGCCGCCTCGAACGCGTGCACCAGCTTGATCGCGTTTTAAAAGACGGAGTCGTTTACGACGGAGCCCTGCGCGAAGATCGCCGCTACGTCTTCAAGACCCGTCTGGAGTTCACCCGCGTCGACCGCTCGACCGGCGTGATCACGGCCCGCGTCCGTTCGTTGAACCGCTTGAACGTGTTCCGGGAATTCCTCGGCGCGTGGGAGGCCGGCGGCGACTCGTTTGTGCTCAACGCCACGGACGGCGGGGAACCGGACAAAAATTTCGGTGCCAATGTGCCATTCTTTGTCACCCGCGAAAACACCACGCTCCGACTGGAGCCCACCGGAAATTCGCTCACCGGCACGATTGCCGGTGACCCGCACTGGGAGATGGATTTTGCAGCGGACATCCTTCTCTCCGCGCCGACTGAAGCCAGCGGGCTGCCGGCGCTACCCAAGAACGACGGCGCGTATTTGCTGAGCAAGGGAAGCTGGGAAGCTCTGCCAGCGAATCACGGACACGTCGTCACCGAACCGGTCCCGGACGCCAGCGAGGAAGAAATGGCGGCCCTGTCGTTGCGCGCCCTCAAGAGCAACTGGGGGGAAGATCCCGTGGTGAACAGCAAAAGAAAAGTTAAGGACATGGTCTCGTATCTCGAATTCGACGGAAAAGATCAGCCGCCCGTGGCCCGCGAATCCGCGATCGTCCTCCTCTTCGTCGGCCCGGAAACAACGGGGCAACCGGCGTTGGAAGTAGCGCCAGCAAAAATTCTCAAGGACGGCCAGCGGCGGATAAAACTCGCGGGAAATTCCCCCACGACGATCCGGCTCGGAGATCAACGAGTGGCCGCCTACGTCCGGCCTGTCGCACCCAACGCCGTGCTGCTGACCACCACAGCCGCGACCGCACCCGGCACCTACATCGTCAACGCCGGCGTGGGCTATGAATTGCTCCGAAACTAAAGGATCGTGGCGAGTGCCTGCCGCTTGGATTTTGTGAGGTTTTTGCGGCGAGGCCCCGTCTCTCTGCGCGAGCTCGCAGACCCAAACCGGTTTAATCGCGACGCCGACCGAGAGCCACCAGTCCCCCGCCGCCGAGTTATTCCCCGATGGAGAAATACCGGACTTCACCGGGCTTCATGTTGATCGCGAAGCCAGCGATGACAGTGGCGTGCGGCTCGATCTCCGGCCAATTACCCCGCCCGAGATTCAACAACGCGATGCTCCGACCGGTCAGATTCTGCTGATACCGCAAATTTTGGTCGGTGGTGAGCAGGAGATCGAAGCCGCTCTGCTCGGCCAAGGCGAGGAGTTCACCGTTTCGTTTGGTGGCCCACCCTTATTGAAACGCGCGGCCGCACCTCGTGGCCGACCAGATGCGTTTGCAAAGGCTGGGGCACGCCCTGATCAAACAAGATCTTCAGACTGAGAGGGCGCGAGCCGGACTTCCGCCGCCGCCTCGCGTTGAGCTCGTTCGATCCCATCATACCATTCCAAAAACGGCTCGATCGTCCCACCGTGATCGAGATGATCAAAAAAAGTCTGCACGGGAACGCGCGTGCCCTTGAAGACCAATGCCCCGCTCATCACCTCCGGGTGCTGCGAAAAAACCTCGGCTGGCGATCGCTTCGCTGTCATGGGGGCAACGATCCACAAAGTGCCGACGAAGTCAAAACCTCAGTCCCTCTCAGGCTAGTTCAAGCCAATCAGAAGACGCCCCGTGACTCTTACGCTATCGCCGGCCAACGCCGCCAAGCCACGCCGCCAACTCTGTTTCTGCCTCGACTGCTATACCCTCAGCCAGCCACGAAATCCCCGGCCGGCATAGTAGGACTCGGCGCCGTTGTGCCCCATGAAAACGCGGTTGTAGCGTCGATCTCCATATAAAGCGCCACCGAGTTTTCTCATCTCAGCAGGGGTTTTCAGCCAGCTCGACGACTTCGTGTCGAATTCCCCGAGATACTGCAATTCGTGATACTGCTCTTCCGTCAGCAGCTCGACGCCCATGGCTGCGGCCAACTCTGTGGCGCAGCCTTTCGGCGGAAACTTTTTCCGCCCATCCAACGCCTCCCGATCATAACACAGGCTGGCGCGGGCTTCCGGACTCTGCGCCGAGCAATCGACAAATAAAATTTCGCCCGTCTTCTTGTCGTGATCAACGACGTCCGGTTCGCCGCCGGTGCGTTCCATTTCGCCGAGCGACCAGAGTTTTTCGGGCTCTGCCTCCAGTCTCGTTTGCACCTTGATCCAGTCGAGGTCGGCATGACGGCCAATATTTTTCTCAAAGCGGCCCTGCAACACGCCGAGTAATTCCTCGCGCTGTTTCGCCGACAGCACTCTTTTAGTTTTGGCTTCTTTCATGGATATTTAATCATGGGCGAACCAGAAAAAAAACAAGATCGAACCCGCATAGACCTCCCCGCGAATCACGCGAAACAGCGCGAATAAATCCCGGCCCCACGCCCCACACCGTTATCCGATTTCCGTTCGGGATACAGCCTGCATTAGTGTCAATTCGTGTGATTCGTGGGCCAATCCTCCGAGATAGAAATCCCGATTTTCCCACTAACCACACGAATTCCCACGAATGGAAACAAGCCCAGCACACGGAACAACGCCGAGTGAAATCACGTCAGGCTCCGCGTGCTCCGCATTAATTCTATTTCA
Source organism: Opitutales bacterium (assembly GCA_038206205.1). Taxonomy (GTDB): domain Bacteria; phylum Verrucomicrobiota; class Verrucomicrobiia; order Opitutales; family Opitutaceae; genus Didemnitutus. Next base: position 6,190 of record JBBRBC010000046.1, read on the forward strand.
TCTCGAATCACCGTGCTGTTGAGCTCATCATAATTCCTCGGGATCAGGATGAGTGAAGCTGATGCCCTTTCCACCAAGTGCACAAAGAACGCAAGGCGGCCATGTACTCATGGAGTTCACCGCGTCCCTCGCGACCTTCGTGTTAATACATCGGCCGATTGCGAAAAGGGGGGGGCGACTGTCGCCTCTACCTCCGATCCTTCTTCAACAACTCCTCACGCACGGCCTCTAACCGCGCCCTTTCTTTGGCCGTGAGACTGTGTAGGCCGGACTGGGCTATCTTGTCGAGCAACCCATCCATGTCGCTCGACGCGTCATGGCCGCGTCCGGCTTTCTGCGGTTGCTCCAGTGGCGGGAGCAAACGGAGTTTCGGTTTGCGACGGAACAGTGCCGTCCAGGACAGCCCGGAAAAAATCCCCGATCGCATCGCCCGAATATAACCGAAAGAAACGGCACAGGTCACCAAGGTGCTGGCTAGGCCGATATAGTCGCGCTGGCCCAGATGCCCCACGGCGGCGAGGAACAGGCAGCCGATCGCCACGAACTTCATCGGGATTGAGCCCCACCATTCCACATTCGGGTAGATTGTGGCAAAGGCGATCACGAGTCCGATCGAGAGGTGGGTTGATCCGGCGACCATTCCGCCGATCCCGACGAACCAAAGCAGCGTCGTGATCAACACCGGCGAGAGTACGAGCAGTCCGAGAAAGGCGAGATAGCGACTGCGGCCCATCTCTTGTTCGCAATTGCGACCAAAGGAATAAAGGAACAGCAGATTGAAAATCGTGAAAAAATTCACCTGATCCACCGCGAGATAAGTAATCACCCGCCAGACCTGCCCGTGCTGCCAAACTACGCTCGGCTCGAAAGCAAACATCGCGAGCGAAGAGCCAGCCCCGGCGAGCGCGGAGAAGACCAACCCGACCACGAAGACCGCCACGATGATCGTCGTGAGGTAAATGGGCAGGCCGCGAAAATTTCCGAGCGGTCGGTTGTCGCGGTATTGGTTCTCGAAAAACATAGTGGGAAAGGCGGAGCGCAACGAAAGCCAACTTCTCCTTTGTCCACAGTCAACCGGCGATTCCGCCGCGATCGTCGGTGAAAGCGGACAATCAGACGGAGGTCTACTTGATCGTAGCTGTAGTTTGTCTACCGGCAGCACTGTCTCAACCATCATTGCCAATCGAGTTAGTCGGGCAGTCGATCATGGCATCCTGAGCCAAGGCGATTTCCCCAGGCGTCACGGGCTGGCGGTAAACGATACTCAGGCCGAGCTCCTCATGTAATCGGAAGAACGCGGGTGCATTTTCACGGCATAGGCCGCAATCGATGCAAGTGTCATCCACATAAAAAGCACCAAGCGCATTCTCGGCGAGTCGGTTGATTAGATTAGGCATGGACTGACAATACCAGATTTTGGCTTTTGATTGAAATTCATTAGTTTCATGTAATCATGCGGATTGTGAATGAGTACCTGAAAACCGTCCCCTTCGATCTCTACGAGTTGAGTCTCTTTAATCTCGTGGTGAAGCACCGGAGTTTCACCAAGGCGGCCGAACTCGCCGGCCTCACTCAAAGCGCGATGACGCGGCAGATGCAGGGCATGGAGAACAGTCTGGGCGTTGACCTGCTGGAGCGGACAACTCGCAGCGTGCACGTCACCCCGGCCGGCGAATTTCTTTATCAGGAATCCATCCGGCTGTTGGGCGATGTGGAGCGTTCGTTGCTGTCGCTGCGTGTGGGATTCACCGATGTCAGGAAGAAAGTCCGCGTCGCCGTCTCACGCAGCATTGGTCTCGCCTACCTGCCCGGATTCTTCCACGCCAACCTGCGACGCCTGCCCCAGATCGGTTGCCATGTCTCCAATCTGAGAAGCACCGAAATAATGTCCGGACTCGAAGCCAATGATTTCGATCTTGGCGTCCTCTGCCCACCGGCTCGCTTACCGAAAACGCTGCGCGTCACCCATCGATTTAAAGATCCATTCACCCTCATCGCACCGCTCGAACAGGCCGCGACATTTGATAAGTTACCAAAGTCTGCGAAAGCCCGGGACGGCTGGATCGCCAAGCAAAGCTGGTTGCAACTGGATGAGAACACGAACACCGGTCATCGCCTACAGACTTGGATTACCCGCCAAGGGTGGAAGATCGAACCGTCCATGCAGCTCGATAGCTTCGATCTCATCATCAACCTTGTTGCGCTGGGTTTCGGCGTGAGCTTCGTCCCTAATCGCGCCCTCGCCCTCTACCGGAACAAGCGAAACCTCCGGCAAATCATGCTGCCCGAACGATTCACCCGCGAGTTGGTCGTCGTCGTTCGCCACCACCGCAAAACTCCGCCCCACATCACTGACTTCATCCAGAACGTTCTATTTTAATGCACCGCTCAACCCTAGTTCGGCTTTGCCTCGTGGCTCTTCTACCTGTTGCTCTTTTGCGCGGTGAATCTGCTGTCGTTGCCGGCGGGCTCAATTCTAACGTGCGGCAGTTGCTCGTGGCCATCGCCGCAGATTGGTCGTCGGCCCACGGGACGCTGCAACATTTCGAACGCGATGCGCACGGCCGCTGGATCAAGGTCGGCGAGACCGTGCCGGTGCTCTTTGGCAAACGCGGACTCGCGTGGGGGCGCGGCGCACTTGAGCCGGGCGCGGCACTGACCGGCACCACCAAACGCGAGGCCGATGGGCGCTCGCCGGCGGGCGCGTTTGCGCTGGGCCTGATTTATGGCAACGACGCCGCGCTGCCGGCCGGAGCCGATTATCCGTTTCATCAGGTGACGAGTCGCGATGCGTGGCCGGACGATTCCGCTAATCCATTCTACAACCGGCACGTCGAGATCGATGCGGCCAAACCGCCGGCGTGGTTTGCCGCGCAACGCATGCGCACGGGCGATCCCGCGTATCGCTGGCGCGTGGAAATCCGCCACAATGCCGAGCCGGCCATCGAGCCGGGCGCCGGCAGTGCGACCTTCTTCCACCTCCGGCGCGGTCCGACGCGCCCCACTGCCGGCTGCACCACCATGGCCGAGCCTGCGCTGCGCGAGCTGGTCATTTGGTTGCGCGCCGCCGCCCAGCCGCACTACGTCCTGCTCCCACGCGCAGAATATCTCCGCCTCTGGCAGTCATGGAAACTCCCCGATCCGACCCTTACTTTCGCAAACTGACAGAAGTGAACGTGACGTCCCCTGACTCACAGGCTGCCGCAAGCAGCAGCCCAACAAAAATCATCCCGAGCCGGTTTGTAACATAATACGTTACAAACTCCCTGTACCCGATGGAGCCTTTGCCTCTGTCAGTGGGACCAAGCACGGGTATTAGCCGAAGAGGGAACGGTAAACCGTTCCTGCGCGACGAAGAAGAGTCAGGCGCATCCGCTTAGAGAACTCGTCCGCCGTTTTTTTTCGCCGCAGTCTCAGAGCGCCTGATCCCGTGGCATTACAGTGAGCTCGCTCCGTCGCGATTTGGGGAAAAATACAATTAACCCGGAGAACGCGTCCGTTCGACTTCGCTCAGGACCGCCTGAACCTGTCGAATGGCCGGAGAGCGCGGTGTCTGACGGATGGTGAAGTGGTACGGGTCTCCCGACCGTGAGGGAGGTTTTGCCGCGTGCACGTAGCCTCGTTTGAGGGCGCAGCCCGAAAACGGGGCCGCCAGACTCCGCGCCTTCGCCTGCGGCTCAAACGCGACTACTCCCGGGGCGGGCCAGCCGCTGAAGTGGCACAGGTTTTAGGATTCACTCCGCAGGCCTTTGCCGAGGTGGAACCCGACCTCCGGGCGGGTTTTGCTGCGAGAGTCGGCACTCAGCGTGCCCAGCTTGTCCGTCGTAGCCTTGGCGAAGTCGGAAAATCGCGCTCCACCTCCGATACCGTTCATCTGTTCTGCGCCGTTACAGGCTCAGCTCGTTTCCTCGTTCCTCCACTCTCCACGGGCTGCGATCAGGATGGCTGAGGCTGATTGGCGAGGCTCTACAAATGCCTTGGTCTGTCGCGCGAGATAAGCGTCGGTACGGAGAAACCGACGCCCACCTTGATCAGCGTCGACTAGCGGGTAAAGGACTTGGTCCGGTGCGGGGTGAGGGCACCCCGCCTCCATCAGAGCTCGCGGCGCGGTGCCCTCACGTCAGCTCGCACGTGCCCCCGGCGCAGGCGACGACTTCCTTGAGCTTGGTTTCGTCCGTATGTTCGACGAGCTGCGTGTAGTTCACCGGCACATAGCGGAGGCGATTCCATCTCGCGGCATCTTCTTCCGTCATCACGCCTTCGCGCGGGGCTTGGGCGTAACGCTTGTCGCCGTCGTCGCCGAGCAAAGCCACGCCGGTGAAGTGCTCGCGGTGCTTCCAGATGAAATCGGCCACGGCGTTCCACTCGTCGGGTTTCACCGTGCAGGTGTTGGACACGTTGTGGTGCAAACCGGGTGAGCGATTCGATTCGTCTTCGCCATTCAACACCCAGTGTTGCTGCGCGAGCTGGACGAAGTGCAGGAAATCCAGCGCGCCGATCTCTTCGCGCAAAATGGCGTGTGGCGGCGCTTCGACGGCGAACGTGATGACGTCGTCCGTGCCGGGCCGGTAGACGGAGGCTTCCGTCAGGTGAGCGTTCGCGGCATGGAAATGTTTATAGATCGCATCGCGGCGGTTGGCCTGCACGCGGCGGAAATAATGCCGCGCGTGATGCGGATGAATCCCTGAAGCCGCGCCAAGCAAAAGCGAAGCGGTGCCTTCGGGCTTCACGCAGGTGACCCGCGCCGCGGGCCGGATACCGAGCACGCCGGCGACGATGCGATTCGCCGCACGACAGAGTTTCGCGCCACGCTCGAGGACGGATGGGTTGAAAAGAATCTCCGGGTTGTCCATGAAGCCGCACACGGAAACGCCGAGCAACGCATCGCGCTCATTCAGATAGCGCGTGACGGGCCCAAGATAAGGAATGTGCGTGTACGCGGCTTGCAGCGTGCCGATGACAGCGGCGTGAATGCAGGCTACGAGAAAATCGTCCACGGTCGTGAGCACCGCGCCGTTGATCGTCGTGAGATTGCACATCTGCCAGCCGCTGAGCCGCGTCTCGGCGTTAAGCGGTCCGGTGTAGCCGAGGGCGCGAAGTTTGGCGGCTTCGGCCTCATCGAGTCCGCCTTCGATCACCGGATGCAGGCCGATCTCGCAGCAGGGATTGCAACCGTAGTCGGGATGATCAGCGAAATAGAAACCGGGTTCGCCGAATTCTTTTTGTGCAACGAAGAGCCGGCGGAAAACCGTGTCGTCGGGTTCGTTGCGGGAAAGCACTGCGGAGTTGTTCGAGGCGGAACGCTGGGAATTTTTTTCAAACCAGTTACCGGTCTTTGCGCCCATCATTTCCTCGTCGTCGGGCGAGAATAGGCAAATCGTGGCCGAGCGGCGGATGCCGCCGCTGAGCACGGAGCGCGCAGCGTACATGCAGATATCGTACACTTCGATCGGGCGCAGTTTGCGACCGGATGCGCCGTTCAACACGCTTTCGGCATCGAGCAGCGCCTGCTTGAGCGGCAGATGGCCGGGAGCCTTGCCGCCGGAAGTTTTGAGCGCGCTGCCCCGCGGACGAACCAGGGAAAAATTAAACTCGGCCTTGAAACCTTCGTAGTGGCTCCGGATGAGCAGGTCGAGCGCGCCGGCCCAGCCTTCGATTGTATCTTCAATGGTGTGGTGGCGCACCTCGAGTTCCATTTCCTCGCGGCGAATCGGGAGCACGGGCAGACGCTCAATGTGGTGGCGCTGCACGGAGAAACCGCAGCCCGTACCCGCGAGTAACAGGAAAAGATATTCGCGGAAAAACTCCAGCCGGTCCACTGAGCTGAACGAGCAATTGAAGAGCCGCGCGTGGTTCTTGAGAATCGCTTCGCCGCCAAATTGCAGCGAACGCATCGAGGGCAACACGCGTTTCTGGGCCACGGCTCCGAAGGCGCGATGCATGGCGTTGGAGAGCGTACCTCCGGCCAGCCACTCGGTGAGCAACCGCCGGTCGCCGGGCATCACGGGCGAAGTCTCATCGGGCGCAGGCAGGCGGCTCGCGAGTTTGTCCTCAAAATAGTGCATATGCATTCCGAGCACGCGCCGGGCCGCCTCGGAAAACGTTTCGCGCCGGCCGAGATCAGGCCGATAGCGGGCATATTTAGAAGTGGCGATGTAGTCGCTCAGACCGTTTTCCGCGTAATGATTGAGCCGATGGGAAGCTTTGCGCGCGCGATAGATGATGTAGGAGCGCGCCACGGCCCACTCGCCTTCGGCGGCGATGGCTTTCTCCACGTTGTCCTGGATCTGCTCGATCGTCGGATGCCGGCCGGTGCGATAATACAACTCCAACATCAGGGCAACCCGGGCCGCGATGCGCTGCACCTTGAGAAAGGTATTCTGGTCGAGCCCGAAACGCGCCGCGGAATTTTCGCGCTCCGGATTCTCCGCGCCCTCATGCTGCACATCGTAGAAGGCGAGCGCGATCGCCGCGATGATCTTGTCGGCGTCCCACGGCACGAGCGTGCCATCACGTTTGATCACGCAGCGGGCGGTGGAAGGAATTGCGACGAGCGCCGACTGGCGCGGATTCATTTTGGCCAAAAAAGATGCGGTGGTGTGTGTCATGTGGAAGGGGTGAACCCAACATAGCGCAAGATTCGCACCGCCGCTACCCATCCATTGCCAAAACATTGGCTGTATTTTGAAATTGCTACGCATGAATTGCGGGCGCATCGCGTGCGCCTAATATTTTTCTTTTTTGTTTGCGCTCACGCTGCGGGCGCTGGAGACGCGGCACCCTCGCCGCGTTGCCTCACTTGCTCCGCGCCGAGGGCGGCGCGGCTCCACTCGGAAAACCCCTCGCCACCTGCATTTTCAGCGCGACACCACGCAAGCAATCCGTATCACTTCCCGCCTACCCCGATGCTTTCCACGCCGCGCCCCGCCAACCTTAAACTGACCGGTCTGATCGGCACCATGCGTTGCTGCCAACTGTTCACCGGGCTGTCCGAGGATGATCTCGCCACGATGGCCGGGTTCATCCGCCCGCTCTCACTCGCGAAGGATGATTATCTTTTCCACGAGGGCGAACCTTCGCGCGGTTTCTACGTCATGCAGGCCGGCGCAGTGAATGTCCACCGCGTCAACGCCACGGGCAAGGAACAGGTGATCCATGTTTTCCGCTCCGGCGAATCCTTCGCCGAAGCCGCCCTCGCCTCGCCCACCGGCTACCCCGCCGACGCCCGTGCGGTCGAACCCAGCACCGTGCTGCTGATTCCCAAAGCGCCTATTCTCGAACTCATCGGTCGCCGCCCCGATCTCGCGCTCCGGATGCTCGGCTCGATGAGCGCACACCTGCGCGTACTCGTCGGCATGCTCGACGATCTCACGCTCAAAGATGTGGAAACCCGCCTGCTCAATTGGCTCGTGAAACACAGCCGCAGCGCCCCCGCCAGTAGCGCCGGTCCGGTGATCAAGCTCCCCGGCACCAAGCGCGTGCTCGCCGCCGAACTCGGCACGAGCAGTGAAACCCTCTCGCGCACCCTCGCCCGCCTGCGCGGAAAAAAGCTCATCACCGTCGCCGCGAAGACCATCACGATCCACGACGCCCGCGCCCTCGCCGCGATGCTCCGCCGCAACTTGGGCGAAGCGTAAGCACCAAAGTCCTCGATCAAGTTAACCGCGAATGGACGCTCATGGACGCGATTGGAAATCCCTGACAAGAACCTCCGCTTTGTAGGGCCGGTGCTTGTGGCCGCGCCGAAATGAGCGAAGCGGCACATATTTTTCTTTGTAAGGCCGGTGCTTGCGCCGGCCTCGCACTAGGCCTCCGCAAGCAGAGGCCCTAAATGTCGATCAGCCCCGTAGCGGCAGGCGCTTGCCGCGCCGAAGCGAATCGCAAAGGCAGGCGTCTCTGCCTGTCGAGGTTGTGGTGCGGGGCTCCGACCCGTGTTCCTTATCCATCACGGGTCGGAGACCCGTGCCACTTTCTCCCAATCCCACAGGCACGGATCCGCCTTCGCCGGGCTTCGGCGCGGCGTGGTCCTGTGCTACTTCAATCCCGCCATGACAATCCCCTGACAAAACTTTGACCCGCCACTGACAACTCCACTCGGAGAATCTGCTACAACTGGACCGTCACACCTTCACTTTCATTTCCTCAGAGTCATCGATAGGTGGCGAGCTTGCCCCGCCATTCTGCTGGCCAGCAGAACGAGACAAGCTCGCAACCTACCCCACCGATACATTCAGCCCGCATTATTCCACCTTCACTTTCCCTCTCACCTTCACTTTCCCTCTGCCTCGCCCCATCCCTCCCGGAGAACGCATTATGAACGCCAACTCGACATTCGAAAACACCACCCGGCGCGCCCTGCCTTTTGTCATGACTGACATTACCTGGAGACGCGGCGCCCTCGCCGCGTTTCGGAGCTTCTTCCGCGCCGAGGGCGGCGCGGCTCCATGCCAGACAATTACTAAGCCCGACACCCAACACTTGGACATTACCTAGAGATGCGGCAAACCGGTGAGGCCTTGATCGTGCCCGGCAAGGGGCTGCGGTTGCGCGCCGTCGATCGCGAAAAGGTGACGCAAGTCGACCCGCGCTCCGTGGGCGGTCTTCAGCCCGGCACGCTCGCGTTTCATTTATTGCAAGATGACTGGGTGCTGACGCTCGGCATCGAGGCCCTCGAACCTTGGGTGACGGTGCAGGCGCTGTCCGAAGCCACGGTGCGCGAAGGCCAGACGCTCACGCGCATCGGTCTCCGTTATAAAGTCGAGAATGCCGCGGTGAAACAGTTCCGCGCGAAACTGCCCGGCCTGAGCGAAGAACGCGCCCGCACCGTCCGCGCCACTGGCTCCGCCGTGAGCGACATGATCAAGGTTGTCGGTGAAACCGATCTGTGGGAAATTCGTTTTCAACGCGGCATCGCCGGCGAGACGGATGTGCAGATCGAATTTCAAGGACCGGCGGGGCGCGATCAGAGCCAGGAAACGCTGCTGCCGCCGGAATTTCCCGGCGCGCGGCAGACCGTGCAATTCGTCGCCGTGCGCGCCAGTGGACGGCTCGAACTTGAAGCCGGGAATCCCGCCCGTGGTTGGATGAAGAGCGATTGGAGCGCCGTCCCCGCCATTCTCCAGGACCGCAATGATCGCAGTGTGCCCGCGCTGTGTTTCCGCGTCGCCGAGCCCGAGGGCCCGCTCGCCGTGACGGTTCGCCGGCACGAAATCGCCGAGGCGTTGAAGCTCCGCGTGACGCAGGGCGATCTGACCACCCTCTTTTCCCCGAGCGCACTTTTCTGACTACCGTGGAATTGAAAGTCGATGTACTGGAAAAAAGCACGCTGCGCATCCGGTTGCCCGAAGGCGCGGCGCTCTACAACACCTTCGTCAACGGCGCGAGCGTTTCGGTGGTGCGCGAAGGCGACGCCTATCTTTTCCATGTCGCGCCCAACACCGGCGCGGAACGCAACGCGACGGTGCGCCTCGTCTACGCTGCCACCGTGGCTGGCAAGAGCGGACCCGTCGGTCTTATTGGACCCCGCCTGAACGTCCCGTTGGAAAACGTGAAATGGCGCGTCGTGATTCCGCCCGGCTACGTCTTGAAAGATTATGCAGGCGGCCTGCGGCTGCAGGAAGAATACGCGGCGGCGTCATGGAGCATCGAGCAGTACCAATCATCGATTCTTTCCAAACGCTCCGCCAACGCCCAGCAAGCCGTCGCCTTGTTACAAGAAGCGAACAGGCTGCTGCAAAAGGGTGATCAACAAAACGCCGGCGAAGTCCTGAGCCGCGTGACGAACGCCCGCGCGCTCGATGAAGCCTCGAACGAGGATGCCCGGGTGCAATTGCGCAACCTGAAGACGCAGCAAACCGTGCTCGGCCTGAACACCCGTCGGCAGAAACTCTATTTGGACAACCGCGCCGACGGGGCCCGCAACGAGCAACTGGAGCAGGCCGCCAGTCTGAATCCGCTCATGCAAAACAAACTGAATTTCAATCCACAGGAGATCGACCAGTTGCTCATGGGCAACACGGCCGATGAAAACACCGCGTTGAAAGGCATCGCCACGCGTCTCGTCGATCAGCAACTCGCCGCCGAACCCGCCCCCAACGCCATCGACGTCACGCTGACGGAAAACGGCCACGTGCTCACTTTCACGCGCAGCCTGCAAGTGGACGGTGGCGCGCCGTTGGAGTTAAAGCTGAAAGTCGGCAAGATCACGAATTCGCACCTCCTCTACAGCGGCATCTTCCTCCTCTCCCTCGCCGCCATCGCCGCGATCCCCCTCGTACGGCGCACGGAAAGCCAAAGCTGACCGGATTTTTTTAACCACCACTGAGTCTCGCAAAAGAGGATTACAGGTAGAGACGGACCGCTGGGCCGTCCGGTTTGACGAATTTCACTCACCAATCGCGGCAGGCCCAGCGCTCCCGCCCTACCCACCGGCGTCACCTTAATTAACGAGACTCACTGATCTACCCTAATACTGGACCAGCGAAAGACTCGTTTGTACTTCTCCTCATTAGTGTTCATGAGTGTGGATTAGTGGTTAACCAATCCTCCTCTCTTCACCTGCTGGCTGAGCTCGTATGACCAAGCCGGCTCAATCCTACCTTCCAGCTCCCGCAGCCTGCGCCCGGCTCGAACAGATCGTCGCCCATTGCGACGGTTCGCTGCAAGTGCGGCTAGGCGAGACGCACGTCCCATACGCGTTACCCACTCACGCGTCGGCGGAGCTTCGCGCTTTTCTGCTGCCGCACGCGACGATCAACTTTGAATCCGCCTACATCGCACGCTTGCCGGGCGGGCGAGTCTTCGGTTCGGGCAATGTGCTCTCCCCCGACGGACAGCTGATCGCCCGGGATGTGTCGCCCGATTTCGGCAAACCGTTTTCCGATCACTGGCTGCTCACATACAAAAAAATCCGTCCGCCGGTCCCGTTGCGCGGCACGACGGCGGTAATCGCGACCACGCTCGGCGTGGGCTACAGTCACTGGCTCTTGGAGGAATTGCCCCGGTTAATTGAACTCAAGCCCAACGAAGGTGAAACGCTCATCGCCCACGCTGATCACGCTTACCAACGCGAGGCGTTCGCTCTGCACGGCTTCGCCGGAAATGTTCTCCCGGCAAAACGCTATGCGCACCATAGCGGCGAACAATTGATCGTGCCGAGTATTGGTCATCTGACACCGACGACCGTGCGGGCGCTCGACGGCTTCACCGCTCCGCTGCGACAGACCTCCTCGACATTCGGTGAACGACTTTATATTTCCCGCGCCAAGGCGCGCCGTCGCCGCGTGGCCAACGAAACCAAGCTATGGGCGGAACTCGCAGCGCACGGTTTCGTGAAGCTGCATCTGGAAGAATTGACGTGGCAGGAGCAGATCAACGCGTTTCGTCGAGCCAAGATAATCGTCGCTCCGCATGGCGCCGGGCTGGCCAATCTGATTTTTTGCGCGGCCGGCACGAAAGTGATCGAACTCTTCCACCGCTCGTACGTGAACGGCTGCTACTGGCAACTCGCCGCGCTGAAGGGCTTGGAATATCGTCCGTTGGTGACCGCTGGCGAGGAACCGCTGGCCCAAGACCTGAGCGCAAATCGCAACGATATCGGGGCGGAACTGGATCAGGTGGTGCGGGCACTGACGACGTAGCAGTAAGTTTTAAGGTAGGGCGAATCCTCCGGATGAGCCGTTCGACCGAATACCATGTAGGGCCCGGCCCATCGGGATGAGGCAGAATGTCGTTCACGCTCGGTATTGCCCTGCCGGATTTCTCTCTCGCCTCCGTTGCCCGCGCACGTTCGCCTGACCCTTCATGGCAGAATCCAATCTCTCCCCCGAATCCCCTTGGCGCGCTGGCTGGGAAAGCGCGCGCCAACTTTTCTGGCCGGGACTTGTCCTGCAATCCACCGCGCTGGCGCTCGTGCTGGCTTATTATTTTGCGCCGTCCGCTCATGGCCTGTTTGCCCAGATCGCAGCGTGGCGCGAGGCCGGTGGGTTTCTCTTCTCCCTTATTTCAACCGCCATTTGCGGGGGCGTGCTGCCTTTTTTATATCTGCGCTGGAATCCCGCCACCCGCACCACCCATCCGTGGCCGCAGCTCATCTTCTTCACTTGGTTTTGGGCGTGGAAAGGTCTCGAAGTGGATTTACTTTATCGCAGCCTTAGTTGGCTGTTCGGTTCGGAGGCGATTTTTCTCACCATCGCCGCGAAAGTGCTCGTGGATCAATTGGTCTACAATCCGTTCTACGCTACGCCTGTCAGCAGCCTTTTCTACGGCTGGATGAATGCCGGGTTTCGTTGGGCACCCGTCATCGCCGACGTGCGCGCAGGCAGTTGGTATCTGCGCCGGGTCATTCCCGCGCAACTGGCCGTCTGGTGCGTGTGGGGTCCCACTGTCAGCTGCGTTTATGCCCTGCCCCCGGTGCTGCAAATCCCGTTGTTCAATGTCGTGCTCTGCTTCTGGTCGCTGCTCTTCGCCGCCATCACCTCGCGGCAAGCTCGGATCAGAACCTCAGATCTTAATCACTAAGGCTCACTGATCTCCTCTAAGCCGATCCCCTAAATTAGTGCCTCATTTGTGTGAATGAGTGGTTCACGTTCCGCTGGCCTTTATTCGGCCAAACCGCTGAATTTTCGTTCGTGCTCCAGCAGCCGCTGCTTGCGCCAGATCCCGCCCGCATAACCGCAGAGCGAACCATCAGCACGAATAACCCGATGACACGGAATCACCAGCGCCAGCATATTGGAACCATTCGCCCGGCCGACCGCTCGGGGTGCTTTCGGAATGCCGAGTTTCTTCGCCCTCTCTGCATAGCTACGGGTGCGGCCGGGAGCGATGCGGCGCAACTCCGCCCACACGCGCTGCTGAAAATCCGAACCGACCGGCGCGAGCGGCAGATAGAACGTCATGCGCTGCCCAGAAAAATACTCCGTGAGCTGGGTCGCGGTCGCCTCAAGTGTGGCGTTGCTCCCCGGTATGATCGCGCACTTGAGTCGGTGCCGCAGCCCAACCAACTCGCGTTCGAGCCCACGTCGATCCACGAACTCCAGCAACCGCAGTCCCTGCGCATCCGCGAGGGCCAGCATCGTGCCAAGCGGCGTCTCGATTCGACGAGCGAGCAGGCAATCCTCCACTTTGGCGCCACGAGGCGGCACACCAAAAACTCGGACGAAAGCTTCGCGAAAACCGCTGGGCGATTCGTAGCCGCGCTCCTGCTGCACTTCGATCACCGGCCTGCCTGCCTTCACGTCGCGCAACGCCAGTCCCATGCGCCGCGCACGGTGATAAGCATGGAAAGTCATACCGTGATAGGCCTTGAACTGTCGTCGCGCCGTCGAGGGTTCGACGTTCATCGCAGCGAGATCCTTGTCGGTCACGCGGCCCTCGACCGCATCGTCCACTGCCCGGCGCAATTTCTCCACGAGAGCTGGCACAGGTTTGGTTGCGTCCATCGGATAGCATAGCCGGCACGGCCGGTAGCCGCCATGCAGCGCCTCCACGATTGTCGGAAAAAACTCCACGTTTTCCAACTTCGGTCGTTTGGCGCGGCACGTGGGCCGGCAAAATATCCCCGTGGTTTTGACGCCCGTGAAGAACACACCTTCGTAAGCCGCATCCCGTCGCGACAGCGCCCGGTACATCGGGCGAACATCAGGCAGGGACTTGGTCTTGGCCGGAACGAAGCAGTCGAGAGCCCAGCGTCGAGAGCTGAGAGCCCGAGCCTCAGAGCTGGTCTGCGTGATTTTGTGACGGAAAATTGTATTCACTGTTTAGTCTGGCGCTAGTCTCTCAACTCTCAGCTCTGGACTGCATTGTTGGGGCTTAGTCGTTGGCCCGGCAAAGAATGCTTCGGACTGAATCATGCTGACACTCTACCACACCCCCGCGCAAGTGCTCCGCCGATTTCCGGGCACGGTATTCCAGGAAATGCACGACCAGCCACAGCCCACGCGACTGACAAACCGTTTTGGGGTTGTCCGCCAAATATTCAAGGCTATGTGTCATGGCGTGACCAAACTCGCTGAAATCCAAGATGCCATCCTGCGACTCGAGCCGAAAGAGCAGCAGGCGTTGCGCCATTGGCTTGATGAGACCGCCGAGGAGACGCCCGAAATGCTCGCCGCCATCGACGAAGGACTGCGCTCTCTGGCGGCAGAAGGGGGCGTGCCCATTGAACAGGCACGCCGTCATCTGGCATTTCCTTGTCTCAAATAAGGCGCGGTAGCTAATAATCTAAATTATAAGGACCCTCCAGGATATAGAAACCGCCGTCCTGATGCTTTCTAAAATGGACCAACTTCACCTCGTGGATAAGATTCTCGGAAGTTTACCACCCCCGCCGAACGCTGACGAGCCCTCCGAGATTTTAGACGAGGCGATCCGTCGTCATGCGGAGCTGGAAAGCGGACAAGTTAGTCCGCTGCCGGAAGCAGCCTTTGGGGCCGGTGTGCGCCGACGGAATGCGTTTCATCCGACGTTCAGCGGCACTTCAACGGGGCCTGTGATCACTACGCCTCAAACTGAAGTAGGCCCCGTTGGTTGAACATGCGGATTGGTCGCCTCCAAGCACGCCCTGCCCGACAACACACGACAGAGATCGACTCCGTCTTTCAACTCCCGGCAAACTGCGGATTTGAGGCACACTCATTCGCCCATGTTTCGACCTGCCCCGTTTTGATTCCCCGAGAGTATCGGGAAACCCTTCATGGACGTACCCTACAACCTTCTGATCGCCACCAAGAAATTTAAGGATCTGTTCGCGGGCAGCAAAGCCGGGCTTCTGTTCGTGGCCGCCTTCGAGAAACGTCGCACCATGCAGACCTTCGTCTCGCATATCCCTTGGAAATCTGAGGTGCGGATCACAGAGGACCTCGACCCTATCATCCACTTCAACGGCAACCGTTTTCTTGGCCCCTACCCAGACGGCATGCCTAAAAAATGACTGTAATTCTCCACCAATTCCTCACCTTCGCCTCTCTACGGCCCATGTTGCTGAGCGAGAAATTAGGCGCGGCAAAGACTGTTCTTCCTCTCGCAACCGAGTAAACTTCTCACCATCATGGCCCGCAGCACACTACTGAACACGGACACGGAAGACCTGAAAGAACTTCTCAGCAACGGGAAGAGTTACAGCGTGCCGCCTTACCAGCGCGATTATTCGTGGAAACAGGAGCTTGGGAAGATCTCTGGGAAGACCTGCTAACGATTGAGGCGAGCCATGAAGAGCACTACATGGGTGCCATTGTGCTGGAAAGCGGGGAACGGAAACAATTCCGCGTGATCGACGGCCAGCAGCGAATGGCGACTCTGAGCATCCTGATTCTGGCCTGCGTGGACTATCTCTACAGTCGCGCAGACAAGGGAGTGGATGCGGCAGCAAACAAGGAACGTGCGGCGCTGCTGGAGAGCAGTTACCTCGGAGCGAAAGACCCGACGAGCCTTCGCATCACCCCCAAGCTGAAGCTCAACGCTAACGACGATGATTTCTTCCAGCTGAACCTCGCCCAACGGAAACCACCTCAGGGCGGCGTTCGCGGTCTCCGCGACTCCGAGAAACTGCTGTGGGACTGCTTACAGTTTTTCAGGGGCAAGATTCAGGAAAAGTTTTCGCACCGGGAGAAAGGCGAAGATGTTGCTGCATTCATTAGCGAGACTGTCACGGAGCGGTTGGTTTTCATCAGCGTGCGCGTGCAGGACCAATTGAGCGCCTACACGGTCTTTGAGACCCTCAATGCACGCGGCTTGGAACTGACCGAGACCGATCTGCTGAAAAACTACCTGTTGTCATTGGCCGATCGTCTCAGCAAATCGCAGATGGATCCGGTGATCCGGCAGTGGGCGCGAATCACCGCCCGTATCGGTATCGCCAGTTTTCCCGAGTTCTTGCGTCACCACCTAAACTCTCAGCGTGAATACGTTCGCCAGAAGCAGCTTTTCAAAACGATCAAGCGAGACGTGACCACACTTGATCATGTGTTTGCGCTGCTTGATCGACTGGAGAAGGACGCAGCGTGGTTTGAAGCACTGAACGACTATGCGAGCCAATTCTGGCTGGATTACCAAGGAGCGAAAGAGCATGTGCGCGTGCTCAACCTCTTTAACGTATCCCAATACACGCCGCTGATTCTCTCTGCGAAGGACGTCTTTACCGCACCCCGGGACTTGGTGGAGATTCTGCGCTACTGCGCGGTTTTGTCCGTGAGATTTAATGGTGTGGGGCGGCGAAGCACCCACATCCTAGAAGAAATCTACAACCGTGCGGCGCTGGAAGTTCGACGGGGCACCGCAACGACACTTGCCGCCGTTCGTCACACGTTACGGCCGATCTACATTCCCGACGAAGAATTCGAGGCAGATTTCTCCACCCTCCGGCTGCGAAACCGAAGCACGTCTGGCAAGCGTTTGCGCTACATCCTGGCGAGAATTGAAAAGCAACTCAGTGGGACCGATATCAACGATGAGGGAATGGCAGCCACTGTTGAACATATTCTCCCCGAAAATCCGGGCGAGGTCGGATGGGAACACTTCACCGTTGAGGCGCACGAGCGCAGCTATGAGCGTGTCGGAAACTATTCTCTGTTGGAACGGGGATTGAACGGGCAGCAAGCGGGCAATGCGGCCTTCGCACAGAAAAGCGCGGTGTATGAGCATTCGCATGATCGAACATCAAAGGACTTAGCCCAATTCTCCGATTGGACGGAGGAGGCAATTACAAAGCGACAAGCCGATATGGCGAAGGTTGCTAAAACGGTTTGGGCATTGCCGTTTTAACACCGCATCACAAGCGGGGCGGTCTTCCCTTTTTGAGATGTCAGGTCCCAAACGAACCCATCTCGAAGATGCCCACCTCGATATAGTTCGAGGAGCTGGGTTATATGGTCGGGCATAAGCCGTATTTTGCTCACTGTTGAACTGTCTGCTGAATCCGTAATTCCCGATGAAACACACCGCAGATAGTATGGGTTTGGCGACAAGTTGAATGATAAGACCGGCGACTTATCCAATGGGTCGCGTGCAACCGGTGCGACGCCTTGGTTCTAGACACTCGACTCTCAGCTCTCGACTGCCTGATTCCTACTCAAACCTTCGGCCCACCCTGGGCTAGGTTTTTCGCGCGGAGGCGGAGGCCGTTGAGGCGGATGAAGCCGGTGGCGTCGCTCTGGTTGTACCAGCTCTTCACTCCTTCCATCGATGCGATCTTGTCATCGTACAGCGAGTACTTCGACTTGCGGCCGCAGGTGATGATATTGCCTTTGTAGAGCTTCAAGCGAACCGTGCCAGTCACGAATTTCTGGCTCTCGTCAACCATGGCCTGCAGCATCTCGCGCTCGGGCGCGAACCAGAAACCGTTGTAGACGAGCTCGGCGTATTTCGGAATGAAGCCGTCGCGGAGGTGTAGCACCTCGCGATCGAGCGTGAGCGACTCCACCTGACGGTGCGCCTGCATGAGAATCGTGCCGCCGGGAGTCTCGTAGACGCCGCGGCTCTTCATGCCGACGAAACGATTCTCGACGAGATCGACTCGACCGATGCCGTGTTTGCCGCCGAGTTTGTTGAGCACTTTGAATACGCCGCCGGGAGTGAGCTTCTTACCGTTGACCGCCACGCAGTCGCCTTTTTCGAAATCGAGTTCGACGTATTCTGGTTTATTCGGCGCGTCCTCGGGTGAGACGGAGAGCTTGAACATGCCTTTGTTTTCCTTGGTGGTCGGGTCGAACCACGGATCTTCGAGAATGCCGGCTTCGTAGGAAATATGAAGAAGGTTGCGGTCCATCGAATACGGCTTCTTGAGCGAGGCCTCGACGGGGATCTTGTGCTTGGCGCAGTATGCGATCATCTCGGCGCGACCGGGGAATTCGGCGCGGTAATTCTCCAGTTTCCACGGAGCGATGATCTGCAGATCGGGAGCGAGCGCCATGTAGGTGAGCTCGAAGCGGCACTGATCGTTACCCTTGCCGGTGGCGCCGTGTGCGACAGTGTCGGCATTTTCCTTGCGGGCGATGTCGACCTGGGCCTTGGCAATGAGCGGACGGGCGATGGATGTCCCGAGATAATATTGGCCCTCGTAGATCGCGTTGGCGCGAATCATTGGGTAAATGTAGTCGCGGGCAAATTCCTCGACGAGGTCGAGCGTGTAATGCTTCGTGGCGCCGGTGGCTTTCGCCTTTTTTTCGAGACCCTTGAGCTCTTCTTCCTGACCGACGTCAGCGGCGAAGGTGATGATCTCAGCGTCGTAGGATTCTTTGAGCCATTTGACGATGACGGACGTGTCGAGGCCGCCAGAGTATGCGAGGACGATTTTCATGAGTGTATTTTAAGTTGGGAGATGAGAGTTGACCCGTTCGACAGGCTCAGGGTTTCGCTGCGCTCAAGAGTTGAGAGTCAGAAAATAGTCAGGCCCGGCTTTGGGCGATCGTGGCGAGGATCGCTTTCTGGACGTGGAGGCGGTTCTCGGCTTGGTCGAAGATGATGGAACGGGGATTATCGAGCACAGTCTGCTCCACTTCCTCGCCGGGATGGGCGGGGAGACAGTGCATGAAAAGCGCATCGGATTTGGCTTGGGCAAACAACCTGGCGGTGACGCGATACGGCGTCATCACGCGGATGCGCTCCTTGGCCTCCTCTTCCTTGCCCATGCTGACCCAAACGTCGGTGTAAACCACGTCAGCGCCCTTGACCGCTTCGGCCGGATTAGTGGTGAACTGATAATTTTTTGGCAGGCCAGTTTTTTTCAACTGCTCATCGATGACCCTTTTCGGAGCAAATGCCTTCGGGCCGGAAAGTGAAATCTGCAGACCGAAATGGGCCGCGCCCAAAATCAGGGAATTGGCCACGTTGCAGGCGGCATCGCCGAGGAACGCGATCTTGCGTCCTTTCAGGGAGGCAAACAGATCACCGCCCTTTTTAGTCCAACGCTCCGCCATCGTGAAAGCGTCAGCATAGATCTGGCAGGGATGCAGAAAATCCGTCAGAGCGTTGATCACCGGAATCGTTCCAGCGGCCGACAGTCGCTCCACCTCCTGATGATCGAAGGTCCGGACGATCAGGCCGTGCACGAAACGTGACAATACCTTGGCCGTATCTTCCACGGATTCGCCGCGACCGATCTGAATATCGCTGCGGTTGAGGAAAAGCGGATTGCCGCCCAGTTCGTGAATGCCGACCTCGAAGGACACGCGGGTGCGCGTGCTCGATTTGGAAAACACCAACGCCCAAGTCTGACCAGCCAAGGGCTTGGGGTGCGTCCCTCGGGTACGTTTGTAGCGCGCCGCGAGCTTAAAGAGCTTGGCGATCTCGGGTCCGCTGAAATCGGTTTCGGTGAGAAAATGCTTCATGACTTGCTTTCCATTTTGGCGACTACGCGACGAATGATATCGTTCGCCCGTTCGAGATGCTCCGGTGTGGCAATCAAAGGCGGCAAGAGCCGGATCGTGTTGCCGCCCGCCGCGACGACCAGCAGCCCTTCCTCGCGCAGCGCGGCGACGTAGGGCGGTGGTTCCGTCTGCAGCACGAGGCCGATCATGTAGCCCCGACCGGTGACGGTCTTGAGTTGCTTTGGAAATTCTTCCACGAGTTTTGCCAACTGCGCGCACCAAGCCGCGCCATTTGTCCGGACTTTTTCCAGCAGGTTTTCCCGCTCGAAAACTTCGAGGACCGCGAGCGCGGCGGCGCAGGCGAGCGGGGTGCCGCCGAACGTCGTGCCGTGGGAGCCAGGAGTGAAGAGCTCAGCGTTTTTCTCCGACGCCCAGATCGCGCCCATGGGATAACCGCCGGCGAGACCTTTCGCCATGCCGATGGCATCGGCGCGCACGCCGGAATCTTGAAAGGCGAAGAAGGTGCCCGTGCGGCCGACACCGCACTGCACCTCGTCGAGCATGAACAGGAGATTATGTTTGTCGCAGAGCTGGCGAATACCCCAGAGAAATTCCGTGGTGCAGGGATTCACGCCGCCCTCGCCTTGCACGGTCTCCAGGAAAATTGCAGCGGTACCTTCGTCGATCAGATCGGCGAAACTCGGGAGATTATTCAGTTCGCCAAAAGCGAAGCCAGGCACGAGTGGCCGGAAACCTTTCTGGATTTTTTCCTGCGGCGTGGCGCTCATGCCGCCAAAGGTCCGTCCGTGAAAAGCGTTCTTCGCGCAGAGAATTTTGAAACACTTGCCCTCTTCGCCGGATTTCCGAATGCCGTGTAACCGCGCGAGTTTGATCAAACCCTCGTTGGCTTCCGTGCCGGAGTTGCAGAAAAACACCCGGCCGGGCCCGGCCTGTTGCACGAGTTTCCGCGCCAACTCGCCTTGGTTAGGGTGCCGGTAAAGATTGCTGACGTGAATGAGTTCGCCGGCCTGCCGACGGATGGCTTCGACCCAAACGGGGTGGCAATGGCCGAGCGCATTGACGGCAATGCCGGAGGAGAAATCGAGATATTCCTTACCGGTGTCATCCCACACCAACACGCCCTGTCCGCGCACGAGCGTCAGGGCGGAACGGGCGTAGTTTTTCATCACATAAGCGTCGTAAAGCTCAGCGGTGTTCGTGCGGACGATGGTTGGCTGGTTCATGAAGGGAAAACAGGAAACGGTGATTTAAAACTAAGGCAGCTGAGTTTGGCCACAAAAAGGCACGAAAAAGCACAAAAATATTAGCTCAAGACATCGGTCATAAGATACTTCTTAACCGAAAGAATTGGCGCTCCAAAGTTTATGAGCAAACCAGTCTCGATCCGGCTGGACCGAAGATAGCCCAGCAGCTGGGAAACATGCTCCTCCGCTATCGCCCGGACGGCCTTCAATTCGACCATGAGTTGATTTTCCACGAAGAGATCGGCGGCAAAATTCCCCAGCACGGTGCCATCCTCGTCAGTGACGCTCAACGGATGTTGCGGACTTACTTCAATACCCTGCTTGCGCAGTCGGTGCGCCAGTGCGTTCTCATAGATCTTCTCGACATGGCCATGCCGGTGGTAGCGGTGGATGGCGAAGCTGGTTTCACGAACGTCGTCACAGAGTTGATTGATGTGCTCGAATTTCATGTCGGGGGATGAGTTGTTTTTGTGCTTTTTCGTGCCTTTTTATGGCTAAAATTCCGGCCCCCTAAAATCCAACATCTCCGCCCCGATTACACGCACGCAATCCAACTGAACCGGTTCAGCCGTGGACGATTTCTGTCCCAACACCTTTATCGGTGAAAATTTCCAACAACAGGCTGTGCGGGCGGCGTCCATCAATAAAGTGGACGCGCTGAACGCCTTCCTGCAGCGCGCGGACGGCGCTGGCGACTTTGGGGCGCATGCCTTTGTCGATCACACCTTTCTTCTTGAGGCCGTCAACTTCGGCCACCTTGAGCGTCGAAATCAGTGAATCCGGATTCTTCGGATCGGAGAGCAGGCCAGGGACATCGCTCAAGTAAACCAAGCGGCGGGCGCGCAGCGCACTGGCGACGCGACCGGCGGCGACATCGGCGTTGATGTTGTAGGGGCGTCCTTCGGTGTCCTCGGCGACGGGCGAGATGACCGGGACAAAGCCGTCGGCAATTTCCTTTTTGATCATCTTCACTTTCACCTCGGTGACTTCGCCCACGTAGCCGAGATCGATCGGATTACCGTCGTCATCGACCAACAGTTTTTCGCAGACGAGCACGCTGTCGCCCGGCAGGCCTTTCGGTTTGGCGTTGGCGGTAGCGATGGCGGCGCAGACTTCTTGGTTAACCACTTCGTCGAGCGTTTTCTTGACGATGGCGATCGTCGCTTCGTCGGTGACGCGGAGACCGTTGATGAAATTCGCCTTCAAGCCGGAAGCTTCCATCGCACGGTTGATCGCCTTGCCGCCGCCGTGAACAACGACGACATTGATGCCGACCGCCGAGAGAAACGCGATGTCGGTGGCGACGCTCATGCGCACCGTCGGATCGGGATCGTCCATGAAACTGCCGCCGTATTTGACGACGAAGATCGAGCCGCGAAAATCCTGAATGTATGGCAGGGCTTCGAGAAGCACCTTGGCCTTGGCGATAATATCAGCAATTTCCATTGGGAGAAAAAACAACCGGGGAGCCGCGCCGGATTTTATTGGTTCACATGGACCACCGTGGCCGGGGGGAATCCATTGAAGTAAGTGGCCGAGGCATGACTGTAAGCGCCGATGTTGACGCTGTAGACGTACTCGTCGCGCTCGAGGTTCGGCAGATTTTCCGCCATCGAGATGACATCAAGCGCGTCGCAGGTCGGGCCGAACACGGAGCAGAGCGAAGTCGCGCCTTTTTTGAAGGACTTGATTGGATATTTGCAGTGATCGAAGATGACGCCCGAGTAAGTGTGATAGACGCCGTCGTTGATGTAGTAACTGGTTTTGCCGTCGCGGACGGCTTTGCCGATGATCTTCGAAACCGCGTAACCGGCAGAAGCGACGAGAAAGCGGCCGGGCTCGGCGAGGACCTGGATGTGCTTCGGGAAGAGGCGATCGATCTCGCTGTTGATGACCTTGGCGAGTTCCTTGAGCGGCTTGACGGTCGCATCGTACGGAGCCGGGAAGCCGCCGCCGATGTCGAGCAGGTTCATCTTCGTGTAACCACGGGCCTCGGCTTCCTTGAAGATCGAAGCGGTTAGATTGAGGGCCTGAACGTAATTATCGAAGTTCGTGGTCTGGCTGCCGACGTGAAAGCTGATGCCCTCGACGACGAGCCCTTGCTTGTCGGCTTCGAGAATCAAATCCACCGCTTCACCCGGAGTCGCACCAAACTTCGACGACAGCTCCACCATCGCGCCCGTATTCGGAACTTTGAGGCGCAGCGCCAAGCCCGCGTTCGGGGCGTGCTGCTTGATCTTGGAAATCTCCTCGCGATTGTCGAAGGTGACGAGCGGCTTGTACTGGTTCAGCTCCTCGAGCGTCTCGGTCGGCTTCGTCGGATTGGCGTAGATAATTTTATCCCAGATCCACTCCTGCCGCTTTTTGGCGGACAGGTGTTTGATATTCTCGTGGACGATCATGAACTCCGGCATCGACGCGACGTCGAAGCTCGCGCCCTCCTTGAAGAGCGTGCGGACGATGGCGGGATCGGAGTTGGCCTTGACCGCGAAATACACCTGCACCCGGGGGAGATGCTTGCGAAAATCCCGGTAGTTTTTCCGGAGTTCATCATGATCGATGATGAACAGCGGGGTGCCGTGTTTCTTCGCCAGCTGTTGCAGGAGTGTTTTCGTGATCATGGGGGGCACCAAACTAGTCGGCGTTCTGGATGAGGAAATTTTTAAACTGCCACGGATCCTTCCGGTCGAGGTCAGGCTTGTTGTAGCCCTTGAAGTTATTCGTGTAGTCCTTGAGCGGAGTCCAATCGGACTTCTGCGAAATCCATTTGCCCATGTACGGCTTGGCGATGCCGAGGATGAAATCGTGCGGGAGTTCGTCAGGAACGCGGACGCCTTCCAGCGGATTTTCCATCATCCACATCGAGGCGGCGACGACTGAGATGGCCACCTGCATGGTGGTCGCATTCTGGTGCGGCACGAGTTCGCGGGATTGCTGGATGCTCAGATCGCTGCCGATCCACCAGGAGTTGTAATCATGACCCATGATCAACGCGCCGAGGATGTCGGAGCCGGTCGTGATCTCGTCGTTCATGATGCGCTGATTCTCCACGAGGCGGTAATTATAGCCGCGCATTTCGTTGAGCGAGGCGATCGCCATATCGCACGGGCAATAAGCGTAGTGCATCGTGGGGCGGTAAACGGCCTTGCCGTTCTTCCAGACCGTGAGGCTGTCGGAAATCGTGAAGGCCTCGCCGTGACGGACGACCATGCCTTGAATGCTGTAGTTCGGGACCCAGGTCTTGACCCAGGTGTTGATGCCCATGCGCGCGATGCAGATTTGATTCTTCGGGCCGCTCTTGTGCTGGAACGCATATTGCGGGAGCTGCTTCTCGTGCGTGCCCCAGCCGAGTTCGGAAGTCGTGGTGCCTTCCTCACGGAAGCCCTCGATGCTCCAGGTGTTGACGAACTCGTCGACCTGCTTCGGCTTGTTGGTGATCTGCGTGTCGCGCTCGCTGCAATGGATGACCTTGACGCCGAGTTCCTGCGCGAGGTTGTTGAACTGGCCGGCAGCGATGAAGCCCTGGATGTTTTCGGCGGAACGGCCCTTGCGCTTCTTGTCGGCGAGGAGGCTCTGACCGATGTCAATGAGGCCCTGCTTGGTGAAATGGGAAATCAGGCCGGGGTTGGCGCCGTGCTCGATGACGGCGGTGGCGCCCTTGGTCTTCCACTTCGCCGTCATGCGACGGAGATTCATGTGGCGATGGTAAAGGGTCTTCTCGGTCGGATGATTGCCGCTCTTGTACGGATCCCACAGCTCGGTGGAGGTGTTGATGTACATGACGCCGTGATCGCGGCACCATTGGAGAAGTTCGAGGGCGTCGATGTTCCAGGCGAGATCGATGAGCAAGTCGCCGGGGCCGACGTGCGTCGCGAGCAACGCGCCCATGTTTTCTTCCGTGACGCGGTCTTTGATAAAGCGAACGCCCTTGGTGGTCCACTTCTTCAGCTTATCCGAGCGATCCACGAAATCCATGATCGTGACATTCTTGGCCGGCACCTTGATGTGCTTGAAGAGAATAGGCAGCGTGCATTCAGCGACGGCGCCGTAGCCCACGAAGAGGATTTTATTTGGGAATGTTGTCATTGGTCGGAAGCTTGGCGCTACGAAAACTGGTGGCGGAAGTTAGCCCGCATGCGATTGGTCACCTGACTCGCGGCATTTAAGCAAACCTCACTTTGTTGGAGCGTTGCGGGCCAGTGCAAGAATTTTTCAAAGCCAAATCCGAAAAGTCACGGGAGCGAGTGAAACGTGACGGGGGTGGTCGTAGCGGCAGGCGCTTGCCGCGCCGTAGCTGTAAGCGAAGGCTGGTCCCTGCCTGCCGAGTTTCAAACTCAACATATGCCAGCATCGCCAATGCCACCGGCCCGGAGCTGACTGCCGCCAATCGCATAGGTTTCGATCTGATCCGTTTTGCCTTCTTACGGCGCGACTGAAGATTTTATTAGGTCAACCCAAGCCAGCCTTTCACCGCCGTCTCAATCAGGGCCAAGGTCGGAGCGTCGATCACGCCCAGACGGCGGATCAACTGCACGGCGGGCACGGTGGCGACGCCTTGCGCATCAAAAGCCCCGGCATCAATGCCGCGTCCGCTATGCGACACTTCAAAGCGGTTACCGCATACTGGTCGTGCGCGGGGTGAACGTCACCAAGGACCGTTCCTGTCCGATGTAAGCCACACTGAGAATCAGCACGGGCCTCGTCTTCGCGACCATGCCAAGGCCAACCAGCCATAGCTCACCGCGCTGCGCTTGGCTCACTTCGGCTGCTCCTCGTCGTCGTAGGACTGGAAGAGCGAGTCGGTCGAGTTCAGCAGCGCCTGGCGTTCTTCATACCACGCCGCCAACTCGCGGCGTTCCTGTGGCGAGAGTTTTTCGATGGCAGATTCGATTTCGGCAACGGTGCTCATGGTTCGGGACCTTACGGTTTTTCCCCTGTTTGGCGACCGTTCTGCGCGATGACAGCGGACAGGCACGTTGATCAGACGGTTGATCAACACCTCAGTATAACACGCAGAAGTTGGATATTCTCATCATCAAACAGTTGCAGGATCAGACATCCTGATCCCGAGGAATGAGGATGAGCTCAACTCTACCGTAAATCGGAAAATACAATTAACGCGGAGGACGCGGAGAGCGCGGAGCCTGACGTGAGGGAGAAGTGGCACGGGTCACAAGATTCACCGCGCGTGCCTCTGCCGTGGTGGAACCCGACCTCCGGGCGGGTTTTGCAACGTGAGCCAGCACCCAGCGCGCCCG
>JBBRBC010000047.1:0-31655 GCA_038206205.1 Opitutales bacterium
CGAGCTCACTGTCGGTAGCAACTATGCCTTCCGCACCGAGCAGGCCAGCGTTACGACCCTCAATAACTGGGGTGCCGTGGTCGACGTCTCTGCCAACGGTGGCGCTGGCACCCTGACGGTTGCCAGCTTCGCCATCGGCGGGGTTGCACCCAGCGCACCGGTGTTCACGCCGGCGGCCGGCACCTACACCTCGGTGCAATCGGTGACGATCAGCAGCTCTGGCTCGACCTCGATCCGTTACACGAGCGACGGCAGCACGCCTTCCGCCACGGTCGGCACGGTATACAGCGGCCCGGTCGCGATCGGCGCGTCCGGCACGCTCAAGGCCGTGGGCATTAACGCCACGGGTGCCAGCACGGTGACCACGGGCGCCTACACGATCAACATCCCGAGCACGGTCACCCTGACGGCGACGGCTGACACGTATGCCTTCGGCGGTTCGACGGCCACCAACTACGGCACGGCCACGGTGCTGGCCGCGAAGGACGATGGCACGACCTCGGTCAGCTTCGACCGGATCGCCTACATCAAGTTCAACCTGTCCGGCTTGGCGTTCACGCCAACCACCGCGACCCTGATCCTCGCGGCGGACGCGACGACCCAAGCGGGCACGGTGACGGTCAACCAGTGTACGACCGACTCCTGGACGGAGACCGGTCTGACCTGGGCCAACAAGCCAGCGACCGGAGCCACCATCGGTACCGCGACCGTAGCGGCTGGAGTGGTGGCCGACAAATCGATCAACGTCGGCAGCTATGTGAACTCCCAGTATACAGGCGACGCCACGAAGATCGTGAGCTTCGCGCTCACCGGCAACAACGCCCAGCTCTACTTCAAGAGCCGCGAAGCCGGTGCAGGCAACGCCCCCGAGCTCATCGTCGGCAACTAAGCCCTCGTTTCCCTAATTGTCAGCGTTAGACATGCCCCCGGTGATGATTCACCGGGGGTATCCTTTCCTCCTCAATAACCGTTATTTTTTCCTGATCCCGTCAGAGTTCCCGGCTTGCTCACCGATACACCCCCTTTGCCTAAACGCGTGCATGCGGCGGTTTCCGTCACAGCCCAAGCGCTTCGTACTTCGCCACACGCATCACCCTTTTTTCAGGTTCCCTTAAACCTTCCACACACACCCATGATCTCGCTTCGTTCTTCTTGGGCTCGCTTCGCCGGCCTCGCCTCACTCGCTGTCGCCGCTTTTGCCACCTTCCCCACAGTCGCACCGGCTGCCACGTTTAACGTCTCCACCCCGAGTCAATTCACCTCCGCGCTGACCAGCGTGCAGCCCGGCGATACGATTGTCCTCTCCGGGACGATCACCAGCAGCAGCACGTTCTCCACCACGCGCGCTGGCACGGCATCTGCGCCGATCACGATTCAAGGCGACGGCACGGCCGTGCTTTTCGGATCGAGCGCCTCCGGTCTCAAAATTATCCACGACTACTATCGCCTGAACAATTTCCGCATCCAGAACGTGAGTAAGGGCCTCGTGATCGACAACGCCAACCATGGCTCGGTCGATAACGTGCACATCATGGATGTAAGGGAAGAGGCCTTCAAGGTGCGCAACCAGTCGCAGTATTGGGTTTTTTCGTTTTGCTCCGCGCGCCGGGCCGGCACGTCCGGCCAGTACGGCGAGGGCTTCTACGTGGGTCAGGCTTCCAGCAACTGGATCAGTGGCACGCCGGATCGCTCCGGCTACGTCACATTCTTCAATTGCTATACCACCGACACCTTCAACGACGGTTGGGACCTGAAGGAAGGTGCCCATCACGTGAAGATCGTCAACTGCACGGCCGACTTCTCCGGCGCGACCGAACCCTCTTCCCACACCGCCTTCGGCAGCGCCGGTTTCTTCCTCCGGTGCGACAATGTGCAGATTCTGAAAAGCAGCGTTGTGAACCTGAATAACGGCGACTGGGGCTACCGCATGAGCAATCAGACGGTGAACGGCGTCGACTACGGCAGCAGTGGCAACGAAATCAAACAGAGCTCCGTCATTAGCGGCAACGTGCCCTTCATTTATTCCGAGTCCGGCACCAACGGAAAAGTTTACACCGATTGCCTCAATGGTCCGGGAGGATTTTACGCCGCCAACTCGGCGATCGTCGCGCAACCCTCCTCCGGCTTTAGCGAGATGACCTGGAGTGGCGAGGGCGGCGGCATCTATGGCGCGCTTGATCCGGACATCGGCACGAGTGATCCGCTTAACACCCCGCCGCCGCTCCAAGTCGCGGCCCCGGCCTTCAATCCCGCTGGCGGCACCTACACGAGCGCGCAATCGGTCACCGTTTCTTCGGTCACCAGTGGCGCATCGATCCGCTACACGACCAATGGCACAACGCCGACCTCCACCACCGGCACGGTGTACTCGGGTCCGCTCACCATCAGCGCGACCACCGCCCTGAAAGCGATCGCCTATAAATCCGGCATGAGCGACTCCGCCATCACCTCGGCAACTTATACGATCGGCGTGGTCGCCCAAGTCGCGGCCCCGACGTTTAATCCCGCCGGTGGCACCTACTCGAGCGCGCAAAGCGTCACGATCAGCACTACCACCAGCGGAGCTTCACTCCGCTATACCCTGGATGGTTCGACGCCGAGTGAGTCAGTGGGGACGATCTACAGCACTCCCATCGCGGTGAGCACCACCACGACGATCAAAGCGATTGGTTATAAGACCGGTGCGACGACCAGTGCGGTGGCGACCTCCACTTACACGATCACGGTGCCAGGCACCGTGATCGCGGCTGCCGGCGGAGCCTTTGTGAACACCTCCATGACGGCGCAGACTGGCACATTTACGGCCACGTTTAATGCGACGCCCTCCGCCTCGCCCAACAATGCGTTGGTCGGCCTGTCCAATGGCGCACAAACCGCATTCAGCGGCTTGGCCACGGCGGTGCGTTTCAACACGACGGGCCAGATCGATGCCCGCAATGGCGGCGCCTACGCTGCAGCGAACGTGATTCCGTTCTCCGCCAACACCACCTACGCCTTCCGGTTGGTCGTGAACGTGCCGGCGCACACCTACTCGATCTACGTCACGCCTTCCGGCGGCTCCGAGCTCACGGTCGGCACGAACTACGCCTTCCGCACCGAGCAGAACACCGTGAGCACCCTGAACAACTGGGCGGCCGTGGTGGACACCACTGCCAACGGCGGAGCCGGCACGCTCACCGTGTCGAGCTTCTCGCTCGGCGCGACGCCCCCGAGCGCCCCGACGTTCACGCCTGCGGCGGGCAGCTACACGTCCGCACAATCGGTGACGATCGCGAGCGCGGGCTCGACCTCGATCCGTTACACGCTCGATGGCAGCACGCCGACGACCTCGTCGACCCTGTACAGCGGTGCGATCTCGATCGGCGCGACCACCACGCTCAAGGCCATCGGCGTCAACAGCACTGGTTCCAGCTCCGTGACCACGGGTGTCTACACGATCACCATCCCTAGCTCGGCTACCCTCAGCCCGGTGGCTGATACCTATGCGTTCGGTGGTGCGACGTCGACCAACTACGGCACCGCCCTGATCCTCGGCGCGAAGGATGACGGCACCACGGCGACCTCCTTCGACCGCGTGGCCTTCGTCAAATTCGACCTGACGGGCCTCGGCTTCACGCCCACGACCGCGACCTTGGTGCTGACCACGGACGCCACGACGACCGCCGGTACCCTGACGGTGAACCAATGCACGACCGACTCGTGGACCGAGACCGGCCTCACGTGGGCAAACAAACCCGCGACTGGTGCCGTCATCGGCACCGCAACCGTGACAGCCGGCGTGGTGGCGGACAAATTGATCAACGTCGGCAGCTACGTGAACTCCCAGTACACGGGCGACGCGACGAAGATCGTGAGCTTCGCGCTCACCGGCAACAACGCCCAGCTCTATCTCAAGAGCCGCGAAACCGGTGCTGCTGATTCCCCGACCCTCATCGTCGGCAACTAAGTTCAACGACAGTTTATTCATCAGCACGAGCCCCCGGCGAAACCGCCGGGGGCTTTTTTCTACTCAATTGGCAGGCGACGTCGCTCGTATTTCATCTGTGTCAATCGGTGCAATTTGTGTCTCTCAAGCATACGCACCAGAAAAAAGGCGCGCTCCGGAGAGCGCGCCTTGAAGTTTTTTGGCGGACCTTGCCGCGCGGTCGCTCGGTGAGGAGCGAAGGCGCTTAGTAGTCCATGCCGCCCATGCCGCCGCCGCCGTGGCCGCCAGCGGGTGCTGGGGACTTGTCGGGGATCTCGGTGATCATGCACTCGGTGGTGAGGAGCAGGCCGGCAATCGAAGCGGCGTTCTGCAGCGCGGTGCGGGTAACCTTAGTCGGGTCAACCACGCCGGCCTTGACGAGGTCTTCGTATTTGTCGGTCGCGACGTTGTAGCCGAAGTTGCCCTTGCCTTGCAGCACTTCCTTGACGACGACGCCGCCATCGACGCCAGCGTTGGTGCAGAGCATGCGGATCGGGTGCTCGATCGCGCGACGCACGATCTGGGCACCGAAAGCCTCGTCGCCTTCCAGCTTGAGGGCTTCGATGGCCTTGACGGTACGGAGCAGAGCGACGCCGCCGCCGGCAACGATACCCTCTTCGACTGCGGCGCGGGTGGCGTGCAGGGCGTCTTCGACGCGGGCTTTCTTTTCCTTCATCTCAACCTCGGTGGAGGCACCGACGTTGATGACGGCGATACCGCCGGCCAACTTGGCGAGACGCTCCTGGAGCTTCTCCTTGTCGTAGTCGGAAGTGGTTTCGTCGATCTGACGGCGGAGCTGCTTGACGCGGCCCTGGATGTCGGACGATTTGCCGGCACCTTCGACTATGGTGGTGTTCTCCTTGTCGACGGTGATGCGCTTGGCCTTGCCGAGATCGGCAATGGTGAGGTTCTCGAGCTTGAGGCCGAGATCTTCGGTGATGCATTTGCCGCCGGTGAGGACAGCGATGTCTTCGAGCATGGCCTTGCGGCGATCGCCAAAGCCGGGGGCCTTGACGGCGCACACATTGAGCGTGCCACGAATCTTGTTCACCACGAGAGCAGCGAGGGCTTCCCCTTCGACTTCTTCCGCGATGATGAGGAGGGGCTTGCCGCTCTTGGCGACGACCTGGAGCAGCGGGAGCATTTCCTGCAGGTTGCTGATCTTCTTCTCGTGGATGAGCACATGGCAATCCTCGAGGATGACTTCCTGGCTCTCCTGGTTGGTGACGAAGTACGGCGAGAGATAACCCTTGTCGAACTGCATGCCTTCCACGACTTCGAGAGTGGTCTCGATGGACTTGGCTTCTTCGACGGTGATGGTGCCGTCTTTGCCGACCTTATCCATGGCGTCGGCGATGATATCACCGATGGCCTCGTCCCAATTGGCGGAGACGGTGGCGACCTGGCGAATTTCCTCGCGGTCATTGACCTTCTTGGAAACACGGGCGAGCTCGGTGACAGCGGCTTCAACAGCCTTGTCGATACCGCGCTTCAGATAAACCGGGTTGGCACCGGCGGTGACGTTCTTGAGACCTTCGCGATAGATGCCCTCGGCAAGCACGGTGGCGGTGGTGGTACCGTCGCCGGCGCTGTCGGAGGTCTTGGAAGCGACTTCCTTGACCATCTGGGCACCCATGTTCTCGTACGGATCGGGAAGTTCGACTTCCTTGGCGACGGTGACGCCGTCCTTGGTGACGGTTGGGGAACCGAATTTTTTGTCGATCACGACATTGCGACCCTTCGGCCCAAGCGTGACTTTAACGGCGCGGGAGAGAATCTCGACGCCACGGAGAACCTTCTGACGAGCGGCCTCGTCGAACAGGAGTTGTTTAGCAGCCATAGTATGTAATCTAGTTGAGAGTTTTTTAGTTGAGAGCTGAGAGAAAAATCAGCTCAGGAGATGACGCCGAGGATGTCGTCTTCGCGCACGAGCGTGTATTTCTCGTTCTCGATTTTGACTTCGGTGCCGCCGTATTTGGAGATGAGGACCTTGTCGCCGACCTTCACTTCGAAGGGCGTGACCTTGCCGTTTTCATCTTTTTTGCCAGTGCCGAGGGCAATGACTTTGGCCTCCTGCGGTTTTTCTTTAGCGCTGTCCGGGATAATAATCCCGCCGCGGACTTGTTCTTTTTCCTCGATGTGCTGCACGAGCACGCGATCACCGATGGGTTTGATATTCACTTTTGCCATGTTGGTTTAGTGGGTTGTGGGTTGAAAAACTCAGTTGAGAGTTAAGGGTTGAGAGTTGAGGGTTGAGAGTTGAGAGAGCTGGTTTCGGCCTCGGCCGGCGCAAGCATCGGCCCTACAGTTTGAAGATGAGAAATGAGTGTCGGCAAAAAAGCGAGCCCGCCCCAAAACGGGTGCGGGTTCGCGTACAATATCATTTCTTTTCTTCGTCGACGATTTCGACATCGGCATCGACGACTTTGCCTTCGGCCGCACGGGCTTTCTTGGGCTCGGGAGCGGGACCGGCGTTGGCGGAGCCGTCGTCCCCTGCTTCGGGCTGACCGGCGTCAGGACCAGCGGCACCCGCGGCGGCTTGCGTCTGCTGATAAAGTTCGGCGCCGAGCTTCTGCAGGTTTTCCAACGCGGTTTTCATCTTGGCCGGATCGTTGGACTCGAGCTCCTTCTTGGCGTCGACGATCGCAGCTTCCATCTTGCCTTTGAGTTCGGCGGGGAGTTTTTCACCGGCGTCCTTGATGGTCTTTTCGAGCTGGTAGATCGTGGAATCGAGCTGGTTCTTGGCCTCGACGGCTTCTTTGCGCTTGGCATCTTCGGCGGCGTTGAGCTCGGCTTCCTTGGTCATCTTCTCGACCTCTTCCTTCGAGAGGCCGGACGACCCTTGGATAGTGATTTTTTGTTCCTTGCCGGTGCCTTGATCCTTGGCGGTCACGTGGAGGATACCATTCGCATCGATGTCGAATGTGACTTCGATCTGCGGCGTACCGCGCGGAGCTGGCGGAATACCGTCGAGCTTGAAGGTGCCGAGATTCTTGTTGTCGCGCGCCATGGGGCGTTCGCCCTGGAGGACGACGATCTCAACACCGGGTTGGTTGTCGCTGTAAGTGGAAAAGGTCTGCGTCTTTTTGGTGGGAATCGTGGTATTGCGCGGGATCATCGGCGTGGCGATGTCGCCGGCCGTCATGATGCCGAGCGTCAGCGGGCTCACATCGAGGAGGAGCACGTCACGCACATCGCCCTTCAAAACGCCGCCCTGAATGGCTGCGCCGATGGCGACGACCTCGTCGGGATTGACGCCTTGGTGAGGCGCTTTGCCGCCGAGATTCTTCGCGATGTCGACGACCTTCGGCATGCGGGTCATGCCGCCGACGAGCACGAGTTCATCAATCTTGTCGGTAGAAATGCCGGAGTCCTTGAGACAGTTTTTAAACGGTTGGATACAGCGCTCGAAAAGCGCCTCGCAAATCTGCTCCATCTTGGCGCGGGTGACCTGAAGGTTAAGATGCTTCGGACCCGAAGCATCGGCCGTGATGAACGGGAGATTGATGTCGTAAGTCGTGGCGGAGGAGAGTGCGATCTTGGCTTTCTCGGCCTCTTCTTTCAGACGCTGGAGGGCCATCGGATCCTTGCGGAGGTCGATGCCGTTTTCCTTTTTGAAGGAATCCACGAGCCAGCCGATGATGGTGTCGTCCCAGTTGTCGCCGCCGAGATGCGTGTCGCCGTTGGTCGCCTTGACCTCGAAGACGCCGTCACCGATTTCGAGAATAGAAACGTCGAAGGTGCCGCCGCCCAAATCGAACACCGCGATTTTCTCGTCCTTCTTTTTGTCGAGACCGTAGGCGAGCGAAGCGGCCGTGGGCTCGTTAATGATGCGCATCACCTCGAGTCCGGCGATCTTGCCGGCGTCCTTGGTGGCTTGGCGCTGGGCGTCGTTGAAATAAGCGGGCACCGTGATGACGGCTTGGGTGATTTTTTCACCGAGATAGGCTTCGGCGTCGGCCTTGAGTTTACCGAGCACGAAAGCGGCGATCTGCTGCGGGGCGAATTGCTCGGTCTTATCGCCGACTTGGACTTCGATGTAGGCGTCGCCGTTTTTTCCGGCGACGACTTTGTACGGGAGATTCTTGGCTTCTTCGCTCACCTCGGTGAATTTGCGACCGATGAGGCGCTTGGCCGAGAATACGGTGTTCTTCGGATTGGTCACGGCCTGGCGTTTGGCGGCTTGGCCGACGACACGTTCACCGGTCTTGGTGAAAGCGACTACTGAGGGCGTGGTGCGCGCGCCTTCAGCGTTCGGAATTACTACCGGTTCACCACCCTCCATGATAGACATGCAGGAATTGGTCGTGCCTAAATCGATACCGAGGATCTTGCTCATGGCACTAACTCAGCAATCACCATGCCTCAATCAGAAAAACAATACTAGTCTTTGATGACACGAGTTTTAATTAATTTAAGACTCAATCAGCCAAGCTAGAAAATAGAGATAAACGCGCCGTGATGTCTCATTTTTCGGGCAAACGCGTGGACCATGTCACACCGCTGGCACAATGATTGAGCTAGGAACGGACCGCTGGGCCGTCCGGTTTGGCTAATTTCATTCGTGAATTGCGGCGGGCCCAGCCGCCGAGGCTGTGCACTCGTCGCGGTCCCGAACTACCAACTATCGTCACTGTATTTTGCGAGCCTCAGTAATTTCTCGGGATCAGAATGCCTGAACCGAATGGCGCTAAGTTAAGGAGGTTGGTCGTCATGCGACCATGCGTGATCAGGCCAACTATTTTGCATGAGGAATGTAGCACCGGCCCTTGTGGCCGTCCCGGAGTGCGCACCGGAAACGGCTTGCCCACAAGGGGCGGCCCTACGAAATTCCGCCGCAAATCATCGCAGACGAAACGTCAGGCAATCGACGAACCTACCGCTTATCTTAGCGCCATTCATGTCTGAACCTTCGCCCCCCCCCCCCGCAATCATTGGTGAGTATTTCATGGGTAGGCCGAGCGCTCGCCGCCCTATGTTGCGAGGCAAGCGCGCAACCTACGTCGTTAGATCCAGGATTTTTGGTCGCGCTATCACTGAAACTCAAAGCCGAGGCAAATGGCATGGATCTCCCGACCCATGATCTGTTCGCACGGGTCAGGAGACCCGTGCCACGATTTAATCAAGCCGGACTGGGAGCCGCGTTGGGTGAAGCACCGGCGGCAGTGTCCGAGTTACTCGCAGTCGTCGGCTTGGCCGAAGTCCCGGCATCGGGCAATTTGGGTGGCTTGGCGTTGACGATCGGCGACCTGATTTCTCCGTGCTGGAGGATTTCGAGCACATGCCGACCTTCGATGGTCTCGTACTCCAAGAGTGCTTGGGCAATCTTGTCGAGAGCCGAGCGGTGTTCGCCGACAATCTGCTGGGCGCGCTTGTATTGTGAATTCAGGATTTCTGAAACAGCCCCATCGATGCGACGTGCCGTATCTTCGCTGATGTGCTGAGATCGGGTGATATCTCGGCCAAGAAAGACGGCGTCCTGATTTTCACCGAGTGCGATCGGCCCCAAATCGCTCATACCATAATCACAAACCATGGCGCGGGCGATACGAGTCGCCTGTTTGATGTCACCGTAGGCTCCATTGCTGAAATCACCGGTGACTAATTCCTCGGCGATGCGACCGCCCATGGCCATCGCGACTTCATTGAGCAGCTTCTTCTTCGGCCGGGTCAAAATATCCTTGGTCGGAAGATAGGTCGTGCTGCCCAAACTTTGCCCGCGAGGAATAATCGTAACCTTATGGACCGGCACCGTGCCATCATCGAGGACAGCTTGCACAATCGCATGGCCGGCTTCGTGCCAAGCGACGAGGCGCTTCTCGGCATCATCCATCACGCGGCGGCGCTCGCGGCCCCAGAGAACTTTATCTCGTGCATCGTCGATATCGATCATGTCGACTTTCTTTTTGTTTCGACGAGCGGCGAGCAGCGCGGATTCGTTCAGGAGATTGGCCAATTCGGCACCGGATAGACCAGGAGTGCCACGCGCAATGAGCGCAAGATCCACGTTGTCCGAGAGCGAAATCTTGCGGGCGTGTACGCGGAGAATCTGCTCGCGACCAATGATGTCGGGCAGATCAATATATACTTGGCGATCAAAACGGCCCGGACGGAGTAGCGCGCTGTCGAGCACGTCGGGACGATTGGTCGCCGCGATGATGATGACTCCTTCCTGCGTATCGAAACCGTCCATCTCCACGAGGAGCGAGTTGAGTGTCTGCTCGCGCTCGTCGTTACCGCCACCGAGGCCGGCACCACGCTGACGACCCACGGCGTCGATTTCGTCGATGAAGATCAGGCAAGGCGCGTTCTTGCGGCCTTGCTCAAACATGTCGCGCACGCGGCTCGCGCCGACACCCACGAACATTTCCACGAAGTCCGATCCGCTGATTGAGAAGAACGGCACGTCGGCCTCGCCGGCGATGGCCTTGGCGAGAAGCGTTTTGCCGGTACCGGGAGGGCCCACCATCAAAATACCCTTGGGGATGCGACCGCCGATCTTTTGAAATTTTTTGGGTTCGCGCAGGAATTCCACGATTTCGCTGACTTCTTCCTTGGCCTCGTCGCAACCGGCGACGTCGGTGAAATTGATGCGATCTTTCTCCCGCATCAGGAGCTTGGCGCGGCTTTTGCCGAAGCTCATGGCACCCTTGCCGGCATTCTTGAGCTGGCGGATAAAAAGAAAATAAACCAAGCCAATCAGCACCAAAAACGGCACGAAGCTTTGCAGCAAACTCGCCGCGATAGTAGTCGTGGGGTTTTCAACAAACACCTTGGCTTTCTGGAGAAGCTCCACGTTGGAATCAGTCAGACGTCCGTTGGCGATAAAGCTCCTCGTCGGCGCAGCTCCATCCCGCTGGATGGCGTCCTTCAAATCGCCCGAAATGATTGACCAATCGCGGCCGCCGGACGAATCGCTTCTGATATTCCCCTTGGCGATCTTGTTCTCGGTGGCAAAAGCCACGACCTCCTGAATTTTCAAAGTTACCGGCTGTGGCCCTTTGCCCGAGCTAGTATAATACACGGCAATGATCGACCCGATTATGGCCAGCCAAATCAAAATCACTTTCGGCTGAAAACCTTCCGGAGGAAGGCTTTTAAGAGGGCGTCGTTTGTTGGATTCGTCTTTTTCGGACATCAGAGTGGGTTGGACTAATGGGTGAACGTGGAGGTTCCTCAGCGATAAGTCAAACGAAGCACTTGAGGAATATTAAACTCAAATCGGAAGCGCCCGGCTTTTCTTAAGAGTCAACCGCCCCTCGCGAATGACGGCGAAGGCGGCTGCCCCCAGGCTGAAACGAGTATTCCGCCCCGCTTCGAGCGCGAGCAGCAGTTGGGCAAAACCCTGACGGGACAGGTCGGTCTCCGGCTTCACGGCCAGCAGCCAACGATGCAAGGCGCGACGCCAGATCGCCCGGGGAGCCCCGGCCAGTCGCTCCAAATCCAAGGTGCCACGTTTGAGCGCATTCAGTTGGTCAACCATTTCTTCCAAGGCGACATCGTCCTCCTCGAGTCGTTCACGCGCCAACGCCACACCACCCAAGACATCGCGACCAGCGGCTTTTTCCCACGCGGGAATGACCGAGCGCCTGACCCGGTTGCGGAAATAATCGTCGCCCGCATTGGTCGCATCTTCGCGCCACGTGACGCCGGCTTTCTTCAAGGCCGAGACAATCTCAGTTTTCTTCAATGTCAGCAGCGGGCGCAAATGCTGCCGGCGATCGGGCATCGCCTGCACGGGACGCGGCGCCGCCAGTCCACCGGTGCCGCTCCCCCGGGCCAGTCGCATCAGCAGGCTCTCAGCAATATCATCCTGTTGATGCGCCAACCAGAGTTTCTTCGCGCCAAGTTGCGTCATCTCCCGAATAAAGAATCCATGCCGAGCCGTGCGCGCTGCCGCTTCGCTCGCGAGCGCTGAGGCATCCCGCCATTTTTCCACCCGAAACCGGATGCCCAAGATCCGGCAAATGCTTTGACAAAATTTCGCATCAGCATCCGAAGCCCGCCCGCGCAATCGATGATTGAAATGCAGCGCCACCAGCTTCGCCCGCCGCTCAGGAAAATTCGCCCAAAGCGCCAGCAGCAGCGCGAGCGAATCGACTCCACCGGAAAACGCGACCGCCCACGCTTCAGTTTTCCGACTGCGTGCGACGCTGGCCAATACCGCCGGATGCCAGCGCGATCTCGGCAGCCACTCCCCCACCCGCGCCGCTCGCGCGCGCCAAGCAGAACCTGATTTTAGACGAGGCGTCATTTGATTGGTTTGGTGGAGGCGGGGTGCCCTCACCCCGCAAATCTTCGCTCGGCTAGAACACTTCGCAGGGCGAAGGCACCACGCCTCCATTGGTTACGCAAAACTTAAATACTCCTTGCCGAAATACGGCACGAGTGGAGCCGGTAGCTTCACGCGGCCATCGGCCTGCAGATTGTTTTCCAACAACGCCGCAAGCACGCGCGGCACGGCGAGGCCGGAACCATTCAACGTGTGCACGAGTTCTGGTTTACCTGTCTCTTTGTTGCGGAAACGGATTTGGGCGCGCCGCGCTTGAAACGCCTCGAAGTTCGAGCAGCTCGATACTTCCAGCCAGCGTTTTTGGCCGGCAGCCCAAACT
This sequence comes from Opitutales bacterium, assembly GCA_038206205.1. Lineage (GTDB taxonomy): Bacteria > Verrucomicrobiota > Verrucomicrobiia > Opitutales > Opitutaceae > Didemnitutus. The sequence continues at coordinate 12,577 of JBBRBC010000047.1, forward strand.
TCCAAATCGTATTTCTTCGCCTGACCGAAGCCCACATCACCGCCGCACATCAGCAACACACGATAGGGGAGATTCAACAACTGCAACAGGCGCTCGGCATCGAGCCGGAGTTTATCCAGCTCATCGTAGCTGGTCAACGGGTGAACCCATTTCAAGAGCTCCACCTTGTCGAACTGATGCAGGCGATTCAGTCCGCGCACATCCTTGCCGTAACTGCCGGCTTCGCGGCGGAAGCACGGGGTGTACGCGCAACGCTGCACGGGCAACTGCGCCTCATCAAGGATCTCGTCGCGGAAAAAATTCGTGAGCGGCACCTCGGCCGTCGGCACGGCGAAGAGCCGGTCGGGCGTGGTCTCGTACATCTGGCCTTCCTTGTCCGGCAACTGGCCGGTGGCCGTCGCGCTGGCGACGTTGACGAAGATCGGCGGACTGACCTCCGTGTAACCGGCCTTCACGTCCTCATCCAAAAAGAATTGGAGCAACGCCCGCACGATCCGCGAGCCATCGCCAATGTAGAAAGGAAAACCCGCACCGGTGACCTTCGCGCCGCGCGGGAAATCGATCAGGTTGCTGAACCCGGGAATTTCCCAGTGCGGCAAGGCGTGCGGCGAGACGGCGGTGACGTCTCCATTCGTCGCGTATACCTGATTTTCCTCCGGCGTACGCCCCTCCGGCACGCTCGCGTGCGGGAGATTGGGTAAGGTGAGCATGGCATCGCGCCACTTTTCCTCGATCGCCTTGAAGCTCTCGTCCTTGATTTTTACCTCGGCAGAAACGGCCTTCATTTCCTGCACCTTCGCGATGAATTCCGGCGAACCTTTTTTCAAGGCCGCCATCTCGTTGTTCGCGGCTTTTTGCTTACCCCGGAGCTGCTCGACTTCCACCAATTGCGCGCGCCAGTCAGTGTCGATCGCGAGCACGGCGTCGAGATCGACTGTCAGGTGCTTCTTGGCAATGGCGGCGCGCACCAGTTCGGGAGACTCACGAAGTAATTTGGGATCGATCATGGGAGGGAACGTTGAACAAAAATCCCGGCCCCTTGACCAGTATTTTCTGAGGGAAGGCGGGCTGGTACGGCTATAATTGAGGTAAACTCAGCCGTAGCGGCAGGCGCTTGCCGGGCGAAATTCGACGTTCGCCTCGGTGGTAGGTGGCGCGCGCGTCGCGCTACGTTGCGAGACAAGCTCGCAACCTCCGAATCACCCCACTCCCCCACGGCGGATTTTTGCACGGTGCTTTGCCCTGTAGCCGCGATTCAATTTCACGCAGAAAGAATCATAGTATGAAGCCGCTCTCACGAGTGAGAAGTGACGTTTCGCTATCGGATTGCAATCCCGTGCAAAAATCCGCCGTGGCCCACTCCCCCGCCCGCTCACCTCGCGAACGGTGCGATCGAGGCATATGATCCACCCCTGCTGGCCGCCTCATGCCGTTTGAAACGCTCCAACAACTCCTTCGCCGTCAGCATGTGCAAATCCCCCAGCGGTGCCTTGATCACATGGTTCGTGGCGCAGTTCAACGGGTACGGGCCATACCGCTGCGGGTCCGTCGGCCCGAAAATGCCAATGGTTTTGACGCCGAGCGCTGTGGACAAATGCATCGCGCCGCTGTCATTCGAGATCACCCAGTCCGCCTGGTTAATCAAGGAAGTGAGGGAGGCCAGACTGGTGTTGCCCGTCAGATTCACGAAGGCCCCGTCCGGCAATGACTCCCGACACGGCAGATAATGGCTACCCGCCCACACCACTTTTCGTCCCTGCTCACGGATGATCTGCGTGGTCAGCTTCGCGAAACCATTCCACTTGGTGCTCTCCCGACGACTATCAGGAAACATCAAGATCGGCCGCAGCCCACGCAGCGGTTGCATGAAACTGAGGTTGAGCTGCTCCATTGCCCGAAATTGCAACGGTCCCGCGAGCTCAAGTTTTGCCTCCAACAGCGGACAAAATTGCAGCAAAATATCCATCGCGTGACTGTGTCGCCCGCCCGCCGGCAAGGGGGACTTTTCCGGATAAAAGAAATTGGCGCCCTCGCGCGCATCAGTCCGGCCCATCTTCCGGCGAGCCCGCGTCCATTTGAGCATTAAGCCTGACCGCAGCAGCCCCTGCATGTCGATGACGACATCAAATTCCCGCTGCCGCACTTCGCGCATCAAAGTCAAAAATCCACTCACGCCGCCAAAACGCCGGAACACATAAATCTGATCCACCACGCTACTCGACCGGACGAGCGGAGCAAAAATATCCTGCACGATCCACGACACCCGCCAATCCGCCTGCTGCGCCCGCAGTGCCGCCACCACGCGTAGCGCGTGGACGATGTCGCCGAGCGGTGAAGTCTGGATGATGAGCAATTCGCGCATGAAAGGGAAAAGTCAGCTAACTTGTCTTGCCGACTTCCCTTTCACGCGAATGTTCCAGCATGGCAAATTTTATTCGCCCATGCCGTCATTTCGTACCGCCTACCCGAGCGACCTTTAGTCGCAAAATGAAAAAAAGCCGCGAGACAGCTCGCGGCTCAGCAACATTCGGCACATTCAAACCCCTACCGCCATGGGTTCGTGGGCTTCAGTATAGTCACTAAAGGGAGCGCCGCTATTTTCCCCCGCCACTTCGCAAACGAAAAGCTCAGGGTGAATTTCGGTAGCAACTCCCCGCAAAATACTGCGCCAACTGTCATCGCCCGACACTGCTTCCCCCGTCGATTCCAGAATGGCGATGATGGCGCGGTGTGGCACCCCACTCCCACCACCCGCCCCCGCTTTCCAATGAAGAAAGGCGGGCGGGCAAGGTTCGTTGCCATGGACCGTCATGATGATTACTTCCGCCGCCTCGATGTCGTGATTGGCCTCGGCAGAACATTCAGGGGCGAGCGCGACATCAAGGCGCCATATACGCAGATCAGGTTTAAACTCGCAGTCGAGTTCATGCGTAAGCTGAGAATAAATGGCCATGGCTTTTCCAACTGATTCAAAGTTGTCGTAAAGCATCACCACAGGAAAATCTTTTGCAGACGGCGGGAGGGTAATCATGATAGGCGGAGTAGCAGAGGTTGATAAAAATTACAGGGCTGAAGCCGGATCCGAAGAAACCAACTGGCCACTGAAATACCTGAACTCAAAACTGGGGCGACGTTGAGCCGCACAGTGGCATCGGGGTTACTCATGACCGAAACCGACACCACGAATGAAAAGACAAGTGAAGTCGAAGGCGGCGTCCCTGATAAGGCGGTGTTAAAGTCAGCGACGGTTTCACCGGGCTAACTTGGTCTGGGGATGGGACGCTGTATTAATTTTGCGGACGTCGTTTATACCATAATTTCACACAAAAAGTATATGGGGTGAAACCCTATTAAGAAAATCGGCAAAAATGATAACGCTGAATTGCACCTCGTCACAATCGCAACCATGCCAGATTTCAGGCCCACTGATTCACAAAGCCCCACCCACATAAACACTCGAGTGGTCCCATTGAGTTTCAAGACACCTGCGGACGAACTTGGTTGATCCACTCAAGGGGGATAATCGAAAAATGCGTAAGTTCATTCGGCTAAGTTCACTATTTGCCGAATCTTTGCAGAAAGAAACAGGAACGAAAGGAGAGCAGATGATGCGCCCAAGAAGAGAATCTCGAATATTCGCCAAACTGTGATTTGTGACTCAATTTTTCCCTGCAATTGGCCGAATAGCACCTTACTCAGTTGCCAGCTACGCGAGAGACACTTCTAGTTCGCTCGCGTCACCTACTACATGCCACACCTCACCCAAACCCTTGCCGCCGTTCCTAATCCCACTGACCCGCAATTGCTGGCCTATCTGAATCTCAAACTTCATGAGATCGGCCAACCCGGGATAAAACTCAAGGAAGGCTCCGGTTTTTCCAACTACGTCGATCACTTCCTGACCCTCAGCCGGGAAAAAGACCGCGTGCTCGACAGCCACCTCTGTCCGGTGGATCAGCGTATTCAAAACTTCCTCGCAGAGTATCTCGCTGGCACCGGCCTAATCCCACGCTTACCTGCCACCTCCTTGGTGCTTGATCGTCCGGGTCTCGCTCGCTCCCTTTCGCTCCCACCTGATCGCGATGAGTATCATAGCAGTATTCTCGCCTCATTGCGCGTACGCCAGGGCGTGCTGCACAATCCACGCAGTGATCGCCGCACCACACAGGGAATTTTCCACGTCACCGAGGGCGGATTGCCGATTCCGGACGATAAGAAAGCGGTGCCCATCGCCGTCTTCAGCCGGCTGTTAGCCTCAGCGCTCAACCCGCCCTCCGAGTTCCTCCGTCTCCCGTTCACCGCATCCGCAGCGGCCCAGGCCGAGTGTTTCGTTTCGCTGCACCTACGTCCGGTGGTGGTACCCGCCGTGCTCGGTTTCACTCCATTGCGTGCGATGGAAACACGCTTTTTCGCTCCCGGCGCACTCGTCGCAAATCTCGATTTCGTCGAGAGCATTTTCGGCAATGCCGGTGATCCCCAACTCCCGGAAAACGATGCGGCGCTCGATCCCGAGCACTGGTCCGGTCACACCGGTTGCGTCATTCTCGCGCCGCACCTCAATACCCTGACTAAACGCGAACTCGGCCTTCCCGCCTATCACGAAGCGAACGCCCGCCAACGTCGTGACGGCATGTGCTGGCAAGCCCCCGAAGAACTCTACAACGACGGTGGGGCCTTTAAGATCACCGCTCGCAATGCCTCCGGCGTGATCGTGACGCTCATCTCCGACAACTATTTCGGTTACTGCAAAAAAGAGGTGAAGACGCAGATCAGTTTCGCCGCCAACCTGCTGGGCCGCGCCGAAGAGGAACACGCCGGCGGGGCGATCGTTTTCCCGAGCTACGATCTCGGCGAAGACTTCACGCTCAACCCCAACCTGCCCGATGTGACCCACACCTTCGAAGAGTCACTGGTCCTCCTCGGCAAAAAAGCGGATCTCCAACCCGGTGGCTGGGCCCGGGACCGGGTGTTTGATAACATTTATTATGTACCGCAAACCGCCCGTTTCAATCTGCGCACCCAGCGCATCGCGTGGCGCGATGCCCATAATCACGAACAAATCCTCAAACTATTACCTGGCATCACCTACGTCCTGCCCTCCGGCTACAAAGTCGAGATGGCCAAGCCAGATCCACGTCGCCGTTGGCGCCTGCGCGGCACGGCCGCCGAAGGATTGCTCTGCCATAAACCCTGCACGGTTTCCGGCGGTGGCAAATCCGAAATCTCCAAACCGATTGCCGACGCCATGTTCAACGGGCCCGTATTTGTCCGCGAGCTCTCCCACGACCTCGATGCGGTCGAGGCCATTTTAAATCGGGATTACATCAAACGCTTTCATCATCCGATCAACAATGTCGTGCGGGCCCGCACCATTCTCAGCCCAGAACGCTCGCTCGGCTCCGTCGTCAAACTGCTCAGCCGCAGTCCCGATTTCACCGACGAGTATAACGAATGGCTGAGCACCATCCCTCGCTCCATCCGCGATCTCGTCCTGATCCTCAAACGCCTTTATAAACCGGAGTGGGGCCACGATTGGCGCAAACACTTCAGTGTCGACACCATCAATGCCCGGCCTGGCAACGAGCTGAAATTCAATTCAGAAAAACTGCTCACTCGTTATCTTCGCGTCGGCTACACCCGCGAGGGCGGCTGGCGGACCTTCACGCTCCGCTCCGATTTTTTCCCTGCAAAAAAAATCCAAGTGGAGGACGATATCACGGCCTCAACCGTTGCCCCAACCGACCAAGTCCCCGGGCTGCCCGCGTGGGTGACCCAGCCCTCGCTTAAGTTCGTCCACAATTGCGAACTCCGGCTGTTCCAACGACCCGACGACGCCATCGTCCGCGGATACGACAAACGGACTGAGCGTGATTTTTCCCGAACCGATCATTTCTTCTCCAACTACGAGCCGCTCACGCGGGAAACCGCCCAAACGGTCGTAGAAGATGCCCTGAGCTTCGAGTCCTTCACCGAGCCGATGAAAACAACTTTCGAGAAATTTCTTTCGCTCGATGGACCGGCTTATCTCGTCTCGTCCGCCCATCCACGCATCGTCGAGGGCAAACCGTCGAAGAATCCTCGCTATTTGCAAAACCGGCCGGACTTAGAAGACCCGCGCTCCACCTATCTGGCGCACACGGGAGTCCGGCTTTATCGGCGACTCACTTCCGACTCACCTGCCCCATTCCCCGTCGGTTCCGTCTTGATGGGACGCCGCTTAAACCCACCAGAACAGGGCATCCGCCCACTCTGCGTTTTCGGCCCGATTCATTATCAGGAAGTTCCCGAGGCGTTCATGGATTTCATTGCCAGCCTCACCGGCAAGTCGCCGTCCACCACCGGCGTGGGTTCCGAAGGCGCGCTCACGAAAGGGCCGTTCAATTCCCTGCCCCCGATCTACGATCTCAACGCTGCGTTGACCTCCTACATCATCACCGGCCTGCCCGTATTCTCAACCGCCGCCGGCTGGGTCGGACCAAAACACCGAGTCGATCATGATATCAGTCTGCTCGTACCGGAAATTTGGTGCCGCATGATGCCTTCCGAACGCGAACCGGCCTCCCTCATAGCCGGCGGACATCTCGAGCGCTGCGAAGACTTCGAATTCGAGGGTCGGCAAGTGCTGGCTAGTCGCCTCGGTTGGCGCATCACCGCCCGCTACGTTCAGACTTTCTGTGGCCGCGTCCTCGGCAATCCGAGCAGCGTGTTCGAGGAGGATTTTCTCCAACCGGAAAAACAGGACCTCGCCGTCTTCGCCGATGGCGTGGACAACATCATCGGGGCGATGCGTAAAGCCGCTGGACATTATTTTTCCGACGGCTCGATCGCGACCGCCTGCCCACCGCTGCAAGCCCTGCTGCACATCATGCGGGACGGTACGTGGGAAGGCCGCAAGGCCGACGATCCGGTATTCCGCGCGCTCTTCACCCGCGAATCACTCCTCGCCAGCGATTGGTATCGCGCGCGGCTCGAAGCCCAACGCACCGTCGATATCCACTTGGCCGAAAGCCAAGCCCGTTATCTGGAGCAATTCCTCACGCGCACGAACTACGCCGATGTCGCCACCCGCTTGAATATCCGTGGGCGACTAAGTCAATGCCTCATTGCCGCTCGTACCGCCCGTGACCCCGGATACCTGAAGAAATTGGCCGGCACTTTGGGCGCCGAACCAGAAATCGCTGCCGACTTGGCCAAATTTTCAACAACACGATAAGGCCGAGTGCTTTCTTTTCACTGGCGAACGCCCCACGGTGTTCGCCATTTTTTTGGAATTAAACAGGCAATTCTATCAACTCCACCTTCTCTTCATACGAAAGGACAAGCTTTAGCACGATTCACACCTCATCCGCTCGATCACCCTTAAACAAAAACGAACGCACTGAATCAGCTCCTTAAACTCCTGACGATCAACCAAGTTTTCTCTCAAGTGACACCGCTTTGGCCCGATAGTAATTCAATAACCTTTGACCCTTACTATGGCCGTTTCCCAGACCATCACTGACTCGCACGTTCAGGATTTCATCATCAAAGCGGTCAATAATGTCTGCTCTACGATGATGCGACAGGAGGCCAGCTTTGTGGAGAAAACCGCCGAGGCGGCCTATCAAGGTTTTCATGGCAAAAGCTACGTTTTTGGCAGCGTGGGTTTTGAAGGGGATATTCACGGGGTGGTCTATTTGTGTATTCCTGATGATTTCGCCACGCATGCCGCATCGGAAATTCTCGGCATGACTCCCAGTGAAGTAACCATGGGCGGCGGTGAAGTGGTCCGCGATGTCATCGGTGAAATCACCAACATGACTGTCGGTGGTTTTAAAAACGCCCTGTGCGATATCGGTTTTCCCTGTAAGTTAACCCTGCCCACCGTGGTCCGCGGTAACAATCTCCAAGTCGTCTCGCTCAAATCAGCCACCCGGCACATATTTCAATTCAACTGCGCCGGCCATCGCTTGGTCGCTGATATTCAGTTCAAGAACGATTGAGCTAATTTCGTCCGACTTGCATCACTCCCTTTCACCGCACCACGCTGGCTCATGAAACGCATTCTCTACATCGAGGACAGCGTCACCTCCCAATTAATCGTTCGGAGGATTCTTAGCGGGACCAATGAAGTCGTCATCGCCCCCACGCCCCGGGCCGGAAATGTCCTGCTGGAACAAAACAGTTATGATCTGGTGATCACCGATTTTCTTTTTCCACAAGGTGATGCCCTCGATCTGATCGTACCTCTGCGCCAGAACAAATCACTCATGGAGCTTCCCATCATCGCCGTCAGCGGCTCGATGGATACCGCCTTGGTCAACCGGTTGCTCAAGGCGGGCGTCAACGCTTGTATGTGCAAGCCGCTCAAACCAAAAGAATTTCAGATCTTCGTTGAGCGCATGCTCCAGGAGCCCTTTGTCGAAGACTACGAGAATACGGTAAGCACCGTGAATTGCTTCCAATGGTTCCAGCATGGAGCCTATCACGAATATTGTCCGGAGCTAAAACAACACCTGACCGGGGCAGACCGCGCCGAGCTCTCCAATCGGATGCAAGCCCTGCTGCACGAACACGCTGCTCAAGGCGCCCAACTCGGCTTCACCACGCAGGAACGCGTCCGTTCTTATCTCGTCCAACCCGACGTGGCTGTCTGAGCCCCGCGCACCACGAGGCGATTATTTAAGGGGAGCCCACTCGCAGTTTCATGACGGATCGCGAGACCGGATTGCCTCAAAAATTGGTTTCATAATATGCGGTAAGTCGGTTTGACACGCACAGCCAAGCCGAGTTGAACCTGCCCTTGTGACTGATACATCACCCACTCCTCTCTTGCTGACCCTGCGCTGGTTGACAGCCCATGCCGGCTTTCCCGGCACCCGATTGCCCGACAAGGCAGAGTTATTGCTCTTGATCGCCACCGCCGCCGCCAATGAGGACCGGGAAAATATCAGCCGCCAAAGCACTATTCCAGGCAGCCACCGGAACTACAACGCCGAGATCCGCAATTATACCGCCCAGCGCCGTCGCGCCCACATCAAGTGCGACAACAGCGCGAAGACGTAGGCTGTCACGGCCTGTGCAAGAAACAGGCCTTGCTACACAAAGTCAGGATGGCTTGGCGTAGAGCGTCTGTCTTGCCGACGCCGCGCACGTCACTTCCCGCCCGACTCCAACTCCTCCCACCGGGCGAAGGCCGTGGCATGCTCCTTCTCGAGCATCTCCAGCCGCGCCTTCACCGTCGCAAATCGGGCGGCTTCATTTTTGTAGAAACTGGGATCAGCCAGTTTGGCCGTCAACTCGGCCTGCTCTTTCTCGAGCACCTCAATTTTCGCCGGCAACGTTTCGAGCTCTTTCTGTTCTTTACCGGAAAGTTTTTTCTTGGGCTTGGCCGATGGAACTAGGCTTCCCACCGTCGCCATGGCTTTGGCGGGCAAGCCGGACAGATTTTCCCCCGACGCAGATGAAAGCCCGTCCAGAGGCCGGGCTCCACCTTGCGCCGCGATCCGCGCCGCGATTTTTCGTTTCTCCGTCTGCCAGTCAGTGTAGCCGCCCACATAATCTCCGAGCTGCCCGTCACCTTCAAATACGAGAGTACTGGTCACGACCTCATCGAGAAATTCACGATCATGACTGACCAGCAATAACGTGCCTTTAAACTCCACGAGCAAGTCTTCCAGCAAGTCGAGCGTCTCCGCATCGAGATCGTTGGTGGGCTCGTCGAGCACGAGTACATTGGCCGGCTTCGTGAAAAGCCGCGCCAACAGGAGACGATTCCGTTCGCCGCCGGAAAGCACGCGCGCCGGAGTGCGGGCGCGCGCCGGTTCAAAAAGAAAATCCTGCAGATAGCTGATGACCGCGCGCGCGCGTCCATCGATCGTCACGGTCTCGTTACCATTGGCGATATTGTCCGCCACCGTTTTATTGTCGTCGATCTGCGCGCGCAGTTGATCGAAATACACGACCTCCATTTTCGTGCCGTGCTTGATGGTGCCGGAAGTCGGGGCGAGTTGGCCCAGGAGAAGCTTGATCAAGGTCGTCTTGCCCGCGCCGTTGGGTCCGAGGATGCCGATTTTTTCGCCACGTTGAATGATGGTGGAGAAATTCTTCACCAGCGGACGCCCATCGGCCCAAGCGTAACTCATGTTTTCCACTTCAATGACTTTTACGCCCGTACGTTCAGCTTCGGTGACTTTGATCGTGGCATTGCCGGTGCGGTCGCGCCGAGCGCGCGCGGCGGCCCGCATATCGTGCAACGCATGAATGCGCGCGGAGGCGCGCGAACGCTGGGCGCGCACTCCCCGGCGGATCCACTCCTCTTCCTGGGCGAGCTTCTTATCGAAAGCGGCGCGCTGTTTCTCTTCCGCCTCGAGCACCTCCTGTTTGCGGACAAGATAGGTATCGTAGTCGCAGGCCCAGCCCGCCAAGCGGCCGCGATCAAGCTCCACGATGCGCGTCGAAATCCGGCGCAGGAAAGCGCGATCATGCGTGACGAAAAACAAGGTGGGTTTCTTTTCGAGGAGAAATTCCTCCAACCACAGGATGGATTCGAGATCGAGATGATTGGTCGGCTCATCGAGCAACAACAGATCAGGCTGCCCCGCGAGAGCCCGGGCCAGCAAAGCCCGGCGTTTCAAGCCACCCGAGAGCGCGGAAAATTCCTGATGGGCCGGCAGCCGGATCGCCGTGATCAAATCCTCGACCCGTACGTCGCGTTCCCAATCTTCCTCGTGGTGATCATTATTGGGACGCAGTCCGCTATAAACAATATCGTGCACAGTGCCACTGAGGTCGGTCGGAACTTCCTGGGTGAGTCGCGTGTAGACTGAACCGGGCGGGCGAAACACGTCACCAGAGTCCGGTTTCATTTCACCCGCGATGAGTTTCATCAGGGTCGATTTGCCCGCGCCATTGCGGCCGAGCAAGCAGACGCGTTCACCAGAATCGATCTGAAAGTTGACCTTTTCCAAGATCGCGGGACCACCAAAGTGGAGGGTGAGGTCAAGTAATGTGAGCAGGGAAGCCATGGACAGCCGGCCAACTTGAGTAACCCCACGCCCGCTAGCAAGCCGGGTTTGCACATTCGCGCAATCAATCGCCACCGATAACAATTTATAAGAAGTCCGGTGACTTTTGCCCGCCAAGTCTCTAATTATTTCACCATGCCGGCCAAGAATCCAAAAATCCGCTGGGGCGTCCTCGGTTGGGCGCGCATTGCCCGTAATGAGGGTATCCCTGCGATCGAACGTTCCTCCAATGGCGTGCTTCACGCCTTTGCCTCCCGCGACGCCGCCAAGCTCGCCGAATGTCAGGCCAAACACCACCCGCCCCACCTCCACCAAAGCTATGACGAACTCATCCGCAACCCGGAGGTGGACGCCATCTACATTCCCTTGCCCAACGCGCTGCATAAAGAGTGGACCATCAAAGCCGCCGAACAGGGCAAACACGTCCTGTGCGAAAAACCCATCGCGCTGAATGCAGCCGAGTGCCGCGAAATGATCGCCGCCTGCCAGGCCAACGGCGTGGTCTTCATGGAAGCGTTCATGTATCGCTATTCGGCCCGCATCGCCAAAGTCCGCGAACTTTTGCGCAGTGGGAAATTGGGCGAAATTAAATTCATCCAATCGCAATTTCGTTTCCTGCTCAGCCGACCGGGCGATGTTCGCCGGGTTGCTGGCCTCGGCGGTGGTTCGCTGTATGATGTGGGCAGCTATCCGGTTAATTTTGTCGGCATGGTGATGGATGAGATCACCAAAAGCGCGCCCGGCAAAGGCCCCCGCGCCGAGTCCGTTTCCGTCCAGTGTGTCCAAGAAAACGGCGTCGATGAACTTTTTTCCGCTCTCATCCGCTACCCCGGTGGCGTGGTCGCAGCCATCCACAGTGGTTTCAATGCGCAGCTCCGGGTCTTTTCTGAAATCATCGGCTCCCAGGGCTCGCTGGAAATTCCCGTTACGTTTTTCGGTGTAGCCGGTAACCTGCTCATGACCGTGGGCGATAAACGCCGCGATATCACCATCGATGAGAGCGACCGCTACCGTCTGCAAGTCGAGGACTTTGCCGAGGCGATTCTGAAAAAACGCGCCCCCATGATTCCGATTGAAGAAACGCTGCGCAACATGGAATTACTTGACCGCCTCTACGCCGAGTCTTTGTAGTTCCCCCCACGCACAAGCGCCTACTTCAGTGAGCCGGCGCTGGGATAATCCCTGTATGCTGATTGAACGATCAGTTTACTGGCCACCGCCGAAGTCAAATTCCTGAGCCACTTCGACCAAGACAGGAGTGCCCTTGGCCGTCGGTGGTTCGAACTTCCACCCGCGCACCGCGTCCACCGCAATTTCAGAAAGATAGGGATGAGCACTTTTTTCGATGCAGGGCATACGTGTCGCTCCTTTCTCATCGATGTAGAAATGGACCAAAACCTTACCCCGCAGCCCGTCCTTCAAGGCCTCTTCGGCATACTTGGGCGATAGGGCATTGGTCAGAAGCGGAATGCGATCAATCTCCCGGGCCCGATACACTCGATACTGAAACGGATTTCCGACGATGCGCCCTAAAAAGGATTCCACCATTTCCAGACCAGACTTACTGGCCACCAGCATCCCCGTGGCCGTCAAGGTAATCGTCAGCTCAACTTGGGCTGGCACCGCCACACCCTCTTGAGATGCCGGCTGATATTTCCATTCTTTCAAGGCCTCGATGATCGGTTTTACCAAGGCTTCATGGGTGTACGCCACTACGAGATGATCGGTCAATTTTCCCTCCGCACTGATAGCAACAACCACCACGACTTTGCCTTCACTCACCCCACGATGCATGAGCGAAGGAGGCATCTGTGGCTGCCACGTTTGTTCAATCCGAATGGATTCAAAAGCCTTGGTCGCAGGAATCGCAGCCACGAAAACTAATAAGGAAATCAAACAGGATAATTTATTCATAAGAGTAATTGGCTGCTCTTGGATAACACCAGTCCGACGATCATCCCTTCAACGTTCGCGTCCGCGATTTAAAGGCGTTCCCGGATCAGCCCATGTCAGAACCATTATGAACCCTCACCGGACTAGGCTGCAGTTCCCCCTTCCCTTGAAACATCTGGCGTAATTTTTCACCAATACTCAGGACGACGTCACAAACATGCTCCTGCACGACTGGATCCTCGGCGGAAACATAGGCTCCGCGTCGTTCACCCTCCAACCAAGTCTCATCCTGGATGATTTTTTGAATCACCGGGAGCTCTTGAATAACAACTGGATCTAGTTTGGACATATTTCGGTGGCAGCGCCTGTTCGCACAGCTTCTTCCACTACCAACCTATATCGGTTTAACGACATACCGATGTAGTACGAATTCATGAACAAATAGTTTTATTACAATTTCTCGAAATTGCTTACGCCGCTCAACCACTTCGGACAAAACTCGGCGCATTCCGACCTTCTCCAATCATGACCTCAACGTTTCCCGGCCACTCCGCGCACCTGCATAAAAATTCTAATGCTGCGTCATACTGGAATAAGTTAATAAAGATCAAAGACCTCCTCGGGGTTCCCCGGGAACCGAAGCTGGCAATTGCACCGAATTCGTCTTAACGTGCCTTCTTTCGCAACCCTACCCCCATGATCGCGATTCATACCCTTCCCCTCCAATGATCTCCCCTCCTGCTCCCGCCTCCGGCGAAGCCTCTGGTTCCGCCTCAGCCACCACCATTCCCGATGTCGTCATCCGACTCGCCGGTGATTCCCAAGATGGCATTCAAGCCATCGGCGGATTTCTCGCCCGCCTCGCCGGCCGCTCTGACCAAGAAGTCATGACCTACATGACGATCCCGTCCACCATCTCCGGCGGTCCGTCAATTTTTCAAGTGCGTATGGGTTCAGGGGAAATTCTCTCCGCCGGTGATCGCGCCGATGTGCTCGTCGCCTTTTATCAACACAGCTACGAAAACCATCGCAACTCACTCCGCCCCGGTGGCGTGCTGCTTTACGATTGTGACCACGTCACCCCGAACCCTGACGACAAAGAAGTCACCGCAGTCGGCGTGCCCATCAGCAGTGCCACGATCGAAGCCGTCGGCGGTTCCGCCAAGGAGAAGGGCAAAAACATTTACGTGCTCGGTCTGCTTTCAAAAATGTTTGATCTCGATGTACCGAAGCTCACCCAGCTCATCCGCGAACGGTTCGGCGGCAAAAACGAAGACATCGTCCGCAACGCCCTGCTCGCCTATGACGCCGGCTACGCCTTCCCCTCGGAAAACCTCCGCCAATGTCTCTACCGCTTGGAAAAACCGGCGACGGTCGCCGGAGGCCGCCCCCAAGTCACGACCGACGGCAACACCGCCCTCACCTACGGCCTTATCGCTGCCGGCGTGCGTCACGGCGCGGGTTATCCGATCACCCCTTGGTCCTCGATCATGGAAACCCTCCGCGTCGAACTGCCCAAATACGGCGGTCTCTTCGTGCAATGCGAAGATGAAATCGCCGCCGCCTCCACCGCCCTCGGGTTTTCCTACGGCGGCAATATCGCCATCACCGGCAGCTCCGGCCCCGGCCTCTCGTTGAAAATGGAAGCTCTTGGTTGGGCCACGATGGCGGAAATCCCCCTCATCGTCGTCAATGTTCAGCGCGGCGGCCCCTCCACCGGTATGCCGACCAACATCGAGCAGAGCGATCTCCTTCAAGCCATCTACGGCAGCCACGGCGATTGCCCCCGCGTCGTCCTCGCACCCAAAAACGTCGAAGATTGTTTCTACATCGCCATGGAAGCCGTCCGCATCGCCCGCGAATACAGCACTCCGGTTATCATCCTCACGGACCAAGCGATCGCGACCCGCATCGAAGCCTTCGATGAACCCGATCTCGCAAAACTCATGGTTCAGTTGAAGCCCGACCTGACCCCGCGCGACGCCACCTACAAACCTTATCCGCTCGATCGTCACACCCAGCACGCTCCTCCCGGTTCGATCATGACCTCGGGCAAATATCCCACGGTCACCGGCCTCGAGCACGACGAGATGGGCCATCCCACCGCCAATCCCGCACTGCACATGAAGATGACCGCCAAGCGTCGGGAGAAATTTAAAACCCTTGCCACCACTCTGCCCACGCCCGAACTCGCCGGCGATGAATCCGGCGACGTCCTCCTGATTGGCTGGGGTTGCACCTACGGCCCCATCCGCGAAGCGATGAACCGCCTGCGCACCACCGGCACGAAAATCGGTCATCTCCAAATCCGTCACATTCATCCCTTCGCGCCCGGCCTCGAAACAATCCTCGCCGGCTACAAGCACATCCTCGTCGTCGAGATCAACGACGAAGGTCTTTACGGCTACGGTCAACTCGCCACGATCCTTCGTTCGCGCTACTGCAATCCCGCCATCCAGAGCATCACCAAGACGGACGGTCTCACCTACAAAGTCAGCGAGATCGTCGAACACGTCGCCAAGCACATCGGACTCGCCGATACCACCGCCGGTATGCGCAAACACAGCATCCTGGCCTCAGTCAACCGCTGATCCCCCTCAATCGTTCTCTCCGTCCCTCCGCCCTACACCAGCAACCGAGAGAACGAGAACAAGTAAGATTAAGCGAACGATCCGCAATTCATCCCTTCTGGCTCTCAACTCTCAGCTCTAAACTTTCAACTGCGCCGTCCGGCGCTCACACTATGTCCGCCACTCTCCCCGCTCCTGTCGCTGTCCCCACCTTATCTCCCGACGGCAACCGCGCCCCGCTCACCAAGAAAGCCCTCACCGCCGACCACCCCACGTGGTGCCCCGGCTGCGGCGACTTCGCCGTGCTCGCCTCCTTCTACAAGGTACTCGAGAAACTGAATTACCCGCAGGAAAAAATCGTCACCTTCGCCGGCATCGGCTGCTCCTCGCGCTTCCCGTATTTCGTCAACACCCACGGCGGCCACTACATTCACGGACGCTCCCTACCCTTCGCCGCCGGCATCAGCCTCGGCCGCGACGATCTCCACGTCTTCGTCTTCGGTGGTGATGGCGACGGTTTTTCCATCGGCGGTAATCACCTTGTCCACACTGCGCGCAAGAATCCCCGCATGACCTACGTCATCATGGATAACTCGGTCTACGGCCTGACCAAAAAGCAAACCTCGCCCACTTCACCCATCGGTTTCAAATCCAAGACCGATCCGTGGGGTGCATTTGATCAGCCCATCAATCCGATGCGCACGCTCATCAACAGCGGCGCCACCTTCGTCGCCCGCAGCCACGCCACGCAAGTCAACCACATGGTCGACATGATGCTCCGCGCCGCCAACCACGACGGCTTCTCCGTCGTCGAGATTCTTTCCGAATGCGTCGAGTTTTTCGAAGGGGCCTTCGATGCCGCCAATCCCCGCAAAGGCGGCGCGTTCCCCATTATCGACCTCAAGAAAAACGACGGCACGCCCGAAGACGCCGCCCGCCACGATCCATCCGACGAGCTCGCCGCCTTCCAATTAGCCCTCGCCCCCTGGCCCGGCAAATTCGGCGTCTTCTACGAAAACAAGAACCGCCCCACGAAGAACGCTCTCGAACAAAAGTTAATCGCCACCACCCGCGAGAAAACCAAAAACGCCAGCGACCTCGAGCTCCTCGCAAAGACCTTTTCCCGTATGCGATAAACCCAGTCCCCTTTATTGCGAATTAGTTTAGTAGGCAGGGCGAGTCGTCCCTGACGAGCCGCCTATACTCTCAATAGTACTCCGACTCGTACTGTAACTAAATCCTCCGGCCTGCCCGACTGCCTTATCGGCTGAAGCCATGATCTCAGTCGCATATTCACTCGCGTTTTTTATGGAGGTCGGTTTTCTCCAACCCATTCACCGGCAACCGAACATGACTTTGAATATCCGACTGCCTTTGGCTCATTACGAAAAATGATTCAGGTCCGATTTTTTACCGGGGTCGATTTTCATCTACCCCTTAACGTTCAACCCTCTACGACTTTGAATATGCGACTGCCAGTCGCATAAACAACGTTAGCCAAAACCATACTATGAAGACCCTAAGCATTATTTCATTCTTTTTGATCTCGGTGCTTTCGGCGCCCGCCCAGCAATTTTCTGCTTTTTTCCGGTACGAAAAAGGTCCACGCATCGATTTTTCCGCAGCGACACCCAAAGGCGCGTCAAGCGAAGACGGCCTACCCGAAAGTGCAGTCTTACATATCCTCATCCCTAAAGAGGGGAATACCGCTCAGGTTAGTTTGACGTACGGCAAGACCGCCAATGATCGAGAAGATCAAAGCTACGCAGGTGTCGTTGTTCACCGAACCGCAGACATGATTTCGATCATTTGCGTGTTCGGCGACCAAGTGGATAAAATCGAGAATTTGGTGATATTCCCAAAGAAGGGTGTCGGCTTTTACATTTCGCATTCTGCTTACCTTGGCAGCGAAGTCATGAAAGCCATCGCTGCCGAGAAGGCAGAGATTCCATATGGCTCAGCGAGCATCTTCCGCCTACGTCAGTTCAAAGAATGAAAAGGGCTAACCAGGCGCTAGAGCCAACGATCACAGCTGTCACGATCCGTGCTGCTGCACGGCTCGCGCCAGCTGTGATCGCGGCTCATCTGAAACGTTCGGCAAAAATATGAAACTTATCCCATTGGTGCTATTCGTTGCCTCGGCATTCAATTGCGCCGGATGCAATTCGATCGATGAGCAGCGTGCACGATTTGTCCAATACCAGAACCGTGAAATTGGGAATCAGTTTTACGCACACGACAAGCTCGGGATGCGCGAAGTGAAGATTAGTGAGACGGAATCCGAGTTTATTCCCGACCCTCTCCCCACCAGCGGATGCGGCATTGCGTGGATTGTCGAAACCCGAACGCGTGGGCCATATCGGCACCCAAACGGGATGACTTTTCAGATTGAAGGTGTGAAGAAGTCTTGGCGCTTTATCGGCGACCCGGACAAGTGCCTGATGAGAATCAATTGGGGCCCGGCATGACAAAAGAAGAGAAGCCGAACCAGGCGCCAGAGCCAACGACCATGGCTGTCACGTCTCGTGCTCCGAGCAGCACGAGCCGCGCCAGCCACGGTCGTGGCTCATCTTGAACGTTGGGCAAAGAAAGAAACATGAATTCCCTGAATAGCCAGAACGCTGCGGCCCCAAAGAAGAAGATGCTTGCCGCGATTATCGCGATTGCAGCGTGCATAGCCCTTGTTGCCACGATTGCATTTCTTCGGATTCGTGGCCATATCAGCGACCCCGCCTTCGCCGCATGTTTTATGTTCTCGGTTGGCATTTCGTTATTATTATATCGGATTGATGACATCACGGAGCTTGCTGTAGGAAAATCGCTGAATGCCAAAATGAAAAGGGTAGAGCAGTTGAGCGATGGCGTTAAGGAATTGGCGGAAGAACTTGTTGTGGCGATAGAACAGGGCCATCTTCACGCCTTACAAGATTCTGAATATGATACTGGGGCGGTTGGTAAATCCATAGAAAGAATAAAGGGGGATGACAGATGGGCTCAGGCTTGGTTGTTTGCTACGAGCTATGATAGTGGCGACCGCCCGCTCACGGTCACCCGCACCGTTCCCGGCTCACCCGCCGAGACGACTACGTTCACGTACGATGCACTCGGCCACCGACTCTCGATGGCGGACGCTCTCGGTCGCACCACGCGTTGGACCTACGATGCCCGCGGCAATGTGCTCACGGTCACCCGGCCCGACGGCCAGATTGGCACGCGGAATACCTATGATGCGCAAGACAGCTTGCTCACCACCACCGATGCCGCCGGTGCAACCACGGCTTTCACTTACGATACCGCGCGCAACCAAACCTCTCTCACTGACGCTCGTGGCAACACCTACCGTTTCCTCTATGACCCTCTGCGCCGCAAGACGGCCATGATTTACCCGGACAACTCACAGGAAAAATGGAGCTATGATGCCGCCGGTAATCTGATCAGCTACACCACCCGCGCCGGGGCCATCAAGACCATCGCGTACAACGCCGGCAACCAGCCGCTCGCCGAAACGTGGAGCGCGGGCAGTGGTCTGGCCACGGTCAACTACGCTTACGATGCCGCCGGTCGCCTCCGCACGCTTGAAAACGGCCAGGCCAAACTCGGCTACGATTAC
>JBBRBC010000048.1:0-31319 GCA_038206205.1 Opitutales bacterium
GTGTTTGAGCGTCGAGGATTTTCAGGAAATCCGGCTCAGCGTGCCGCGAAAACCCGCCGACTTGACAAAAGCGCCTGCGAGAAAATGCCAAAATCACCCGCGACTTTCAAAACAGGCAGTTTCCGGGCAGACACTATGTAGCAATTCATCAACCGGAGCCCATTCTGGGCAGTGCCTATGCCGCACTCTCTTCCGTGTTCCCGCACTCTCTTCCGTGTATTCAGTGCGTTCCGTGGGCAACCCTCCGTTGTTTATCAACGGCACACCCATTTCCCTGCACTTGCCAACCCGCGATCACTCCCAAAGCTTCGCCTTCTCCATGCGATTCCGTCCTGCCTTACTCAGCCCTCGCCTCCTCTGCATTTTCCTTGTCGCGCCGCTCTTCAGCCTAGCCGCTGATTTCGGCCACACCGATTCCGATCTGCCCGTCGATCCCGCCGTGAAATGGGGCCGACTCGAAAACGGGCTGCGCTACGCTCTCCTCCCGAATCACGAACCGAAAGGCCGGGCCAGCCTTCGTTTCTCCGTCGCCGCCGGTTCGCTCAACGAATCGGAAAACCAGCGGGGCCTCGCCCACTTCCTCGAGCACATGGCTTTCAACGGCTCGAAAAACTACCCCGCCGGTACGCTCGTTGAATTTTTCCAACGACTCGGCATGAGCTTCGGCGGCGACACCAACGCCTCCACCGGTTTCGACCGCACGACCTATCTCCTCGAACTCCCCGACACCAAGTCCGAAACCTTCGACAAGGCCCTCACGCTTTTTGCCGACTACGCCGGTGGACTCACTCTCGAAACCGCCGAAATCGACAAAGAACGCGGCATTATTCTCAGCGAAAAACGCGCGCGCGACTCCATCGGTTTCCGCCAGTTCGTGGGCGAATTCGCATTTCTCCTCCCGCAGGCGCGCCTGATCCATCGCATCCCCATCGGCACGGAGGAAATCATCACCACCGCCCAGCGCGACCAGTTCGCCGATTTCTATAACACGTGGTATCGCCCCGAACTCATCACCGTCGTCGCCGTGGGCGATTTCGATCCCGCCACCGTCGAGCCGCAATTAATCAAACTACTCAGCCCGCTCACCGCGCGTGCGCCCGCCCGCCCCGCGCCCGACCTCGGTCTGATCAACCAAGACGAGGGCCTGGTCGCCCGCCTGCTCTCCGAGCCCGAAGCCCCCGCCGTCCATCTCGCGATCCAGACCATCCAACCCTACGCCTTCGAGCCGGACAACGCGTCGAACCGTCTGAAAAACCTGCCACGCTCACTCGCACTGAGCATGCTCAACCGCCGTTTCACCATCCTCGCAAAAAAGGAAGGTGCGCCCTTTCTCAGCGGCTCCGTCGGCGTGACCGAGCAATTCGATTTCTTCCGCAACGCCTCCGTCGAACTCACCTGCAAACCCGCGCAATGGTCGGCCGCTCTCGCCACTGCGGAACAGGAACTCCGCCGCGCCTTGGAGTTTGGTTTTCAACCCGCTGAACTCGCTGAAGCTGTCGCCAATCTGCGCAACAATCTCGAGCAAGATACCCGCGCCGCCTCCACCCGCCGCTCCGAAACCCTCGCCAACGAACTCATCGAAGTCATTCACGACCGCAACGTCTTCACCACGCCCGCCACCGATCTCGCACTCTACGAACCCGTGCTCGAGCAAGTCACCGCCCATCATTGCCTCACCGCGTTGCGCACTCTCTGGAACGAAAATCCCGGCCGGCATCTGTGGGTGACCGGCAATCTCCAGCTCGCCGACGCCGAAAAACAAATCATCGCCGCCTACGAAGCCAGCCGCGCCGTCGCGGTCACGCCCTCCGCCCTGATCACCGATGCACCCTTCGCCTACACCAACTTCGGCCCCGCTGGCACCGTGAAAAGCACACAAGACGTCGCCGATCTCAGCGTCACCCTCGCCCAATTCGCCAATGGCGTACGCCTCAATCTCAAGCCCACCGACTTCGAAGCCGATCGCATTCGCGTCAGCGTGCGCGTCGGGGCCGGCCGGTTGATCGAACCCGCCAACAAACCCGGCCTCGGTTTCCTCGCGAGCAATTTGCTGCTCCTCGGCGGACTCGGCCACCACAGCGCTGATGAACTACAGCGCCTGCTCGCCGGCCACACCCTCGGCACCAACTTCAGCGTCGCCAACGATGCCTTCGTCTTCAGCGCTTCCACCAACCGCGCCGATCTCTCACTCCAACTTCAACTCCTCTGCGCCTTCTTGACCGATCCCGGCTATCGCCCCGAGTCCATCCGCCAGATCGAGAAAAACCTCGGCCCCTTCTACGCCCAACTCGCCAACATCGTCGAAGGCCCGCTCCAAACCGATGCCCCCCGCCGACTCGCCAGCGGTGATCCCCGTTTCGGTTTGCCCTCCGAAGCCGACCTCTCAGCCCGCACCATCGACGAAGTCAAAGCCTGGCTCACCCCCGAATTCGCCCACGGCCCGCTCGAAATTGCCATCGTGGGCGACATCGATCCCGCCGCGACGATCAACCTCGTGGCGAACACTTTCGGGGCCCTCCCCACTCGCGTCGCCAAGCCCGCCTACAAAGCCCAACGCCGCGTCGCCCTCCCCCGCACTCCGCTCAAGCAAAACTACACCGTACCCACCGAAATCCAAAAAGGCATTGTGCAACTTTACTGGCCAGCGACTGACAACCATGACGTCCACGTCACACGTCGTCTCAATCTTTTGGTCAACGTTTTTGAAGACCGCCTGCGCATTAAAATCCGCGAGCAAATGGGCGGCAGCTATTCCCCCGAAGCCGGCGCCAGCCTGAGCGACACTTTCCGTGGCTACGGCGTACTCGTTGCCGAAGCCACCGTCGCCCCTGACCAAGCCCGCCTCATCGCCGACGCCATCAAAGCCATCGCCGCCGACCTCCAAAAAAACGGCGTCACGGCCGAGGAACTCGACCGCGCCAAGCAACCGATCCTCACCTCGATCAAGCAATCCCAGCGCACCAATCCTTACTGGCTCGGCACCGTGCTCGCCAGCGCGCAAGAATTCCCCCAGAAACTGGAATGGAGCCGTACCCGCATGGCCGACACCGAAGGCGTCACCGCCGCCGAACTCACGAAGCTCGCCCGCCAATACCTCGACCCAGCGAAGGCCAGCGAATTCATCTCGATACCTGCGGTGATCACCCCAGCCGCAAATCCACCCGCAGCCCCGGGTCCTGCCGCGAAGCCGACAACCAAGTAATGCGTATCTGGTACCCCCATCCCAATTTCACGCCCCATCCGGTTATTGACGCCCGACTCACCCTGATCATCCTACTGCCCAGTGAGCGTCCTCGAAATCAAACAAAGTCTTTCTCGCCTCTCCGCTCGTGAGCGGACGGAAATCCAAGTTTACCTCCATCGCTTAAAGCGGACGACACCGGCTTGGAAAAAAGCCACCTCCAAAAAAATCGAATAGGTCCGGGCGGGAAAATTCACCAGCATCGCGGCGTTGGAAGAGCGCCATCGCCGTGGCTAGTCGGTTCAACTACGAGGCCAGTCTTGGCGTCTGCAGCGGTTGAGTTCTTCACTTCCTTAAGCAAGCGTCGCCAGCAAAAATTATTGGACTGCGCTCACAAGTTGTCGGCTGATCCATTTCTGGTGCATGACTTCAGCACCGCCGATTCCTCCGGCCGGGAAATTTTCCATCTCATGGCCGATGGTTTCATCTTTGATTACTGGGTAGATCATGCCGTCAAACAGGTGATCATCACTGAAATCGACAACGTTGAGTGATTCTTCTTAATTGATCCGGATTTTCCTCTCCAAAGCCCTACCGTTAGCCCATACGAAAGTCCGCAATGAAGAAAATTTTCCCATTCCAGATTTCAGGCCAAGCCGATCAACGCGTCCTTGAAGGCATCAAAAACGATGTCCGCAAATACATCAAACGCGAGCAGCGCAAAGCCCTCACCGAGGGCGTGGATTTCTGGGACTTCACCTGCAAGGTCGGCCAGGACCAAGCCGAACCCGTCGCCAAACACTCCAAGGAAGTCGTCGCGGCCATCGAACTCGTCGCCCAGAGCGAAGCCAAATCCGTCTACGTGGAAATCCTCGCCATTCCCGGCCACCGGCTGAAGAAAGCCGTAGCCGAAACACCCGAAGCTGAAATACCCGACGCCGACCTCCTGAATCCGTAGGTTGCGAGTTCGTCTGGCAACGTGGCCGAAATCGTAGGTTGCGAGCTTGCCTCGCAACGCGACAGTGGCGCGACCAGCGCGCCACCTACTCGGCACTCCGCCTAGCTCGCCAACAATTAACACCGCAACGCGACAGTGGCGCGACCAGCGCGCCACCTACCCCGACAGCAAAACTGGTTTTCCCCTCCGCGTTTTTTCGCGTTCATTCGCGGTTAGAAAATTTGAGTTTGGCTGTGCGCTCGCCATTCCAGCCGTGATTTTCGGCGCGATCTGTGGTTAACCCTTCCCATGACCATCAAAGAAAACGAGCACGTCGATCTCGCCACACCGTCCGGTCCAATGCGGACCTATATTTTTCGCCCCACCGCTCCGGGAAAATATTCCGGCCTTCTCCTCTACTCGGAAATCTTTCAAGTCACCGGCCCGATCCGCCGTACCGCCGCGCTGCTCGCCGGTCACGGTTTCGTTGTCGCCGTGCCGGAAATCTATCACGAGTTCGAACCCGCCGGCACCGTGCTCGCCTATGATCAGGCCGGCGCTGATCGCGGCAACGCTCTCAAGTCCACCAAGGAACTCGCGCACTACGACGCCGATGCCCGCGCCGTTCTCGCCTACCTCAAAACCCACGAGGCCTGCACCGGCAAACTCGGCACGCTGGGCATCTGCATCGGCGGCCACCTCGCCTTCCGCGCCGCGATGAACCCCGAGGTACTCGCCGCCGTCTGCTTCTACGCGACCGATATTCACAAGCGCGGCCTCGCGAAAGGCATGAACGATAACTCGCTCGACCGCCTCCCGGAAATCAAGGGCGAGTTACTCATGCTCTGGGGCCGGCAAGACCCGCACGTCCCGCTCGAAGGCCGCCAGAAATTTCACGCCGCGCTGAATGCCGCCGGCACGAACTTCACGTGGCACGAGTTCAACGGTGCCCACGCTTTCATGCGCGACGAAGGTTACCGCTACGACCCCGAACTCGCGCTCCAATGCTACGCGCTCGCGCTGAATTTCCTCCGCCGCAAACTCGGCGAAGGCGATCTCCGCCTCGAGTCCGCCAGCGGCCCGACCGAGACGAAAGATTGAGGAAACCGCCCTTGATGGCCGTGGCTGAGTATTTGTAGGGCCTTCGCTTGCGAAGGCCTCGACTTCCGCCCTCCAGAAAATTCGCACTCATTGGCGTGCATTCGCGGTTAACCCCGGTTCGCAATTTCCTGCAGCGACCGATCATGCAGGCGCGACAAAACTACGAGTGCCACCACCGCCCCGCTCAGCGCCCACGCCATGTCCGTCTGCGTATCCCAGACATACCCTTGCGTGCCGAGAAACGCCTCAGCCGACTCACCGCTGGTTACTGCGGTCAGCCATTCGATCAGTTCATAAAACGCACTGAAGGCCAGGCACACGCTGACCACCAGAAACCCCAGCCAGCGGCTGGGCAGACCATCGCCGCGATCGCGCAGTGGCGAGGTGCGCAGCAGAATCTCGCGCACCAAAATCGCCGGCACAAATCCTTGGGTGAAGTGGCCGAGCTTGTCGTAGTTGTTGCGCGTCCAACCAAACCATTCTTTCGCCCACTCCCCCAACGGCACCAAGGCATACGTGTAATGTCCGCCCACGATCAGCACCACCGCATGCAGCCACACCAACACGAGCAACAGCGTGGACAAGGGAAACCGTTTCTGCGTCGCCATGATCAGCGGCACGCCCATCAGGACCGGTGCTACTTCGAGAAACCACGTAAACAGATCGTGCGGTCGCACGAACGACCACCCGAGTAGAGGCAGGAGCAAAACACCAAACCAAATCAGTCGACGATCCATCGACGCAGACTGCATAAATGAACTTTCAGAGCAAGCCGCCGGAAAGCCCAACGACATAGAAAGCGATCCTGATCCAGGCCGTAATAATACTAATCACCGATGTTTTTACTCTGATATTGCGAGAAGTCCCGCTCGGCGGGACGCCGAAGCAATTCAGCCGTTTCCACCGGCTCAAGGCCCTGAGCGAAGTCGAAGGGGTGGATCGCGTCGAGTGCCTAGCTTCGGCGGCCACGGGGCGCTTCGCGCCCCTTGCGATAACAAGGCATTTGTTGGGCCGCCCCTTGTGGGCGTGCCGACTTCGCGCATTCCGGCACGGTCACAAGGGCCGGCCCTACGTCAGATTCAGTCTTAACTCAACGACAGTGGCCCAGAGGCCGGGTTCCACCTTCGTATTTCCAGCAAGGCTCAATAGCGCCCTTGCTACCGCAGTGCCACGGGCGGGCCGAGAACTTCGCGCAGGACAAAGGCCCGGCGCAAAGCCTGCGGACTGCGCAGGTCATCCAGCACCACCGTGCGAGCTTTTTGCAAAGCTATCGGCTCTTTATCCGACGTCGACTCCTCAAAGGCCACCCGTCGTTCAGCCGCAGCTTTCATCAACTTCGCTTCCTTGAGTCTCTCCGCCAACGTCGCCTGCCGCTCGAGTTCCTCCGCCGCATCGACCTGCATCATCCGCCGGGAATGCGGCGGATCCGGTTGCGGTTTGGGTTTCCGAAGCTCGCGGAATATTTCCGGCAACGTAGCCGGCGGAGTCGTCGCCTCGGGCGAATGCATGAGTGGGGCGGGCCGGGTCTGCTCCGACGGCAACACCGGTGGCTGCATGTGCTGCCCCCGCCGCTCGGCAATCTTGCGCTGAATCTCATCGCGGATTTTCCGCGTACGCTCAGCCAGCTCCGCATCTTCAAACTCATACTCCTTGGGCTGGGCCGGCTGCTCTCCTGGCGACGCATCGCCTTCTTTGCGTTTATTAAGAAGCCTGGCGATGACCGCCGCAATCGCGACCAGTACCCAAATATGTTCAAATATCCAGTCCATGTGTGGGGCAGCGTGTGAGTGAAAGTGAGAGGGGAAAGTGAAGAAATATGCGAGCGAGGGATTCGGTGATCGGACACTTTCACCCTCACTGTCACTTCATCCTCACTTCTTGCCTTCGGGATGAGCGATCGAACCGCGCATCGCGGTGTCGGATTGGATGTTTTCCAACTTGTAATAATCCATCACCCCCAAGCGGCCGGAACGGAAAGCCTCGGCGATCGCAAGGGGTACCTGAGCCTGCGCCTCGACGACTTTCGCCTGCATCTCCTGCACGCGGGCTTTCATTTCCTGCTCGACGGCGACCGCCGCCGCGCGGCGGATTTCCGCCTGCGCTTGCGCGATGCTCTTGTTCGCCTCGGCCTGCGCTTCCTGAAGTTTGGCACCGACGTTCTCACCGACATCCACGTCGGCGATATCGATGGAAAGAATTTCAAACGCCGAACCGACGTCGAGGCCGCGCGCGAGCACCGTCTTGGAAATACTGTCGGGGGATTCGAGTACGACCTTGTAGCTCTCAGCCGCACCGATGGTGGAAACAATGCCCTCGCCCACGCGCGCGATGATCGTCTCTTCCTTCGCGCCGCCGACGAAGCGGTCGAGGTGGGTGCGCACCGTCACGCGGGCCTTCACCTTCACTTGAATACCGTCCTTCGCCACGCCGTCGATGGTCTTGCGACCGCTCTCGGGATTGGGACAGTCGATCACCTTCGGATCGACCGAAGTACGGACAGCTTCACCGACGGATTTGCCGGAGCCCTTCGTCGCGAGATCGATCGCGCAGGCGCGATCCCAGTCGAGTTCGATGCCGGCTTTCTTCGCGGCGACCAATGCTTGTACGGTTGGGACGACGTTACCGCCGGCGAGATAGTGCGCGGAGATTTTGTCGGTGGAAACTTCGATGCCGGCCTTCACTGCGGTGATGCGCGCATCGACCACCAAGCTGTAGGGCACGCCGCCGAGGCGCATGCCGAGCAGGTTGAGCATGCCGACCGGCGCGCCGTTGAGCTTCGCTTTCAGCCAGGTGCTGAAAAAGGAAAAGACGATGAAGAACACAATCAGCGACGGAACGCCAATGAGGACGAGGATAATGGTAGGTGTCATAAATTCAGGATTTGGTTACGATGAGACGAAAATTGTCGAGGCCGGTCACGCGCAAGACGGTGCCCTTGGCGACGTGTCCGGATGGGGAGAAGGCCTCGTAGCGCCGGCCCTCGAGCAGCACGTGCCCGCTCGGCACGAGCGCGGTCAGCGCCTCGGCGGTTTTACCGATCACGTTTTCCTTGTCGGCCAGTGGCGGCTGGCTGGTGGCATCAACGGTGGCTTGCACGATGAGCTTCCGGCCAAAACGGGTCTTTGGCAGCCAGATCAATTCAACATAAAGAGTCAGTCCGAGCAGCGCCAAGGCTACAACGGTCGCGATTATTCCGCCGCCAGTCCCGAGTTGGAGAAAGGAAATGACGCAGCCCGCGGCCATACTGAGCGCGCCGAGAATTCCGAGAATCGCGCCCGGTACAAAAACTTCGCCGGCCAGCAAGATCACCCCCAGCAAAAATAGAATCAGAATGGCGTTCATGAGTTTGTCCTCTCGACGACTAGAGCAAAATCCTTGCGCCCCCGCACCACGACAGCGTCGCCAGCATCCACCGCGCCCACTTCAACCGTTGCCTCATAGCGCCGGCCCGCGATCTCGACCTGCCCGCTGGGGCGCAACACCGTTACCGCCACGCCGCGTTGACCAATAATGGTGGCTACCTCATGCGCGGCATCCGGAGAAACCCCGGCAACTTGAGCCGCGCCACCAATCGTAGTTCCGACGATCATCGCGTCCCACATCCAGCCCTTGGGCAAATAGCGGATCAAAACCACCGCGAGGCCGACGGCCAGCGCCAAGCCGAGACCAAGATTTTGTAGTGGAGCCACGAAGACATCGCTGGACCACGCCGTGGTGAGCGGTACGCCCGGCCAGACATCAGCCATCGCCCAGACGAGCGAGCCGAGCATCAGGACCAAGCCAATCACGGCGACGATGGCGATGCCCGGAAAGAAGATAATCTCCAGCGTCACCAAGATTAATCCGATCGCGAAAAGCAGCAAAGGCTCGTGCCCGGAGAGCCCCGCCACGTAGTTGCTGAGAAAGACAATCGCCAGCAGGGCGATACCCGAGATGCCGAAAATCCCGAAGCCCGGTGTTTTGAATTCGATGAACAGCGCCAGCAACCCCAGCCCGAGCAAAATGGGCGAGAGTTGCGTGAGGTACTGGGCCAGTTCTTCCGACCAGGTGACTTCAAATTTCTTGATCTGAAAATTCCCGGCGCCGTATTTTTTCGTGAGCAGCGCATCAATGTCCTTCACGATGCCGGCACCGAGCAAGGGCAGCGACGGATCTCCGTAGGTTTTCATTGCCTCAGTGCCAGTGAGGGAAAGCAGCTCACCTTTCGGCTTGATGACTTTGTCCCCAATCTTCAGCTCGTAATCAGCATCGATCATCGCCGAGACCACTTCGCCCCGATAGCCCTTGCCCTCGGAAATCGCCCGCACCCGGGCCTTCAGGTAACTGACGACCTTTTGCTTCATCGTCACATCGATATCTTTGCCCCCGGAAGAAACGGGAGCCGCCGCGCCGATCACGGCGTGAGGGGCAAACCAGATTTCACCAGTCGTCGCAGAAATAAAGGCGCCCGCTGACATCGCTTCCGTGTTCACAAACGTCAGAGTTTCCCCAGGAAAATTGCCGAGCGCTTCCATAATATCAAAAGTCACCCCGAGCGCGCCGCCCGGCGTATCCATGTCGAGGACCACCGCGTCGGCCTTCTGCTCGATGGCCTCCTTCAAGCCGCGCCGCAGGATATAGAGAATAGGTTTATTGATCTCGTCCTTAACCGGAATGACGTAGACGACGACATGTTTGGTCGGTGCCGGTTTAATCGCTGGAGCGGGCGAGACCTCAGCCGTGGGCGTGGCCACAGTCGCAGGAGTAACCTCAACCTTCTTGGCCTCAGTGGCGGGAGCTGGAGTGGCCGCCACCGCCTCCGCGCTGGCCGTGGCTGCGGCCGGACTCGCCGCCACAGCGGCGGGCGTCTCTGCTCGGACG
This sequence comes from Opitutales bacterium, assembly GCA_038206205.1. GTDB lineage: Bacteria > Verrucomicrobiota > Verrucomicrobiia > Opitutales > Opitutaceae > Didemnitutus. The sequence goes on from JBBRBC010000048.1 coordinate 10,080, forward strand.
AGAGCGAGTGCAGTCAGGAAGAGCAGCAGAAGGGAGCCGGCTGGTTTAGACATCTGCCGTACAACATAGAAATTACTTCTAACCATGCAAGCCCGGGGACGGTACAAATTTCGGGGAAAATTCAAATGCCGGCATGGGATGCATTCTATTCAGTGAGGTGGGCGTCGGTTTACCTACCGACGCGCTGTCGCCGATATGGAAATCGGCGACCACCTTACCCGCCGCTTTCGCTGACGCAACCGAGCGCCTAAACTTTTTCCTGACTTTGTATTGGAACGCCGCCGAATTTCTGGTTTACGAGTCAGGCATGGAACGCATCCCGTATCTCGGGCAGACAATTCTGAAGTGGCAGGTGGGTAACTCCACCTTCCTCGCCCTGCCGGAAAAAGGCGCGCGCCTCATGAACTGGAACGTCACCCTCGGGGACGGCTCCGTGCGCGATCTCGTTTACTGGCCGGAGCTGAAATCCCTCGAGGACTTCCATCGCATCCGCGGCGGCAATCCCATTTTATTTCCCTTCAACGCCCGCACCTTCGACCGCAGCGAGATTCATCATTGGAGTGGCGAGGATGGCATTCGCCGGCCTATGCCGATGCACGGCTACGCGCGCCAAGGTGATTTCAAGATCACGCGCCTCGACGAAGGCGGTTTCTCCGCCCAATTCATCCCCAGCGCGGAGGCGAAGGCGGCCTATCCCTACGATTACGAATTCGTCGTGAGCTACCGCTTCGAGAAAAACGGTTTCTACGTCGAACTGGAGTTGAGCAACCGTGGCACGACGCCCATTCCATGGTCCGCCGGACACCATTTCTATTTCACCTTGCCGTGGACCACCGGGCTCAAGCGCAAAGATTATTTGCTGGATATTCCCGCCACCAAAATCCTGAAGCACATGGAAAGCGGTCGCTTGATCGATGGCCCGCGCCTCAACCAACGCGAGACGCTCGATAATCCCGCCTTGATCGACACCATCCACACCGGCCTGCGCGGCCACACCTTTTCCGTCACCGAAAAGCCCAGCGGCCAGCGCCTGAAATTCAACACCGGCTTCACCAACACCACGGCCAAGGACGCCGCCGTCGTCACGTGGACCTCCGATGACAAAGCCCCGTATTATTGCATCGAGCCTTGGATGGGCCCACCCAACAGCCCGGAAAACAAAGCCGGGCTGCACCTCGTCGGCCCCGGTCAGACGCAGAAATTTTTGGTGGAGATAAAACTGGAGTGAGCGCGGGTGGTTCGTCGTGGCCCGGGTCGCTCGACCCGTGATTCGCGCCCACACAGGTCAGGAGACCCGTGCCACATTCCCCGAAAAAATTTCCGTTACTTTTTCGAATCAACCACCTCTAATTCATCCATGACTTTGCCCGTCGCATTTATTGAAGGAATCGGTGGCCCCGAGCTGATGATGATCATGTTCATCGTTCTACTCCTCTTCGGCGCCGACAAACTGCCCGAACTGGCGCGCGGCATGGGCAAGACGATGCGGGAAATAAAAAAGGCGACGAGTGGAGTGGAGCAAGAAATCAAGCGGGCGATGGAAGAGCCTCCTGCTACCGCTAAGACACCCCCCAAGCCCGCCGCTGCGGTGCCCCAGAAAACGGTCGATACCGCCCCGCCCTTCGGCGCTGCGCCGCCTCCCCGGGAAATCTCCCCGCCGTTTCCTCCCTCGATGGAATGAGTGGGTTGGTCCGGTCTGTGCGCTTTAAGTCAGATCATGCATGAGGTGGGCGTCGGTGTGGAAACCGACGCTCGATCGCCGATGGGGAAATCGGCGACCACCTTTCGGTTTGCTTCTGCTAATACAGGACGATGAGTTTCAAGAGCCTGATCACGCCACATTCGCGAGTGGGTTTTTCTTTTGTCACCCACTCCATTCGGACTAACCTGACCGCATGAACCCAGAGCGCAGCGAAGACGAACCGGTGCGGATTCCCCTCACGGGCGAACTGGATCTTCATACTTTCCGGCCCCAGGAAATCGCGAGCCTGCTGGAAAGTTATCTCGAGGAATGCGCTCGCACCGGCATCCGCGAGGTGCGCGTCGTCCACGGCAAGGGCACCGGCACGCTCCGTGAAACCGTACACGCGTGGTTGCGGCGCTCGCCGCACGTCGCGGGGTTTCGGCTCGGCGACGAGCGCACCGGCGGCTGGGGCGCGACCCTCGTTACACTCATGCCCTAAAATTCAAGATGATGAACCGCGACTTTTCTGCGATGATGCGGGACCTTCAAAAATATATTCCTATGAACTCAATGCACGAAATAGACTACAAGATCCACGGCGACGACATGCAGTTCGTCGAAATCGAACTCGACCCCGGCGAAGCCACGGTCGCTGAAGCGGGAGGCATGATGTTCATGGACGACGGCATCGGGATGGAGACCATCTTCGGCGATGGCTCACAGCAGACCAGCGGGTTCATGGGCGCTCTCATGGGAGCAGGCAAACGTCTGCTCACGGGCGAATCGCTCTTCATGACGGTGTTTAAAAATCAGGATGCCGGCAAACGCCGCGTGGCCTTCGGCGCGCCCTACCCGGGCAAGATTTTGCCAGTTAAACTCAGTGAAGTCGGCGGGGAATTGATTACCCAAAAAGATTCATTTCTCTGCGCCGCCAAGGGCGTGAGCATCAGCATCGCCTTTCAAAAACGTCTCGGTGCGGGCCTGTTTGGCGGCGAGGGCTTCATCATGCAACGACTCACGGGTGACGGCCTCTGCTTCGTCCACGCCGGCGGTACGCTCTACGAACGCACCCTCGCTCCCGGCGAAACTTTGCGCGTCGATACCGGCTGCATCGTGGCGTTCCAGCCGAGCGTCGATTACGACATCCAACTGGTCGGAGGCGTCAAGACCGCGCTCTTTGGCGGCGAAGGGCTCTTCTTCGCGACGCTGCGCGGGCCCGGAAAAATCTGGCTGCAATCGCTCCCCTTCTCCCGGCTCGCCGGCCGCATTGTCGCCGCCGCACCGCAAACCGGCCGAGGCGGTAAAGAGGAAGGTTCAGTGCTCGGCGGCCTCGGCCGGATGATCGGCGGGGATAACAGATGACACCGTCCATCCGGCTGCTCAACCGTCCGTCAATCGAAGATTGCTGGATGCGTCCCTCAAAACTATCCTGCCCCCTAAACCTCCCCAAAGAAGACAAAATTCACCTGCGCGCTGATCCTCACGATAGTCCAAGCGGTGTTCAGTCTCCTGCGGTATTTCACCGGTTATCAAACTGAAAAAATCGCCGTGGCCAGTACCTGAACTGGTTCGCGCTGCCGATCACGAGCACCCTTCTCTGGATGGGCATCAACGCGGTGCGCGATGAAGCGGCGGACAGATCACTCAGCTATGGCCAAGGGCTCGGTGCCGGTGTGCTGATTTCGCTGTACCGCAGTTTGATGAGTGGTGCGTACAACTACATCCACTTCAAATTCGTTAATCCGGAATTCTTCGCCTATCAGATGGAAATGATTCGTGGCAAATGGGCGGCCGCAGGCATGAGCAGCACCCAGATGGAACGGGCCGAGACCGTCACCCATGATTTTTTGGGGCCGGTTAGCACCGCCATCATGACTCCTCTAATGGCAGTATTTTTCGGACTGCTTTTCTCCCTGATCATCGCGGCGTTTCTGAAACGCTCCGCTGCGGTTGCGGTGCCGCCACCGATTCCTTCCTGAGTTTCAAATCAGGCATGGGGTGGGCGTCGGTTTCCACACCGACGCTGGCATGCGGCTCAGAACTGAGTAGACGCTCTATCGCCGATGGGGAAATCGGCGAACACCTATGATCATATTCTAAGTGGCAGCAGACCCATACAAAGCAAACGAGGCCGCCCGGAATCCGGACGGCCTCGCATTCTACCCCGAGCACACACAAACGCCGGCGCAGGCTTTCGCTCTACGCCAAATTATTCAGAACGACGGTAACGGGGAAACTCGCTCCCGCAGTTTCTTGGCCGGCAATGGCTGGCTGATGTTGGTTTTCACTGGCACCTCCACCGTAGTCTCGTGCTCGAAATTCTCCCCGGGCTCATCGTTCAAATCAACATTCTCGATCTTGTGCAGGCGATCCATCACCTCGGGGGGGAGCTTTTTGCGGTCCTCGTCATTCTTAATCGGTCCCTGAAAAGTGATTTCCCCTTTGGGATTCTTCACCGTCAATTCGCGTTTCCCCTCGCTCGCCTGGACTTCAACTGTCCCGTTTTCGTCCGAGAATAAAAAATTACCCTCGGCCAGATTCAACATGGTTGAACCTTTGTCTTCGTCGTGCCGGAAAAATTGAACAGGAGGCGCCCCAAACCAATTGTGCCGTTCGCGACCGATCATGCGGAGGACGTTTTGCACCTCCTCAGGACCCATGCCGGGCATTTGTCGTAAATTCATTCTTTTTGGTCTGAATCCTGACGCGGGTCCGGGGCTGCGAGGACCGAAACATTCTTCATCAAAGAAAGGCATGCCCGGTTCGGCTCCCGGAGGCAGCATCGACTCTGGTCCGGCAAATTTAGGCATCTCCCGCTGGCCCAGCTTGGCCTTGAACGTCAGTTCCTTGCCGGCGCGATACAGCGTCAGCGGCACTTCCTCGCCTTCCTTGCGGGCCCGCACGAGCACACTGAGCTGACGGGTATCGATGAGCATTTGATCATCAAACTTGGTGAGCACGTCGTGTTCCTTCAAGAGACTGGCGGCGGGACTGCCCTCCATCACCCGCACCACCACAAGACCAAGATCGGCAGACAACCCGAGTTGGGCCGCCAAGGTGCGGCCGACCGGCGCGGTTTCCACGCCGAGAAAAGTCACCGCGATTTTCTCCCCCTGGCCGCCGTCGCGATTTTTATCGATGACAATGCGGCGAGATTTTTCGGAAGGTTTACCAGGTTGATCCTTTTTTTCTTCAGCGTGGACCGACAATGCGGTGACGAGGAGAACAGCAGAAAGCGAGCGGACCATGAATTGATTTTTCATAAATGGGTTTGCTTTATTCAGCAGAATTTCAGTGCAGGCTGGCAGGAATGACGCGCACTTCATCGCGCGGCAGACTCCATTTCAGTGAGGCGTTTGTGGCCGGATTTTTCCAAGTATAGGTATCGACATAGCGGTAACGCACCCGGCGAGTCGGTGTGCTAGTGGTGCGGGCGACGGGGCTATCTTCCTTGAAATCATAAAGCACACTGGTCGCGCCCACCGGATGGTAACGATCATTAGTCGAAGCCAGATTGGCGGCACGAGCGACGGGCACCTCGGCGGGCTTGACCGGCAGAGCAACAGCGACCGCCACGGGCAACTCCGTCGTGGGCGCGACGGGATCATGGCGCAGCGATTGGCGTGACGTAATCACCACCGTCGAAAACGCCACGACGGCGGCGGCCGCTGCGGCCATCCGCCAGTTCAGCCATGGCCCCATGATCAGCCGCCCCTCAGCGCCGTTAGCGCGCGAACGATCCCGCGCAATTTCCGGCGCAGCGAACTCAGCGTCAAGTCGCGCGAGCAACTGCGCCGACGGCACGCTGGGCCGCAGCCGCTTCAGTTCATTTTCCAAATTTTGCAGTGATTCATCCATGGCAGAGTGGTTCTAGTTCCTTGCGCAGCGCGGCGAGAGCGTAGCGATAGCGCGAAGCGGCGGTATTGGGTGAGATGGCGAGCACTTCGCCAATTTTCTCAAAAGTGAGTTCCTGCCAGATCTTGAGCACAAGGACTTCCCGTTGTTCGGACGGCAGGCGGCGGAGCGCGACTTCGATTTCCTGACGGCGTTCATCGCCTTCGCCGGGTAAGGGAGCAAAAACCGCGACGATCTCATCCAAGCCACCGTCCGCGAATTCCTCGCGAGCCGTGCGCCGGCTGTTGCGCCGGGCGAGATCGAGCGCGGCGCGTCGGACGGAAGTGATAAGGAGTGCCTGCGGATCTCCGGGCAGGTCGCGCTGATGTCGCCAGTAGCGCACGAAGGCTTCCTGCACCACGTCTTCCGCATCGGCCAGCGAACGGGTCCACTGCCTGGCGCAGAGCAAGAGCTTGGGTCCATAGTCGGCAAACCATTGTTTCCAGGGAGCAGTTGCATGAGTGATCTCCATTCCTTGATCGTTTGGGCGTTTAATGAAGAGCGTCATGCGGATGGTGATTTGTCTGTCAGACGTCCATATTACCCACCGCGGTTCCCAAAGTGGCAAAAAAAGAGGCCGGAGGTTCTCACCTCTGGCCTCTCGTGCCATTATATTTTCTGCAAAAAATCTTGGCGGTTAAACGAGTTTCTTCGTGCGCGGATTGTCCATCGCAGCAAGACTCAGGATTGCCAAGGCTGCGAGGTAGCCGATGTACTCGCCGACGACAGCGAGTCCTTTTTCGTTTACGAGAACCGTGCCAAGAAGCACGACTGCGAGGAAACCGATGGTGACGAAGGCGAATTTGCGTGTATTGAGAGTTTTCATGTTGGAATTAGAATATTTGTAATTGTTTAAGGTAGCAGTGGTTGTGTTAGTGATGCTTTGCTTGTGTTTTATTTCTGATGGCCAGCGACTTAGACAGGATGGGGTGTCGGATTTACGTTCCACCTGCTTGGCCGTCTTGATTGCTCCGTGCCTGATAAGGCTACGGAAACCTGAAGAGATCATCGTGTGCTTGGCGTTGGTCGTGGTGTTCATATTTGAAGAAACCTTTTTTGATTTCGCCGCCATCATACAGCTTCTCTTGCAATAGTTGAAATACTTAATATCTATCAAATCCATAGCATATACCTATGGATATTTACCAACTACGATACTTCGTCGCCGTCGCTGAGTCGGGCAACTTTACGAAGGCAGCCACACGATCTAACATATCTCAACCTTCTCTAAGCCAACAAATTTTAAATCTTGAAGCGGAATTAAATCAGCCACTTTTTCACCGACTTGGACGAAGGGTTACCCTAACCGACGCTGGGCACCTTTTACTAGCTCGGGCTAGGCGTATCATATCTGAGACTGACGATACGATCAGGGAATTACGGGAAGATCCTGGATTTGGGCATCGAGTTTCGGTGGGAGCCATCCCCACGGTGGCGCATTTTTTCCTCCATGCCGTCGTCGCGTACTGCCGGGCCAGCAATATCAACATCAAGCTCCGTAGCCGGGAGGATTTTCGGGCCGCGATCATTACTGCCGTGCTCGAGGGAGAATTGGATTGGGGCCTCGTTTCATTGCCCCTCGCCGATCCCAGCTTAGAAATTTCCACCTTGTTTAGTGAACCACTGCTCTTGGCTATTGGCGCAAAACACCATCTCGCCGATGCCGAAAAAATCACCTTGGGCGATCTGCGCGACGAAAACTTTATCATGACGGGCAGTGCCTCCTCGGTCACTTCCATGATCTTACAGCGTTTTAGTGGTGAGCACGATTTCACCCCCAATATCACCCACCGTTGCGCCCAACTCAGCACCGTAAAATCACTCACCGCGCTGGGCCTTGGCGTGACCCTTCTCCCTCGTAGTGCCCGCAACCCCAATGACCCCGAAGGCCTCGTCTATCGCAAACTCGAAGGGCCTCCCCTCACCCGTGAAATCGCGCTCATCCGCCACCGCCGCCGCTATCTGAGCAAAGGCGCACAACTCTTCGCCGAGGCCGCCCGTGCGGTCGTTGGTCCTCTCCAAAACAAAGCCCCAATCACGCAAGTCAGCACCGTCGGCGATTAAGTTATCCGCCAATATCGTCGGACGCATAAACTCCTTCGCAAGTTTGCCCCGAGGGCTTACTTGTGAACTAGTTAATCTCCATGCCCAGTCCCAGCCCAGTTTCCCGCACCAACGAGCGTCTCTTGCTCTTCACTTTGGCGGCGGTGCAATTCACGCACATCATGGATTTCATGATCATGATGCCGCTGGGTTCGAATCTCATGCGGGTTTTCAAGATCGACCCCGAACGATTCAGTCACCTCGTCGCCTCCTACGGTCTCGCTGCTGCCGTCACTGGTTTCGCTGGTGGGTTTGTCCTCGATCGTTTTGACCGCAAACACGCTTTGCTGCTTCTCTACACGGGTTTCGCTGTATCCACCCTCGCCTGCGCCATGGCCCAGAATTATTTCGCCCTGCTGTGTGCGCGAATTGCGGCTGGTGCCTTCGGTGGCGTTTCCAGTTCGGTGATTGTCGCGATGGTTGGCGATGTCATTCCTCCCAATCGCCGGGGCCGGGCCATGGGCATCGTGATGTCGGCCTTCCCCATCGCCTCCGCCCTCGGTGTGCCCTTCGGTCTGCTGCTCGCCGGACATTTCGAATGGCATGCTCCGTTCTTTCTCCTCGTTGGACTCAGCACTGTAGTCCTGCTCACCGCTGCACGAACTCTGCCCAACCTTCGCTCAGAGCATCCCCCAGCCCATCCGTGGACGCAAATGACGGCGATCCTCTCCCATCCCATTCACCAACGCGGTTTTCTCTTGAGCGGCAGTTTAGTTTTCGCCGGTGCCGTCATCATTCCTTTCTTAGCCCCGTCCATGGTGGCAAATGTGGGCCTCCCCGAATCTCAACTTTGGATCGTTTATGCTTTCGGCGGAGCCTGCACCTTCATCACCACACCCATCGTTGGCCGCCTCTCGGATAAACACGACAAACTCCACGTCCTCGGGTGGATCTCGATTCTCGGGTGCCTCGTCGTGCTGATTCTAACCAACCTGCCGACTGCTTCACTCTATGTCGCCATGGCCATCACCGCGCTGTTCATGATCAGCATGTCCGGTCGCTTTGCTCCCGCCCTGGCCATGATTTCAAATTCCGTCGAGAATCGCTACCGCGGCGGCTTCATGAGCGTCAACTCCGCCATCCAACAAGCGGGCAGCGGTCTCGCCAATCTCACCGCCGGCCTGCTCGTCAGCCAAAGTGCCTCCGGCCGTCTCGTCGGCTATCCACGAGTGGGACTCGTGTCCGTCGCCTGCTTCGGCTTGACGTATTTTTTCGCCACCCGCCTCCGCGCCGCTGCGCCACACGCCGCTCGCTCCCATCCCGTCACGGTCGCCCCGGTCGCGGTTGATTGAGCCGGCTTGCCTGTCGACCACACCCGTCTCACAATTTCACCCTTCATGCCGGTTGCAACCTTCCACGCTCCTCCGTCCTCGCCCGTGTCCCCGCTGACTCGTCCAGAATTGCTCGCGCCCGCCGGCGACTGGGACTGCGTGCGTGCGGCCGTCGAGAACGGCGCCGATGCCGTCTACTTCGGGCTGGAACGTTTCAACGCCCGCATGCGCGCGCACAACTTCACTGTCGCCGATCTGCCGAAGCTCATGGAGTTTCTCCACCGGCGCGGCGTCCGCGGCTACGTGACCTTCAACGTCCTCGTCTTCGCCGACGAAATCACTGCCGCCACCGATTACCTCCGCAGCATCATCGCCGCCGGCGTCGATGCCGCCATCGTCCAGGACATCGGTATCAGCCGAATCATCCGCGAACTCTCACCCGATTTCCCGATCCACACGTCGACCCAGATGACAGTTACCAGCGCCGCTGGCGTGGAATTCGCCCGCGACCTCGGAGCTAATCTCGTCGTGCTCGCCCGCGAAAATTCCTTCAAGGAAATCGCCGCCATCCGCGACGCCCAGATTTCCAGCTCTCAGCTTCTCGCCTCGCCGAAGCCGGGCGAAGGCGGGTCAACGCTCCACGCTCCACCTTCCGCTCCCCTCCCCCTCGAAGTTTTCGTGCACGGCGCACTCTGTGTCGCCTACTCCGGCCAGTGCCTGACGAGTGAATCCCTCGGGGGCCGCTCCGCCAACCGCGGTGAATGTGCTCAAGCCTGCCGCATGCCGTACGACCTCATCTCCGACGGCCAAAAAGTCGATCTCGGAGATCGCCGGTATTTGCTCAGCCCGCAGGATCTCTCCGGCCTCGATGTCCTGCCCGACCTCGTGCGCTCCGGTGTCTCCTCCCTCAAAATCGAAGGCCGCCTCAAGAGCCCCGAATACGTCGCCAATATCACCCGCGTCTACCGCGAGGCCCTTGATAAAACGATGTCGTCACTTCAGTCTCTCAACTCTCAACCCTCAGCTCTCAACTTCGCTGAATCCCGCTACAACCTCGAAATGGGCTTCTCCCGCGGGCTCTACACCGGCTGGTTCCGCGGCATCAACAATCAGGAGCTCGCCCATGCGCGCTTCGGCACCAAACGCGGCGTCTTCCTCGGCCAAGTCACCCGCGTCGGTCGCGACCACGTCGCGCTCACCCTCTCCGCGCCGCTGAAACCCGGCGACGGCCTCGTCTTCGATGCCGGCCACCCCGACGAAAAAGAAGAAGGCGGGCGCGTCTATCAGGTCGAACCCAACAAAACCGAAACCGTTCTGCGCTTCGGTCACGGCGACATTAATTTCTCCCGCATCAAAGCTGGTGATCGCCTTTGGAAAACCAACGATCCCGAACTCGACCGCCGCGTGCGCGCCACTTTTGCCGGCGACCAAATCCGCCACCGCCGTCCGCTGCATCTCGAAGTTCACGGTCACGCGGGCGCGCCACTCACGCTCATTGCCCGCGACGAAGATGGCCACGTCGCCCAAGCCGACACCTCCATCCCGCTCGCTCTCGCCGAAAAACAACCCCTCACCACGGAACGCCTCCGCGACCAACTCGGGCGCCTCGGCGGCACGCCGTTTGAATTGGGTGAACTCACCAACCGCCTCGAAGGCGACGTCATCGTATCACTCAAGGAGCTCAACGAACTCCGCCGCCGCATCGTCGCCGATCTCGACGCCCAACGCGCCGCACCGAAGCGCTGGACGCTTGCAGAGAAGTACCAAGTGCCAAGTTTCAAGTCCCAAGAAGTTCCCGCAGCCTCACCCGAACTCATCATCGTCATCCGCCATCTGCACCAACTCGAAGCCGCCTGGGCCACGGGTGTCCGCACGATCTACTGCGAATTCGAGGACCCGAAAAAATACCGCACCGCCGTCACCCGCTTCCGCGAACTCCAAGCCACCGAGGCGCAGACTTCCTCTTCCGGCTCTGGACTCTCGACTCTCGACTCTAAACTTTCAACTGCTGGCTCTCCGCCGCTGGCTCTCGACTCTCGACCCTCGACTCTCGACTCTGCCGCCTCCACCATCTGGGTCGCCGCTCCCCGCGTTTTCAAACCCGGCGAAGACTGGATTCTCACGCAGGTTCTCTCCAGCGAAGCCGACGGATATCTCGTCCGCAATTACGATCACTTGAAAATCTTCGCCGGTAAACGCCGCCGCGGAGATTTCTCGCTCAACGTCGCCAATCCCGTCACCGCCGCCTATTTTCTCGAGCGCTACGGCCTCGAACGCATCACCGCCTCCTACGATCTCAACGTCGCCCAACTCGAAGCCCTCCTCCAAACCGCGCCGCCAGCGTGGTTCGACATCACCCTCCACCAGCACATGCCGATGTTTCACATGGAGCACTGCGTCTTCTGCGCGTTCCTCTCGGAAGGCACCGACTACAAAAACTGCGGCCGGCCCTGCGACACACACGATGTGCGACTACGCGACCGCGTGGGCGCCGAGCACCCGCTCAAAGCCGACGCCGGTTGCCGCAACACCGTCTACAACTCCCGCGCCCAGACCGGCGCCGAGTTCGCCGCGCGCCTGATCGCGCTTGGTGCCCGCTCCTTCCGCATCGAGTTTCTCAACGAAACCGGCGACGAATTGAAGAGCACCGTCGCCCGCTACCAACAGCTTCTGCGCGGCGAAATCACCGGTGCCGAACTCTGGCGCGAGTTCAAATTCATCAACCAGCTCGGCGTCACCCGCGGCCAAATGGAAACCGCCGCCCAAACGATTCGGCGGAAAGGTTGAGCGGATCACGCAGGACCAAGAATCACAGAATTTTCCATCACGAATCACCACGAATCCAACCGATTCTAATACAAACCGGTCAGCGGCGACCAACCCTTTGCTGTTGATGCCGGGCATCGAGCCTTCGTTGCGACTGGCGCACGAAAGTCGCCGCGATCTCCTCGATCAGCGCGAAATCTTCCCGCTCCTCCGCTTCGCCAATCACCCCTCCTCAAACATGCATGGCGCTAAGTTAAGGAGGTTGGTCGTCATGCTACCATGCATGATCAGGCCAACTATTTTGCATGAGGAATGGAGGGCCGGCCCTTGTGGCCGTGCCGGAGGGCGCACCGGAAACGGCACGCCCACCAGGGGCGGCCCTACGAAATTCCACAGCAAATCATCGCAGACGAAACGTCAGGCAGTCGACGATCATGCCGCTTAACTTGGTGCCATTCTCCTCAGACATCCTGATCCCCGCCCGTGCGGCAAGGGTGGCGAGGAAATAAGTTGAGCCCTCCAGATGGAGCGAGTTGATCTCAACGCGTTCAGGTTGGGCCGCGAATCACGCCAATCAGCGCGAATAAATATCAGGGTCCAAGCACCAAGGCATCACCTGGAGACCGTTCGGAGCAAGGCATTCATTCGGATCAATTCCCGTGATACCAATGTCTCGTGAAAATTTGACTAGTGAAACAGGATTCCGCTGGAAGGGGCGATGCGTCTGCGGCGAGCCGCGATATTTGGGAGGCGGTAGGGCGAAGCGCTTGCCGGGCCGTAGCCTAGGCGAAGGATGGTCCCGCTGAGCCGCGCCCGGTGTACGGCTCACCCGGAGGGTTCGCCCTACCGAAAGTCCAAATCTTTCGGGACGCTGGGGTGATTCGTGGACCAATCCACCGAGAGAAAACCCAGGTTGCCGATTAACCACCAGCCGTCGCCCCAGCGCTTTGGCTCGGCCAGCACGAATTTACCCGAAGGGAAAACCAGCCCAGCCGACGGGACAACGCAGCGTGAAATCACGTCAGGCTCCGCGCTCTCCGACCATTCGACAGGCTCAGGCCGACACTGAGCGAAGTCGAAGGGACGCGTCCTCCGCGTTCATTGTATTTTATCCCGATTCGCGACGGAGTTGAGCTCACCCTCATTCCTCGGTATCAAGATGTCTGATCCTCGAGCGGCCCGATCTTGATGGCGATTCACTCCCTGCAGATCGAGATACTTACCGTTCAGGAAAAAACCTTTGTCCTCATCGACGGAAAAATACCACACCCTTAGCAGCAGCACCACGGCGTCGCGTACCACCACGGCCGTGGGCAACTTAGCCCGCACCTGATAGAAAAAAGGATTTAAGTGAGGAAGTACGCTGGTCCGTAGAACCGATGTTCAGACATCCTCCCCACGGGTCTCAAACATTGCTTCCCGATGAGGCCTGAAACGGCTCAATGACTCAAAAATCGCAGCTAAACCCAAGTAACCGGCAAAAAACACCCAAAACTCCTTTAAACTCCCCTAAACTTCTCTCTTTTTGCGGTTGAAATGACCGATATATTCCGAACTCTCACGCCTTCTATTAGCTGACCGCCACACGCGGCCAACGCCTCTGCAACCCATGATCCGCACACGCTTCGATTACCGCAAAATCACCCGCCTTGCCACGTTCGTGCTTGGTGGCGTGTCCCTCGCCCTGCTTTCTGGCTGCAAATTCGCCGAAATCTTCAACCTGAGCGGCCCCCAATCCACCTACGTGACCGAGGGTCCGGTGGCCAAGGCCCAATGGGATCTGTTCATGGTCACCGTTTACGTGACGACCTTTATCTTCGTCATCGTCGGCGCGATTCTGGCCTACGCGCAGATCAAGTTTCGCGCGAAGAACGATGGCAGTCAAAAAGCGCCTCCAGCTGAAGCCGGCCACGGCAATCCCTTCATCGAATTGGGCCTGATCGTCGCCTCCGTTGCCCTGCTCGTCATCATCGCGATCCCGACGCTCAGAGGCATTTGGTACACCCACGATGTCCCCGAAGCGGAAAGAGCCAACGCGATGGATGTCACCGCCACCGGCTATCAATGGTGGTTTAAATTTGATTACGAAAACCAAGCGCTGAAAAACGCCGACGGCACGGACGGCGCGAATCTGGTCACCAGCAATGAACTGGTCATCCCCGTCGGCAAACCGGTTCGCGTCCAACTGCGCACCGTCGATGTGATTCATAGCTTCTGGATTCCGAAGCTCGCCGGCAAAGTGGACATGATCCCCAACCGGGCCAACCAACTCTGGTTCAAAGCGGACAAACCCGGCTACTACTATGGCCAATGCGCCGAGTATTGCGGCGAGTCCCACGCGATCATGCGCTTCCGCGTCATCGCCCTCGAACAGGCCGCCTACGACACTTGGCTCACCAGTCAAAAACAGGCCGCCCGCACCGTCAAAGCGAGTGGCCTCGCCTCCGACGCCGGCCCGCCCCGCGTCGAGTTTGCGAGCATGAGAAACACCGGCCCGGGCAGCACTCTCGCCGGCAGCCCCGAATTTGAGGCCAATCCGTTTGCCGCCTGGCAAACTATGCAGCTAATCCCCAGTGGAGAAGACACCGCGCTCATCGCGCAAGGCCGCAAATTATTCGCCGCCAAAACCTGTATCACCTGCCACTCGATTCGTGGCCATGAAGGCGTCGGCATCGCCGGCCCCGACCTCACGCATGTGGGTGCCCGTTCCTCCCTGGCGGCCGGTGCGTTGGAAAATTCCCCCGAACGCTTGGGCCAGTGGTTGAAAAATCCCGAGTACTTCAAACCCGGCAATAAAATGGTCCACGGCATCGGCGGCATGCCCGGTTACTTGAAATACGAGAACGGCAAACCGCTCCCCCATATCATTCTCAATGATCAGGAAATCGCCGCCCTCGTCGCCTACCTCCTGAGCCTGAAGTAATCCATCCTCGCAGCCCCTCGTCCCCTCTCCCTCTCACCTCCACATCCCCTTTTATGGCAGAAGCAGTCGCAAAATCAGACTTTCACAGCAAGACCCACGCAGCGGGCCCCAAAGACATCACCTTGCTCCCCCGCCCCACCGCGAAGACCGGCCTCGTCAGTTGGCTGACCACGGTTGATCACAAAAAGATCGGCATGATGTATGGCGGCTTTGCCATTCTCTTCTTCCTGATCGGCGGACTCGAGGCGCTCATGATCCGTACCCAGCTCCTCGTCCCGAACAATCGGTTCATCGACGCGTCGACGTACAATCAGCTCTTCACCATGCACGGGACGACGATGATCTTCCTCGCCGTCATGCCGTTGAACGCCGCGTTCTTCAATCTTCTGATCCCTATCCAAATCGGCGCCCGCGACGTCGCGTTCCCGCGCTTAAATGCGTTCTCGCTCTGGGCCTGGGTCGTCGGTGCCATCTTGCTCAATCTCGGCTGGCTGAGCCATGTGAATCCGAACTGGAATTTCGGCGGTGCCCCCGCGATCGGCTGGTTCGGTTACGCGCCGCTCACCTCCAAGCTTTTCACGCCGGAACTTTCCACCGATCTCTGGGCCATGGGCCTGCAAGTCCTCGGGGTCTCCTCCATCGTCGCCTCCCTGAACTTCATCGTCACCATCATTAATATGCGCGCGCCCGGCCTGACGATGATGCGCCTGCCGGTGTTCTGCTGGATGGCCCTCGTCACGAGTTTCCTGCTGATTCTCGCTTTGCCGGCCATCGCCATCGCGCTCGTTGCGGTGCTCTTCGACCGTCATTTCGGCACGAACTTCTTCGAGGTTTCCGGCGGTGGTCAACCGATCCTCTGGCAACATCTCTTCTGGATTTTCGGCCATCCCGAAGTGTACATTCTGATTCTCCCGCCGATGGGTTATGTCTCGGAAATCCTGCCCACCTTCTCCCGCAAAGCGCTCTTCGGTTATCCCATCATCGTCTTCTCCGGTGCCGCCATCGGCTTCATCGGGTTCGGCGTGTGGAGTCACCATATGTTCACCACCGGTATGGGCAACGTCGCCACCGCCGCCTTCTCCATCGCCACCATGGCCATCGCCGTGCCGACCGGCGTCAAGATCTTCAACTGGATCGGCACCCTCTGGGGCGGCCAGATCCAGACCCGCACGCCCATGATGTTCTCCCTCGGCTTCATCTGGATGTTCATGCTCGGCGGCTTCTCCGGCATCATGCACTCGGCCGCTCCGGCCGACGCCCAACAGCAGGACAGCTACTTCGTCGTCGCCCATTTCCACTACGTGCTGATCGGCGGCTCGACCTTCGCCCTGCTCGCCGCGATTCATTATTGGTTTCCGAAATTCTTCGGCCGTCTGGTCCCGGAATTCTGGGGCAAACTTTCCTTCTGGATCATCTTCATCGGCTTTAACGT
Source organism: Opitutales bacterium (assembly GCA_038206205.1). Taxonomy (GTDB): domain Bacteria; phylum Verrucomicrobiota; class Verrucomicrobiia; order Opitutales; family Opitutaceae; genus Didemnitutus. The sequence continues at coordinate 26,153 of JBBRBC010000048.1, forward strand.
CACGTTCTTCCCGATGCATTTCCTCGGATTGAACGGCATGCCGCGCCGCACCTGGACCTACGACGCCAACATGGGTTGGAACGAAGGCAACTTCATCGCCACCATGGGCGCCTACCTGCTCGGCCTCGGCATCTTCACTTACTTCGCCGTCCTGATCTACTCGTTGTTCAAGGGCGAGAAATGCGGCAACGATCCGTGGGACGCCCGCACTCTCGAGTGGTCGATTCCTTCGCCCCCTCCGGAGTACAACTTCAAGGCCATCCCGACCGTCCACGCCCGTGATGCTTTCTGGTATGAGAAAAATCACGCCGTCGAAATCGCCCATGAACGCGCCGACCACATGAAGGCCGAGTCCACCCACGGCGGCATCCACATGCCCGACTCCTCGTGGTATCCCTTCTTGGCCTGCATCGGTCTGTTTATCGGCACCTACAATTTCATCCAGTTAAAGTCTCCCGTGACCTTTGACCTCGGCATTCTCCAAAGCGTATTCGGTGCCTCATCCCATCTCCCGTACGCCATCGCCGGCGGCGTGATGCTCTTTACCTGCTGCTATCTCTGGGCCCTCGAAGGCCCCGGCGGCTACCACATCCACATCGATGACGAAGGTAACGAAACCGTCACGCGCTCCCATTAATTTTCAGCCACTTTCCCTATGAGCAGTCACGCCGCCGCCGGCTCCATCGACCACCACCACGACGCCTCCACCAGCACAGGCATCCCGAACAAGAAGCTCCTTTGGTGGGCCTTCCTTGCCTCGGACTGCATGTTCTTCGGCACGTTGATCTCGACCCATCTGGTCTACCGCATGAACCCGCCCCCGGGTAACGCGGAACCGACCAAAATATTCAACATCGAGCTCACCTCCTTCTCGACGTTCATCCTCCTCATGTCGTCGCTCCTCATGGCGCTCGCCGTGAACGCCATCCAGCGCGGCCAGGTGAAGAGCATGCGCACGATGCTCCTCGGCACGATGTTCTTCGGCTGCATTTTCCTCGGCGGCCAGGTTTTCGAGTTCGAACACTTCGTCCACGTGAAGAAAATGACGCTCTCGAACAGCCTCTTCGGCTCCACCTTCTACACCCTCACCGGCACGCACGGCACGCACGTCGCCATCGGCGTGTTGCTCCTCGGGCTGATGTACGTCCGCTCCTTCAAGCCCGCCCACAGTCACGGCACGGCGGTCGACCTTGGCCTCACCTTGTTTCATGTCCTCGCCGTCTGTGTCGCCATGGGCGTCTCGTTTATTTCCCTCGTCCCCGGTTTCCTCGACATGCTGGAAAACGGCACGGGGTTTGGCGCTTTCCTCAGCGGCCACACGATTCCGCTGGTCGCCCTGGCGATCGCCGGCGCCGTGCTCGGTTGGTTTGCCAAGACGAGCAGCACTCCTGACTTCGATCAACGCAACGCCATCGACGTCGAAGCGATCGGTCTCTACTGGCACTTCGTCGACATCGTCTGGATCGTGATCTTCACCGCCGTTTACCTGATCGAGTATTTGTGAGTCCACAGTGAAAGTGCGAGTGAAAGTGCCCCAACCATAAATCGCTGACTAATCACTGCCGCTCACCTTCACTTTCCCCGTTCACTCTCAGTTCCGCCACTTTCCCCTCTCACTCTCACTTTCACTTTTTCTCCACCCATGTCCGCCCCTGTTGCCCACGAACCTGCCCACGGCCACGCCGAGCCCAGCAAGCTCCACATCTACGTCCAGATCGCGATGGTCCTCGGCGTCATCACCGGCGTAGAAGTCGTGTTGATCTACCTGCCCATCGCGCACTGGATCATCTTCACCGCGCTCGCCATCCTTTCGACGGTGAAGTTCATGTTCGTTATTTTCTATTTCATGCACCTGCGTTGGGACAAGGTGTTCTGCACGATCCTGTTTTTCATCGGCTTGATACTCGGCGGCTTCACGATGTGGGCGCTGCTCCATCTCTTCGGTGCCGAGGCCAGCAAGCCCCTGACCGCCGCCGCCCTCGACTTCGTCCGCCACATGGTCGGTTAATTCAAGCGATCCCGCCTTCTTTCAGCCGCGTCGTGATGACGCGGCTTTTTTGATCAGCAATACCCATTATGGTTCATATTGAGACTTTGTAGGGCCGTCGCTTGCCGACGTGCCGTCTTTGCCGCTATCCGGCGCGGCCACGGCGGTCCTCGCCATGACTACGATCCGACAAGAGGTCCGACCCTAAACAAAACGCAATTGGAGGAGTAGGCATCATGTTTCTCTCTCTCTTTTTATGGCCATTCGGCTCCTCCCCGCTATTCGTAACTCCAGATGATCGACTGGACCCACTGGCACAACGAACCCTACCTGATCGGCGGGCTCATTTTCTTCGGCTGGCTGTATGCTGTTCTGGCTGGACCGTACCGTGAACCATTGGCCGGCCCGGGCGTGTTGTATCCGCGCACTCAAGCTCTGCGGTTCTACAGCGCCCTGGTGATTTTCTATTTAGCCGTGGGCTCGCCACTCGATCAGGCCGGCGAGCGTTTTCTCCTCAGCGCCCACATGTTTCAGCATCAACTGATCATCTATCCCGCAGCTCTCCTGTTTCTCCTCGGACTGCCCGACTGGATGATCCGCCCCATCACGGGCTACGCGCCTTTGCGCCGCGTATTTCATTTCCTGACCCGCCCCTTGGTTTGTGGCATCGTCTATTGCCTCGGCATTCAAACGTGGCACCTGCCCCTGCTCTACGATTGGGCCCTGCAGGACCGGTTCGTTCATATCATGGAGCACTTCACGTTCTTCGGCGTCGCGCTCTTTTTCTGGTGGCCGACCCTGAGTCCCGCCACCGAGTTCCCCCGCGCCAGCTACGCCGTGCAGATGTTCTATTATGTCGGTGTCACCATCGGTATGACCCCCGCCTTCGCTTACATCACTTTTTCTCAGGACATCCTTTACCCCACCTACGAATTCGCCCCGCGCATCACGTGGCTGACTGCGGCGGAGGATCAGTTGCTCGCCGGCTCCATGATGAAGCTCGGCGGCATGATCGTCATGATGATCGCCTTCGGCGTCAGTTTCTACCGCTGGTATCAGCTCTCGGAAAAAAACCTGCCCGATACGAATGCGGCCCGGAAAAACTGACGAGCAAACGTTCCCTGTGGGCGGGGTGCCCTCACCCCGCGAGGCACTGCCTGCCGTGAGCAAAGTCGAATGGTTCTCCCGACCCGTGAGTCCATTCCCCACACGGGTTGAAAGGAAAACCCGTGCCACTTCTCCAACGGACAAAACCACAATCGTCTCGCGAAGGAATCGAAGGGAACGAAGGAGTGAACCGACCCAGTTATTCCCCACAAATCACGAATAGACACGAATGAGCCCAAGCCGACGGAATAATTTTCATGGATGACGCGGATTGCCGCAGATAAATACCAAGAAAATTAGACCCAGAATTTCATCCACGTTTACCCGCGCTATCCGCGGGAAAATCAGGTTCGTGGTCCTGTCTTCTATTCGTGCCCATTCGTGTGATTCGTGGTCCCTCCTCTGCCTTCGCCCAATTTCATCTTGTCACTTATTACCTGACAATCCCCGCGCGACTGAACCCCACCGAAGCCTGAGCCCACCCGCCCAACGCACCAATTTAAACCTGTTCAGTTTTACTCCTCCCACCACAAACCACAAAGCCAGACCCCTTCGGATGGCACTCAACAGCTGATGCGATGACCCACCGGGTCCCGCTGTCGCCGTCGAAAGGGACATTCAGGCTTTCAATCGAGGCTCGGTCGCTTTAAAGATGCCGCCCATAAACTTGTCGCCCATGCACTTCTTCCGGGTAATTTTTCTAACGGCGGCCACTCTGATCGGCACGGTCGCCGTCCCCGCTGCGACACACAAAATCGGACTGTTGCTCAAAGGAGACACTTCTTTTTGGCGCAGCGTGGAAAAGGGAGCACGGCAAGTGGCGGAGGCTAATGGCGCTGAACTCATTGTTAGGATGCCCCCCTCGGTTTCGGATGTGGCCATCCAAATAAAGTACCTCTCGTTTTTCGCGGCACAGGGGGTAGAAGCGTTGGTGATCGGGCCAACCAGTGCCGATGCTTTGGGCAACCCGTTGAAAGAGCTGGCTGAGAAAAATATCAAGATCGTGATCGTCGACTCGCCCCTGAATTCGAAAAACGACTTTGTCTTTGTGGGGGCCGACCACGAAGCCGGGGGAGAAGCCGCTGGTCGCCTCTTGGCAACGTGGACGCAGGACCAAGATGAAGTGGCCATTTTTCGCCATGACCAGAAAAGCCTGTCGACTTTGACTCGGGAAAAAAAAGCCATCGAAGTACTCCGGCAACTCCAGCCAAAGGTCGTGGTGCACGCCGAAATTTATGCGTGCACCGTGACCGGGGCGGAAAACGAGCGCGCCGCCTTTCTGCTTTCCGCCTATCCGCAGACCAAGGCGATTTTGTGCGGGGGCAGTATCGGAACAGTAGCAATGATCAGACGCATCCGGGAGCAGGCGTTGTCTGGCACGATCAAGCTGGCGGGCTTCGGCTACAATCTCAGTCCCGAAATCATCGAAGCTTTGAAGAACGATACGATCACCGCGTGGATTTCCCAAGACACGGCGCAACTGGGGATGAAAGGCGTCGAGGCGGCCCTCGGACTGCTGGAAAACAAGCCCGTCGCGGCCAGAATTCCCACTGAATTTATCGTCGTGACCAAGGCCAACCTGCAGGAGACGAAAATCCAAAATCTCCTCGACCGGTAGTCAGCCGTTGCGGTCGTCACCGTCGCCGAGTGCTTTGAAGGGGTCTGGCCGTGTTTTGTTAGTTTTAGAGTGAAATTGAGAAGTGGTGGCGCGGCATGAGACTTTCACTCATGGATTGTTGGTGTTGGGAATCGCAGCCCCGGATACAGCAGATCGCATGAAAGTCAGCGGGCAAAATTTGTTCATCTGCGGGGTGAATGCCGGGAACTTATTCAGCGACGACGCCTCCGTTTTCATCCGCGAACTCGGTGGTTAAAAAACAGGAATTTAGGCGATAGGGCGAGGCTGTCGCAAGCGACAGCCCTACAAAAGCCCCTAGTGTACTGAATTATAAATACCTATTCATTACTCTGAGTCGCGAGGGCGGCGCGAGAGCGATGGATTTTTTCGAGGATGACTTTGCCTTCTGCCTTCCAAACGTAGCGTTTGGGCTCAAGATTGCGGTGCGTCAGATA
>JBBRBC010000049.1:0-29764 GCA_038206205.1 Opitutales bacterium
GCTACGCGAAAATAATTCCGAAAACCGTTTCTACCCCTATGTTCTCATTGCTCCGGCTACGTGCGCCCCGTCCGACAACACTGCGTGGATTTTTGCGCCGCGCGCGCCCCCCCCCCGCCCCCCCCCCCCCCCGCCCGCCCCGCCGCGGGGCGCGCCAAAAAAACCACGCAGTGAAGACGGACGGGGCGAACGTAGCCGGAGCAATGAGAACATAGGGGTAGAAACGGTTTTCGGAATTATTTTCGCGTAGCGACGCGAGGCGTTGGCCCGCGCGAAAAGAGGCGAAAGTAATTTCCCTCGTCAATCACAAAAAAATGAAATGAGGCGAAAAAAATCAACGGAGCTGGTGCGGATCAGGCTGAAAGTTGCCGGTGTCTTGCACAGGCCGCGCTGCTCCCGCAACGATCGCTCGCGCATATCCGTCCTCCCTCGCGGCGTGAGAAATCCAGAAGGGGTAGAGTAGGCAGAGAGTGCACTTGAGGTGATTGAATCGACCGAAGTTGTCAGTTCACCGCCGCACTCCCCGCACCTCGTCAAACCGGACGGGCGGATTTCCCTCATCCGGCTTTCCGGAAACATTCATCGCAAAATTATCGGTGCCAGCCACAGGTCTGCGGCATCGACCAGAATTGATATTGTCCGAGCCAGTTTGCTCAACTTGGCCTGCGCTTGCCGCGTTCAGCTCAAGGCGGCACGGATCTTTGTCCCGAGGGCGGTGTAGTCCTCGGCGGAGAGCAAGACCTTCGGGTCGGGCATCATGGTGAAGGTCGTACCCCAGGAGGGGCCGTCCACATACTTCGGCACCAAGTGGACGTGCAGGTGCGGGAGCTTGTCCGAGTAGGCCCCATAGTTGATCTTGGCCGCGCCCAAGGAGGTGCGCATGGCCTTGGCGGCACGGGCGACGTCCAGGGTGAACTTCGCCAGCTCGGCGTCGGGCAATTCGTAGAGCTCGTTGACATGGCCGTGATAGGCCACGACGCAGCGGCCGCGGTAGGTCTGTTCTTTGAAAAGGTAGAGGGTCGAGACAGATAGCGGGACCAGCTCGATCATGAGGTCGTGCAGGCGCTGATCCTTGCGGCAATAGAAGCAGTCAGGGAGGGTGCTCATAGGTGAAGATGCAGCCTTGAGTCCCACGCCCGCGCTGTCGATACCACGTGCAAGCAAGCCCTGCCGAACAACGGCGGATTTTTGCACAGTCTTTCGCGCTGTAGGAGCGGCTTTACACCGCGATGGAGATCCGCGCACGCTGAGGAGTCATTTCCGCGCCAGCTCGCCGTGCAAAAATCCACCGTGCTGTCGAACAGTGTTAATGGGACTCGAAAACGAGCATTTTCCCCGGAGTGGTCATAGACGAAACAAGCCGCCCACACGGTTCAGCGGCAAATTTTGATTATCGGCAAAAGTTTTTTGCCGTTTTTTTTTTACTGGGCAAAAGACTCGGCGCATAAGAAAAGGGCCTGGCTTTTGAGATATCCCTGTTACGGTGACTCGCATGGATTGCTTCGTCGCTGCGCTCCTCGCAATGTCGGAGACGAGTATCATGAGCGGGATCGTGGGTCAGTTTTTTTGTTCGAGCGGGATGCACAACAGCTCATGATCATTGGACTTATCAAGTAGTGGCCGTTGCCCTCAACGACCTTGCGGAACATAATCCACCGTGGGTGGCGGTTGAGGGCAACCGCCGCTACCCTTCAGATACGGCAAAGTCTAAAAACCAACAAACGTTGGGGTGAGCCTAAATTTGACAATAGCCGGGAGACACTAATTGCACCGATTGACCCGGATGAAGGTGAGGCCGAAAACATCAGCCCTGATTAAGCATCACCTGCGAGGGGAAAGACGGTTTTTCGTTAAACCCATTCTCCTCCGGGCTAATCCGTGTCTCTCCATGCATTTTTTAGGATGAGAGGCCTCGCGGGAGCTTGGCCCTCCACAAGCGGTGATTCTGTCGGGGCATAAAGCCCCTCCCGCAATGACACCCGCTCACTGGAGCTTCATCGGCAATCGTTGCCAGCGGGCGGCGAGGTCGGAGAAGATCGGGCCGGTCTTGGGCTGCGTGACGGTGTCGCCAACCTTGAGGGTTTGCGAGGCGCGGAAGCTGCCGAGGACGGCGCAATAGCCGTTGTTCACCATGATGCCGATGAGGTCGCCTTGTTTGCTGAACATGAGATCGCCGCTCTTGGGGGTGAACTCCCCAAAGAGTCGCGTGACAATCCGGTTATCCACCTGCACGTAACCGGGATTGGCGGTGTCGATGCGGAAGGGCGTCTCGCCGTATTTGCCGTCATCGGCGCGGACCAACAACGCTTCGGAGGCCTTGAAGATATCGGTCGCGAGTTTGTAGATCTTGGCACCCATCAAGGCGGCCAAGGCATCATCGACCGGGGCCACGACGATGCGGGGATCGGCGGCGAGGAATCGCAGCTCCTTGAAGGGCGTGCCGAAGGTGCCGCGACTGAGTTTGCCGGTAATCTGTTCGTAATCCGGGGGATTTTCAAATGACAGGAAGAAAGGCGTGTCGCTGACGTGCATGAGCGCGTAAGTGCGCTCCCCATCGGTCACGAGAATGGTCTGGGCGGTCTTGTCCTTCAGCGTGGGACTGAAAAGGCCGGGCCGGCGGGTGGTGATTGCGGTGCTGACGCGATTGGCGAGGAAATCGGCGAAGATGACGTTCGGATTAACCGGTTTGTTGTCGCGGATTTCCTTGGAGAGTTCGCCGGATTTTTCGGCGAGCTGGCCGACGCCTTCGGTCAACTGGGCGGTCTGCGCCTGCACCTTGATGCGTTCGGTGCGCTCGACTTCGACCTGCTGTTTGGCTTCCGCGAGATTTTGTTTGAGCAAACCTTTCTCCTGTTCGGCCACGCCGACCTTGATGTTGAGATTTTCGATGCGCTGGCGGGCGTCGCTGTTCTGCCGCTCGAGCGCGGCGAGACTGGCGGCTTGGCGTTCGGCCTCGGCTTTGCGTTCTTCGAGTTCGCGCTGCATCTTGGCCAACTGTTCCTTGGTGAGAAACGCCTCGTTCGTGGCGTTGGAATATTTGCTCTCCAATTCCTTGACGTTGGCCGAGGTGGTGGCGAGCGCGCCTTCGAGCTGATTCTTTTGCTGCGCGAGGTGGGCGACATTCTGTTCGCGCTCGGTCAACGTGGTCTGGGTGCTGCTCAGTTGGGCGGTGAGTTGCTCGCGGGAGGATTTCTCGTCTTCGAGGGAAACGCGCATGAGTTCAAGCATGTCGGCGTTGACGGCCGGGGCGCTGGCTTCCACCTGTTTCACGGCGGTGACTTTTTGCTGACTTGGTGGCTCGGCTTTCTCCCAGCTCGTGAGCGCCAGGAGATTGAGCAACAGAAAGTCGCACATTATTAAGAGAAGGGTCTTATTCATGGCCGGAGGCTCAGGCTTTCAGCGAAGAGGGAGAATAGCTCGCGAGCGGGACTTCCTGGGCCTCGAGGATGAGCTTGCGCTTATAGGGGCGCACGTGGCGGATTTTCACGAGCGCGACGCACACAATGCCGAAGAGATTCGAGGAATAGGCCGCGAGGAGGTTTGCCTCGATGAGACCGAGCACCTGAAGCACGAGCGCGGTGGCGGTGCCGGCGATGCCGATGTAGAGACCGCTGTCGAAGAGGTTCTCCTCATTGTCCATGAGCTTGAGTTTAACGGCGGCGGGCATCGGCTGGCGGGCGACGTCGGCGATGCGCAGCAGGCAGATGATATACATGCCGACCTGCAGGAGCGCGAAGACAGAGATAGAGAGGAGCGTTTTGAATTCCATGGTTGTGGTGGGTGAAACTTGGTGGGGGGTGGCCCCGGTGAGCTGGCCGAGAACGGGAATGAGCAGCTTGACCTGATAATCGGTCGAGGCCGCCGCCTTGAGCAGGAACGGCTCGGAGAAGACAAAGAAGATAAACGTGAGGATGACGGCGAGCACGCTGCTGCCCATGCGCGGAAACGCGCCGGGCAAAGCCGACTCGATGCGCGCAAACATTTTCAGGTCAACGGAGCGGAACAGCAGAAAAATACCGGCGAGGAACGCCGCGTATTTCACCAGCAGCGCCAACTCGGGCCGGTGCAGCGCGAAGGAGGCGCCGAATTCGTATTCGATGCCGACACGATTGGTGACCGGCACCTGGCGCAGCACCAGTTGCTCGACGGCCCCTTCATTAAACGCGATGGCCTCCCGCAGAAATTCGATGCCGGGTTTGCCGTGGGTGATCAGATAACGGGCCACGCCGTCGGCACTATTCGCCATGAGCGCGGCGGTGTAGATGACGGGCAAATGCTCGGGGGCGACGCGCGTGAGATGGGCGAACTGGGCGACGGTGGAAGCGCTGGTGGCGGTGCGCAGCAGCTCGGAAAGTTGAATCCAGTTAAGCTTTTTTCCCAAGGTGAGGATATCGATGTAGAAATCTTCGAGTGGCCCGAGCTGGCCAGTGGTGACGGCGATCTCGGCTTGCTCACGCACTTCGCGTTGGAGCGACGGCGCCAAGTGCTCCGTCTGCCAGAGATACGTGGTGAGCAAAATAACGGCTTCGAGCGGCTGGCCACCGGGCCGGCGGGCGGGGACGAAGCGTTTGGTACCGGTCAGCTCAGCGGTCTTCAGCAAGGTTTGCACGCCCGGCAAACGCGACAGCTCGAGATATTTTCGTAGGTTATCCCGGGCCTTTTGGGTCACCATAAATGTGAGCACGGGAGTCGAGTTGGCGGGGGAACCCACATTTCGGATAGTCAACAGCGGATCGAGCGCCACATCCCAACCGCCCCATGCCACCATCTCGGGATGTTTTTTCTGAAAGCCCTCGAAGATCACCCCGAGCGCGCCAGCGCCGGGATCTTTGACCAGCCGGGCGGCGTCGAGAACCAGCGCCGCCGGACCGGGTTTATCAAGGGCCAGCAAATCACGACTAAAAGCGCTGACGGATGGCGTATCGCGGCCCGCCTCACGGAGCAGCGCCGGGTTGAGCGACTTGACATTGGCGGGCAACATCCACGCGACCGCGAGCAAACCCAGCCCAAGTACCGACAAAGCCACCCAAGCAAGAGATCTTGGGCCCGGGTCGGCGGTGGGGGTACTCATGGAAGAGGTCATAGTGGACTATTTGGGGAAAACAAATTTATTTGCCGGAATATTACTCAGGAAGATAGTATTTCTCACTACGACCCATGCCGCTGAATATTGTTCACTTCAACAATCCCATCCTGCGCAAAAAAGGCGCGACCCTCACGCATTTTGACGATGCTTTGCGAAAGCTCGCCGCCGAGATGATCGACCGCATGCACGGCGCCCATGGCATCGGTCTCGCCGCCCAGCAAATTGGCGAAGCCCTCCAGCTTTGCGTCGTGGATCTGCGGGAGACCGAAAGCGAATTCGACTGGGAGTTCGACGGGGCGCATACGCCGATCGATTTGTTCATGCCCTTGGTCATCGTGAATCCTTCGGTGACGGCCGTCCCGGAACCGACGACGATCTATGAAGAAGGTTGCCTCTCCTTCCCCAAGATCCATGGCGATGTCGTGCGTCCGGATGAAATCACCCTGAAGTTTCAGGACGCCCACGGGACCCCGCACACGCTGCATTGCAATGGACTGCTGGCCCGCTGCATTCAACACGAGGCGGACCACCTCAACGGGATTCTCTTCATCGACCGGATGGACAAAGCCACGCTCGAGTTGATCGATCCCGAGATCAAGGCGTTGAAAAAAGCCACCCGCGAAGCCGCGAAAAAATAAAAATGAATCGCACTGGCCATCGCTTCACTCGTGGCACGGGTCTCCTGACCCGTGATCCCCTGCCCCACGGGTCAGGAGACCCGTGCCACCCGGCCATCACGTCGTCAGCCGCTTCAGGCCATCGGATCAACTAATTCAATCTCATGGCCGAATCCCCCCTACCCAACCCACACTCCATTGCCACCCGGAAGGGGGACGACGGCACGACTTCCCTCCTCTACGGACAACGCGTGCCCAAGAATCATCCGCAGATCGAAGCCGTCGGTGTGCTCGATGAGCTCAACGCCAGTATTGGCTTCATCAAAGCGACCCAGCCCGACAAGCGACACCTCGCCGAATTTGAAAGAATCCAACACGAGTTGGTGGCCCTGATGGGCGAAGTCGTCTGTGCCGAGACCGATGCCAAGCGCTATGCTGAATCCAAATTCACTAAGATCGATGAGGCCGCCCTCGCCCGCCTCGATGTTGCTGTGGCGGCCATCGAGGCCCGCCAGCCGAAATTCGACGGTTGGGCCACACCGGGAGCCAACTTGGGGGCGTCGGCGCTCGACCTCGCCCGCACCACGGCGCGCCGAGCGGAGCGTCGGTTAGTTGGGCTCGGCCAGCATGGCCGGACGATTCGTCCCTTGCTTATGCACTATATGAACCGCCTTTCTGATCTGCTCTGGCTGCTGGCCCGCGAAGCGGAAAACTGAGGCGAGGGGCGGCAGTACATGCGACGGGGTGGAACACAGCCTGAAGACGCGTTACTCAGCCAAACCAGAGTCCGCAGGTGCTCGTCGGTTTCCCTCTCGACGATAAGCCTCGGGGTCGAAACCGACGCCCTGCTCCATCCCCGACTCCCACTGCGCCGAATTTTTGTTTTGAGCACGCGGGCGCAACTGCTCAACTGACTGCCTATGTTTGCCGCCATCATTCTCATCCTGCTCGCCGTACTCAGCCGATTGCTGCCGACGCTGGATCTGTCGCTGTCGAATTTCGCCCCGTTCTGCGCGATCGCCTTCTGCGGCTCGGTTTATTTCCGTAAACCTTGGATGTGGGCGCTGTCGTTTCTCGCCTTCGAACTATCGGATGTTTTCCTGAATAATTTCCATGCCACCGAGTACGGGTTTTACTGGTCGTTCGGCGGATTCCTCGCCCGCTCGAGCTGTTTTGCCGCCGCGCTTTTCCTCGGCACCTGGGTCGCGAAACGCAAATCCTGGCGGTGGTTGCTCAGTGGCAGTTTTCTCGGCGCCCTGCTGTTTTATTTGGTGACCAACACCCAATCGTGGTTCACAGATCCCTTCTACAGCAAATCGCTCGCGGGTTGGTGGCAGGCGTTAACCACCGGACATCCCGAGTATCTGCCCACGATTTATTTTTTCCAAAAAACTCTCTTCGGCGATTTGCTGTTCACCGGACTGTTTAGCGGCGTGATGGAGTGGCTGGCCCAACGCCAAGACGAACCCAGCCTGCTCGACCCGGAAGAAGAGGAAACCGTGGATGAAGATCAGCCGGTCGAAGCCGAGGCGAAGGAGTAAGGATCGTTCGGAAGTAGGGCCGGCCCTTGTGGCCGCGCCGTCTTCGCGCATTTCGGCACGGCGACAAGCGCCGGTCCTACAAAAATCGCTGCCCGCTCGACCCTGCGTCGATCGCTTACAGCAAATCCGCCGCAAGTTCGGCGAGGCGCGAGCGCTCACCCTTCGAGAGCTTCACGTGGGCGTGCAGCGACTGGCCTTTCATCCGGTTGTGGCAATACACGAGACCGTTGCTGCGCGCGTCGACGTAAGGATTGTCGATCTGGGCCGGATCGCCGATGAGCACAATCTTCGAGCCTTCGGAAATGCGCGTGATCACGGTCTTCACCTCGTGCGGCGTGAGTTGCTGCGCTTCATCGAGAATGAAAAACCGCCGGGCAATCGAGCGTCCGCGGATGAACGCCAGCGCCTCGATCTCGAGCACGCCGCTCTTGATCAACCGCTCGTATGGTTTCATCGGCGCGGCCCCACTGCTGCCGCCGCCACCACTATATGAAGGTTGGGGCGGCGATATCATCGCCATCACGTCGTCGTGTTTTTTCTTTTTCTTGCCGACTTTTTTGGCCGCGAACTGCTGATCCTTTTGCGGCTTCGAGGGCATGAGCACTTCGAGGGCATCGTGGTAGGGCTGCAACCACGGCTTCATCTTTTCCTCGAGCGTGCCGGGCAGAAATCCAATGTCCTTGCCGAGAGCAATCACCGGCCGCGAGATCGACAGGCCGTCGTAATGCGAAGCCTCGTCGGTGGTCTGGTGGAGCGCGGCGGCGGTGGAGAGCAGCGTCTTGCCGGTGCCGGCTTTGCCAAAACAGGTGATGAGCGAAATGCTTTCATCCATCAACGCATCGAGAAAAAATTGTTGTTCGAGATTGCGGGGGCGAATCGGAATACCGCCGGGAGCCTTCACAAACTCCGGAAAGCGCAGACGACGCACGTCGCCCTCGCCAAAATAACGACCGGGCATCGTCTTCCCCTCGGGCGTCATGAGCAGCAGGTATTCGTTCAGATAAAGTCTTTTCGCGACCTTGTCGGACAACTCCAAGTGGCCCTCCGAGCAGAAGCGCTGCATTTCGTACACATCGAGATCGATCGTGGGATAGGAATCAGTGTCGGGCGCCTCGGGGACCTTGTCGTTGAGATAATCCTGGGCTTCGAGCCCGACCGCGCGGGCCTTCAGCTGCACGTTCACATCCTTCGTGACCAGAATCGTGGGCGGTGGAAATGTTTCCTGCACAAAGAGCGCGCTGGCGATGATGCGATTGTCCTTCTTCGTGAAATCCGAGAGCACGGCGCGCAGCCGCTGCATGGCGGGCGACGACCAGTTATTCTCGACGAGGTAGCGGTTGATGATGACGGAAAGCGTGCCGCCGTTTTCCAGCTTCACGCCCTCGTGCATCGAGCGCGAGTCGGGCAACAGCTCCTGCAGGAGCCGGTGCACGCGGCGGGCATTGCGGCCCCGCTCCGTGGATTGCTCGCCCTTGATGGCGTCGAGTTCTTCCAGGACCTCGACGGGAATCGCGAGATTGTTGTCCTGAAACTTGAAGATCGATTGAGGATCGTGCAGCAGAACGTTCGTATCGAGAACGTAAGTCTTGGCCCGGATGCTAACTGACTGCCGCGTGGATTGTGAGACCGCCGTTAAGGTTTTTTCCATCGAGTGGATGACTGATGAATACCGAATGAATCCGCTTTTTGTTTTTGTAAACAGCAGAAATGCCGCAGCGCGATAATTTCGTGTAACAATCCGGCGCGGGCAATTTCACCATAAGCTCTACCGCACACCCTCCCGGAAAATTTGTCCACAGCCGGGCATAACGTCTCAGGTCGTCTCCGCCGGGAGGGCCATCTCGGGGAGATGCGCCATGAACAAATCAAGAATGGCGGGATCAAACTTGATGCCACGCAATTTCAACATCTCGGCTATCGCGTGTTCCTCCTCCCACGCCGGCTTGTACGCGCGATGGGAAATGAGCGCGTCGAACACGTCGGCCACCGCCACGATGCGCGCATCAACCGGGATCTGCTCGCCGCGCAGGGCATACGGATAGCCGCTGCCGTCCCAACATTCATGATGCGAAAGCGCGATCTGGGCCGCGCAATGGATCACGGGCCACGCGCTGCCTTCGAGAATTTTATAGCCGATCACCGTGTGCGTTTTAACCGTCTCCCGCTCCTCCGCAGTGAGTGAACCCGGTTTATTCAGCAACGACAGCGGCAGGCCAATCTTGCCCAGATCATGCAGAGGCGCAGCGTAGTGCAGCTGGATGAGCCGCGCAGTGGGCAGTCCGGCCAGCCGACCAATCTCGCAAGCGTAGCGACTTACCCGGTCCAAATGACTGACGATTCTCGGATCATGCACTTCACAAGCCAAGCGCAGGCGAACCGCCATTTCCACGCCTGCATCGGAAAAGGTACTGGTGCTCATGTCACCACCTCATGGGCTGGATGGATGGCCGACGCGGCCCCACGGGCTTGGCGCCGGCTTTCCTTGTTCTTGTAGAGGGCCGCATCTGCACCCGTGGTGAGTTCCTCGATCGAAGGCGTCCCGTTCTGGTCGAAGTAGACCACGCCGGCACTCGCTTCCAAATTAAAACCGGTAACCCCGTTTTTATTCCGCACCGAGAGCACGATCTCGAGCATGCGCAACGCTTCCATGGTTTGATCCGGGTGCTGCTCCACGCCCATCGCCACAAACTCATCGCCCCCGAGCCGGACGAGGAGCGTGTCTTTGCGGAACACATTCCGCAGCGTCGATGAAAATTCCACCAAGGCTTCATCGCCTTTCGCATGGCCGAGCGTGTCATTGATCTGCTTGAAGCGATCCAGATCGAAAAAACAGAGATAGCCGCGCAAGGCCGTTTGCTTGACCCGCTGAATCACATCGGGATTGAGCGTGTTAAAGCCCCGCCGGTTGTAGAGTCCCGTCAGTTCGTCCAGCACGGCGAGCTGCCGGATGGTGCGCTGCAAGCGGTGCCGCTCGATGGAATAGCTGATCGCGCGGTCGAGGGCGAGGTGGTTGAAATCACCTTTCACCAAGAAATCCTGGGCTCCGAGTTGCACCGCACGCAGGCCGATTTCATCGCCACTGCTCGCGGTCAACACGATGATCGGCACTTCCGGCGCCACTTCGATAATGCGGCTCACCGTGTCCAGATCGCTGCTGTCGGGCAGATTGAGATCGAGCAAAATGAGATCGAACTCCTCGCCCTTGAGCGTCTGGATCGAATCATCCAGCCGAGATTTCCACACGGTATAATATTTATTGGTCGGCGACATCTTCAGCATCTTCTCCGTGATCTTCGCGATCATGAGCACGTCCTCGACCAGCAATACTTTGTAGGACCGGTTAATCATGGTTGGGGAGGATTACGGCTGAAAGTATCGGGCGCCCGAGTTATTTGCCTTCCGGTTTCGCCGAGGCTTCGGTCGCCGCGTCATGGATAATCCGGGGCGTGAGAAAGAAAACCAACTCGGTGCGTTCCGAGGATTTGTATTCACCGGTGAAGGCTTTGCCGAGCAGGGGAATATCCCCGAGGACAGGGATTTTCCGGTGCGTGGTGGTGGCATTGTCCTGCACCAATCCGCCCATCACAATCGTCGCGCCGTCACGCACGCGCACAATCGAAGAGGCCTGCCGGATATCGATGACCGGGGCATTGGTCTGGCCGGTGGCGGAAGTCTCGGTGCGAACCAGACGACTGACCGCCGGCGTGATATCCAGCGTGATGAGACCATCGGCGGAAATTTGCGGAGTGATGGAGAGGACCGTGCCAACCGTGATCGTCTGGATCGTCTCATTGGTGGTGATGACGGGAGGATTCCCGGGCGACTGGGTCACCTGCCGCACAAAGACCGGCAAGTCCTGGCCGACGCGCACCACGGCCGGTTGATTATTGAGGGTGCGGAGCCGGGGGCGGGAAACTACTTTTAGATTACCCTGCTGTTTAAGCGCGTCGAGAATGGCGCCCAGATTTCCGCGTTGGTGCTGCAGGCGAATTCCGGGCGCGCCCGGGGGCGCACCGAACACCGGAGTTTGCACAATGAGCCCGCCTCCGGAACCCAGAGCGAGCTGGCCAGTCACGGGCGTAAGTCCGGGTATCGTATTAAATGAGGTATCCAGCGTGTCGGCAACGTAAGCCCAATTAATTCCGAGCTGACTCGAATTGTTCAGCGCCACTTCGTAGATTTCCACTTCCAGATCGATCTGGCGAACGACGCTGGCGGTCACGTTGGTGATGAATTGGGCGATCATCTCGATATTTCGGTGGCTGTCGCGCACCATCACGGTACCAGCCAGACTGTTGATCGTAAAACTGCCCGTGGCTGAAACCATGGACTTTAGCTGCTCACTCAGGTCGCCCCAAAAATTAATCGTCGAGCTGTTCGTCACCGTCATGGTCGAACCTTCGCTACTGCTCCCACCGCTGGACGCGGCGCCACCACTGCTGCTCCCCCCGCTGCTGCTGCCGCCACCCGAGCTGATTTGCACGGCGTTGGAACCCTGACCCGAGCGCGTCACATGAATATAATCGATCTGGAAGAGTCGCATCTCGCGGTTGCGCACCCGAAGCAGCGGGCCATCCTGCACGAAATAATATCCGTTGGCTTCGATGAGTGCGCGCATGGCGAGATCCAGCGGCAGATTCTGAAACTCCACCGTCACCATGCCCTCCACATCCAGATCGGGCACGATGTTGAGATGATTGGCGCGGGCGAACAGCGCGAGCGCTTGCTTGATCGGCACATTATCCGCGCGAAAACTAAGCGGGGCGGATGAGGCGGCCGGGGACAACCCCGCCACGACCGGGGCGACCGGCGGTGGAGCGGGCAACGCAACGACGGGGGCGACCACCACCGGCTCACTCGAAGTTTCCGTAGCAGCCACCGGCGCGACCACCGGTTCAGGAAGCGGAGTCGCCTCCTGCGCGAGCAGAGCGCTACTCAGCGCCAACGTCGGGAGGAACCACCGTCCTGTTCGAAGAGTAAGGCAAGTTATCATGGTGCTCAAAAAGGGAAAACCGCAGCGGGTGTTTTCAGAATAAAATTCCCGCCGAGCGAAATAAAGTTCCGCCCTTTCCCATGGGTGACCCAGACGCCATCCTGCGAGGCGGACTCGATTTTTAGCCGGCCAATTTCATCCCCCACTTGGCAGATGCGATCATTGATCAAAGAATAAGTCTCCCCGCCTTGCGTCCAGAGCGCTGAGAGATGAAGGGTATCAACCAAAGCTGGGGCGATGACTTTAGCGGCCACGACGGTTTCAATTTCGCCGCGATGCCGCTGGGCGAACGGATCACGCGAAACAATTTTAGGAATCATCAGTTCCTTCAAAGCATCGCGCACCGACAGCTTGTTATTTCCCTCAGTGGCGGTCTCGTTTTCAGGAGCAGCCGAGGTCCCTGCCAACACCTCCGCGCTACCTGATCGACCAACCGCATTTCCCTTAAGGCCGTCCCACACCGAATGCCCCACCAGCATCAGAGCGGCGAGCGCGAGCGTGCCGACAAACCAAGGTTTATTGAGAAGTTTTTTCATGGGCATGTCGGCAAGCCAGCCGGAGATTTAATTCGACGGCATACCGTCCCTGCTCATCGGCACGAATAGCCACTCGCGTGAGATCTATTCTCTTACCTGTTGAGGAATAACGCTCAAGCAGGGCAATCAGCGACGCAAACGAGCTCGGATCAGCCGGGTTAACCACCAACTTCCCCCGCACCGGCAAATAATACACCTGTGCCGCAGCATCCGTATTTTCCAGGGATGTATCGCCCGCTTGAAAAGTGGCGTCCCATTGACGGGCGACCGCTTCTTTTTTTAGCGCGGCCAAGATGGGGCCGAGTTCCGCCGGATCAGCGAGCAGCAACTTATCCGCTCCCGCGATCCTGATCGCGACATCCTGCGCCTGCTGTTCCGAACAACTCAACCGGAGAGAGACAATCTCCTCCTCCAAGGAAAAAAGCGCTTGATGCGTCGCGCGCTCAGCGCGGATCCGCGGATCACGACCGACGAGATTCCATGAGACCAAAAACAAAATCCCCACGCAAGGCACCAGCAGCGGCAACGCCCGCCGCCAACGCATCCATGGGGGTGCATCCGGCCAACCCGGCACATCGGTCAGCAGATGCCAGCAGAGCAGACCGAAGGCGATGAGTTTAGTTTTCAAGCAGGCCTCCTTCCAGGCTGAATCGTTGCTCTTCCGGGACCGTCGCCCCCAAGGTGACCGGCATCGCCACCACCGCCTGCGCCGTAGCATTAAACCGCACCCGCAGCGGGCTCTTCCCTAATTGTCTTTGCAACGCACCGAGTATTTCGCGGGCCGTTTCCTCATCCGCTTCAATGGACCCTTCGATCCGGAAAGACCAGCCGCCGGACGCCCCTTCCCACTTGACCGAAAGATCACTCAGACGAATTTCGCCCGGCAGCACACTGGCCAGATAGGCGAGAAATTTTCCGGCCACCGGAGGTAAACGTGTGTCCTCCGCCTGCTGAATCAAAGCCTGCCCGCGCACCACCATTTCATTACGCGCGACCAAGCGCTCACGTTCAGCCGTCATCACCTGCTCGTTCGCCTTTAACCGAGCAAGGCGTTGTTTTTCACTCTCCCAGGCCCGATCACTCGTCCAAGCACCCATCAAAAAATACACCAACCCCGCCCAACACGCGCCGACCACGCAACGACGAAGAATCCGTTGGCGGCGCTTTTGTTTCAAATAACCGGACACGAGATTGATCGGCTGCTGCGGCGAAAGCTTAGCCACAGACTGGAGCCACTCCACCGGTTCGGTGGGCAACACCATCACCTGTTTATCCGCACCGCACTTCCCGCTCACCTCTGCAGTGGACGCGTTGTTTTGGCCGAGCAGCCAGATCTTTTCGACCGTCGTGCCAAATTGCTGTTTGGCGTAAAGCCGCGAACGGTTGATCTCGATCCCGATGCGCGCCGGATCCGCACTCCAGGAAGCAAGAATGGTGCGGGCCAAAATCAGTTGACCACTGACTTTCGCCACCATGACGACGGTCGCCGCTCCCGCTTCTACCGCCACGAGCACCGGACGATCTTTCGCGATGGGAAAGCGATCAAGTTCGCGCTTGATGGGCACCACCAGCGGCAAAATGCGGGTGAGATCCAGCCGACGCGCCAGCAGCAGATTGTTTAACTCCGTATAAAAGCTGTGCGGCAACAGATGGAGAATGTAGGAATGCTCCTGCTTCACCGACAACGTCTGCTGTTCCACCCACAGCACCTTGCCATACTCCTTCTCGTGGCGTTGCACGTGGCCTTTCAGATACGCATGGACGGCCTTATTTGATAGCGGCGGGGCCGATTCCGGCTGATGAACAAACTTATCGTGCTCCAACAAAAGAAAAACCTCCGTGCCGGTGAAATCCAACTTCGTCAGCGCTTCGTCCAGGGCGAGAGCAAACTCCTCCATCGTGCGCCGCGCTGCGGGTGCGGACCAGCTATCGGTCATTTTTTTGCCATTAAACACCGCGATACACAACGAGCCATACAACCAGCCAATGCCCAAAACATCATCACTGAGCCGGGCGGAATGCCGCCAGATCGGAGCCTTCGGCGTCGCTTCGACGAGCGGCTCAGGCGCAGGCGCGGGAATTTTTTGCGTGACGCTCATTGAGGAATCCAGTTCACCCCGTTGAAATCAAAAGTTTTCCCCGTCGCGCTGAGCACATAGCTGTAGTCCAGCGTGGCACCGCCGCCGGCCAGATAGAGATTGAAGCGTTCTTTCGGCCGACGATTCGCGAAGATCACCGTGGCGGCGGCGGGCACATTCACGGCGGCTTGGATGGTGCCGTCGGCGAGCACGATGTTGTAACTCGCCGTGGCCGCGCCGCGATTATTCAACGTGATCGTGAAGCTTTGCAAATCGGTGTTATACACCGAAGAAAGATTAACGCGCTCGATGCGCAGAAATTCTCCGCTACTCGAGACCGTACTCCAAGCCGCCCAACCGCCCCAACTCAACGCGGTCGGCAAGGCGCCATCGGCCGTCTGCCAAATATCCTGGAAGCGCACCGCCGTGTTAATGGTAGCGGCCGTGGGCAAGGCCAGGCCGGTCCGCATGCTCGAAAGAATAATGACCCGCCGCGTCGGCACCACCGCAGGATCGGTAAGATACACGCGCGCAATCTGGCGTTTGTTCACGGCGATATCACTCGGACTGAGATCCGCATAATTGCCGAGCGCCACCGTCCAATTGGCGGACGTCGGCGCCGTGCCCTGGGCGCTTAAATAGAGTTTCACCTGCCCCCCGAGATTCCGCAGCGTCTGCGCTTCGGCGGTGACCGCCGCGCGCTCGATCGCCCGCAGGGCATTCGGCGTGATGACACTCGCCAAAATCGCGATGACCGCGAGCACGCCGATCATTTCAATCATAGTGAAACCCGCGCGCGGGCTTCCTTCCTTTATTCTGTCATCGCGAGTCCGCCAGCGGCGGACGCGGCGATCCAGCTCACTGGATGGCTTCGTCGGTCCGCAGGCGGACCTCCTCGCAATGACAAGGCAGCAAGAGGAAATTGGTGCAGCGGTTTTCATCGGGCGTCCCAGAGTTGCAAAATCGGCAAAATCACCGCCAGCGCCACGACGCCGACAACCGCGATCAGCGAGATCATCATCACCGGATCGAAGATGGCGAAGACGATCTTGATCCGCCGCGGGATGATCTTGTTGTAATAATCCGACACGCTCTTCAGCGCGAAATCGAGGGTGCCCGAGGTCTCGCCCGTCGCGATCATCGTGACGAGCGTCTGCGGAAAGATGGGTTGCGCGGCCAGGCATTTGCTCAGCGGCGTGCCTTCGAGCACCCCGCGATGCACCTCGCCCAAGGCACGTTCGATGGCGCGATTGCCCACGAGCTTGCGGCAAATTTCAATACCGCGCAGCAGGGGAATGCCCGCCCGGTAAAGCATCCCGAGATTATTCGTGAAACGCGACAGGGCGAACATGCCGATCAACGGCCCGAAGATCGGCAGCTTCGTCAAGGCCTCATCAAAGGCACAGCCAAACACCGGAGAGCGTAGCGCGATTTTAAAACCCAGCGGCACGCCCACCACGAGGAGCAAAAGCACCGGCCACCCATGCACCAACAGATTGCTAATCGACATCACGATGCGCGTCAGCAACGGCACCTGCAGCGAGAGATCCGTCAGCAGGCTCACAAATTTCGGCACCACAAAAGTAAACAGCAGCACGACCAGCGCCATCGACGCGCCCATCACCATGAGTGGATAAATGAGGGCCTGACGAATTTCGCCGATCAACCCGTCGAGCCATTCATAGTAACTGGTCAAGCTTTCAAAAACCTCCGGCAGCCGTCCGCTCACTTCACCCGCATGCACGATCGCCATCGTCTCGAGGGGAAAAACCTGCGGATACGAAGCCATCGCCTGATGGAGCGGCTGACCGATCGCCACTTTATCGCGCAACGTGGCGAGCACCATCCCGAGTTTCGTGTCCTTAAAATCTTCGGTTAACCGATCCAACGCGCTGGGCAACGTGATCCCCGCACGAAGCAACAGGGACATTTGCACAAAGAAACTCACCAGATCGCCGCGTTTGATCGTGAGGCGGTTGGACTCCACCGTCACGATGCCCTCGCCTTCTTTCGCCTCCAGCAACCAGAGGCCGATGTTGCGCAACCGCGTTTCCACCGTGAGCAACCCATCAGCCTCCAACTCGCCAGACACCGTCTGGCCAGTGGCATTATAGGCGCGATAATGGTAAACGCTCATGGTCAGCTCGCGAAGGCTACGCGGAAAACTTCTTCGAGGGTCGTGTCGCCGGCAAAAGCCCGTCTTAATCCGTCATCGAAGAGCAACGGCATGTGTTTCTCGCGAGCGAGCGCCTTCAGTTTCTCGACATTACCGCTGTGTAACACCGCCGTGTAATCATCGTCGATTACCAGCATTTCGAAAATCGCCACCCGGCCGCGATAGCCTTGATGACGACATTCCTTGCACCCCTGCGCCTTCCAAAGCGTCGGCTCACCCTCGGGGGGCAACGGAACATTAAACGCTTTCAAATGAGCCGCAGGATTAGCCAAGGGCTCGCGACAAACCTTGCAGAGTCGGCGAACCAAACGTTGCGCGATGATCAAGTGCAGGGTGGCGGGCAACAAAAATGGTTCCACGCCCAGATCGATCAGGCGCGGGATCGCACTGAAGGAATCATTCGTGTGCAGCGAGCTGAAAACCAGATGCCCCGTGAGCGCCGCGCGCACCATGAGTTGCGCCGTCTCTTTGTCGCGGGTCTCGCCCACGAGCAGCACGTCCGGATCCTGCCGCAACAAAGTGCGGAGCCCGGCGCTGAACGTGAGCCCGATTTTATCGGACACCTGCGTCTGCCGGATGTGTGGCAGTTTATATTCGATCGGATCCTCGAGGGTAAAGACCGCGCGCTCGAGCCGGTTCACGCTGTTCAACGCGGTGTAGAGCGTGGTGGTTTTCCCACTGCCGGTTGGACCGGTCACGAGCACGATCCCGTGGGGCCGGGCGACCGCGCTGGCCAGACTCACCTCGGATTCCTTCCGTAAGCCCAGGGACTGGAGTTCGAGCTGCAGATTGCCGCTGTCCAAAATACGCAGCACGACACTCTCGCCGTAGTTGGTCGGCAAACAGGAGACGCGCAAACCCAGTTCCTTGCGGCCGAGCGTAAAACTAAAGCGCCCATCCTGCGGCAGCCGCGTCTCCGAAACATCCAGATTCGCCATGACCTTGATGCGCGCGATGAAGGAATCCTGGAGATCTTTAGGGATCAACAAAAACGGCTGGAGCACCCCGTCGTTGCGCATGCGGATGCGGAAGGATTTTTCATCCGGTTCAAAATGAATGTCGCTCGCGGATTTTCGCACCGCTGCACCGATGATCTGCTCGATGGCGCGCATCATGGGCGCCGTCGTTTCATCGCTGCCCTTGCGCCCGCCAATCTTCATCAAGTCATCGATCGTCTGATCGATCGAGCCCTCGCGATCATTCACGGAGGAAAGCTTGTCGAGAATATCGAGCCGCGGCGCGCTGAGCACCTCGACGCGCAGCCGCGTGAGCTGTTCGACGTGGTCGATTGCCACCACGTTAAAGGGATCAGCCATCACCAGCTTCAACGTATCGGCGTTGCGCTGATACGGAATGACGCCCTCCTCCTTGCAAAATTCGTAAGACAAAAGATCGATCACATCCGGCGCGATCTCAAGCTTCAGCACATCGACGGTCGGAGTTTGCGCATCCGAGGCGAGGAAGGAGGCGATGTCCTGCTCAGTGGCAAAGCCGAGCTCATGCAGGACGATGCCGATGCGTTTGTCCGTGCGCTTTTGCTCGCGCAGCGCCAACTCGAGCTGATGACTACTGATCAGCCCAGCGGCGAGCAACCGGTCGCCCAGTCGTTGCGTGGGAGGTGTTGCGGTGGTGATAGCCATGGGATGCTGGCGCGAGGGCGACCCGGCCCGGCCCGCAATTCAGGCAAGTGCCCCTGCCGGTTGATTTCGAAGATTACTGATGCGCGAGATAAATATAGACGGTGGTGAGTCCGGCCCCATTCGGGGTATTGTAGACCACCTTGCCGGCGGCATCCGCCAGCACGGCAGTCGCGGCGGTGTAGGCATCGCCGTCGAGTTTCAAACTAAGTTCGCGCGCTTCATTGCCCGTCACGTTGACGATCACGGCTGATACGATCCGAGAACCGGCGGGCAAACTAGTGACGCCGTTAAGTTGATAATTGGCACCGTTGGCCGCCGAAGGAGCCGTCGCATTGGACACCACCCCGATGATCCGGGATTGGGTCGTTTGACTTGCCCCGCCCGCAGCGGTCCAAGGGCCCGCAACATTCGTCCAAGTCGCACCGACGATCGGTGGATTGGCTGGCTGGGTGCCAATTTTAACGACGAACCGACCATCCAGCATACCGGCCGTGAGAAAAAGATCATCGAGCCGGGAAGCGGCCACTGTCGTGGGGACGGTGCCAAACTTGCCCGCGAATTCTGTCACAGTGGATTTTAGAGCAGTGACCGATCCGGCCGCATTCGTGATGCGCGCCGAAGCGATGGTCGTGAAAACTTTGGGCACGATGACGACCGCAAGGATAGCAATAATCGCAAGCACACCGATCATTTCTACCAAGCTGAAACCAGATCGCCGATAGGCTGAAGAAAACGGGAGGGGGAAAATATTCATAGAGATAGGTCCGGAGGGACTAAGGGGTATATCGGCCAAACCGATTCGTGCTTTAGGGTTATACAATCCAATCGCTAATCACCTAACTGACCGAGGGCGCTGGTTTTGCCCAGCACCTCCCCCCGCGCGAGGCATTGACTATGCGACATGCCGCACCTCACGGTCACATTGCAAATTCCCTCATGACCAGCTTACCTTTCGACCATTGGC
Source organism: Opitutales bacterium (assembly GCA_038206205.1). Taxonomy (GTDB): domain Bacteria; phylum Verrucomicrobiota; class Verrucomicrobiia; order Opitutales; family Opitutaceae; genus Didemnitutus. The sequence goes on from JBBRBC010000049.1 coordinate 19,632, forward strand.
AGTGGTTTGTGTTAATACTCGGAGCCCTGAGCGTGGGGCTCTCCAAGACAGGTGTACCGGGTCTCTCGATGTTGTTCGTGGCGGTTTTTGCGGATATGCTGGGTGCCCGCGCCTCGACTGGCGTGATTCTGCCTCTGCTCATTATGGGGGATATTTTCGCCGTGCGGCTCTACCGCCAGCACCTCGTCTGGTCACATTTGTGGCGCCTTTTCCCTTGGACGATTGGTGGCGTGCTCATGGGTTGGCTGACTCTGGGAAGACTGAACGATCTTTGGACGTCTCGCCTGATCGGCAGCATCCTGCTCACCATGCTGGCATTTCATTTTTGGCGAAAAAACGCCACGAGGCCGACCTCTGACCACACAACATCCACGCCACGACTACTGGCACCGGTCAGCGGTGTGCTGGCGGGATTTTGCACCATGGTCGCCAACGCCGCCGGGCCCGTCATGAGCATTTATCTACTGGCCATGCGACTGCCCAAACTCGAATTCATGGGCACTTCCGCGGTGTTTTTTCTAGTGCTGAACTGGGCCAAAGTCCCCTTCATGATAAATCTGGGCATAATCAACCGGGGGAGTTTGCAGCTAAACCTATGGCTGGCACCCGCCGTGATCGTAGGCGCGCTAGCCGGTCGCTGGCTGGCCGGAAAAATCAGCCAGCGGTGGTTTGAAATCATCACTCTCGCGCTGAGTGCGATCGCGGCCGGCAAATTAATTCTCAAACACTAGCCCCCACCCTCTCGACCGAGCCCGGGTGCCGGGGCTTTCTTCGGCTTGGGCGGCGGCCCCCACACCCGCAGGAGATATTCGGTCAGGTTCAACAGACTCACCCGCCTCACCCCACCCGTGTTTAGCTCGCGGAGCACCGGCACATGTTGGCTCCGCTCAGTGTAATAATCCCACATTTCCCGTTCCAATACCCGCGCGGCCTCGCCTCGATCAAGCATCCGACCAACCACCTCATTTAGCTTTCCCTGCCAATATCTCCGCTCCTCGGTATGGCGGTCGATGTAATCAAAGAGGGTTTGTTCGTATTTATTTAAACTCATTCAGTTCAACTGATCGCAGAAATCTAATAAAACGTCGAATTGCTTTTGAACATATAGCTGCTATGAAGGTCAGAGAGTTAGATACCCCCAACATACACCAACATGTGGCAAAAGCTTAAAGATCAAATTCCCGCTATCATCCTCACCGCACTCATTCTAATTGGTGCCGGTTTTTTCTTATATCAAAAGGCGGTCAAAGAATTATCTGACAAACAGCAGATCGAAATGACCGCGATGCGCGAGCAAAGCGCCGCCGAGCTCAAGGCCTCCGCCGAGGAAATCCGGCGTCAGGTCGAAGCCGTCAATAAAGTGCTCAAAGACGCCATCGCCCAACGCTCGGCCGATGTCTTCATGACTCAGGAAGAAGTCGCCAAGCTGAACGCTGAAAAAGTCGAAGCGCTCGCCGAAGCCATCGCGAAAAAAGTCGCTCCCAGCGGCCAGATTGCCCGCACGCCGGAAGAAGCCGAAAAACTGCAGAACGAACAGGTCGACAAAGTCGGTGGTCGTCTCGCGGAAAAAATCGCCCCCATTCTGGCTGATATGGCCAAGGATCAAAATCTCACGCGCGACTCCATCAACCAATACAGTGAGCGCATTTCCAACCAGATCAGCGGCGTCCTCACCTCGGAGATGGCCCGCAACCAAGAGTTGAACAACCAAGTCATGCAATCGCAGACCATCGCGCAGGATTCCATGAAGCTGACCCATGAGCTCACCGCGCTCTATCTCAGCAGCTTCAAGGATCAAGGCCTCATCACCCGCCTTTTATCCCTGCCGGCGAATGTGGTGCGCGATGCCACCTCCCTGAGCATCGTCAACAGTTCTGAGCGCAAGAAAATGGAAGAGCGCCTCGTCACCGAGATGAACGTACTGCAAAAACGACTCGATACCCTGCAGTCGCAGATGCCGAACAAGTAATCCTGCGCCTCTTTAAATTCCCATTCGGCCGCGCCCCAAGCGCGGCCTTTTTTGTGGGCTGACCCTGTCCCGAAAGCTCCGTGCTCGATTTCACGCCAGCTACCGCTTCAGGGCAGGCCAGTTTCTCTTTAAGTTTCAGGTGCCTTGAGCCGTCACAAGAGGGTAACGCCCGGTTTATATCACGTTCCCGTACCGGCGGGGGCCACCGCTTTCTCTCACAGCTCCACCATGTCCCGCCTACTCTCGCTGAATCTGGACCTTGTCCTCATCCTGCAGGGCGGGCTTTTGCTGCTCCTCACCACCGCCAGTCGGGGAATAAGCCAGCGCGATACGTCACTCCAACCATGGCGTTGGTTTGCTTGGTATGCTTTCCTTCAGGCGATACGTACTGGAATCGAAGTAGTGATTTACGAAAGCACGGAAAGCCCCCTGCTCACTTTTATCAATCAGGCATTCCTCGCCGGCGCATCCTTATGCTTGCTCGAATTTGCCCGCGCCAGTTTCTCCCCAGACGTGAAACGCTGGATCCATCTCCCACTCGCGGGCGGATTTCTTCTGGCTGTTTTTTGGGCTGGAGAAACCGGTGCCGCGTGGTCCGGATTTACGTTGGCCCTCCTCGCGGGAGGATGCGCCGCCGCTACTTTGTGGCACGGGAACCACGCCCCCCACTCCCTGGCTTCTGCCCGCCTGTTGCGCCCCGCAGGATTAATCCTCATCGCTTGCCAGCTCCTCACCGCCTGGCCCGATCCCACCCTGCTCACCGTCAATGCCGAACTCTTCGCGGCTCTCTCTCCTCAGATTGTGCGCGGCGCACTGTTTTTTCTCTTAACGATCATTGTTTATCATCATCAGCTCGCGCATAATAATCCGCCAAGAACCGCCGAACAATCATCGTCCCGGCAACGCCGCCAAACCCTATGTTTGCTCGGGATAATCCTGATCGGTCTCACGGGCTGGCTCGGTGCCAACCTCACCGGCGAGCATCAGGACAAAATGATGCGCCAACAAATTTTGGCTCGCACCGAAATCGCAGCAGCGGCCATTCACGCCGAAGACGTCAGTCAACTGCACTGGGATGAAACTGACCTCACGAATCCCGCTTACTTAAAACTCAAGGCGCAGTTGATCGCCATGCGCCACGCCAATTCGGATCTGCGATTTGTTTTGCTCGCCGGTATCCGCGAACAGAAAGCCTATTTTCTCGCCGACTCCGAAGACCCTGCATCGAAGGACTACTCCCCTCCGGGACAAGCCTATGATGAAGCCACCCCGGATTATTTGACCGGGCTCGCCTCCAACCACTCCTTCGTACTCGGTCCGGAGACTGATCGCTGGGGCACGTGGGTATTCGGCGATGTCCCCATTTTCGATGCCAACAACCATTGCCTCGCTTACCTCGAACTCAATATCGCCGCCGCCGATTGGGATGCGCGCATCCGACAGGCCCGTCTGCCGGTCTTATTGATCACCTTGCTGATTGTCGCCATCGTCCTCGGATCATTTCAAGCTCTGGAACGCCTGCGCGAAAGCTCCGCCCAAATCGCGCTCTCCGAACAACGCAATCGCAGCCTCGTCGAGGGCTCGCCCGATTGCGTGCAAATGTTCGACCTCGCCGGCCGCTATCTCTCCGTCAACCAAAACGGTCTCCACGCCCTCGGGCTCACCGAAACCAACGTGCTCGGCAAAAAATTCTCCGATCTCTGGCCGCTTGAAACCCGGGCCAAAATCGATGAAGCGGTCCGTTCCACGATCACTGGTCAACCCACGAGTTTCGAAGCGGATTACCTCACCCCCGATTCACGTCTGGTGACTTGGCGCGTCGCCACCAATCCCATCTACGATACCGCTGGCCGGGTCTGCAGTTTCGTCGGCATATGCGTCGATCTCACCGCCAGAAAGCAGATGGAAATTGCCCTGCTCGCCGCCAAAAAAACCGCCGAGGAAGCCACTCAGGCCAAGAGCGATTTTCTTGCGGTCATGAGCCACGAGATCCGCACGCCGCTCGCGGGCGTGATCGGCATGCTCGATTTGCTCCAGCAAGTTCCCCTCGAGCCCCAGCCCCGCCGTTACACCAGATTCGCCCGCGACAGCGCCGATACCCTGCTCCACCTCCTCGACGACGCCCTCGACTCCGCCAAAATGGAAGCAGGCAAACTCACGCTCGAAACCATTCCCTTTCATCCGTACGAATATTTCGAAGCCGCCTTCGAGTCAGCCAAGATGCGCGCCGCCTCGAAGGGCCTCGCCTTTCATCACGAAGTCGCCCCCAGCGTCCCCCCCGTGCTGCTCGGTGATCCCACCCGTCTGCGCCAGATCATCAGCAATCTCATCAATAACGCGCTCAAGTTTACCGAGAAAGGGAGTGTCAGCGTCACCCTCTCCGCCGAACCCATCTCCATCGGTTCCGTCCTCTTAAAAATCGCCGTCAGCGACACCGGCATCGGCATCAGTGAAGAAAATCGCGCCCGCCTCTTCGCAAAATACGCCCAAGCCGAATCCTCCACGACTCGTCACTACGGCGGCACCGGTCTCGGTCTCTCCATCGTCAAAAGCCTGGCGGAACTCATGGGCGGGGAAGTAAACGTCACAAGCACGCTGGGCCAAGGTTCCACCTTCGCTTTTTCCGGCGGCTTCAAAACCGGCCCGGAAACCGCGTGCCCCGCCCCCGTTGTCCGCTCTGCTCCCAAGCCACTGGAGCCGCCGGTGAATGCCCCTCCCACCGCCACCACTCCCAAACATCCCCTCCCACCGCGCTCCGCCCCCGCCCGACCCTTGCGGATCCTCGTCGTCGATGACGATGTCTCCAATCGCACCGTCGCCGAATCAATCGTCACCTTCCTCGGCCACCGCGACATGGCCTTCGCCGTGAACGGACGCGAAGCCGTCGATCGACTCATCAAGGAAAAGTTCGACGTCGTCCTCATGGATAATCGCATGCCTATCATGGACGGCTTCACCGCCACGCGCCTGATCCGCGATCCCGCCACCGGAGCCACCGATCCGGAAATCTACATCATCGCGCTCACCGCCAATGCCTCCGCCGACGACCGGGCCAAATGCCTCGCCGGCGGCATGAATGATTTCGTGACCAAACCCGTGCGCTCTCCCGCCATTGGCGCCGCTCTCGCCCGAGCCATCGAACACTTGCAAACCCGCGCCAAAATCTCGGCCCCGGCCCCGATTCCGGTTACCGCCACCGCTCCCACCGCTCCGAACGAGGCACCTCCCGGCCTGAGCGAAGCCGAACTCCTCGCTTCACTCGATGAAGCTGAAGCCGCCCTCGCGACCTCAACCCCTGATGAAAATCAAGCCATGTCCCCCGACATGCTCGAGAAACTCACGGCGGTTTTCATCCGCGAATCCCCTCGCCGCATCGCATCAATGCGCACCGCCTTCACCCAGCAGCAGACCGCCACGATCGCCCTCGAAGCCCACACGCTGAAGAGCAACGCCCGCTACATGAATGACTCCCGCCTCGCCGAACTTTGCGCCCAATTGGAAAAGTTGGCTGATCAAAAACAGCTCGCCCAAATCGAACCCATCCTTCGCGAAACCGAACAAGTTTTCGCCGCTCTCCTCGAACGTTTGCTCCATCCTACCACTGTCTAATTTCACTAATCCGCCACCATGAAACAAATCTTCGTAGTTGACGATGACGCGCTCGAGCGCAGCGCGCTCAAGGAAATTTTTAAAGCCGAGCCCGACTGGCAAATCATCGAGGCCGGTGATGGCCAGCAAGCCCTCGATATGTTGTGCGACGGACTTCGGCCTCAGCTCAGTCTCTTCGATCTGCGCATGCCCAAGATCGACGGCGTGGAACTCCTCCAACGCGTCCGCCGCGATCCCGCCCTCAAACAACTCCCGGTCGCCATCGCCTCCGCGACCCGCGACCGCGACACCATCATCGCTCTCGCAAAAATTGGCATCAGCGGTTTCATGCTGAAACCCTACGTCGGCGACAAAGTGCTCGCCACCCTCCGCCAAATCATCGCCACCCTGCCCGTCGCCACCGCCGCCCCCATCGTCGCCACGCGCAATCTCCTGCACAAAACTGTTTTGATCGTCGAAGATGATATCGTCGAACGCACCGCCCTCGCCGCCATCATCAATCAGGAAGAAGACTGGGAAATTGTCGAAGCCACCACCGGGGTCAACGCCTTGGAACAACTCCGCGACGGCCTTCGCCCTGATCTCTGTATGATCGATCTGCGTCTCCCCCAGATGGACGGACTCATGCTGCTTGAACAAATCCGAGGCGACTCCGCCCTGCAAAAATTGCGCGTCGCCATCATGTCCGGCGAGCAGGACCGCACCAAAATCCTCGCCCTCTCGAAGCTGGGCATTTCCGAATATCTCCTCAAACCGGCCAACCCCGGAAAACTTCGCGCCGCTCTTCGCGCTGCCGCCGGCCTGCCGCCGTTGCCCCCAACCAATTCGACCACGACGCCACCCATGCCCTCGATCACCACACCTCCGTTCAACACCGCCGCGACCAACTGAGGCCTTCCCCTTTCTCCCCCAATTATTCCAACCCATAAAATTGAAACATGAAAACCACCACCCTGACCTGGCACCCTCAATCCGGCTGGTCCCCAGCCCTCGCCTCCGCTCCCGCTCAAGCTGATCTCATCCTCTACTTCGGTTCCTCCGCCCTGCTCGGACAAACCACCGGCGCGCTCTCGGAATTGCTCGATCGTTACCCCGGCGCCGTCTGCGCCGGTTGCAGCACCGCCGGAGAAATCCTCGGTGCCACGGTCTCCGACGACACTCTCGCCGTCCTCTGCATTAAATTCGCCAGCACCCGCGTGCGCGCGGAAAGCATTCTCGTCGCCGAGGCCGGCGAAAGCCACCAAGCCGCCGCGACGCTCGGCGCCCGCCTCGCCGCACCCGATCTTCGACACGTCTTGGTCCTCAGCGACGGCCTACTCGTCAACGGCACCTCACTCACCACCGGCTTTCGCGCCAGTCTTCCTCCCACCGTTCAGGTCACCGGCGGTCTCGCGGGGGATGGTTCCAACTTCAAGCGCACCATGGCCGGCCTCGGTCGCGACATCAGCCCCGGACGCGTCGTCGCTATCGGTTTCTACGGTGATCATCTCACCCTCACGCACGGTTCCGCCGGCGGCTGGGAAGCCTTCGGACCCCGTCGCCTCGTCACGAGTTCCGTGGGCAATGTCCTCTTCACCCTCGACGGCCAGCCCGCACTTTCCCTCTATAAATCCTATCTCGGCGACCGCGCCTCTGGCCTTCCAGCCACCGGCCTCCTCTTCCCGCTCGAACTCCTGCCCGACAAAACCGCCCAGCACGGTCTCGTCCGCACCATCCTCGCCATCGACGAAGACAAACAATCCCTCACCTTCGCCGGCGATATTCCTCAAGGCCACTACGTCAGCCTGATGAAGGCCAATACCGACGCCCTCGTCGGCGGTGCCGAATCCGCCGGTAAGATCGCGCTCCACTCCGCCGATCCCGCCAACAGTTTCGCCGTCCTCGTCAGTTGCGTCGGCCGCCGCCTCGTCATGGGCCAGCGCATCGAGGAAGAAGTCGAAGCCGTCCTCGATCAGATCGGTCGCGGCGTCGCCGCCGCCGGTTTTTATTCCTATGGCGAAATCTGCCCGAGCGGGCTCGTCCACAGTTGCGATCTCCACAATCAAACCATGACCCTCACCGTCTTCACCGAAGCCGCCTGATCCCACGATGGATTCACTTCTCGCCCGCCAACTGCGCAAGCACCTGCCCTCCGCCGACCCCGCGTCGCCGCAGTGGCAGGGCTTTCTCCGCGCGATCGAGAATGCTTACATCGAACTCCGCCAAGATCGCGACTTCATCGAACACACCCTCGAGACCACCTCGAAGGAACTCACCGAGGCCAACGAAAAACTCCGCAGCGAGGCCGAAAGCAAAATCGCCTCACTCAGCCGCTACTACCAACAGACCTTGGAACTCCAACAAGGGATGATTCAGTGCGTGCGCCTGACTCCACGCGGCTTCGAGCACACCCTATGCCGCGGCCAGCTCCTCCAGCGCCTCGGCTTGACGGCCGATCAAGTCGAAGGTCGCCGCATCGAAGAACTCGCCCCGCCTGCCCATGCCGCCCTCATCAACTCCGCCTACGCCCGCGCCTGGGCCGGTGAGGAATTTTCCACCACCTACGCGTCCACCAACGGACTGGAACTGTTTGTTCTCCTGCGCCCTCGACGGGAAAACGGCGAGGTCTGCGAAATCATCGTCTCCAGCGTCGAAATCACCGCCCTCAAGGAAGCCGAGCGCTCCCTCATCGCCGCCAAGGAACACGCCGAAGCCGCCGACCGGGCGAAGAGTGAATTCCTCGCCGTCATGAGTCATGAAATCCGCACGCCGCTCAATGCCGTCCTCGGTTTCTCCGATCTCCTCCTCACCACGACCTCCCTCAACGCCCAGCAAATCACCTGGCTCTCCTCTATCTGCACGAGCAGCGAGGCACTCCTCGCCTTGATCAACGATATTCTCGATTTCTCCAAGATCGAAGCCGGCCGTTTCGATCTCCATCCCGAACCCGTCCACCTCCTCCCGCTCCTCAACGAAGTCACGGATATGTTTGCGCCCAAAGCCGCCGAAAAACATCTCACCTTCACGCTGGAAACCACCCCCGATTTGCCTGACACCATCGTGATTGACCGCCTCCGCCTTCGCCAAGTCCTCGTCAATCTCATCGGCAACGCCGTCAAATTCACCACGCAAGGATCCGTAATGGTTAAAGTGACTCTCGCGCCCGGCATCCCCGCCTCGCCGACCTCCGGCGCGCTCGCCATCGCGATCAGCGATACCGGCATCGGCATCACCGAGAGCCAGCGCGACCGCCTCTTCAAACCCTTCAGTCAAGTCGACTCCTCCACGACCCGCAATTACGGCGGCACCGGACTCGGCCTTGCCATTTCTGATCGCATCGTCCGCATGCTCGGCGGTCAGATTAATTTGGAATCAATCCCCGAAAAAGGCTCTACCTTTTCCTTCACGGTCAACGGCGAATTCATCTGCGCCCAGCCAGCGCCAGTGCGGACACTCGCCGCCGACAACGCTCCGGTCGAACCACCCGTCATCACGCCCCAGACACTGCGCATTCTCGTCGCCGAAGATCATCCCATCAATCGCGAGTTCATCAGCCTCATCCTCGAAAGTCGCGGCTACCAGCCCGATCTCGCGGAGAACGGTCGCCTCGCGCTCGAAGCCGCCCTGCGCCAGCCCTACGATCTCGTCCTCATGGATCTGCAGATGCCGGTCATGGATGGCTTCCAAGCCACCCGGGAAATTCTTAGCCAACAATCCGGCACGCGCCCGCCCGCCATCTACGCGCTCACTGCCAATGTGTATCCCGAAGACCGTCAACGCGCCACCGAAGCCGGCATGCTCGGCTTCCTCGCCAAACCCGTGAACACCCAGGAACTTTTCACCGTCATCGACAAGATCACGAAACTGAAACAGACGGGCTGATCGGGAAAAAAAGGCGAGAGTCCAGAGTCGAGAGCGAAGAGCCAGAACCCCTGAGCCAAAGCATCCCCAGTTGGGCGTCGGTCTCCGCCCCGACGCTCTCTCGCCGATGTGGAAATCGGCGACCACCTATCAGTCCCGTAGCCGCGCTGGAGCGCCGCGACAGCGTGGTGGGCCCACGCCCCACTTCGTAGGTTGCGAGCTCGCCTCGCTTTGTAGGTTGCGAGCTCGCCTCGCAACGTAGCGCGACAAGCGCGCTACCTACCTCGGCTTGGTCTGACTCTCAACTCTCAGCTCTCACCTTCTGCAATCCCCACTTTCAGTCCCGTAGCCGCGCTGGAGCGCCGCGACAGCGTGGTGGGCCCACGCCCCACTTCGTAGGTTGCGAGCTCGCCTCGCAACGTAGCGCGACAAGCGCGCTACCTACCTCGGCTTGGTCTGGCTCTCAGCTCTCAACTCTCACCTTCTGCAATCCCCACTTTCAGTCCCGTAGCCGCGCTGGAGCGCCGCGACAGCGTGGTGGGCCCACGCCCCACTGCGTAGGTTGCGAGCTCGCCTCGCAACGCAACGCAACGTAGCGCAACGCAACGCAACGCAACGCAACGCAACGCAACGCAACGCAACGCAACGCAACGCAACGCAACGCAACGCAACGCAACGCAACGCAACGCAACGCAACGCAACGCACCGCACCGCA
>JBBRBC010000050.1:0-29760 GCA_038206205.1 Opitutales bacterium
AGTTGGTTCAACGAGCGCGTTTCGCAGCAGAGGGTGATGAAAAACCATGAACCGACAGGGACGAAATCCGGTGGCGTGTGTTGAAGGTTTTGCCGGATAAATGCCACAAGCGAGCAGTGGAGGGAATGGCGCTTGGGGGCACGCGCCGCTACCGGGAAAGAATGAATTGGGTAGGGGCGGTTGCCCTCAACCGCCATTCGGAGCCGGGGCCATTCGGGGCTGGCGCCGCACGCGGGCGATAGATGGCGCTTGGGGGCAAGCGCCGCTACCGGGAAAGAATGAATTGGGTAGAGGCGGTTGCCCTCAACCGCCATTCGGAGCCAGGGGTCATTCGGGGCTGGCGCCGCACGCGGGCGATAGATGGCGCTTGGGGGCAAGCGCCGCTACCGGCTACTCACTACTTGATGCTCACTACTATTTCTTCAGATTCGCCGCATCCACCACGGCCTTGAGGGCGGCGGAGAGCTTCGCGAGTTCCTGGGCGGCGGCGAGGGTGTTGTTCGCTCCTTCGGTCGTGTTCTTCGCGGCGAGCGAAACATTCGTGATGTTCTTGGAAATCTCTGTGCTGCCCTTGGCGGCTTCGGTGGCGTTGCGGGCGATCTCGTTCGTGGTAGCGGATTGCTCCTCCACCGCACTCGCGATCGTGTTCGAGATGTCGTTGATCTGGCCGATGACCTTCGCGATCTCGGCGATCGCGGTGACGGCACCCTTGGTGTCGGTTTGAATGGCCTCGATCTTCGCGCTGATATCTTCGGTGGCGGCAGCGGTTTGTTTGGCGAGTTCCTTCACTTCGTTGGCGACGACCGCGAAGCCCTTGCCGGCTTCACCGGCGCGGGCGGCCTCGATGGTGGCGTTGAGCGCGAGGAGATTGGTTTGCTGCGCGATGGAAGTGATGACCTTGATGACCTTGCCGATCTCGATGCTGCTCTCGCCGAGTTTGGCGACCGTGCGGTTGGTGTCCTCGGCGACTTTGACGGCGGAAGTGGCAACGCGGGCGGCGTCGTTGGCGTTCTTGGCGATTTCTTTCACGGAGGCGCTCATCTCTTCGGCGGAAGTCGCGACCGTGGCGACGTTCTTGGAAACCTGCTCGGAGGCGGAGGCGACGACGTTGGATTGGGCCGCAGTTTCCTCGGAATTGGAACTCATTTGCTGGGCGACCGTGGATAATTCTTCCGAGGCGGAGGCCAGCGATTGCGCATTTTGGCTGACGGATTCGAGCGTGATCTTGAGCGCTGCTTCGCCCTGTTTGCGGGCGGTGATGTCGGTCGCAAATTTCACGACCTTGTGGACCTTGCCGGCGACGTTGAAGACCGGATTGTAGGTGGCTTGGATCCAGACTTCCTTGCCGGCTTTGCCGAGGCGTTTGTATTCGGCGGTCTGGAATTTGCCGTCATTGAGATCGCGCCAGAACATTTTGTATTCCGGTGAATCGCGGAAGGACGGCTCGACGAACTTCGAGTGATGCTGGCCCTTTACTTCGTCGAGACTGTAATTCATCAGGGAGAGAAAATTATTATTGGCCGTGAGGACGGTGCCTTCGTTGGTGAATTCGATCACCCCTTGGGTGCGGTTGATTTCGCCGATTTGCCGGTCGTTGTTTTGCTGGGCGATCTTCTGATCGGTCACGTCGGTGAAAATTTTCACCACTTTGTTGACGCGCCCCATCTCGTCCTTCACCGGCGCATAAACCGCCTGGATATAGATTTCCCGCCGATCCTTGGTGATGTGTTTGAAGACATCGGACTTGCTGATGCCATTGTTCAAATCGGCCCAGAGCTGGGTGTAATCCGCGGTACTCACGTAGGCGGGATCGACAAACAGGCTGTGATGTTTGCCCGTGATTTCATTGAGTTGGTAGCCGAGGGTCTTGAGGAAATTGGCATTGGCGCTGAGGACATGGCCTTTGGTGTTGAATTCGATATAGGCATAGGCGTTGTCGATGGCACCGAGGACGCCCTTCATGTTCTGGCGTTCGAGTTCGGCCGCAGTGATGTCGTAGCGCACCCCGATATATTTTTTCGGTTTACCATTGTCGCCGAGGACCGGGGCGATGACGGCATCGACATAGTAGGGCGTTCCGTCCTTTTTGCGGTTTTTGATGATGCCGCGGAAAGTCTTGCCGCGACCGATCGTCGACCAGACCTCCTTGAAAGTCTCCTTCGGCATGTCGGGATGGCGGGTGGTGTTGTGCGGGTGGCCGATGAGCTCTTCCTTGCTGTACTGGGAGATTTCGATGAACTTTTCGTTGATGCTGAGAATGTCGCCCTTGAGGTCGGACTCGGAGACAATGCTGGTGAGGTTGGTAATTTCCGCGCGCACCTTGAGTTCAACCATTTCGGCGGCGATGGCGTGCTTGGCGGTGACATCGGTCAACACGGCCACGATTTTGGCGGGGCGGTTGGCGGCGTTGAGGACTGCCTGATAAGTGGCCTGGACGTGGACGATGCTCCCCTCTTTGCGGAGAAGCTTAGCTTCGGCGGCGTAGGGCTGGCCGGAAGCGAGATCCTGCCAGAGTTGTTTGTAGGCGGCGGAATCGCGGGTGGCGGGTTCGACGAGTTTGGCGTGGGGCTGGCCTTTGAGTTCGTCGAGGGTGTAGCCGAAAATTTTCAAGCAATGGTCGTTGGCCGTGAGGATGGTGCCATCGAGGGCGAGTTCGATGACGCCTTGGGCGAGGGAAATGGCGGCGAGTTGGCTGCGGAGATTGGCCAGCTCATCGGCGGAGATTTTGATGGAGTTATCGCGCGGGGCGCTGGATTTCGGATCGGTGTGGGGGCTGACTTTACGGGTGGAGGCGGAGGATTTATTCATGGAGGGAGTCTTGGTTGGGCGTGGACGGATTGGTTGTGAATTCGAAAGGGGGAAGGCGGAGGGCGGAGGACGGAGGGCGGAGGACGGAAGTCGGAGGACGGAAGACGGAAGACGGAGGACGGAGTGGAGAAGGGACTGAGATGATGCCTGCCGCTACGACGAGCATTGGCGTTTGGGATTTTAGTTCAGCTTTTCAGTCCTTCAGTTTTTATTCACGCGGTGTTGGCGGTTGGGTTGGCTTTGGCGTGGAGATCGACGGTTTGCTCGGTGTCGATGATGAGGAGCAACCGGTCTTTTAATTTGTAGACGCCACGCACGAGCTGGCGGGCGACGCCGGTCAGGGTTTCGGGCGGACGCTCGTAGGTGCTCTCGTCAACTTCGAGGACATCGCCGATCTCATCCACGAGCAGACTCACGGCGCCGTCATCGGTGCGAACCACGACGTTCATCGGGAGTTGATCGGTGGCGCGATCTTTCAGGACGAGTCGGCGGCGAAGATCGATCGCAGTCACGATCTGGCCACGGAGATTGATGAGACCGCTGACGACATGGGAGGCGAGCGGGACGCGGGTCATCTCCTGATAGCGGATGACTTCCTGCACGCGGAGAACGTCCACGCCGAAGAATAGTCCGTCGACGTAGAAGGTGCAGTATTGGGTGGCGGAGTTCATGGGGGCGGGGACGGGGTGGGAAAGTTGAGAGCTGAGAGTTTAGAGTTGAGAGCCAGAAGGCGGAGGACGGAGGGTGGAGGACTGAGGACTGAGGACGGAAGGCGGAGGACGGAGGACGGAGGGGGAGAGTTGAGAGCCAGAGGGCGGAGGGACTAAGAGACTGAGGGAGGGATCGTTCTCGTTTTCTTTCTCGTTCTCGTAATCTCGGGTGGTGGTTCTGCCGCTACGACGAGCATTGGTATTCGCCGAGGAACAGCACGGTCACAAGGGCCGGCCCTACACTGAAATTCATTTGGCATTCGGCATTCATCATTGGGTTTCAGCTCTTCAGTTTTTCAGGCCTTCCGTTCTTTTTACGCGGCGGCGGGATAAAAGCCGGGGTCGGCGACGCGGATGAGGGCGGGGACATCGAGCAAGTCCGTGACTTTCCCTTGGACGACGGCGGAGCCGAGGATGCCTTGCGCGGTGGATTTGCGCTGGATGGTGACGGCTTCGTCGACGATGTCGTTGATCTGGCTGACAATGAGGCCGACGCTGCGGCCGTTTTCGGAATAGACCACCACCGGCATCGGATCCAACGCGACGAGGTTGGCTTGATTGATCTGACCGGCCAGATGATCGGCGACGCGGATGAGCGGAAGAATCTGACCGCGATATTGGACGACTTCTTGCGTGCCGGTGCGTTCGATCTTGGTGAGGGAGAATTCCTCGAGACGCGCGGCTTGGGAAAGTGGGATCGCCAGACGGCGGTCAGTGCCTACGGTGAAGAGCAACAGGGTTTGCCGCTGGTCGGCATTTTCCTGCGTGCGAGTTTTGTCCTCCATCATCGCGCGGTCGCGGGTTTCGGCGACGACGTTCGCGTGTTGCGCGAGTCCGACCACATCGAGAATGAGCGCGACACGACCGTCGCCCATGATGGTGGCACCGGCGAAACTGGAAATGCCTTTGAGCTGTTTGCCGAGCGGTTTGACGACGATTTCCTCGGTGTCGTTGATTTCATCGACGACGAGTCCGAAATGGCGGCCATCGGCCTGAAGCACGATGATGTTGACGACGGCATCATCGGCATCGGCTCCTGCTTTGGCGGGAGGAGTGGCTACTTTGAATTGCTGGTTCAGGTAGGCGAGCGGGAGGAGATGACCGCGCAGGCGGTAAACGGGGGCACCGTAAAGCATTTCGATGCCCTTGCGCACTTGCGCTCCCTCGAGCCGCACGAGTTCCAACAGGCTGACCTGCGGAATGGCGTAGCGATCGCCGCCGCTCGTGACGATCAACGCGGGGATGATCGCGAGGGTGAGCGGGATTTTGATTTTGAGCGTGGTGCCCTGGCCGGGTTGAGTCTGGAGGTCGATGGAACCGCCAATTTTTTCGATGTTGGTTTTGACCACATCCATGCCGACGCCGCGGCCGGAGACATTGGAGATTTTTTCCGCCGTGGAGAGACCGGGGAGGAAAATGAGATTCATCGCCTCGCGTTCGGAGAGACGGGCGGCCTGCTCGGCGGTGAGGAGATTTTGCGAGACGGCTTTGGCTTTGACGCGCTCCAGGTTGATGCCGGCGCCGTCGTCCATGATTTCGATATTCACCTGGCCACCTTCATGGAAGGCGCGAAGGGAGAGGAGGCCTTCCTCGGGCTTGCCGGCGGCGCAACGTTTTTCCGGAGTCTCGATGCCGTGATCGATGGAGTTACGGACGATGTGCGTGAGGGGATCCTTGATCGCTTCGATGATGGTGCGGTCGAGTTCGGTGCTCTGGCCGTCCATGATGAGGCGAACTTTTTTGTTCAACTCATGGGAAACATCGCGGACGACGCGGGGGAATTTCGCCCAGACATTCCCGATGGGCTGCATGCGGGTTTTCATCACGCTTTCCTGGAGCTCGGTGGTGATGATGTTGAGACGTTGGGCGGCGGTCAGGAGGGCGGCTTGATCAAAATTGGTGGTGTTGGAGACGATCTGGTTGCGCGCGAGTACGAGCTCGCCGACGAGGTTCATGACCTTGTCGAGCTGGCCCACATCGACGCGGATGGCATTGTCCGCAACGCTGGATTTCTGACTGACTTCAGGAGCGGCTACCAGTGTTTCCGGCATGGGGGCAGCAGTGGCTGTGACCGCAGGCGGAATGGGAGCAGATGACTGAGTCGGCTCTGGTTCGTCGGCGAAAAGGCCGAAGGCGGCGTTGGCTGGAGCGGCGATTTGTTCGGTGGCGATGGGGATGGCTTGGAGTTCTTCCAAGCGCGCAAGCAGGGCGGAGTGGTCGGCGTTGCCATCTTTGCCCGTGGCTTCGAGGGCGCGGAGCATGCCGCGCAAGGCATCAGAGAGCGCCAACAGCGTGGTGATCATGGCGGGCGACGTGGTGATTTTCCCGTCGCGGAGCAGGCTCAGCAGATTCTCTCCGCAGTGCGCGGTTTTTTCGATTTTCCCCAGGCCGAGACATCCGGCGGTGCCCTTCAGGGTGTGGATCACCCGGAAAATATTATTCATCGTATCACTGCCGCCTTGGCCTTGCTCGAGGGTGAGGAGTTCGCGGTCGAAGCGATCGAGGCCTTCATGACTTTCGACGAGCAAGTCTTTGATGAGATCTTGCTGGAGAGTTTCGTTGAGCGACATGGGATGGAGGGTCAGACGGGCAGCACTTTCGCGACGACGGCGAGGAGCTGTTCCTGACTAAAGGGTTTGACGATCCAGCCGGTGGCGCCGGCGGTGCGGCCCAGGGCTTTCTTGGCCGGATCAGATTCGGTGGTTAACAAAATAATGGGGGTTCGGGCAAAAGCCGGCAGGGCACGCAACTGCCGGGTGAGTTCGAGTCCGTCCATGTTGGGCATGTTCACGTCGGTGATGACGAGATCGACGCCGCGCTGCTTCAGGGCGTTGAGGGCTTCGCGCCCGTCGGCGGCTTCGAGCACTTCGTGTCCGGCTCCTTTCAGCGTGAAGGAAACCATTTTCCTCATCGTGGCGGCATCATCGACGGTAATAATTCTTTTGCTCATGAAAGGAGGTGGGCAGATGGAATCAAGGCGGAGCGGTCAGCCAGTAGTTGGCTGGTGGATGGCTTTGTTATAGGCGGGATGCATGCGAGACTGGGCATCGGTTCCTCCCGTCGCTGGCCAGGCGACAGCAGTGGCTGATGCGTTTTTGAAGTATCGACGCGGCTGACAGGGACTTTAATAAGATTATTCATGCGAGGGGCGAATGGTTGCGATATCCGGACCCCGAGGAATAAGCCGCAACGAGGCAGTCCAGAGCTGAGAGTCGAGAGACTAGAGCCAGACTAAACAGTGAATACAGTTTCCGTCACAAAATCACGCATACCAGCTCTGAGGATCGGGCTCTCAGCTCTAGACTCTGGACTCTCGACTGCATCGTTCCGGCTAAGGGTGAGCCCAACCACGCTGCGAATCGGGATGAAGCTGAAATGAATTTAACGCGGAGAGCGCGGAGCTTGGGCTCAGGAAGGCTCAGCCGGGAACATGCAGCGGGTGGGCGTCGGTCTCCGTACCGACGCTCTGTCGCCGATGTGGAAATCGGCGACCACCCATTGGAAACCGCTGTCCCGAACCAGAAATTTTAACGCGGAGCCTGCCGTGGTTTTACTCCGTGAGTTGGGCTTGTTTTCCATTCGTGAATAATTCGTGTGATTCGTGGGAAAAATCGGGTCGGGTCGAAAGTGGCAAGGGTCTCTGCGGAGGTGGAACCCGACCTCTGGGCGGGTTTTGCATCGTGCGGGTAGCCTCGTTTGAGGGCGCAGCCCGAAAACGGGGCCGTAGGACACCGCGCTTTCGCCTGGGGCTCAAACGCGGCTACACTCGGCACGGAGCGCGCCCGGCTTGTCCGTCGTAGCCTTGGCGAAGTCGGAAGGTCGCACTCTACCTTCAATACAGATCAGCCGGTTTGCGCCGTAACAGTCTACGCGGCGCTTCGGTTGTTTTTTCCTACCGACTGGCTGGAAGACGCGGGTTCATCTTCCCAGAGATCCACGTTGTCGGCGGGGGGCGGTGGGACCGACTTGGGCGAGGCTGAGGTCATGCTCATCGGCGTTTGGATTGTCGGCGATTGAGTCGGGGGAGCGGGCGGAGGAGACTCGTGGTCCGAGCCAAACAGCTCGATGTCGCCGTGCGTGCTGGGTGCGGAAGTTTTTGCGGCTTGGTCTGGAGCTGGTTTCCCGTTCACGGCTTCGTGATGGATATCGACCTGGGAGCGCATGGTGTAACTGCCGATATGATGGTCGGTCAGACCTTTGGTTTCGACCGAGACGCCCGAAAGATTGGCGGCCGTGTGGGCGGCGTTGGCTAAATCGGTGACGGCGCTTTGCAGGGCGGTGAGCGGGGCACTGGCGACGGCGGCAAAATCCACCTGATCCAACGCGCTGCGGGTTTGCGTCTCCAATTGCGGGAGCAGTTCGCTGATGTGGAGGAGGACGGTCAGCGAGGTGTTGCGATAATCGTGGAGCGCAGCGTTGTCCTTTTCGAATTCGCCCTCCAACTCTTTGCTGAAATTGGCGTTCTCGTCCCGGATTTCGCGGAAGCCAGCTACGACTTGGTCGAGGCCGGCGGTGAGGGTGTCGAGATCCTTGGCTAACTCTTCGCTGAGCAAACTGGTTTCACGGGAGATCTCGCTCGTATGCGCGGAGAGTACTTCCAAGCCGGTGCCTTGCCCGACATGCGCGGCCTGCACTTCGGCGTTGAGCCCGATGAGTTGGATCTCAAGGGAGAGCTCGCGCATGAAGCCGGTGAAGTTCGTCGTCATGCCCCCGATGGGTTCGATCGTTTGGTGGGCCTCCATCGCCTGTTGGTCGGCCGTCTTCATCAGTTGCTGTACGTTTTCCAATGAGTCCAACAGGATTTGCACCGCGCCATCGACTCCCGTGGTGACACTGTCGAGATCGCGCAAGGCGAGGCAATTGCCGTCGAGGGCTGCCATCTGTTGAATGATCGCCTGCAGACCTTCGCCCACGGTCTGGCCGGCTTTGGCCAATTCCTCTTTCATGCCGGTGAGCTGCGCAAAAACGATTTTGCCTGACTGCTCGATAAAGCGCAGGGACCGGCAGGCTTCGGTGCGATCGAGGGGGAGCTGGGCAAAACTTTCTTCCATTTCCTGGAGAACTTTACGGGTGTGCTGGAGTTTTTGCGTGAGAATATCCTGCAGTTGGAGCGACATGACGACTTTGCCGGTTTCGGTATTGACCGCCTGACTCACGCCACTGAGCTGGGTGTCGCGGTCGCGGTTCTTTTCATAACTGGTTTTCATGGCCGCCAGCGATTCGGTCATGTGCTGACGCAGTCCGGCCACGGATGCTTTGGCTTGGGTTTGTTCCTTGAGGAGGTGGGTGATCGCATTGCTGAGGATGCCCTGGATGGAGCGGATCAGTTGGAATTTTTCGCGAAAGCCACCTTCGACCCGCAGACGGATGCGGTCGATCTCGCGGGCTAAGGCACAAAACATGTCCTGCACATCCGGTGTGAGTCCGGCAGACTCGACCCGGAAGAGCGTCTTGACGAAATTGAGCGGGGCCAGCGTGCGGACTAAGATCTGCTCGGTGGCGAGGGTCTGGCTGATCCGTTCGTTCGAGTTGGTCAGTTGGCGGATCAACTGTTCCATGTTGCGGTCGTTGTTCTCGACGAATTCTACGGCGCGCCAGATATGCGCTGCGGCATCATCGATCATGATTTCTCCGCCGCCCTGTCCGAGAGCTAACGAGATGAGGGATTCGCAATGGGAAACAAGATCGCGGCCCGTGGTGGTGATGGATTCCAAGGACGTGCTGATCCCGAGAAAACGTTCCTCGATTTCCTTCATGGCGGAATCGACTTCTCCACTGGCCGTCCGGACGGCGTCGAAATGCGGCGGCAGATCCCGCTGGATGCGTTTGTTGAAGGGGGTCAGGCGCGACCACTGGGCCACCACTTTCTCGCGGAACGCCGTGGAGTTCATGGCTTGGGTGGCACGAGTTGGTAGACCGTGGCCTTGCCCATCGTCACGGGTGCCCAGGCGGGATCGAGGTTGATGGTCGTCTCAGCGGTGCCGAGAAACAGCGAGCCTTGCGGCTGGAGGCAGGTGCGGATTTTTTTCAGGATCGCCTGCTTCGTGGGGATATCGAAATAGATCATGACATTTCGGATCAGCACGATGTCGAAGGCCGGAAAAATCGGCCACGGTTCGATGAGATTCATCGGCCGAAACTCGATCATCTTGCGGATGTCTTCCTTCACGACCCAGCGATCGCCCTGCTTTTGAAAATGATTGAAGAGTAGCGGAGCGGGGAGGCCGCGATTCACCTCGAATTGATTGTAGCTGCCGGCGCGGGCCTGCGTCAGCACGGTGGGCGAGAGATCGGTGGCGAGGATCGACACTTGCCAGTTCGCGAGGGCGGGAAAACTTTCCCGGAGCAACATGGCGAGGCTGTAGGGCTCCTGGCCGGTGGAGCAGGCGGCCGACCAGATGTTGAGCCGGCGCTGCTCGGCGCGCTGGAACATCAACTGCGGAATGATGGTGTTTTTGAGCGCCTCGAAGGGTTGGAAGTCCCGGAAAAAGAAAGTCTCGTTGGTCGTGAGCGCGTCAATCGCCTTGGCGTGCAACGCGCCGAAGGCGGGATCCTTTTTCATCAGCGCGAGCAGTTCACTGAGATTTTTGCAGCCCTGGCTGGTGACCAGATTGGCCAGCCGTGACTCGATGAAATACTCCTTGCCGGGATCGATCACGATGGCCGCGCTGCGCTTGGCGAGCGCGGTGATGTAATCAAATTCTGGGGCGGTGATGGCCATGGTAGTGGGCTAGGCGACGGGGTGCAGGGGGCGCAGCGGGAGGCGGCGCAGGACTTCGCCCGCGATTTGGGGCAGGGGCAGAATTTTTTCGGCGAGGCCGGCTTGCGCAATATAGCCGGGCATACCCCAGACAACACTGCTCGCCTCGTCCTGCGTGATGATGCGGCCGCCACGTTCGCGGATGAGTTCACAACCGCGCAACCCATCCTGACCCATTCCGGTCATGATGAGCGCGAGCGTGGTCGAGCCATACACCGTCGCGATGCTGCGAAACAAGACATCCACGGCGGGGCGGCAGGAGTTTTCCGGGGGATTGTCATGCAGATGAATCCGGATGCGGGTCCCCTCGCGGATAATTTCCATGTGGCGTCCGCCGGGAGCGATGTAAAGGGAGCCCGCTTCGACGAGCATGCCTTCTTCCCCTTCGAAAAATTTATTGGGCGAATCTTTACCGAGGCGCTCGGCCAGCATCTTGGTGAAGAGTGGCGGCATGTGCTGCACGATTAAACCTGGGACCGGCAAGCGCGTGGTGATGCCGCTGAAAAGTGTGGCGAGGGCATTGGGTCCGCCGGTCGAACAGCCGATACAAAATACTTCGGGAGTAACTTGAGTACCTTTGTGCGTCGAGAGTTGCAGACCGACTGCCCCGGTCGTGCGAGGCGGCAGGGTCTGGGTCGCACCCAAGGGTGGCAGGACATGCCGGCAATGCAGCTTGATTTTCGGGATCAGCTCGGCTTGGAGCCGGGCGAGGCCTTCGGTCACGTCGCCGACATTGGCGGGTTTCGTGACGTAATCGGTGGCCCCGGCGGCGAGGGCTTCGAGGGTGGCACCGGCGCCTTTCATCGTCAGCGTGCTGAACATCAGCACGGGGAGTTTCGGGTAAGTCTTGCGCAGTTCCTTGACCGTCTGGAGTCCGTCCATCTCCGGCATCTCCACATCGAGCGTGATGACGTCGGGATTGACCTGCGGGATTTTTTGCAGAGCAATTTTCCCATTCGCGGCGACGCCGACGACTTCCAATTCGGGGTCGGCACTGAGTACTTCGGTGATCATCCGCCGCATGACGACGGCATCATCGACCACTAGGACGCGGATTCGAGGCATGGCGTAAGGAAGTAGGCGGTTAGTCGGCCAGACCGAGCAGACGGATCTTATCGACGACCATTTCACCAATCATCAGTTTCATCAGAAAATCATTACTGCCATTGGCAAGGGCTTCGCCGACGTCTTCCATCAAGTTGTGCGAAGTGACCATGAGGAGCTTGGTATCGTTGAAGGCGGGATCGGCGCGCACGGCCTTGACGAATTCCAGACCGTTCATATTGGGCATGTCCCAATCCACGAGCGCGAGATCGATGGGGGCGTGCAATTGGAGTTGTTCGAGGGCTTTGACGCCGTCCTCGGCCTCATAAATTTCCGTGGTGAATTCCGCCAGATACGACGCGAGCAGACGCCGCATGGTGCGGGAGTCATCAATGATTAAAGCTTTCATGTGCTGGAGCCGCCAACATTTGTTAATAGGCAAGGGATTGCCCTGAAGGCTAGCGGTGTATCGGCACGCAAGATGAAGAGTTTAGTGGGGATTTTGCGGCCAAGGAGGCGGAGTGGCCCGGGTCTCGTGACCCGTGGGATTGGTTTTGCATCGTGAGTGTAGCCTTGTTTGAGGGCACCAGCCCGAAAACGGGGCCGCCTTCGCCTGCGACTCAAAAGCTTTTGGCTACCAAACATCCCCACTCATGGGCCGGAGGCCCGTGCCACCTCCGAAGCAAGGAGCCGCTTTACAGGCCGGCGCGAATCTGGCCAACATAGCGCATGGTTAAAAGTACCGGCATCTACACAGGGGGTTTCAACTGTCAGCTCACGCATGGTCCATCCGGCGTGGGGATCGAGACCGACGCTCCCGTCGATAACCATGGACGCGGCCAGGCGTTTTCCCCCACCGATCTTACCACGGCCTCGCTGGCCTCATGTATGGTCACCACCATGGCCATCGCCGCCAAAGTGAAACTCGGGATTGATCTCCCGGGAGTGCGTTGGGCAGTGTCGAAGGACATGTCCACCGACCAGCCGCGTCGCATCGTGCGCATCGCGACGGAAATCTGGATTCCCTTTGCGCGCTCAATTGATCCGCAAGGCGTGCTGGAAAAAGCTGCGCTCAACTGCCCGGTCAAACACAGTCTGAATCCCGCCATCGAACAACCGGTGGTGTTTCATTGGGCGGAGTAAGGTGGTCGCCGATTGCAAAATCGGCGAGGGAGCGTCGGTGTGGAAACCGACGCCCACCCACGGTATGATCCCGCCTCGACTACTTCACCGCGTTGTTGAACCGGTAGCTGCCGTTAAAAATCAGTTCGGTGTCGTCGACGCTGATGCGGACCTTGATCTTGCCTGTCGCTCCGTCGATGCGGTCGGCCCGGCCGGTGACTTTGCGGGATTTGTTTTTGTGGTTGCTGGCCTCGCCCATGAATTCCACGCGCTCACCCCGGGCTAGTTTTTCGAGATCGACGCGGGGCAGGGTGATGGTGATGCGCCCGGTCTCGCCCCAAAAAAACCACGGGCGCACCTTCGCTTCGTAGGTTGTGGTATATTTGTCGCCGTCGCGTTTGAATTCACCGGTCGTCAGCGTCACGCTGCCGACGTAGATCGAGGTCTTCATCGGCGCGACTGTTACGGAGTACCAATCACCGACATGCTGGGAGGTGTCGGCCGCCAGCGGCACCGCAGCACTCAAAATCAGAAACAAGTACAGGATCACACGTGGCATCATTGAACGCCAACATGGTCGTAGTCGCATGGCAGGCAAACGGGAAGTTTCCGCGAATCGCGCGCTGAATCTACCGGCACGGAGGCCGGTGGCTACGCCGATTAGGTAGGTGGCGAGCTTGCCTCGCAACGTCGCGGCTTGCCCGCAACACGGCGCGGCGAGCGCGCCACTGCCCACGGCAGGCTGGGACGCCTGCCGCTACTTCGATCCGAGGTCGTGGTTGGCGCGCCTCCTCCCAAGCCAGGCTGGTCCCTGCCTGCCGAAACTACGTTGCCGCCCATTTCGTTCGCCGCAGTGCGACCCAAATTCTCGTTGCCAATCCGGGCGGCGGGGCGTTGCTTCGCCCCCTATGGCAAAGAAAGCCCAAGTCACCTGGGGTGGTCGCTTTTCCCAAGCGCCCGCCGATCTCATGCTCCGCTTCAGCGAGTCCGTCTCGTTCGACTCGCGTCTTGCGCCCTTTGATATCCAAGGCAGCAAGGCCCACTCGGCCATGCTCGCCCACGTCGGGCTCATCTCGAAAAAAGAGCGCGAGGCAATTCATGCCGGGCTTGACGCCATCCTCGCCGAGATCGAAGCGGGAAAATTTGTTTGGGACACGAAGCTCGAAGATGTGCATATGAACATCGAGCATGCGCTCACGCAGCGCGTCCCCGCCGCCGCCAAACTGCACACGGCGCGGAGCCGGAATGACCAGGTCGCGACCGATATGCGGCTCTACTTCAAGGCGGCTTGCTCGGATATTTTCGTGAAGCTCGATGCCGCCCAGCGCGCGATTCTCAGTGTAGCCGAGGCGCACGCCGATGTGCTGATCCCGGGCTACACGCACTTGCAACGCGCCCAGCCGGTTTATTTTTCGCACCATCTGCTCGCGTATCTGGAAATGCTGCAGCGCGACGCCGAGCGCATTGTACTCGTCGCAGACCATGCCAACTATTGCCCACTCGGTTCCGGCGCCATCGCCGGCACCACGCTGCCGATCAACCGTGAGTTTGCCGCGAAGGAACTGGGCTTTGTCGATGCGCAGGGTCGGCCGCGCGTCACTCAAAACAGCATGGATGCCGTGAGCGATCGCGATCTCTTCATCGAGTTCGCCTCCGCTTGCGCCCTCATTGGCGTGCATCTCTCCCGGATGGCCGAGGATCTGATTCTTTGGGCCAGTCATGAATTTAAATTCGTCGAGCTGCCCGATGCGTTTTGCACCGGTTCCAGCCTGATGCCGCAGAAAAAGAATCCCGATTCGCTGGAACTCATCCGGGGAAAATCCGCGCGCTTGCAGGGCAATCTCTCCACGCTGCTCGTGCTGACGAAGGGCCTGCCGCTCACCTACAATCGCGATTTGCAGGAAGACAAACCACCGGTGTTCGATAGCCATGATCAGACCGTGCTGTGTCTCGCGGTGCTTGCCGGGACTATTGCCGGAATGGAAGTGCATCGCGTGCACTGCGCCGCCGCTGTGAGCGATCCCGCGTTGCTCGCCACGGATCTGGCCGATTATCTGGTGCGGGCCGGCGTGCCGTTCCGCGAGGCGCACCACGCCGTCGGTGCCGTGGTTAAACTTGCTGAGGAAAGTTTATTGCCGATCAACCAACTGCCTTTTGATGAGGTGAAGAAAATCCATCCGGCGATCAAAGCGGATTGGGTGGAAGCCTTTCAGCTCGGCAAAGCCATGGCGCGGCGCACCGGCACCGGCATGCCCGGCCCGGTGCAGTTGAAACGGCAGCTCAAGCGTTGGGTGAAATTGCTCGGATGAACGGGCGGACTCACACCGCGTTGTCGCTGCGCTCCAACACGGCTACAAGGGCCGACCCTACAGAATTTATGGTGACTCGGAAAATAAGTGAAGCCTGCGAGATGCCCTCCAGTCCCTTCGT
Organism: Opitutales bacterium; assembly: GCA_038206205.1. Lineage (GTDB taxonomy): Bacteria > Verrucomicrobiota > Verrucomicrobiia > Opitutales > Opitutaceae > Didemnitutus. The sequence continues at coordinate 14,875 of JBBRBC010000050.1, forward strand.
CCCTTAGTCTCTCCCGCCCCATGTCCACCATTCGCATCCTGTCTGATCGGGTCGCCAATCAAATCGCCGCAGGCGAGGTGATTGAACGTCCGGCCGCCGTGATCAAGGAGCTCGTGGAGAATTCCCTCGATGCTGGAGCCAGGCGTATCGAGGTGGAGTTTCGCCATGGCGGCCGCAGCTACATGCGGGTCGAAGATAACGGCAAGGGCATGTCGAAGGACGACGCGCTGCTCTCGCTCGAACGCCACGCCACGAGCAAGATCATCGAGACCGTGGATCTCGACCGGCTAAGCAGTTTCGGTTTTCGCGGCGAGGCGTTGCCCTCCATCGCCAGTGTGGCGCGCTTTGAAATGCAGACGCGTCCGGCCGCCGCGACTACTGGTACCGAAGTCGCGATCAATGGCGGAAAACTGCTCCACGTTCGTGACTGCGGCTTGGCTCCCGGCACGCGCATCACCGTCACGCATCTGTTCAACGCCGTGCCGGCCCGCCGGAAATTTCTCAAGAGCGATGCCACGGAATCGGCGCACATCATCCAGGCGGTGCGGCTCTACGCGCTGGCGTGTCCGCAGACGGCTTTCACGCTTATCGAGGATGGCCGCGTGCTGTTTCAATCACCGGTGTGTCTCACGCTCACGGAGCGCGTGGCGGAAATTTTCGGCCGGCAACTCGCGGGCGATTTGCTCGGCGTCGAGGCGGTGGAAGACGGCATGAAACTCACGGGATTGATCGGCCGGCCCGGCGTCTCCCGCAGTTCGCGCCACGAGATGATCACTTTCGTCAACCGCCGGCCGGTGGACAGCCGCACGCTGAATTACGCGCTGATCGAGTCGTACGCGACGTCGCTCGCCAAGGGACGCTACCCGGTGGCGGTGTTGTTTCTCGATCTCGATCCGGCGTCGGTGGACGTGAACGTACATCCGGCCAAGCGCGAGGTGCGCTTTCGCAGCGAGGGACAGATCAGGGGATTTGTGATTCGGGCCGTGCTGCAGAAATTGCGCGAGATGGGGCACGCGGTGCCGGTCGCGCCGGTGATTGCGGCGGTGCCCCCGGTCGCGGCTGTGGTCACGGGGCTGCATCAAACAGCGCGCCCGGAGGTCGCGCTCCACCTTAAGACAGCGGACGCGCCAGTAATTTCTTCCTCGCCGGGACAATTTTCGGTGCCGCCGTTTTCGGTTTTTCGGGCGCCGCCTGCCGTCATCAAGCCGGCGACGGTGCCGCCGTTTGTGGCACCGCGGAATTCGGGTTTGGCGGGCTGGCGTTTTCTGGGCACGGCGCATGGCGACTACGCCTTGTTTGAATCACCGGCGGGCGTTGTCGTGGTCGATCGTCGCGCGGCGCACGAGCGCGTGTGGTTTGAAAGATTGCAGGCGCAGTTTGCCCGGGACGAACTGGCGAGTCAGCGCTTGCTCTTCGCGATTCCGGTGGAACTCGACGCCATCGGCAGCGCGCTGCTGCTTGATCGGTTGGATTGGTTGGCGAAGCACGGGCTCGAAGTGGGGGAGTTTGGGCGGAACTTTTTTCGGATCGAGGCGGTGCCGGTGTGGTTGGAGCCCGAAGTGGCGGAGGATTTTCTCCGGGATGTGCTGGGCCTGATCCGCGAAGGCCGGCTCGATGAAAAAAATCCTCGCCTCGCCGAGGAGGAACTCGCCCGGCTCGCCGCGCAAAAAGCCGTGCGCCTGCCGGAGACGACGAATGAGACCGACGCGCTCGCGCTCGTGGCCCGGCTCTTCGTCTGCACACAGCCGCACACGAGTCCGGCCGGCCGGCCCACGCATTTCGAGTTGAATCGCGGCGAACTCGCGAAACGTTTTCAACGGTAGGTTGATTTCGGGAGCTTGCGGAGCGGTTGGGCAGTCGGTGTAGCCGCGTTGGAGCGAAGCGACAACGGGGCCGAAGCAGAACCGCACTTTCGCTGGCGCTCCAATGCGGCTACGAAACAACGTTGGCTACCTTGCTGGCGCGATCATGTATTAATACAACAAACGCTGTTGGGTGAGGAGTAATCCTAATTACTTTAGGATTATTTTTCGCATTGTAACTTTAATTTATTGGCGCGATTCACGGCTTGCCCGAAGGGTTGGCATGAATCTTGATAGTCAATTGCCATGACCTCCAAATCCAAGGGAAGCGCCAAGCAACCGTCAGCGAAAGCTGACCCGGCTCCAAAGCCGACGCCGAAGACCACCCCGCCGCTCGAAGCCTTGCCCGGCATCCACGGGCCGCACGGGGATACTCCGGTCCAGATGTTCCGCACGCTGGTGTTGCGGCATCTTACTTCAACCCTGGCCCGGCATGCTGCGGGCGCGACCACGCGGGACTGGTGGACCGCCACCGCCTTGTCGGTGCGCGATACCATTCATGAGCGCATGATCGCCACCCAGTCGGTGCACAACGCCCAGAATGTCCGGCGCGTCTATTATCTTTCGATGGAGTACCTCATCGGCCGGCTCTTCGGCAATAATCTCCTGGCGACCGATCTGATGGAGACCGCGCGGGCCGCATTGAAATCACTGGGGCAGGATATCGAGGTCATTCGCGAGGCCGAGGAGGACATGGGGCTGGGCAACGGTGGTCTGGGCCGGCTCGCGGCTTGCTTCATGGATTCACTGGCCACGCTCGATTATCCGGCGCTGGGCTACGGCATCTATTATCAATTCGGTTTGTTCAAACAGGAGATCGTGCACGGCCACCAGATTGAAAATCCCGATCACTGGAATATTCTCGGTGATCCGTGGGCGGTGGTGCATCCGGAGTTTATCCAGGAAGTGCAGATCTATGGGCACGTGGAAAACATCTTTGATGATTTCGGCAACAGTCGGCCGCTCTGGACCGGTACGCGCAAAATTCTTGGCGTCCCCCACGATATTCCCGTGGCCGGTTACGGCACGAAGACCGTGAATTTGCTGCGCCTCTGGGCCTCGCGCGCTACGTCGGATATCGATCTGAAGGTGTTTAACGAAGGCGGTTATCTTGAAGCGGTGCGGGAAAAATCGCTCGGCGAAAGTATCTCGAAGGTTTTATATCCGAACGATAAAACGGAGAACGGCAAGGAGCTGCGCCTCGTGCAGCAATACTTCTTCGTCAGTTGCTCGATTCGCGACATGCTGCGCCGGCACTTCCGCAACCCCCAAAACTCGTGGGATAATTTTTCCGAAAAAGCCACGGTGCAATTGAACGATACGCACCCCACGGTCGCGATCACGGAGCTGATGCGAATTTTGCTCGATGAACAGGGCAAGACGTTCGCCGAGGGCTGGGCCATCACCACGAAGGTTTTTGCCTACACGAATCATACGCTGCTCCCCGAGGCGCTGGAAAAATGGAACGTGCCGCTCTTCAATCGCGTGCTGCCGCGCCATCTGCAGATCATCTACGAAATCAATGCCCGGGTCATGAAACTGGTAGAGGAGAAATGGCCGGGTGATGATAATAAGAAGCGCATTTGCTCGCTCTTCGAGGAGAACGGCCAGAAGCTCGTGCGGATGGCCAACCTCGCCGTGGTCGGCAGCCATTCCGTCAACGGCGTGGCCGCGTTGCACACCGCCCTGCTGAAGAAGGATCTGTTCCCGGAGTTCGACGCGCTTTATCCCGGGAAATTCCAGAACAAGACCAACGGCATCACGCCGCGTCGCTGGCTGCTGAAATGCAATCCGCGGTTATCCACCCTCATTACGGGAAAAATCGGCATGGACTGGGTGCGTGATCTCGATCAACTGCACCAACTCGAGCAATGGGCGGATGAGGCGAAATTCCAAACTGAGTTCATGGCGATCAAGCGGGAGAACAAAGTGGATCTCGCCACTCTCATCAAACGCGACTGCAACGTGGACGTCTCACCCGAGGCCATCTTCGACGTGCAGATCAAGCGCCTGCACGAGTACAAGCGCCAGCATCTGAACCTGCTCTACATTCTCGCGCTCTACCGCCGGCTGTTGCAGAACCCGTCGCTCGACATCGTGCCGCGCGTCTTCCTTTTCGCCGCCAAGGCCGCGCCCGGTTACGATCTCGCCAAAGCCATCATCAAGGCGATCAATGCCGTCGGCACCCACATCAATGCCGATCCGCGCGTCAACGGCCGCTTGAAAGTGGTGTTCATGCCGAACTATCGCGTCTCCCTCGCTGAAAAAATCATCCCGGCCGCCGATCTCTCCCAGCAGATTTCCACGGCGGGCAAGGAAGCTTCCGGCACCGGCAATATGAAGCTTGCTCTCAACGGCGCGCTCACGATCGGTACGCTCGACGGCGCCAACGTCGAAATCAAGGAAGAGGTCGGCGACGACAATATCTTCATCTTCGGCAAGACTGTCGAACAGGTGGTCGAACTCCAGTCCAAGGGCTACAACCCTTGGACATATTATGAACAAGACGAGGAATTGCGCGCGATTCTCGACTGGCTCGGCTCGGATTATTTCGTGAAGGGCGAGGCGCACAATCTGCCCGCGATGGTCCGCTACAGCATGCTCGAAGGCGGCGATCCGTATCTGGTGCTCGCCGATTTCCGCGCTTACAGTGACGCGCAAGGCCGGGTTGACGCTGCGTATCGTGACCAACGTCGCTGGGCGCACATGGCCATCATGAATACGGCCCGCGTGGGCAAGTTCTCCAGTGATCGCACTATCCGCGAATATGCGAAAGACATCTGGCGCGTGAAGTCTGTGAATGTTTAAGGCTGTGCTCTCTGCTGAAGGGTAGGGCGGATTATCCCTAATCCGCCGTGCCTCGTGCTGCGCGCGGGTAGCCTCGTTTGAGGGCGCAGCCCGAAAACGGAGCCGCCAGACACCGCGCTTTCGCCTGCGGCTCAAACGCGGCTACACTTTTGTCATCCAGCGCGTGCGGCTTGCCCGTCGTAGCCTTGGCGAAGTTGGAAGGTCGCGCTCCACCTCGATACCGATCAGCCGGTTTGCGCCGTGACCGGCCTAGCTCGTTACCTCGCCCCCACCTCACTCCGCGGGCTGGGAGCAGAATTGATGAAAGCACGCACAGGCCGCCGCAAGCAGCGGCCCTACAAAGAAAAGATCAGACAAAAAACAGGTCAGAAAAGAATAGGTCAGACAAAGCATTCGCCCGACAAAATCCCCGCGACACCTTACCCTTTCCGCGTTGCGACTTCGATCACGTCGTGGGGGGCGGCTTCTTTTTGGCCGGAGGACGTCACTCGCACATAACGGGCTTTCTTGCGGAGATCGCTGAGCGTCTTGGCCCCAAGGTAACCCATGCCTGATTGGACACCGCCGATGAGCGTGCCGAGTACGTCGTCGACTGAACCAGAAACTTCTTTGAGCGCTTCAATGCCCTCGGCGGCGACTTTCCGAACCGAATCATTTTTATCGTGGCCATAGCGGGCGGCGGAGCCGGATTTCATGGCCGCGTGCGAACCCATGCCACGATATTGTTTATAGAGCTTGCCGGAAATTTCCATGATCTCACCGGGCGCCTCGCGACAACCGGCGAGCAAGCCGCCAAGGATGACCGCGTCGGAGAGCGTCAGCGCTTTCACGATGTCGCCGGACTTGGTGATACCGCCATCGGCAATGATGCGGACACCTTTCCGTTCGGCTCCGAGACTGGCGATGTAGAGTGCGGTGAGTTGCGGGATGCCCACGCCGGCGACGATCCGGGTCGTGCAGATGGAACCGGGACCTTGGCCCACCTTGATGGCGCTGGCGCCGCAGTCCGCGAGATACTCGACGCCGGCGGCACTGGTGACGTTGCCCGCGATGATGGTGAGATCTTTGTGGGCGCTGCGGATCAGTTTAACCATGTCACCCACGCCGGCGGTGTGGCCGTGGGCGGTGGAAACGGCGACGGCGTCGACGGATTCCTCGACGAGGGCCGCGATGTGGGCGAGAATTTTATCGCGATCAAGTTCGCCGGTGAGCGTCCGCAGTGGGGCGATGGCGGCACCGGCGATGAGGCGGAAATGTTCGTCGCGGGCGGGTTTGCGCCGGCTCTTGGATTCGTTGGTGATGCGCTCGACGTCCGAGATGGTGACGAGGCCGCGCAGATTATCCTTGGCATCGACCACGAGCATTTTGTGGATGCCGACGTGTTCCGTGAAGAATTTGTCCGCTTGCTTGATCGGGTCGGATGCGAGGCGTTTCTCCAGCACCGTCATGAGTTGCTGACGAGGCGTCATGACTTCGGCGATCTTGCGGGTGCGGTAGCGGTCCTTGACGAGATTACCCGGAAGCAGGCCGACGAGCCGGCCATCGTCGACGACGGGGAAGGTGCGGAAATCAAAGCGGCGTTGTTCGATGAGGGCGAGCACGTCGCCAACGAGGGAGTTGGGCGAGACGGTGATGGGATCTTGGATGAGGCCGTGGATGTGGCGTTTCACCCGGGCGAGTTCTTTGACCTGATCCTTCGCGGGCAGGTTGTAGTGGATGAGGCCGAGCCCGCCGTTGAGCGCCATGGCGATGGCCATGCCGGACTCGGTGACGGTATCCATGTCGGATGAGACGATGGGAATCTGCAAACGCAGGGTGTCGGACAGGGAGGTGGAGACGTCGGCATCCTTGGGCAGAATTTCACTATAAAGGGTCGCGAGCGAGACGTCGTCGTACGTCAGGGCGGTGGGAGCACTGGCCGGGAAAAAGCGTCCGGCAGGCAGATAAAACTCAGAGTCGATGGCAACGTTCTTGGTCATGTTGCCATGAACGAAGTAGTCCCCGGTTTAAAAATCTCAACGAAAATTTGGCGGAAATTTTGGTGAGTTGTCGTAGCCCCAGGCCTCCGGGCCTGTGGGGTTTGAGTGCGGTTGTCGGTTGCGAGCTTGGCTCGTTCTGCTGGCCAGCAGAATAGCGCGACCAGCGCGATACGTACGACAGAGCGAGTAATCAAATCTGGTTCCTCGCTGTTTTCGATGGGTAGAAGCGCGCAGGAGAAGCCGAAAAAACTCAGAGCAATCAAGGCAGGTTTACCACTAATGAGTTTTGCCAAGGGGCGAAACTTTAGATTAGCCCTGCGACTAATCGTCTTCGGGGTGGGCTCCGGGGAGTCTGCTAATCGCAGACTGAAATTGGAGTTTCGGGTCCGGGGTCTTGGCGTTGGCGTAGCCCCTGGCCTCGTGCCTGTGAGTACATCGAAAACTTGCCTGCGATTAGCAGGCCCCAGAAACTCATCGGCGGAGACGATCAATCGCCGTTGCTCTTGGTAGGCTTCATCCGTTGATGAAGCCCATGAGTGGTCAAATCCTCCGGATCTTTGCATCGATCAGTCACGTCCACCCACTGGAACTAGCGAAGAACCTCAAATCTCGGCAGGAGAAGGACCAGCCTTCGCCAAGGCGACGGATTGGCAAGCGCCTGTCGCGACGAGTTGCCACGGCGTGGCGTATGGTGAAAAGGGATGTTTTGTAATAAATTTGGTTCAAAGTATGAGATATCTGGGTAGATGTTTCGCATGGTCTATCGTTTCGCGGTCAAAACCTACCGGCTGCCGCTACGCTCCCCGCTGCGGACGGCGCATGGGGTTTGGGCCGTGCGCGAGGGGCTGATCATCCGGCTCGAAGCCGAAACCGGGGCGGTCAGCTATGGAGAAATCGCCCCCTTGCCCCAATTTGGCACGGAGACTCTGGCTGAAGCGCTGGAGCGTTGCCTGGGGTTAAGCGATAAAACTGATGATGCGGCGTTGGATGCGGTGCCGGCGCAGTTTGGTTGCGTGCGGTTTGCCCTGGCGATGGCGCGCGCGGCGAATCCGAGTGTCGATAAGGAAAAACGTCTGCCGGTCACGGCTCTGCTCCCGGCGGGGAAGGCGGCGTTGGCGATGTTGCCCGGAAAACTCGAACAGGGATTTCTTTCCTTTAAATGGAAGGTCGGGGTGAATCGACCGGAAGAGGAACTCGGCTTGCTCGACGATTTGCTGGGGCGGTTGCCGGCGTACACCCGGCTGCGCCTCGATGCGAACGGCGCGTGGGACCGGCGCACGGCGGAGAAATGGCTGGCGCGTTGCGCGGAGCGGCCCATCGAATTTATCGAGCAACCCGCCGCGCCCGATGACGGGGATACCTTGCTGGGATTGGCGGAGGATTATCCGGTGACGCTGGCGCTCGATGAATCTGTGACCGGGTTGGCGGCGGCACGAGAGTGGCAAGGGCGGGGTTGGCGCGGCGTGTTCGTGATCAAGCCGGCTTTGGCTGGTCCGCTCGACGAACTCGCGGCGTGGGCGAAAGCAAGCCAAGCTGACCTCGTGCTCTCCAGTGCGATTGAGACGGCGCTCGGGCGGGCGGCGATTTTGCGCTTTGCCTTCGCTCATGATCTGACGAAGCGCGCGGTGGGGTTTGGAGTGGGAGAAATTTTCGGCGAGCGGTTGTGGGACGGACAAATCATCGGGCCCTTGGTCGATGCGGGTTGGAGTGCGGCCGTTGACGCAGAGGAAATATGGAACGCGCTGAACTAGCCCGATTGCTGGGAGAGTGGGGGAGGACCGTTGTAGCTGACAGCGGTTCGCGGCGCGTTAAGGATAACGCGCCGTACCAGATTATTTCCGAAATTGACCCGGGGAAATTTATGGCGGCCTTCGCGGATGCTGTGGCTGGTGAGGGTGACGTTTTTCTTTGTGATCCCAAATGGAATGAGGTCGAGCGGGGGGCCCTCAACGCGATGTTAGTGGGGAGCGATCAAACCAGCGCCTTGGGGGCAAGGCGCGCTACCGCGGAAACTGCCGGGAGCGAAGGCGGCCGTGACCTGCGTAGCTCGGAGAACGGAGTAGGTTGGCTCATGATTCCCACTGGTGGCACTGCGGGCACGTTAAGGTTTGCCCGGCACGACAGCGGTACGATCAGTGCGGCGCTCGCCGGATTTACGGAGCATTTTGGATTGGCACGCGTCAATGCGGTGGGCGTGTTGCCGCTGCACCACGTGAGCGGATTGATGGCGTGGCTGCGTTGCGTGATCACGGGCGGAAATTATTTGCACGCTGATGGGAAGGAAATCGAAGCCGGTCGGAGGACCAAGCCGCCGGAGGCGAAGGACGGCTGGGTGATTTCCTTGGTTCCGACTCAATTGGAACGGCTGTTGCGCGAGCCCGCGGCGGTGGCGTGGTTGCAAAATTTTCGAATCATTTTTCTCGGGGGCGGTCCAAGCTGGCCGGAATTGTTGGAGCGCGCCGCCGGCCTGCGCCTGCCGCTGGCGTTGGGTTATGGCATGACGGAAACTGCCGCGATGGTGACGGCGCTGAGGCCGGGCGAATTTCTCGCCGGTTCACGGAGCAGTGGCACGGCGCTGCCGCATGCGCAGGTGGCCATCAATGCCGAGGGCGCGATCACGATCGCCAGCGCTTCGTTGTTTCGCGGCTACTATCCAGACTGGCGCGCGGGCGACGTTTTCACCACGGAGGATCTGGGGACGATCAAGGCGGGCGAGCATCTGACAGTGTTGGGTCGGCGCGACGGCGTGATCATCACCGGTGGAGAGAAAGTAACGCCGGCTGAAGTGGAAGCGGTGCTGCGGGGCACGAGCGAATTTTCCGACGTGGTCGTGCTGGGCCTGCCGCATGCGGAGTGGGGGATGCGCGTGGTCGCAGTGTATCCGGAAGGAGGTACGCCAAATCTGGAGCGAGTTCGCGCCGCACTAGCGCAGCAGTTGGCGCGCTATAAACACCCGCAAGCCTACCTCGCCTCGTCCTTCTGGCCGCGTAACGCCCAAGGAAAAATCAACCGAAGCGAATTGCGGCAGCGGCTGGGTTAGCGCGGAGAGCGCGGAGCTAGCCGCCGTGGCGAAGTGGTACGGGTCTCCCGACCCGTGAGGATTGTGGTTGGGGAAAAATTGCTTCCCGGAAATCAAAAGACAGGGAGGGCCCGCGAAACACGCAAAAGGCGCGAAATCAGAGAGGGAATAATTCAGTCACGGGACAACTCGACTCGACTTCACTGAAAGAAGATTGATTCCTCTTTCGATTCCTCTCTCCCAAGTATTTATTTCGCGTCATTCGCGGGTTTCGCGGGTTCCTCCTATTGACTGAAGCCGACTGAGGACACGGTTAAACCGAAGCCGAGGGATTGTATTGCAGCTGATGGGTAGCCTCGTTTGAGGGCGCAGCCCGAAAACGGGGCCGCGAGACACCGCGCTTTCGCCTGCGGCTCAAACGCGGCTACACTCTGGTCAGCAGCGAGCCCGGAGGTCGCGCTCCACCTGGATACAGTTCAGCCGCTTCCTCACTACATCAGGCTCCGCGCTCTCCGTGTCCTCCGCGTTAAATGTATTTTATCCCGATTCGCGATGTACCTGAGTTCACCCTAATTCCCCGGGGTCAGGATTTCTGCGGCTGTAACGTCGTCAATCCTTCGCGCAGGGCGTACTTGGTCAGCTCAGCCACATTGTTGATCTGGAGTTTCTCCATCAGATTCATCCGGTGCGACTCGATCGTCTTGGTGCTCACGCCTAACGCGAAGGCGATCTCTTTGGTCGAATAACCATCGGCGATTTGTTTGAGTACTTCGCTTTCTCGGGTCGATAGTGCGGAACCGCGTTTTTGCGGTGGGTCGAAATGGCGGCGGAGCTCGTTCACCACGATGTGGGATACTTCCTGCGATAGAAAATTTCTTCCGGCCAGCACGCTGCGCAAGGCTTGGAGCAAATCCGCGCCACCATTGGCTTTCAAAATATAACCTTCCGCTCCGGCTTGCAGGGCAGCTTCGATGTATTGCGGTTCAGCGTGGCCGGTGAGGATGACAATCTTAATGTCGGGATGCGTGGCGCGTATGCGGGCCGTCAGGGCGATGCCGCCTTCGCCGGGAATGTCGAGATCCATCACGATCAGGTCGGGGGCGAGATCCACGACGGCCTGCCAGCCGGCGTCGCTGTCGAAGGCGCTGCCGACGAGTTCCAAATCGGGCTGCTCACGCAGGAGCAGGCGCAGGCCATCACGCATGATTTGATGATCGTCGATCAGGAGGATGCGGGCGGTCATGGCGAAGTGGACCGGGTGAGCGGGTTGACCGGATAGGCTTCATCCAAGGCTTGGCGCACGAGGTGCAGCGCGAGCTCGGAGGGAAAGGGCTTGGAGAGGAAACGCAGCCGGGGGCCGAAATCATTTTCAAACTCCACGTGTTGTGCGGACCCGCTGATGGCGATGACGGGCAGCAGCGGATTGAGACGGCGCAGGGCGTGCACGGTTTGCGCGCCATCCATCACCGGCATCATGGCATCAGTGATGACGAGTTTGATCATGGCGGCGTTCTGGGCGAAGACGCCGAGGGCTTCCGCTCCGTCCGAGGCCACGAGCACGTGATAGTTGTTTTCCGCCAGGATGCGTTGCAGGACGCTGCGGATCGGCTCCTCGTCATCCACGAGCAAGATCCATTCTCCGCGGCCGAGGAGGGCGAGGGAATTGCTGTGGCTGGCCGCCGCTTCGACGGCGGACACCGTAGCCGGGAGGTAGACCTCGAAGGCCGTGCCGCTGCCCACGGTCGAATTCACGACGAGAAACCCTTCGTGGCTGCGGACAATGCCCAGAACTGTGGCCAGTCCCAAGCCGGTGCCTTCACCGATCGGCTTGGTGGTGAAGAAGGGATCAAAAATTTTTTCCAAGTTGGCGGCAGAAATCCCGGTGCCCGTATCCGCAACCCGCAGCAGAATGTACGGTCCTGCCTGTTTGCCGCCGTGACGGAGGGCGAAGGGTTCTTCGATCTGGATGTTTTCGGCGGTGAGGGTGAGCCGGCCGCCCTGCGGCATGGCGTCGCGGGCGTTGACGCAGAGATTGAGCAGTACTTGGTGAATTTGGGTTTTGTCGGCTTCGATCAGGCGCAAATCCGCCGGAGCCTGGATGGACACCACCAGTTTTTTCGGAAACGTTTCCCGTATCATGCGACCGACTTCCTTGACGACGCCGGCGGCATTCATAGCCGAGCGCGGGGTGTCGCTGCCACGACCGAACAGCAGCAGTTGTTGCACGATGTCCGCGCCGCGGCGGGCGCTGTCGCTCAGTATTTGGAGCATCTCGTGATCGTGTTTGGCTTTCGCCAAGGGACGGAGCAGCTCAACCGAAATGAGGATGGGGGTGAGGACGTTGTTCAGATCATGCGCCACGCCGCTGGCCAGAGCGCCCAGACTTTCCATGCGCTGGGCGCGCAGGAATTGGGCCTCGAGCAGTTTGCTCTCGGTGATATCGGTGATCACGAGCAAGATTGATTTGGCGGTATCCTGCGCATCAAGCACCACGGTGGCCCGGGTCCGGGCGTCGATTTTTTTTCCGGAGCGAGTGCTATGTTGACGATCGTCCGTGAAGGTTCCCTGTTTGAGGAGTTGGGCCCAAGCGGCGGGAAAATCGGGCGGTACCACGCTGTAGATGAGCTCTTCGTAGGTACGGCCCAACGCTTCAGCGGAGGTAAGCCCATAGATTTTTTCCGCCGCTCGATTCCAGTAGGTCACGATGCGGTCCAAGTTAATTACCATGATCGCATCCTGCGCCACGTCGAGGAGGGCGGCTTGCTCGCGAATCTGCGCTTCGGCGACTCGGCGGGCCGTGATGTCTTCCTTCACCGCGAGGTAGTGGGTGATGCGGCCGGTCTCATCGACCACGGGGGAGATGCTGGCATCCTCCCAATAGAGCGAGCCGTCCTTGCGCTGGTTGCACATTTCGCTGTGCCACTCGCCGCCGGTGCTGATGGTGGCCCAGAGGTTGCGATATACTTCGGGCGACTGCACCCCTGACTTGAGTATCCGGAAATTTCTCCCCTTCACTTCATCGAACGTGTAACCAGTGATCTTGGTGAATTGGGGATTGGTGTATTCGATCGCTCCTTTCGTGTCGGTGATGACCACGGTGACGGGACTCTGCTCGACGGCGCGGGCCAGTTTGCGCAAATTCATTTCGACCTGCTTGCGCGCTGTGATGTCCTTCGCCACGCCACGAATTTCCACGGTGTTTCCGTTGGTATCTTGGCCACGTTCCCCACGGACCCACATCCAGCCCTCGCTGCCGTCTTGCCGCACGGTTTCCAATTCGAACTCATAGGGGATGCCCGTTTCTCTGGTGTGGGCCAAGGCGACAATCAACCGTTCCCAGCTCTCGGGTTTGAAATATTTGGCGTGCTCGGTGAAGGGCGGCACTGGCCGGGCCGGGTCCAGCCCATACATCCGGTAGAGTTCCGTCGTCCACATGATTTGGTTGCTCGCTACATCCAGACTCCAACTCCCCAGCGAGGCGATCCGCTGGGCTTCGTCTAACGCCCGCGTGCTCTGCGTCAATTTTGCTTCGTTCTGTTTACTCACGGTGATGTCGGTGTGGGTGCCCACGGCGCGCAACGGTTTGCCGGCCGCATCGCGGGTGATCACCAAGCCGCGGGCGAGAATCCATTTATAGCTGCCGTCCTTGCAACGCATCCGGTGCTCGTTGGTGTAGGCTGGAGTTCGGCCTTCGAGGTGCGGTTGGAGGTCGGACATTACCCTCGGCAGGTCATCCGGGTGGACGCGGCTGGACCATTCTTCAAGACCAGTGCCGATCTCGGCCTCGTCATAGCCGAGGATTTCTTTCCATTGTTTGGAGAAAAACATCGTATTGGTCGCCACCTCCCAGTCCCACACGCCGTCGCCCGCGCCTTCGAGGGCGAACTGCCAGCGGGTTTGGCTCTCCCGCAAGGCCGCTTCGATTTGCTTTTGTCCGGTGACGTCGATCACCACCGCGTGGCACTCCTTGCCGTCGGATGAAACCGTGGCTTCGAGGTGAATTGTCCGAGGGGTGGAATGCTGCGCGGTGAGGAGTACCTCGCATGCATGCGGTGAGCCGGCGGCGAATACTTGTTGGAGGAAATCCACGAAGATTTGCCGATCAACAGCCGCCACATAGGTGCTGAAGAGCTGGCCTGGCAACTGGTCTCGGGTGAGGCCGACCAATCGGGCCGCTGCCGGATTCGATCGGGTGATGCGCCCGAGGTTGTTCAAAGTGAAGTAACCCACCGGGGCAAAGTCGTAAAAATCGATGTAGCATGCCGTCGCCGCTACGGCCGCGTCGCGGGCCTTCTGCAATGCCTCGTTCTGCATCTGCAATTCGATCCGGTGAGTCTGCAGTTCCTGAATCAAGTTCTGGGTTTCCTGCGCGGTGAGGGGAGCCTGACCGGAGGTGTGGCGCTGAAGAAGTGCATCCACGCGTTGATGACGCTCGCGGGCGTCGGAGATTAGTTCGAGTGGCATATCTGGCTCGGTTCGGGGATTAATCCATCTGGCCCAAAAAGGTGATAGTCGGACTGGCCCTTCATAATCGGCTTGTTCAGTCGTCTGAAAAGCAGACCAATCCGTATGCGATTGGGTGCGCCCGATCGGACCTGTCTACGTGGATGGTGCGACATTTTGTTAGTCTGAAAGCGTGTCAGGTAACATCGACCCTAAAGCCCAGTCCCTCTATGGGATTTATGGCGCATATTTTGCTGATCGATAAGCGTGACTAACTCTGGGGAGTGGGTTGAGCTTTCGACACAGCTCCTGGCCTTGATCTGCTTCTTCGTTGTTTTCAGTGGGTGGTGAAAGGTCCTCCACCTCAGCGGCTCCAGAATTGGTTCTTGGGGCCCGGTGCACCCCGCCGGCTGTAGCAGGGCGTCTGTCTTGCCGACACCGTGATTCGGGATGAAAAACATTAATGCGGAGGACGCGGAGAGCGCGGAGAGCGCGGAGCTCGGGCTCAGGATGGCTAAGCCGGGATCTTGCCTAAGCCGGAACGATGCCGTCCAGAGCTGAGAGTCGAGAGACTAGAGCCAGGCCATACAGTGAATACAGTTTTACGTCACAACCTTACGCAAACCAGCGCTGCGGATCGGGCTCTCAGCTCTCGACTCTGGACTCTCGACTGCATCGTTCCGGCTAAGGTGGGCGTCGGTTTCCACACCGACGCCTGTCGCCGCCGGGCCGAGGAATTACTTTCCCCATCCGTGCTATCCGTGTAATCCGTGGT
>JBBRBC010000051.1:0-28777 GCA_038206205.1 Opitutales bacterium
CGTGAGGGAGAAGTGGCACGGGTCACAAGATTCACCGCGCGTGCCTCTGCCGTGGTGGAACCCGACCTCCGGGCGGGTTTTGCAACGTGAGCCAGCACCCAGCGCGCCCGGCTTGTCCGTCGTAGCCTTGGCGAAGTCGGAGGTCGCGCTCCACCTCGATACCGTTCATCCGGTTTGGGCCGTGGCAGGCTCAGCTCGTTTCCTCGTTCATCCTCTCTCCACGGACTGGGATCAGAATGTCTGAGAATGGAATGCCGACGCGCCGTCTTAACTTAGCGCCATTGACCCGTGACTCCGTCTGGTTGCTTCCTGCAACCTTGGCTTGCCCTCCCGCCACCTTCAGCGGGAGGGTGGGGCGTGAACTCCGGTGAAAAACTTTGCCTCGCCTGCGGGCTGTGCTGCGACGGTACGCTCTTCGACAACGTCCGGCTCGGACTGGGCGACGATGCACAGAAAATGAAGGCGCTCGGCCTGCCCGTGGCGGTTTCGCGCGGCCTGACCCCGGTCAGCTTTTTTCGCCAGCCATGCACGGCCTTGTGCGCGGACCGTACGTGCCGGGTCTACGCGGCCCGGCCCGTCCAATGCCGCACCTTCGAATGCGGGGTGTTCAAGGACGCCCAAGCCGGCCGGATCACCTTCGCCGCTGCGCTGCGCTTGGTGAAACAGGCGCGGCGGAGGGCGGACCACATTCGCCGTCTCCTGCGCCAACTCGGCGACACCGAGGAACACCGCCCGTTGGGTGATCGCTTCCGCCGCACGCAACGGCGCATGGAATCGGGCAGCGCCGATGCAGAGGCGGCGGGCACCTTTGCGGAATTAGGCCAGGCGGTGCATCAGCTCAACCTACTGGCGCACGAAAAGTTTTATACCAAGGCCGAGGCAGGCTGATTTGGCAGACGGCGGGTGGGACTAATTTGAAACCACGAAGCCAGGCTCCATCAGGCTGCCCTGAAATTATTTCTGGAGGAGCAGGCTGACCTCGGCATCGGCTGACTTCGCACGGGCGACCACCCTGACGTGGTCGATCTTGCGGCCGTCCTTGAAGTCGAGCAGCGAATAGACGCCGGCCTTGTGGGTCTTCTGGTTGAAGTCGATTACCTGACATTCACCATTTTCAAACACCACCTCGGCGAAATCGAACTGCACCTTGCCGTCGGCCACTTCGAGGAAAAGTTTTTCGCCGCGTTGGTCAGAGTTGAAATTAATCTCGGACCATTCGTCCTCGCGGCTGAGCGATTCCGAATCCTGCCAGACTATGCGGTCAGCGGCTGGTCGGGCCACCACCATAGCCGTCCACACTACCGCAGGCAGAAACCGGGCGGGCGCTACCCGCACCGTCACACCGGAACGCACAATGATCGCCGGATGCATCGCGCGGCGAATAGGGTGCCCGGTGTGGATCACCACGGCGTGACGTTGGAAATGTGGACCATGCCGGACGACCCGCACTCGCGCGGCATCGGCGACGAGCGGAGATAAAAAAAGCAAAGCGGTGCAGGCTAAGACAAAGGTCGAACGGAGTTTATTGATAGGAGAAAGACTGTGGGTTGGGCCAAGTGTGGGATCTGACTGTCGAAGGGAAAGACGTCAGCCCGTGGGGATCGTTACAAGCCAGTCCCTGCCCATAATTTTTCTGTTTCTGCGGTCATTGTGATTCGAGGATGGAGTCAGCAACCTTTGAGACGTTTCCGCTGGCCTGGGAAGTCACACCAATGGCGTGCCTCCGGGCGGCCTCACCCGGGTTGAAATGCGCCGCACGCACAAGGGTGTCCTCCTCAACGCATCGTTCATGCCCAGCCGGACTCGCCCTCGGCAGCGGAACTGGTGCAGCAAAAAACTGGCCGCGAAAGCTCCGGAGCCTGACGCCGCAGTGAAAGTAGCAAAGGACGCAGAATGCCACGCCCGTGATTTCTGACCAAGGCTGCTCTCGTTCGCCGCTTGATAGAATTTGAGTTAACGGCCGAGACATGGCTTCGACGCGGCTTGTACCGGGCAAAAAAATTCTCGCGTGGTCTCAAAATCTCCACAGTGTTGGGGTCGATAAGTGCGCTCTTGGCGCCTGCGGCCAAAGCCAGAAAATGGGCATTCAGCTAAGTTGCGATGCCCGGTCACCACGATACCATGACGTTTTCCCATGAAATCATCCTGCCGTCTGCCCTTCATTCCCTCCTGTTTTCGTCGGCTTTTCGATGAAACGATATCCGCAAGAATTGCCGCCCTGGTTTTCTTTTTCACCTTCGCCGGGCACCTCACCGCCCAGGTGCCGCAGTTGATCAACTACCAAGGCCGCGTGGCCGTGGGCGCGACGGCCTTCACTGGCACGGGTCAGTTTAGATTCGCCTTGGTCAACGCTGCGGGCTCCACCACGTATTGGAGCAACGACGGCACGAGCACGGCCGGCTCGCAGCCGACCGCGGCCGTGTCGCTCACTGTCGCCAACGGCCTTTACTCCGTGCTGCTCGGCGACACCACGATCGCGAGCATGACAACTATTCCTGCTACCGTGTTCGCCAATTCCGATGTGCGCCTGCGCGTGTGGTTCAACGACGGTGTCAACGGCTCGCAACTGCTCACGCCCGACCAGCGCATCGCGGCAGTGGGCTATGCGTTGATGGCGAAAACCGTCGAGGCTGGTTCCATCAACGCCGCCGCGCTGGCAACCGGCTCGGTCACCTCGGCCAAACTCGCGGCCGGCGCCGTCACCGCCACCAACATTGCGGCCGGCACCATCACCAGTACGCAGCTCGCGACCGGCGCAGTGGCCACGGGCAATATCGCATCCGGTGCGGTCGGCTCTACACAGCTCGCCAGCGGTGCGGCGGCGGCGAATCTTTCCGCCAGCGGCCAGAGCGGTGTGCCCAGCGGCGGCATTGTGCTCTCCAGTAACTCCACTGACACGAATCTCATCGGCGCCGGCTACGTGAAATTAGGCAAGGTCGACCTGAGTGACGTGTGGGAGCAACGCACGAATGGAACTCCACCCGCCGTCCGCTACCAGCACACGGCAGTCTGGACCGGCACTGAGATGATCGTCTGGGGCGGAGATGGCGGCAGCGGTCTTTTGAACACCGGCGGGCGCTACAATCCGACGGCCAATACCTGGACGGCTGTGAGCACCACCAGCGCACCCACCGCCCGCACCCGACACTCGGCGACATGGACAGGCAGCGTGATGATCGTCTGGGGTGGATCCGATGGCACTGTGGCTTTAAGCGACGGTAGTCGCTACAATCCGGCGTCCAATACTTGGACGGCGGTGACAAACACTAGCGCGCCTGCTGCTCGTTCCCAACACACGGCGGTGTGGACGGGCACCGAGATGATTGTCTGGGGCGGCTTCGGTGCCGGCATTTTAAACACCGGAGGACGCTACAATCCGACGTCAAACGCTTGGACGGCCGTGACGACGACCAACGCGCCTGACGCACGTGCCGTGCACACGGCGATATGGACAGGCACTGAAATGATTGTCTGGGGTGGAAACGGCGGCTTCGCTCTGAATAACGGAGGGCGCTACAATCCGGTCGGTAATAGTTGGGTGGCCACGACCCTTTCCGTTGCGCCCACCGCGCGCTACTATCACACGGCAGTATGGACGGGCTTCGAGATGATCGTTTGGGGTGGATTGGGCGACGGCAGCCTTCTTAACGACTGTGGTCGCTACAATCCGGGGTTAAACAGTTGGACGGCGGTGAGCGGTATCGGGGCACCTCCTGCGCGCTACCAGCACACGGCAGTTTGGACTGGCACTGAAATGATTATCTGGGGCGGAGAAGACGGCGCCCTGTTTAACGACGGCGGGCGCTACAGTCCAACCGGTAACAGTTGGACGCCCGTGGGCACCATTGGCGCCCCCAGCGCACGCCGCAATCATACCGCAGTCTGGACCGGCACCGAAATGATCATCTGGGGCGGACTTGTCTACGGAGCTACCCTTTCCAACGAAACATTCAGCTACACTTTCGGGCGGGTGCTGTATCTCTACCAACGCCCATGAACCATCGCGGGCCAAAGTCAGCGACCGGTAATCAACGCAGAACCATCGGTGGCGTTGCGTTGCTGGCTTTGCTCACCCTGGGTACGCCGGGCCGGGGGGAAGATTTCGCCGCTCTCTGCGCGGATCGCACGGCGATCGAGCAGGTGTATTACGAACACCGCCTCGGTGAAAAGCCGCCCTTCGCACAAACCTCACCCGCCGCGCTGATCGAGCAACTGGTGCATGACGACCGACGCAAAGAGTCGGTCCTCCGAAAAAACTACGGCGTGGAAATCACCGCCGCCCAGATCGAGGCCGAGGTGCAACGCATCGACACCACCACCCACGCCCCGGAAATGCTCGCCGAACTCAAGGCCGCGCTCGGCCAGGACCCCGCCCGCTTCGCCCGCGCCTTCGCCCGCCCCATCGTGGTCGATCGGATGCTGCGTGAGCGATTTGAAAACGATGACGCCCTCCACGCCACGCAGCGCCGCGAGGCTGAACAAGCGCGCGCCAGTCTGCTCGCAAAAATGCCGCTGAACCAACCATCGGAGGTGACCTGGCAACTCACGCCCCGGCCGGTGGACGAAAAGTCCGCCCCAGCCACGGCAGTCACGCCCACGAAGATCTCGGCCCAGAGCGAGGCCTATGCGAACGAAGCCACGGCGCAAATTGCCCAAGTGCTTAGTTCCCCGGTTGAGGCGCCGAACCGAAAATTCTATTTCGAAGCGCTCGACCCCGCATTACAAAAAGTGCTGCAGGCCCAGTTGAGAAAATCCGGCGACGTCAGCGCAGTCATCGAAACGCCCGCTGAGTTTCTGGTCTTTCTCACCCGGGAAAGAACCGCCGAGGTCCTCCGCGTCGCCTCACTTTCCATTTCGAAACGCAGCTACGAAACCTGGCTGGCCGAACAATCAGACAATGAATCATGAACGCTCGCGGCAAAAATAATTCACCACTCGGGCTGCGCTGGCTGGTCATTTTTGGGTTGATTGGCGGTAGCCTCCCTTCGGTGATGGCTGGCTCACGCAGCAGCGCCAGCTACAGCGTCAGCGCTGACACGATTGACAGTGGTGGAAAGCCCACCACGAGCACCGCCTACTCGAACGTCGGTAGTCTTGGCCAGATTGCAGGCTCGTCGACCAGTACCGCCTTTGCGCTTGAGGGCGGATTCACTGCGCAAATCGCCGGGGTCAACGCCGTCCCCGTCGTCGTGACCCAACCCGCGAACCAAACCGTCGGTGGGAGCGCTTCGGTTACCTTCACTGCGGTCGTGAGCGGCTATCCCGTGCCCACCTTCCAATGGCAGAGGAATGGGATAAATATCAGCGGCGCGACCGGCAGCACCTACACGATCACCAACGTGGCATTGGGCGATCCCGTAAGCTACACCGTCATTGTCACCAATATCTACGGGAGCACGACGAGCACCCCGGCGGTCTTGACGACTTTCTTCGCCGCCCCGAGCGATGCGGTAATTTCATTCACTGTGGAGTAAACCGCGCGAGATGGGTGCCGTTGGGATTCAGACGGGATTGAGCGTTGATTGTTGCCTGGAAATTTCTGATTGAGGCGCTGTGTCAATTGTCAACTCCTGACTCCTGCTGAATTTGCTCAGAGAACTCCGACGGAATCATATGTTAAATGTGGACTGGGGATTTCTGTTTGAAGCGGTGGATCAATTGCAACTCGTGACCTCGTCGGTTTGCTCATCCAACGGACGCTTCCTGGAGTTGCGGGGCGCACGTCTGCTAATAGTTTCGCTCGGCCATGTTGGCCGTCTTATCCGCTGCTGTGCGATAAAGTGACACCGCTTGTTTCCGCTGCCCGACGCGTTCGAGCAGGTGCGCCCGGGTGGCCCCGTCACTTCCGCCGGCAGACGAGGAGGACTTCGTCGACTGCTGACAAATCCATCAGACCGTCTTTCAGGTGCAGCCGTTTTTGCAACAGCCGGCCGATGGGGAAGAACAGCCAGTTGTAGCAATGCATGGCGATTGTGTGATGTCGGGTGCGCTATACAAGGAGTCGGCTTTACATTTCACCCTAGCAGTCTGTCGGACTTAGAAAATGAAGGCCATCTGGCATCGATTATTCGCGAGAAAAAAATCACGCGAGGTCAAATATTCATCCATAAACGCCTTCAGCGCCAAAGCCCGACAGTCTGCTAGGGTAATATGTAACTCCGACCCTTTCAGAACTCCAAACCACGGCGGAAATACTCAAACTGATCGTGCCCGTGGAGGTGGCCGCCTAAACCACCATCGCGCTACCTTTTTCCCGCCAAAAAAATGACTTTCGGAGTGTGGTCGCGCTTGGACCGGCCCTTGGAATTAAAACCTCCGCTCTGTAGATTAAGCCGACTTCACTCTGTCCCTTTGCTCTTCCTTTTGCATAAAGCACGATGCGCTGGCACCACCACGCGCGGATAGCAGGTTAATTTGGTCGATCAAACGATCAGGTCGGGGACGGCGACACTCCCCTCAGGCGCGACGAGCGCCCCTTCAAGTCCTTGGCGGACTCCCTCACTCATCCCATCAGCCCTCTCTTTCCCCCAATGTAGCAACTCAACCCAAATGCTTTTTTCCAGCTTGACCCTCCGGCCATCATAGCAGGGCCGGCCCTTATGGCCGTGCCGAAATACGCGAAGTCGGCACGCCCACAAGAGCCGGCCCTACAGATGAGAAAAGCAATTGATAACAGGGATGCTTAAAGCGCACGGCTTAAAACCTGTTGCGTTGTTCGGTGCTGGGCGCATTAAAGAGGCATGCCAAAACTAGCTTTACCTGCGCACTTTGACGGTGACCGCATTCAGCTGGATGAACCGTTCCGGTTGCCGAAGAATGCCCGGCTGCTCGTGGTGGTGATGAATGATTCCAGTGAAAACGAGGAATGGACGACGGTTTCCAAAGCAAGCTTGGCGCGGGCCTATTCCGCCGACGAGCCCGAGTACACGGCTGGTGATGTCACGAGATGAATCCCGGGGATATTGCGCTGACTTCGCTGCCACAATCAGATGGCGCGGCGAAGATCCGACCGGTGTTACTCTTGAAGCGCATGCCTCCCTTCAGCGATTTTCTGGTCTGTGGGGTGAGTTCTCAGCTCCAGCAGGAAGTCGTCGGCTTCGATCATGTGATTGGTTCCGGCACCCCTGATTTTGCGGGTAGCGGACTGAAAACAAATTCAGTCGTTCGTCTGGGTTTCTTGGCGGTACTTTCAGAAGCTCATTTGGTGGGGAAGATCGGTTCCATTTCAGGGGCAACGGTTGCGTTGCTGCGACAACGATTGGGTGAGTTTTTGTTGAAACCGTGAGATTGCTCAGCCGCCAGATCAAAGCGGCACCGGAGTTGTGAACGGGCATTTGTCCGAACTGGAGCCGCGCCGCCCTCGGCGTGGAGGCGCTATAAAAGGAGTCAGGCTTTACATTTCACCCTAGGGTATTATGTAAAGCCTGACCCTTTCAGAAACTGCCTCACGCCCTCGGAATTGACCATCGGGTGTAGGTTGCGAGCTTGCCTCGCAACGTCGCGCGAGCAACACGCTACCGACCTAAGAAATCCAGAAGAGAAATTCAGATGGGGTCACGTGTTGAATATTGACTGGCAATTTTTGATTGGGGCGGTGGGTCAAATTTCAATTCGTGACTCGTCCGATCGCTTCTCTACGCATTGCAGGTGGCGGCGATGACGAGGGCCTGAATTTTTCCCGTGGCTGGGCCCACCCAAAGCACTGGCCGATCGCGGCCGTGGCAAGATCCGTCGCCTTGCCCAAGAGTGAGGCGTTGCGAGTCTTGATCGCGTGACGGAGTGGCGGGGGATTGCCGAAGCCATACCGGATAATCGTGGGATAATGCCAGTGCCGCGATTGGGTGGATTGGCTTCAGGGTATAGATCCCCGGAGCAAGCACGGAACATTTGATCAAACCCATCAGGCCAACCCTCCTTCACGGGTCAGGAGAGCCGGGAACTTCCCAACCAAGCCGGAGCCGATTCGACAGGTTCAGACATGAATGGCGCTAAGTTTAGGAGGTTGGTCGTCATGCTACCATGCGTGATCAGGCCAACTATTTTGCATGAGGAATGTAGGGCCGGCCCTTGTGGCCGTGCCGGAGGGCGCACCGGAAACGGCTCCCCCACAGGGCGAGCCCTGCGAAATTCCGCAGCAAATCATCGCAGACGAAACGTCAGGCAGTCGACGAACATACCGCTTATCTTAGCGCCATTCGGTTCAGACACTTGATACCCACCCGTGCGGTAAGGGCGGCGAGGAAATAAGTTAACCCGCCAAGTGGAGCGAGTTGACCGCAACGCGCTCGGGTTGGCCCGGGAATCACGCTCCTCAGCGCAAATAAATATCCGGACCCAAGCGCCGAGTCTTTACCTGGAGATAGTTCGGAGCAGGGTTTTCATTCGGGGCAATTCGTGTGAGACCAACGCCTCTTGAAAATTAGCCTGTTGAAACAGGATTCCGCTGGTAGGGCGCTACCGAGTGCAAGCGACACTCGGCAGCGTCCGCGCTGAGCCGCGGCTCACCCGGAGGGTTCGCCCTACCTGAAGTCCAAAGCTCAGATAAACGGCGCAATTTTTGATATGGATAACGCCGGCGCATCGCGCCGAGGCTTTGTTCTTCTCGTCTCCTTGCCTGCGGGAAATAGCGAATAACCAAAATCTAGGGGTTCAGGTCAGGAAAACGGAAGGAGCCTGCTGCGGCGAAACCCACGAGCATCGGATAGAGACGGCTGGAGATGACGTCGGTGCCGGGGGCGCGGAGAATGGCCTGGATGTCGTCGAGGCTCAGGAACCGGGACTCGATGTCCTCGTGTTCGGTTTGGAAATCGCGGGCCAACGTTCCCGCGGCTTCGCCGTAGAGGAGACAGACGCATTCGTCGCTCAGTCCGGCGCTGGAGGCCACGGGTGGAGACACGTGAAAGATTTTCGTGAGGGTCAGGCCGGTTTCTTCGTGGAGTTCGCGGGTGGCGGCGGTGGCAATGGATTCACCGGCGTCGATCAAGCCGGCGGGGAGGGACAACTCATGGCGACCGATGGGCAGACGGAATTCCCGCGTCACGAGCAGGCGGGTGCCTTCCGGGCGGTGGACCACGGCGGCGATGACCACGCCGTCAGCCGAGACAGTGCCGGCCAGCTCCGGTGATTTGCGTGAGGCGAAAATCCAGGACGAGGATCGGGTGGGCGTGACGTGGGCGAGCGAATACAAGTTGACGAATTTCTCATTAGTCAGTTTTTGCGGCTGGGACGTAGAAGGACTCATCTCACGAAGGTGCACGACCCAGCTCGGCAAGCACGATCGATTTTGCGGGCTGTGGTTACGCGCATGAAATTAGTTGCCGGGAACGTGCGGGGGCAATCTTGTCTGCTAGCGTCAGGCCCGTGCGTCGGGCAACTGCCCTTTGCCCCCATGAAACCCAAACGTCTTCTCCTTGCTCTTGTTATCAGCCAGTTGCTCGCCGCGACCATCTGGGCGACGGATGAATCGGTCATGTCGCTCTGGCCAGGCCGGGCACCCGGCTCCGAGGGAAAAATGGCAGAGGAAGTCGTCCGGCTCAGCCCGGAAGGGGAGCATATCGTTTCCAGCATTCATTTCCCTTCGCTCATTGTGGTCCTGCCGCCGAAGGAACAGGCGACGGGGGCTGCGGTGGTGATCATTCCCGGGGGCGGACACCGGGAATTATGGATGGATCATGAGGGCGACAAGGTCGCGCGTTGGTTGGCGGCGCATGGGATTGCCGGCATTATTTTGAAATACCGCCTGGCCTTGGAAGAGGGCTCCTCCTATCAGGTCGCGCTGCATTCGCTCGCTGATGCGCAACGCGCGATTCGATTCGTCCGCAGTCACGCGGTGGAGTGGGGCGTGGATCCGGCGCGCGTGGGCGTGCTGGGATTTTCCTCCGGCGGCGAACTTGCGGCGCTCGCCAGCATGCTCGGGAAGACGGGCGATCCGGCGGCGACCGATCCGGTCAACCGCCAGAGCAGCAAGCCGGCTTTTCAAGCGCTCCTCTATCCCGGCAATGCGAAAGGGATCATGCCCGCCAAGGGCGCACCTCCGGCGTTTCTGGTCTGTGGTTACGACGACCGGCCGGACATTTCCGAGGAACTGCCGCGCGTCTACCAGCGTTTCCGGCAAGCCGGCGTGCCGGCGGAGCTGCACATTTTCACGGGTGCCGGCCATGGGTTCGGCCTGCGGGACAGCAATTCTTTTCCCGCCGGTGCCTGGCCGATCCGTTTGCGCGAGTGGCTGGCCGACCGCGGATTTCTGGGGAGCGTACCCTGAGCCGAATTCCCCGGATGGTTCGTCTGCATGAAAATTGCCGGCGAGGATATCTTATCGTGGCGGCGAGGAAATCTTCTAGTGGGTGATCGGGATTGCGATACTTGCACGCGAATAATTTTCGCGTAAGATTTTACCCCTCGGCTGCGTCAGTGCGCTCGAGCTTCCCCATGCTAAACGCCCCTTCTTCCCGTTCACGTTTCCGCTGGTATCTCTATGGCACCGTCATCGTTGGCGTGGCCGTTGCGGTCTGGTATTTCGCGTTCGGTGCCCCTTCCGTTAAAAAACGCTACCCTCAACCAGCGTGGGCCGGCACCGGATATCCGCTGCTGGTTCCGGTGCGCACCGTGCCAGCCCAATTGCAGGATCTGCCCGTATACTTGAAAGCCATCGGCACCGTCACGCCGTTCAACACCGTGACGGTGAAGGGTCGCGTGGATGGCCAGTTGTTGCGCGTGGTTTTCGAGGAAGGACAGCGGGTCGATCAAGGGCAACTCCTCGCGGAAATCGATCCCGCGCCGTATCGAAACCGTCTTACGCAAGTCGAGGGCCAGTTGCAGCAAAACGCAGCTCAGACGAAAACCGCCCGCAACGATCTTGAACGCATTCGCCACCTGCATCAGCAAAAACTCGTGACCGCCCAGCAATTGGATGCCCAGGAGTCCCTCGCGGCGGATCGCGCGGGCGCGCTCGCCGCCATGCAGGCGCAGGTGGATGAAGCCCGGCTGCAACTCGCTTACACGCGCATCGAGGCACCGATCGCGGGGCGCGTCGGGCTCCGCCGCGTGGACGCGGGCAATCTCGTGCGGCAGGGCGACGTGAACGGCCTCGTTGTCATCACGCAAACGCGGCCGATCTCGGTGAGCTTCACGATTCCGGAAGTCGACCTCCAGTCCGTCCTCGATCCCTTTCGGGCCGGCGAAAAATTGGTGGTCGAAGCGTGGGACCGTCGCGAAACCACCCTGCTCGCGTCGGGGATACTGAAGACGTTGGACAACCAGATCGACACGGCCACGGGCACGTTGCGTCTCAAGGCGGAGTTTGCCAATGAGGACGAACGGCTCTTTCCGAATCAGTTTGTGAATGTCCGGATGCTGGTGCGCACGCTGCAGCAATCCATCGTGATCCCCTCGGCTGCGGTTCAGTTCGGCTCCCGGGGCACCTATGTCTATGTGATCAACGATCAGAAAAAGGCCAACGTGCGCGACATCGTGCTGGGCCCCACTGAGGGCACGCAGCAAGCCGTGACCAAAGGTCTGCAGGCGGGGGACGCCGTCGTGCTCGAAGGCCTCGACCGTTTGCGCGAAGGCAGTGGGGTGGTGCCCGCGAACGAGATCCCGGTCGCGCCCAAGAAGAAGTCTGCGCCATGAGTCTGTCGCGCCCGTTCATTGAGCGTCCGGTTGCGACCACGCTGCTGATGGTGGCACTGCTGTTATCGGGGGCCATGGCGTACCGGTTGCTGCCGGTGGCCGCGCTGCCGCAGGTGGATTTTCCCACCATTCAGGTTTTCACTTTCTACCCGGGAGCGAGTCCGGCGGTGGTGGCGAGCGCGATTACCGCTCCACTCGAAAGACGCTTTGGCCAGATTCCCGGCTTGAGCCAGATGTCGTCATCCAGTTCCGGCGGCGCCTCGGTGATCACTTTGCAATTCTCCCTCGAGCTCGCGAGGGGCGTGGCCGATCAGGAGGTGCAGGCCGCGATCGCCGCCGCCAGCAATCTCCTGCCCAACGACCTGCCGACCCCGCCGATCTATCGCAAGGTCAACCCGGCCGACACACCCATTCTCACGCTCGCGGTCACTTCCGCCACGATGCCGCTGCCCAAGGTGCATGATCTGGTGGACACGCGGATCGCGCAGAAACTCGCGCAGATTCCCGGCGTCGGCATGGTCAGTCTCGCCGGTGGCCAACGGCCCGCCGTGCGCGTGCAGGTCAATCCCGCCGAACTGGCCGCGCGCGGACTGAATTTTGCCACGGTGCGTTCCGCCATCGCCGCGGCCAGCGTGAATCAACCCAAGGGCAGCTTCGATGGACCGGTGCGCAGCATTCTGATGGACGCCAATGACCAGCTCCGTTCGCCGGAAGAATACCGCGAGCTGATCATCGCCTGGCGCGGCGGGGCACCGTTGCGGCTCGGCGAAGTCGCGCGAATTGAAAACGCCGCCGAGGATCGGCGATTGGCTGCGTGGGCTGATAAACTTCCGGCCGTGCTGATCAATGTTCAGCGCCAGCCGGGCGCGAATGTCATCGAGGTGGTTGATCGCGTGCGGGCGCTGTTGCCGCAGTTGTCGGCGAGTTTGCCCGCGGCGGCGGAACTCACGGTGCTGACCGACCGCACGCAGAGTATCCGCGCTTCGGTGCGCTCGGTGCAGCATGAACTTATTTTCGCCATCGCTCTCGTGGTGTTGGTGACCTTTCTTTTTTTGCGCAACATCGCCGCCACGATCATTCCGAGCCTCGCGGTGCCCCTGTCATTGATCGGCACATTTGGCGTGATGTATTTGGCGGGGTTCTCCCTGAATATCCTCACGCTGATGGCGCTGACCATCGCCACCGGGTTCGTGGTCGACGACGCGATCGTGATGATGGAAAACATCGCGCGCTACCGCGAGCAGGGCGAATCGGCGATGGCGGCCGCCCTGAAGGGCGCGGCGCAAATCGGCTTCACGCTGGTGTCGCTCACGCTGTCGTTGATCGCGGTGTTGATCCCGCTTCTGTTCATGGGCGATGTGGTCGGGCGCTTGTTCCGGGAGTTCGCGATTTCCCTGGCGGTCTCGATTTTGATTTCCCTCGTGGTGTCATTGACGCTCACCCCGATGATGTGCGCGCGGATGTTGCCGGCACCGAAGCCGCCTAGGCCGGGCAAACCGGCGTTGCTCGACCGGGTGATCGCGCGCTATGGCGTCTGGCTCGACTGGGTGTTGAATCACCAACCAATGGCGCTGATGGCGACGCTCGGCACGCTCGTTCTGACGGTGTGGCTCTATATCGTCGTGCCCAAAGGATTTTTCCCGGTGCAGGATAATGCCGCGATTCAGGCGGTGACAGAGGCGCCGCAATCCGTTTCATTTTCCGCGATGGGGGAACGCCAGCAGGCCCTCGGGGCGAAGATTCTGGAAGATCCGGCCGTGCGCAGCCTATCGTCCTTCATCGGGGTCGACGGGACGAATGCGACCCTCAACAGCGGGCGCATGCTGATCAACCTGAAGCCGCACGATGAGCGGAGCGATTCGGCGTTGAAGATCATCGAGCGTTTGCGCGAACGAGCGCAGGATGTTCCCGGCATCACGCTCTTCATGCAACCGGTGCAGGAACTGACGATCGAGGACCGCGTGAGCCGCACCCAGTTTCAGTTTATGCTGACGAGTCCTGATGAGGCGCTGCTCAACGAGTGGGTGCCGCGGGTGGTCGAGCACCTGAGCCAGTTGCCGGTGTTGAGCGATGTGGCGAGCGATCTGCAGAGCCAGGGCTTGCAGGCCTATCTTGAGATCAATCGCGACGCTGCCAGCCGGCTCGGCATCAGTGTGGCGGACATCGATGATGCCCTCTACAGCGCGTTCGCCCAGCGGCAGATTTCCACGCTTTTCACGCAGGCCAGCCAATATCGGGTGATTCTCGAATCGGATCCGCAGTTGGTTACCGGGCCTTCCGCGTTGGAAAATCTTTTTGTGAAACCGGCCAATGGGGTGCCAGTCCCGCTGTCGAGTATCGGGACCCTGAGCGAACGACGGGCGCCGCTGCTCATCAATCACGTCGGGCAATTTCCCACCGTGACAATTTCCTTCAATCTGGGGCCACGCGCCTCGCTGGGCGCAGCCGTGGCGGCGATTGAACAGGCCGGGCGCGATCTCGCGTTGCCGGCGGCGATAGAGTTGAAGTTTCAAGGCGCGGCCCACGCGTTTCGGTCGTCGCTCTCGAGTACGCTCCTGCTGATTCTCGCGGCGGTGGTCACGATGTATATCGTGCTCGGCGTACTCTATGAGAGCAGCATTCATCCGATCACGATTCTCTCCACGCTGCCCTCTGCGGCGGTCGGGGCGTTGTTGGCGCTCTGGGTGACCGGCCGGCCGTTGGATATGATCGCGGTCATCGGCATCATTCTGCTGATCGGGTTGGTGAAGAAAAACGGTATCATGATGATCGACTTCGCGCTCGAGGCCGAGCGCCGGCAGGGGATGACGCCGCTCGCGGCGATCCGGCAGGCGGCGTTATTGCGCTTCCGGCCGATTCTCATGACCACGCTGGCGGCGTTGTTCGGCGCCCTGCCCCTGATGTTGTCCACCGGTTCCGGTGCCGAACTGCGACAACCGCTGGGCCTCGTGATGGTGGGCGGCTTGCTCGTGAGCCAAGTGCTCACGCTGTTTACCACCCCGGTGGTGTATCTGTTCTTTGATCGTTTGGCTCGGCGGATGCGCGCCCCGCGCCCCGTCGCCCCGGTGCCCGGGGCGCTGCCGGCGAACAATCTGCCGCGATGAACCTCTCGCGTCCCTTTGTGCGTCGGCCCGTGGCCAGCGCGTTGATTGCGCTGGCGGTGGTGTTGCTCGGCACGCTCGCTTATCAGTTGTTGCCGGTGGCGCCACTGCCGCAGGTGGATTTCCCGACTATCCAGATTTCCGCGTCCCTGCCGGGCGCGAGTCCGGAAACCATGGCCGCCAGTGTCGCCACTCCGTTGGAACGGGCGCTGGGCAGTATCGCCGGCGTGACCTCGATCACTTCGAGTAGCGGCCAGGGCTCAACCAATATCACGCTGCAATTTGATTTCGACCGCGACATCGATGCGGCGGCGCGGGAGGTGCAGGCGGCCATCAATGCATCGCGCGGGCAACTGCCGTCGGGCATGCCGCGCAATCCGAGTTACCGGAAGGTCAATCCCTCGCACGCGCCGATCATGGCCTTGGCGCTGAGTTCGCCCAATCTGGCGCCGAGCGCGCTCTACGATGTCGCCGCGACGGTCCTCGCCCAGAAGATAGCTCAGGTTAATGGCGTCGGCGAGGTCTCGGTCGGCGGCAGTTCGCTGCCTGCGGTGCGCGTGCAATTGCATCCCCATGCCCTCGCCAGCCTCGGCATTTCGCTGGACGAAGTGCGCCGCGCGATCGTCGGGACCAATTCCGTGCGGCCGCGCGGCATCATCGAGCAGGGCGACCGCCAATGGCAGGTGCAGATCAGTGATCAGTTGCGGAAAGCCGAACAATATCTGCCGCTCATCATCCGTTATCGCGCCGGTGCTCCCGTACGGTTGCGCGATGTGGCGACGGTCACGGATTCGGTCGAGGACCGCTACAGCAGCGGCTTTCATAACAACCGGCCCGCGGTGCTCCTCATGATTCGGCGGCAACCAGGGGCCAACATCATCGCCACCATCGATGCGATCAACGCGCAGTTGCCGGTCTTGCGCGCGCTTTTGCCGGCCGATGCCGACCTGACGCTGGTGATGGATCGCTCGCCTGGTATCCGCGCAACTTTGCATGAGGCGCGCTTCACGCTGATGCTCTCGGTCGGATTGGTGATGCTGGTGGTGTGGTTGTTTTTGGGGAACGCGCGCGCGGCGCTCATTCCGAGCCTGGCCATTCCGGTTTCCCTGATCGGCACGTTCGCCGTTATGTACCTCTATGGTTTTTCGCTGAACAATCTTTCCCTGATGGCGTTGATCGTGGCGGCCGGACTGGTGGTGGACGATGCGATCGTGATGCTGGAAAACATCTCGCGCCACATCGAGCGAGGTCTCTCGCCCCTGCGGGCGGCGCTCACCGGGGCGGGCGAGGTCGGCTTCACTTTGCTGGCGATGAATCTTTCGTTGGTGACGGTGTTTATCTCGATTCTATTTATGGGCGGGCTCGTCGAGCGGTTGTTCCGGGAGTTTTCCATCACGCTGGCGGCGGCGATGCTCCTCTCCCTGGCCGTCTCGCTCACGCTCACTCCCAGTCTGTGCTCACGCTGGTTGCGGCCGCACACGGCTACGCCGTCGCGTGGATTTCTCCGTTGGAGCGAACAGGGATTTGCCTCGTTCCGGCGCGGGTACGCGCGTTCGCTGACGTGGGCGCTGCGGCATTCGACGCTCATGCTGTTGATTTTTCTCGGGACGATTGCGCTGAATATCTCCATGTATGTCAGCATCCCGAAAGGTTTCCTGCCCGATCAGGACACCGGGCAACTGGGAGGATTCGCGCGCGGCGATGACGGGTTTTCGTTTCAGGTGATGCAGCCGAAGATCGAAATCTACCGGCGCTTCGTGATGGCTGATCCGGCGGTGCAGGATGTGATGGGGATGAGCGGCGGAGGCAACGGCATCAGCAATGGCTGGATGGCGGTGCGCCTGAAGCCCCGCGCTGAACGCGGGGTGCCTGCCAGTGAAGTGATCAACCGGCTGCGGCTCTCGGTTCCGCCGGTGCCTGGTGGTGCTCTGTGGCTCAACGTGGCGCAGGACATCCAAATGCCCCGCACCTCGGATGCGGGCTCCTACGACTTCACGCTGTATTCGTCGGAGTTGCCGCTCTTGCGCAAGTGGGCGCCGAAAGTTTCGTTGGCGATGCAGCAGATTCCTGAATTGACCGACGTCGACGGCCCGCGGGACAACGGGGCCAAACAGGTCATGCTGACCATCGATCGCGAAGCGGCGCAACGGCTCGGCGTTGACATGCAGCTGGTGACGCAGGTGTTGAACAACTCGTTCAGTCAGCGCCAGATTTCCACGATCTATGACGACCTGAACCAATATCGTGTCGTGATGGAACTCGATCCGCGCTATACGCAGGACCCCGCCGTGCTCGATCAGGTGCAGGTGATTGCGGCCAACGACACGCGCGTGCCGCTCTCGGCTTTCACGCGCTACGATTACGCGCTGATCAACGACCGCGTGCGCCACGCCGGGCAGTTCGCCGCGGAGAATGTAGGATTTGCGTTGGCGAAAGGGGTGTCCCTGGAGCAAGGGCTGGCGGCGATCGATCGCGCAATGGCCCGCATCATGTTGCCGACGGAAATTCAGGGACGGCTTTCCGGCACCGCGCAGAGCTTTCAGCAAAGTCTGCAACAACAACCGCTCCTGATTCTGGGCGTGTTGGTGGCGGTGTATCTGGTGCTCGGCATCCTCTACGAAAGCACCGTGCATCCGCTGACGATTTTATCGACGTTGCCCTCGGCGGGTTTGGGCGCGCTGCTCGTGCTGCGACTCACCGGCACGGAATTCACCCTGATTGCCCTGCTCGGATTGTTTCTGCTGATCGGCATCGTCATGAAAAACGCGATCCTGATGATCGATTTTGCCTTGGAGGCAGAGCGCCGGCATGGCCGGACGCCGCAGGAGGCAATTTATGAAGCCGCCCAACTTCGCCTGCGTCCGATTTTGATGACCAACCTCGCGGCGCTGCTCGGGGCGCTCCCGCTGATCCTCGCCAATGGCGAGGGCGTGGAAATGCGCCGGCCGCTGGGGCTCGTGATTGTCGGCGGTCTCGCCGTCAGTCAACTACTGACGCTGTACTCCGTGCCGGTGGTTTATCTCTGGCTCGACCGCATTCGTTGGCGCGCACGCGGTCGGTCCAAGAGCAATCCTCCCGCCGTCGCGTCCGCCCAAAAGTCATTTGTCCCGTAATACGTGACAAAGGATGCGACGTTTCTCAGAGGGGAATGTCAGGTAATAAGCGATAAGTTGTTCGGTGATGGATGGGGAGCATCATCACCAGCCGGTGCCGTTGCAGGCGGGCGGACAAAGCAGTCTATTACTGGGTCTCGTATTATAGGGTGACGCTCAGGGTAGGGCGGGACCGCGACGCGTGCACCGCCTTGGCGGCTGGGCCCGCCGAGATTTACGGATGAAATTCGCCGAACCGGACGGCACCGCGGTCCGTCCCTACCGGTAATCCTATTTTGCGAGACTTAGTAAACGACAAGGGGCCGGCGGTTTTCTGGGGTCGTTCAGATCCTCATTAAGTAAATTCATCACGTTGATTTCGATTCCACTGCCGCAATCTTTTGAGCTTAGTAGAATTGCTTTTAAGGATTCTTGGTTCTCACTCTACTGTTATAGATAAAAATATTCCGCTCGCCCCCGCTCGTCGTGAGCACTGGTCCGTTTTTGTCCCGTCACCCCACCCATGAATATCCCGTCTTCCCCGCCTGTTACTCGTCGGCGTTTTCTCCAGACTGCCTCGTTGGCGGCTCTCGCCGCCGGCGTTTTGCCCCGCGCTTTGGCGGAAGAACCGAAGGCGACCCCGGCTCGTTTTAAGAATCTCGTGACTGATGGCCGCAAACTGCGCATCGCCTGCGTCGGGATCGGGGGTAAGGGCTATAGCGATACCATGGCCTGCCTCGATGAGGAGATCGTCGCCTTGTGCGATGTGGATTTTGCCACTGGCCAACGCGCCTTCTCCGAGTTGCCACTGGCGGCGCGTTATCGCGACTACCGGCAGATGCTGACTGAGATGGGTGACCGCAT
The DNA here is from genome assembly GCA_038206205.1 of Opitutales bacterium. Classification (GTDB taxonomy): domain Bacteria; phylum Verrucomicrobiota; class Verrucomicrobiia; order Opitutales; family Opitutaceae; genus Didemnitutus. The sequence goes on from JBBRBC010000051.1 coordinate 18,686, forward strand.
CGATGCCGTCACCGTGACGACGCCCGATCACATGCACTTTCCAATCGCCCTCATGGCGATTGAAATGGGCAAACACGTTTACGTGCAGAAACCGATTACGCATACCATCGAGGAGGCGCGCCTGCTCAAGGCCGCCGCGAGCAAACATGGGGTCGTCACCCAAATGGGCAATCAGGGCCATGCGAATGAAGGCACGCGTCTGACCAAGGAATGGATCGAGGCCGGCGTGTTGGGGACGGTGCGCGAAGTTCATTTTTGGACCAATCGGCCCGTCTGGCCGCAAGGCGTGCCGCTCCCGGCGGCGGAACCATTGCGCGACACCGCAGACTGGAATCTTTGGCAGGGCGTCGCCCCGGCGCACGCTTACAGCAGCAAAATCATGCCCTTCAACTGGCGCGGTTTCTGGGACTACGGCTGCGGCGCACTCGGCGACATGGGTTGCCACCTGATGGATGCCGCTTTCTGGTCGCTGGATCTTCGCGGCAATTGCACGGTGAGCGCGATCAGCGAAGGCAACTCCGAGGTGAGCTGCCCCCACTCCTCGGTCGTGACCTACGAATTCCCGCAGCGCGGCGCGCGTGCTCCGGTCAAGGTGGTCTGGTACGATGGTGGCAAAAAACCACCGGTGCCGCATGAGCTCGGCCCTGACGGAAAATTGCCCGGTGGCGGCTCCATTATCATCGGCGATAAAGCCGTCCTGCTCGACACGGATGACTACAATGCCGCACCCCGCCTGATCCCGGAGGAGAAGATGAAGGCCTTCACGGAGCGGCCCAAGAAGACGATTCCCCGCGTGCCCAAATCCAATCCGCACCTCGAATGGATCGCGGCGTGCAAAGGCCAGGGCCCGGCCCCAGGTTCCAACTTCATCGAGCACTCCGTCGATCTCACGGAGTTCGTGTTGCTCGGCAACGTGGCGATTCGCTCCGGCCAAAAGATCGAGTGGGATTCGGCCAACATGACTTGCTCCAACGTGCCCGAGGCCAATCGCTACGTGCGCAAATCCTACCGCGTTTATTGAGCACGCCCCAAGCAATCACCCCCATGAAATACTTTTTCTCCCTTTGCGTCGCCGCCGGCGTTTGCTTGCTGGTCACCTCCTGTTCCTCGCTCAGTCCCACGACCAAATCCGCTCAGACCACTCCGGCCGGATTCAGCCCTGACGTGCATGCGGTCTTCGCTCCCGGGCGCGGCAAGGATTCCGCCAAGTGGCCCGCGCCGCAGCCGCTCTTCGCTCGCGATCTGAGCAACGCCGACCTGCAACCCGGTGCCTGGGCTTTCAATGCCGAGGGCGTTTTGGCACCGACCCGTGCCGCCGGCGCGAAAGCCCACGGCGATCTCTGGACCAAGGAAAGCTACGGCGACTTCGTGGTCTCCCTCGAATTCCGCACGGCGGAAAATTCCAACAGCGGCGTTTTCCTCCGCTCCAGCGACATCGTCAACTGGCTGCAGAACTCGATCGAAGTCCAGATTCTGCAAGGGGACGAAACCCCGGTGCATGTGGTGGGTGCGATCTTTGATGTCGCCGCGCCGGCTCGCACCATCGCCATCAAACCCGGACAGTGGTATCGCTACGTCATCACCGCGAAAGGCAACACGATCACCGTCATGCTCAACCATGAGGAAGTGAACAAGGTGAACCTCGAGCTGTGGAAAGATGCCGGCCATAATCCCGATGGCACCGCGAACAAGTTCACGAAAGCCTGCAAAGACATGGCGCGCTCCGGTCGCATCGGGCTCCAAGATCACGGCACGGCAATCGAGTTCCGTAATTTATTGGTCGAGCGCCTCTGAGCCATTTCCCGTATTTCTGCATCACCCAACTGCAAAACGCGTTTCGCTCCTGTCGTGAAAAACTATTACTTGGGTTTTAATGTAGGGCCGGTGCTTGCGCCGGCCCCGGATGCTCACCAACAAGCCGCCGCAAGCAGCGGCCCTACGTTCGACTGATTCAGGCGAGCGCGCTGCCTTTCCTTTTATCCCCATGTCCTCCACCCCTGACTCCGAAAACAAATCCACCTGCGGATTTGAATCCTACGCTGCCACCAGCGCGTTTCTTTTGCTCCGGCTCTGGCTGGGCCTGCGCGCCATGGCCACCGGCCTGGAGAAATTTGCCGGCAAGGTTTCGGAGCAAAAACCCTTGCTCGATGAATTCGGCCAGCCCGACATCAACGGCACGATGGTCGCCGTCGAGCACAAGGTTTACGCCTTGAAATATTATCAGGGCCTCCCGGCCGCGCTTCACTCCAAGTTCGCCGCCGAGCCGTTGCTGCCGGAATTCCTGATGAAGCCTTACGCCGCCGTCTTGGGCTACGCGCTCATCATCGCCGGGGTGATGTTGGTGCTCGGCATCGCCACCCGCACCTCGCTCTTCATCCACGGCCTGATCTACATCAGCCTCACTTTCGGGCTCGTGTTGATCAACGAAAGCGGCGGCGTGTCCTGGCTCGCCATTCACCTGCTGCTCGTCGTGGCCGCTCTGACTCTCGCGCAACACAACCGTTTCGCCCTGACTAAACGCTGGTAACTTTTCGCATGACCAACCCTGGAAATTCTTCTCCCGCGCCGGCAGTGAACCGTCGCGATTTCGTGAAAGCCGGCCTGCTCGTGGGCGGCGGCATCATGATGGGCGCGCCGGCTTTCTTGCGCGCGCAGACCCCCAAAGCCGATGCGTTGCAAGTCGCGCTTGTCGGTCTCGGCGCGCAGGGTCGCATCTTGCTCGATGCCATGCTCGGTTTGCCCGGCCTGAATTTCCGCGCGGTCTGCGACATCTGGCCGTTCAGCCGCACCTATGGGCAGAACCGTCTGTTGAAAGCGGGTTTCAAGGTCGAAGCCTACACGGACATCGAGGACATGCTTGCGAAGGAAAAAAATCTCGATGCCGTCATTGTGGCCACACCGGATTTCTGGCACGCGCCGCACACCAATCTTTGTCTCAAGGCTGGCCTCAACGTTTATTGCGAGAAGATGATGTCCAACACCATTGAGGGTGCCCGTTCGATGGTCTTGGCCATGCGGGCATCCGGCAAGCTCTGCCAGATCGGCCATCAGCGCCGCAGTAATCCCCGTTATCGCCACGCCCTCGAGAATATTATCAAGAAAGCGCGTCTGCCCGGTCGCCTCACCAACGCCAACGCGCAGTGGAATCGCGCGGTCACGCCGGACTCCGGTTGGCCCAAGAACGCCGAACTGCCGGCCGATGTCCTGAAAAAATATGGCTTCAAGGACATGCATCAATTCCGCAATTGGCGCTGGTTCCGCGATCTCTCGGGCGGTCCCATCTCCGATCTCGGCGCGCACCAGATCGATATCTTCAACTGGTTTTTCCAAGCGAATCCCACCAGCGTGATCGCCTCGGGCGGCACCGATTACTACAAGGGCCGCGAGTGGTACGATAACGTGATGGCGATTTTCGAGTACGCCACGCCCGAGGGCAACGTCCGCGCTTTCTACCAAGTACTCACTACCACGAGCGCCGGCGGCGGTTACTTCGAGCAGTTCATGGGCGACGAAGGTTCGGTCAAGATTTCCGAGAATCCCGCTCTCACCAAAGTCTATCGCGAAGACCGCGCCTCCTCTGATTGGGAAAAATGGGTCGAGCTCAACTACATCAAGAAAAGCGCTGCGGCGGCCGCTGCGCCCACTCCCGGCAAAGTCGATGTCCGCGAAACCGCGCCGCTCGTCGCCTATGAATTGCCCATCGTGCTCGACAAGCCGCTCCATCAGCCCCACCTGGAAAACTTTTTCAACGCCGTCCGTGGCCAGGCGAAACTCAACTGTGATGCCGAACACGCGTTCAAAAGCGAGGCCACCATCTTCCAGGTCAACCCGGCCGTCGCGGCCCGCGCCGCCTACGATTACCAACCCTCCGACTTCGTTGTCTGATTTTTCCTCATGAATAACTCCATCTACTCGGCGAAGTGTGACGGTAGGGCCGGCCCTTGTGGCCGTGCCGCGATCGAGAATAAGGCTCGTCGGCCAGCGACGGTCCTGCAAAAGCTCAAAGTTAATCCTCACTGGAATAAATATATTTTCCTCCTTCCGCTTTGCCTCGCCGCACTCTCCGCCCGAGCGGAAGAGAATCTTCGGCCGCTCAAGCTTGAGTTTCCCCCGCCCATGCTCACCGGCACGCCGGTTCCGGCCAAGCTCGGCAATCTCGAGGCACCGAATGTCAAGCCGCCGACGATTCTCGTTCCCGCCGGCGTTACCAATCTCGCCAAAGGAAAAAAAATCACCTCCTCCGATCCAGCTCCGGTCATCGGCGATCTCACGCTCATCACTGATGGGGAAAAAGAATCCGAGGAAGGTTACTTCGTGGAACTCGACCGGGGCCTGCAATGGGTGCAAATCGATCTCGGCACTTCGGCCGAGCTCTATGCCATTGCGGTTTGGCATTATCACTCTCAAGTCCGGGCCTATCTGCAGATGAGCGTGCAGGTTTCCGATGATCCGGAATTCAAGAAAGACGTTCATATTCTCTACAACAACGACGAGCAAAACAAAGCCGGCTTCGGCACTGGCACGTCGCCCGCCTATCTCGAAAAAAACACTGGTCGCGTGATCCCGGCCAATAAGACAGCCGCCCGCTACGTCCGGCTCTACAGCGCGGGCAACACCGCCAACGAACTCAATCACTACATCGAAGTCGAAGTCTTTGGCCGTCCCCGTCCATAGTCGTTGGTTTTATTTATTCGCCGCTGTGCTCGTGCTCAGCGGCGCGGCATTTTTGCGGTTTCACCAGATTGATCGCCGGACCTTGCACGCCGACGAAGCCGTCCAAGCCTACCAAACTTGGCAGCTATGGCGCGGGAAAGGTTACGCCTACGATCCCGCCGATAAACACGGGCCGTTTCTCTATTATGCCGCAGCCGGTCTGGCGAAAATCATTGGTCGAACTCCCGCGACGCTTGAGCCCACTTGGTTGCGCTCGGTCACGCTCGTGGCCGGCCTCGGCACCCTGGCGCTGATCTTGGGTGCTGCGGCCCGACTCGGCCGCACCACCGTTTTGATCGGAGCCACCTTGCTCGCCGCCGCTCCGCTCGCGATTATCTACGACACGTATTTTATTCAGGAAGCTTGGTTTTGTTTTTTCACCTGGGCGCTTTTTTTCGCGGGGCTGCGGTGGTGGGCAGGGTTTCAGCATCAATCCGATTGTAGGGCCGGCCCTTGTGGCCGAGCCGCTAGCGAGCAGACGGCACGCCCACAAGGGGCGGCCCTACAAAAATCAAGCATCGCTGGCGCGGTGCTGATCGGGGCCATTGTCGGCCTGATGCAGGCCACGAAGGAAACTTCGGTCATCCACTTTGCCGCACTCGGAGTGGTGCTATTTGCCTTGGGTGGAACCCGACCTCCGGGCGGGTTGCTTGAATTCGCGAAGGGGAAAACGCGCCCAGAGGTCGCGTTCCACCTTAAGACAATCTGGCTACACCTCCTCGCCGCCTTCCTCACCGCCCTTGTCATCTACGTTCTTTGCTACTCCTCCTTCTTCACGCACTGGTCCGGCGTGCTCGATGGCTTGCGCACTTATTTCCATTACGCCGCGCGGGCAACCGACAGCGCCCACGATCAGCCTTGGTATTATTATTGCGCGCTGCTCTGGCCGCACGTGCGCGAAGGCGTAAGCTGGGGCGAACCGCTGCTGTTGGTGATGGCGCTGTTTGGACTTAGATTCGCCTTCTCCACTAGGGGCAATGCGACGCATCGCGCGCTCGCGGTCTTCACGATCACACTGCTGCTTCTCTACAGCTTCATTCCTTACAAAACCCCGTGGCTGCTGCTCACGCCCTATGTCGGCCTGACGCTACTCGCCGGTCTCGGTGCCGCTGAATCCGGGCGCCGGCTTCCGAAAAAATTGGCGCGCTTCGTTCCGGTCATCCTCTGGTTCGCGCTCCTGCTGGAATGCGCTTGGCGCGATCAGGCGGCGCTTGATCGCTACGCCAACGATGATCGCAACCCCTACGTGTATCAACCCACCTCGCCGGATCTTGCCCGGCTCGTCACCGCGCTCGTCGCCTTCCCCACCGAGTGGAAAATTGCCGTGATCAGTCCCGACCATGCGTGGCCGCTGCCGTGGTATCTGCGCGAGCGGAAGGCCACCGGCTATTTCACCACAGCCCCGGCGGTAATTACAGATTATGATTTGGTCCTGTATGATTCGCGTTTGGACGTACCGGCTCCCATCGCGGCCACGATCTACGGACTCCGGCCCAACGTGTATCTCTGGCACCCGACGCAATGAACAGCTCCCGCCAATTCAGCACAGATGAAACGAGGTGGTCGAATGTAGGGCCGGCCCTTGTGGCCGTGGCTTCGCATGATTTCAAAACGGCACGCCGACAAGCGGCGGCCCTACGACGACGAAACGAGACGGGCGCTTTGGTCGGGGATTGCTTGATCGCACAGATCCCCCCGCGATGAACTTCCGTCTTCAACTTCCGCCTGAGCTCACCCCTTGCACTCACTCAGCGATGGCCACGGAGTTTGTCTTTCACCTCGGCGGACACGAACCCACTTACCTCCGCCAAGCGGCGACCGAGGCATTTGCCCTGATCGATCAGCTTGAGAGGCACCTCAGCTTTTATCGCGAATCAAGTGACGTCACCCGAATCAACCGCGCAGTCGCGGACACCGAGGTATCCGTTAACCTCGATACCCTCACCTGTCTTGAGTTGGCCGCGGCAGTCGCGCGCCTGACCAGTGGAGCGTTCGATGCGTTCAATGGCCGCGCCGCTATCGCCGCGAAACGCCAACCAGTCCCGCTCCACCTCGCCGATGCGCCCGCGCCCCGCGAATACGATACCCTCAGCCCGGTCGTTAGTCTGCATCCTGAAGCGGGCGTGGTCCGCAAACTTCGCGCCGGCCCGTGGCTCGATCTCGGCGCTCTCGGCAAAGGTTACGCGCTCGATCAAGCGGCGGTGCTGCTCACGGAGTGGGGCATCACCTTGGGCTGTCTCATTGCCGGTGGCAGCAGTCTGCGCGGGCTGGGCGGTCCGGGCTGGGCGCTGGAAATCGATCAGGGCAAACCGGCGTTGATCTTGCCCGGCGAATTTTGTCTCGGTGCTTCTGGTTTCGAGTTTCAGCCCAGTCACATCATCGACGCCCGCGCTACTCCGCAAAAATCTGCCACCACCCGCGCGCTCGTGCTCGCTCCAAGCGCCGCGCTCGCGGATGCGCTGAGCACGGCCGCGATGCTGCTCGATGACAAGCAACTCGCCCAACTCACCCGCGACCAACCCGGCGTGGCCAGTATCGTGGTCGACCACATCGGCCAACGGTACCGACATGGCGCACCCTTTGCATGAAAGGTGGAATTACAGTTCCGCGTCGTAAGCCATTGGTCGCATTCTATTGGAGACGCGGCGCCCTCGCCGCGTGGCGCAGTCTGATCCTCGCCGCGTGGCGCAGTCTTCTCCGCGCCGAGGGCGGCGCAGCTCCATTAATGCAGACCTGTAGCCCATGACTTCGCCCGACACCTTGCTGGTTATCCCGACTTACCGCGACGGCGCGCGGTTGACCAAGTTTCTGCCTGAGCTCTGCGCCGAACTCGCGCGCGGGCCGGGTGGGGTGCTGGTGCAGGTCGTCGATGACGGTTCGCCGGTCGGCGAACAGATGTGGCTCACGACAGAGATCGATCGCTTGCGCCGCGATTATCCATTTCTGCAGCCGCTGCGGACCGAGCAACTCAATCACGGCAAAGGCCACGCGATCCGCGCCGGTTGGGCCACGGCTGGACAATCGCGCTGGCTGGCTTTCGTCGATGCCGATGGCGCGGTGCCCGCGTTGGAGGTTACCGCCATGCTGGCGCTCGCGCGGAATTCCGGGCAACCCTCGCTGTTCATCGCGGTGCGCACCGAGCATTCCGGAAAACCGGTGAAACGTTTCTGGCATCGCCGACTCGGCAGTCGGTCGTTCAACGCGTGGGTGCGAGGTTGTCTGGGACTTGATCTGCCCGACACCCAATGTGGCCTGAAAATTATCCCCGCCTCATTCTACCACGAAGCTATCTGGCGCGAAGCCGGCTTTGCCTTCGATCTGGAATTGCTCCTCCGCGCCCGTGCGGTCGGTCTGCCTGTGATCGCTCAACCCATCAGTTGGAGCGAGCGAGCCGGCTCGTCACTCGGCCCCGGCGCGATGTTCGGCCTGTTCGCCGCCGCGTGGCGGCTGAGACAATCGAACGGTACAAGAATGGTTTGACCAAGGATGTCGCGGATAGCACGGATCGAGCAGAGAGTGTATCAAGGCTCAGGCATCCTGATCCCGAAGAATTACGGTGAGCTCAACGGCGCCGCGAATCGGGAAATACAATTAACCTGCAAGCCTCACCCTCTGACGTGTGATGCATGCACCCTGTGGGCCGACTTTGTCGGAGTTAAACGAGGAGGACGCGTCCGTTCGACTTCGCTCAGGACGGCCTGAGCCTGCCTGCGGTGAGCATGTCGAAGTCGTCGAATGGCCGGAGAGCGCGGAACCAGACGTGATGGGGAAGTGGCACGACCAGTGGGTATGGTTTTGCCGTGTACATGTAGCCTCGTTTGAGGGCACAGCCCGAAAACGGGGCCGCGAGACACCGCGCTTTCGCCTGCGGCTCAAACGCGGCTACACTCCGTATCCCGAACGGACATCGGGTTAAGGCGCGGGGTGTCATAACAACCCGGGATGGGCACCCGCCGGTCTTTGCCGCCTTTGGCCGCAGGCAATCCCAAGGGGTCACATGTTGAATCTTGACAAATGGTCCGAAGTCCGAAGGGATCAGCGAAGTCCGAAGGGGTCAGGTCTTAATAATAATAGCAACCTGACCCTTTAAACACTGCCCGAATAACTTACGGCGCAATCCAGTGAATGGGGGATCAGGAAACAGCCCGACCCAACCAGATAGTTTAACGCGGAGGGCGCGGAGGACGCGGAGTAAAACCACGCCAGGCTCGGCGCCCTCCGCGTTAATTGTATTTTCCGATTTACGGTAGAGTTGAGCTCATCCTCATTCCTCGGGATCAGGATGGCTGAGACTAGGATCCACAACATATTCACTCGCGTTTTTAATGGGGGTCGGTTTTCTCCAAGTCATTCACCGGCAACCAAACATGACTTTGAATATCCGACTGCCCTTTGGCTCATTACGAAAAATGGTTCAGGTCTGTTTTTTTACCGGGGTCGATTTTCATCTACTCATTAACGTTCAACCCTCTACGACTTTGAATATGCGACTGCCAGTCGCATAAACAACGTTAGGCGCTTACACGTTGCATGAACACTAAAGAGGCCGAATTGGCGTCGCTACAATTGCTTCGAGACATGCAAGCAGAGCTTTGCGACGCATTGAACGCCTTGGGAGGACAACAGGGCGACGGACTGCTTCAGCATTATCCCTTTTATTCTGCGGCTCACATCAATCGCGCCGTAGAGGGTTACATTTACCTCCGCGAGAGTGGCCGCTTCGACGCTTCAAAGCTCCTCGTTCGCACGGCGCTCGAAGCCGTTTTCCGAGTCCAAGCCGTCCGAAAGAAACCGGAGTTGATGTTCCGTATCGCCTTCACTGAATTCCAAGAGGACAAGAAATGGGTGCCTCCCTTTAAACGCCCCGATACTGAGGACGCGCTTCAAGCTATCGAACGCCATTGGCAGGAGTTCCGGCAGGCCTACCACTCCAAATACCCGGAACACCCACTCAGCGAAGAGTCACTGAGCTTGCGGAGCGCAGCGGAGTCAGCCGGCCTGGACGGATACTACGACAGCCACTACCGCCTCTATTGCCGCTTCACTCACGCAGCATTTCGCGCGAGCACTGGTGACTTGAACGACTTTGAGGCCGAGGACAATCGCACAATGACTCTTTGCGCATTTGCCGCCGTTGATTTCCTCACGTCGGTCGGTGCTCCTGCGCCCAATTTGCCCGAACTTAAGCGACGCCTATCTTCCAGATGACGAACGCGCCTAACCATGCGCTGCAGCGAACGGCTCCGCGTGTCACGGTAGCTGCTATTCTGGCTCGGACCCGTCTCGTCCGGTTGGGGCTTTGTCCTACGTCCGTTACCTTCTTCTGCGCTCCACCATCGCAGCTACCGCGCCACGCTCCGCCGTCGCTGAGCTTGGGGT
>JBBRBC010000052.1:0-28383 GCA_038206205.1 Opitutales bacterium
CCGGCGAAACCTTGCCGTATTTACCCATGAAACGCGTTCAAACCAAACTCATCGTGCTCGCCCTCGCGGCCCTTGCCAGCGTGGCGATTCTCGCCGGGCTGCTGACCCGGGGTGCTTATCAGGAATATGTGAGCCTCGCAAATTTTCAGAGCACCACGCAGATCTCGGTCGCAGCCTACGATCTGGCGCGGCTTCTCCCGATGGAGCGCCAGATGGCCTATCAGGCCTCCAGCTTGACTGGCGATGGCACGCCGGAGCAGATGGTCGAGCGCTACCGCGCAAGAGTCGTCGCCACGCGCGCGGCCTCAGCTCGGCTCCGGCAACTAGTGGCGGACAACCGGATCCGGTATTCGGAACGCTTCCGCAAGGGCCTCGACGAAGTCGTCGGCTCAGATGTCCCGCTAAACCAGATCCGCGAGGATATACTCGACCTGAAGCGCGCCCAGGATGCGGCCTCCCTGACGACGCTCAATGTCAAGATGTTCAAATTTTACGATGCCGCCTATTTCAGCCAATCCAACTTTCTCCCCATTCTCGCCCTAGAATCAAACGACGCGGAACTCGTCCGCAGAATCAACACCCAGGACAACGTCGTTCGCATGCAAAAGGATTTATGGAAAATCAAGGGTCTCATCGGTATGGTGTTCCGCGAAAATATAATGGGCGATCTCACCGTCGGCGAATTAAAGACGAAACGGCTCAGCCTCGCAGACCATATCAGCCGACTCCTGAGCCTTGCCGATCCCGCCGTCACCGCCGCCGTGCAAAATCTGCTGAACCATTCCGCTTACGTCCTCATCACCAAGGCGGGCGACGGGATACTCGCGTTGGGGTCGAGCGCGAAAGACTTCCATGCAATTTCCGAATATACGCCCTACCACACGGGACCATTCGTCCAAGTGGAACCGCCATTCGAAAAACTTGCCACCGCCGTCATCGCGAGCATCGACACCTACACGGTCGATAAACTGCTCGCGGCGCGCCGCCGCGTCATCATTCTCGCCGCCGCCAGCACCGTTGCTCTCTTCGGCCTCGCCGCGTTCATCGTTTGGATTTCCCGCGGCATCGCCCGGCCGCTGCGCGAAGTCAGCGCGCAACTCACCGAGACCGCCAGCCGCGGACGCCAGGCCTCGCGGATCATCGCAAACTCCTCCCAAAGCCTCAGTGACGACGCCTGCCACGAGGCGTCCACGCTGGAGCAAATCACGGCCGCCGTTGAAGAACTCTCGAGCATGACCGCGACAAATCTCGATCACGTGCAAAACCTCGCACACCTCTCCACCAAGGCGACGAATGCGACCAACGAGGGCCGGCGCAACGTCGCTACCCTCAACCAGGCGATGGCCGGCATTCAGAAAACCAGCAACGACATCGCCGCCATCCTCCGCACGATCGACGAGATCGCCTTTCAGACCAACATCCTCGCCCTCAACGCCGCCATTGAGGCCGCGCGCGCCGGCGAAGCAGGCGCGGGTTTCGCCGTCGTCGCCGACGAGGTGCGCTCGCTCGCGCGCCGCAGCGCCGACGCCGCTCAGGAAACGCGCGGCAAGATCGAACTCGCGCTCCGCAGCAACGCGCAAGGCGTCGATGTCGGCCGGTTGGTCGAGCAACGCTTCGCCGAACTCGCCGAGGTCACCGGTGAATATGCCTCCAAGGTCGCCGAGATCGAGGCCGCCTCCTCGCAGAGCACGCAGGGCATCACCCAGGTGCGCGACGCGATCAACCAGCTCGACCAGATCACGCAGCGCACCGCCGCCGCCGCCGAGGAAAACGCGAGCGCCTCCGCCGAGATGTCGGCGGATGTGGAAAACATTTTCCGCTACATCGAGACGCTCGATTCGATGGTCTCAAAATTGCGCGAAGCGCCGGCCGACGCCCGGGCAGCCGACGCCGGTCAGCGCGAAAACGGATCGGCAGCGACTACTCAGGAAACAGAGGCCGTCTCAACGCGGGCCTAATCTGGCCATCGCGGAAAAACACCGGGCGCAGCGGCGTTTCATTTACCAACCGCAGGCGCGCTTGATTTTCAGCGGCTCGGCGAGGTGCATTGCGGCTCTACGAGGCCGGACCATTTCTGGGCGGCATCAAGATCGTTCTCGGCATGAACCTCAGACATCCTGACCCCGATCAATTCGGGTGAGCTGCTTTTCTGTCTTCGTTTCCTTTTTTCCCTTCGCGAGATAATGCTTGGTCACAGGCTCAGCTCGTTTCCCGTGCCTTTTCTCTTTACGGGCTGGGCTCAGGATACCTGAGGCTGTGGCCGGTAGCGGCGCTTGCCCCCAAGCGCCAGTGCGGCTCGCGGCACCGCTTCCCCGTGGCCGTTGAGGACAACGGCCGCTACCTGATACCAATCGCCCTTGCAGGTTCAGCTCGTTTCCCCGTGCCTCCTTTCTCCACGGGCTGGGCTCAGGATGTCTGAACCGAATGGCGCTAAGTTAAGGAGGTTGGTCGTCATTCAACCATGCGTGATCAGGCCAACTATTTTGCCTGAGGCATGTAGTGTCCGGCCCTGGTGGCCGTGCCGGAGTGCGCCCCGGAAACGGCACGCCCACAAGGGGCGGCCCTACTAAATTCCGCAGCAAATCATCGCAGACGAAACGTCAGGCAGTCGACGATCAGGCCGCTTAACTGAGCGCCATTCATGTCTGAACCTAGATCGCACACATGAATTGAACTGATTGACACGGATGAAGGAGAGGCTGCAAACCCCACTGCTGATTGAGCTTCACCTGCGAGGTGAAAAACCGTTTTCCTCTAACCCATTTTCCTCCGTGTTAATCCGGGAAATCGGGGTCTCCCACTGCGTTTTTCAGGATGAATCCTTGTTTGAAGGGTTTGACCCCCAACCTGACCCTGCCCCACGAACATCATCTGATCGGCAACAGTTGGAGCATTTGCAAAGGGATGCCCGCGAACTCGACGTAGAGATAGCGCGCCAGCAGGGAGCCGGCTCCACTGAGCAGGCCGAAACCGAGGAGCAAGCGCAGAGAAAAACTGATGACGAAAACATTCATGCGGGGCACCGCCCGGCCCAAAGTGGAGAAGGCGAGATTCACGAGAAAATTGAGCGCGATAAACGGGGCCGCAATTCTCAGACCCAGTTCGAGCATCTTCGCCACCGCTATCACCATGTGCTCCCAAGCGGCGTCGTTCAAGGCGGGGGCACCGGGCGCAACCAACAGAAAACTTCGCGCCAGAGCGCCGAAAATCATGAGATGTCCGCCAAACATAAAAAACAGCACCACGCCAAGCGTGGAGAAAATCGCCGCCAACGGTTCACTCCCGATTTCCGGCGCACCCATGCCGGGCGTGGCGACCAAACCAATTTCCGCCGACATCATGCGCCCAGCCATTTCCACAGCTGCCGTAGTCATGCGCGCGATAAAACCCATAGTCAGACCCAACAACACTTCGCCCATCCCCGCAAAGGCCAGACCCCAAATATCGGCGGGCATTTTCGCCTCCGGCACCAAGCCCACGAGTAAAGTCGCGAGGCAAACGGCCACGGCGATCCGTAGCATCTTGGGCGGGGGATAGCTCGTGATCGAAGGGAGCACGCTCACGACCCCCAACGAGCGGAAGAGAACCATCAACCAAGTGAGCAGATAGCCGATGGTCATGGGTTAAAGGGAGGCAGAAGGGGCAGTGAGTGGTCTTGTGAAACGCCTCGGGGATTGCCTCGGGGCTCTTTACTTTCCGGGCAACGAGGTGAGTTCTTCGGCGAGAAACCGGCAGGGCGATTTGCCTGCGACGTTGTGAAAGCGGTCCGGCCACAAGGGCCGACCCTACACGGTTCGCACGACCTGCCGTAGGGCGTCTGTCTTGCAGACGCCGCGAACGAAAATAATCTCGGTCGGTGCAAGACACCGGCCCTACCGATTTCATCCTGATCGTGAAGAAGCATGACGCCTCGTGGCTAATGGCCCAGCGTCGCGATCCGGGAGATCATGCTGATGGTGAACTCCGAGAGCGTCCGGAGCAACCAAGGCGCGAGCAACATGGAGAGGGCGGCCATGGCCAGCAGTTTCGGCGTGAACGTCAGACTTTGTTCCTGCAACGACGTGACGGATTGAAACAGGCTCATGAGCAGGCCGATCACGAGCATCGTCAGGAGAAACGGCGTGACCACCCAGAGAGCGAAGATGATCGTGTTCTTGAAAATATCGATGGCGACTTCGGGATTCATGGACGGTTTTCAGTTCAGAAAACTTTGCACGAGCGACTTCACGATCAGATGCCAGCCATCCACGAGGACGAAGAGCAGGAGTTTAAAGGGCAGCGACACGACATTGGGCGGCATCATCATCATGCCGAGGGCCATCAGCACCGAACCGACGAGGAAATCGATGACGAGAAACGGGAGGAACAACAGAAATCCCATCTGAAAAGCCGTCTGGAGTTCGCTGATCACAAAGGCCGGGATCACGACGCGGATGGGCAGATCCTTCACGGCCGTGGGGCCGAAGCCGCCGAGCTCGAGAAAATATTCCAGGTCGCGTGTGCGGGTTTGCTTCAGCATGAATTCCTTGAGCGGCGTGGTGGCCTTGTCGAGGGCGTCGGCGGATTGCAACTGGCCATCGAGATACGGCCGGAGCGCCTCCTTGTGTACGCGATCAAAGGTGGGACCCATGATGAAAAAAGTCAGGAAGAGCGCCAAGCCGGTGAGAATCATATTCGACGGCGCGGAGGGCACGCCGAGCGCGGTGCGGACAAAGCCCAGCACGATGATGATGCGCGTGAAGCTCGTCATCATCAGGACCAGCGACGGCGCGACCGACAGCAAAGTCATCAGCAGGACAATCTGCACGGCGACGCTCAACTGCACGGGTTTCTCGCCTCCTTCCAAATTGATCGAGAGCCGCATCGGATCGCCGGCCGACTTGGTGGCAGCGGGCGCAGCCGAACCATTGGCGAGGGCGGGGAATGCGGGCGGTGGAGTCGTGGCGGGTTGACCAAAAATCACGGTCGCCCCGAGGACGCCGGCGAACAAGAGACTGCAGAGGATGCGAAAAGTTTTCACGGAGTCCGGGGCGGATTGGGCCCCTCGAGAGGGGAAAGCAGATCGATGCGTCCGGGACAGACGCCGAGGAGAAATTTGCGCCCGTCGTAATCCGCGACGACGAGATACTGGCGATTGCCGAGTGAACGGGTCTCTGTGACGGCGAGCTTGCGCGCCTCACGCGACATGAGGCCTTGCGGGGAACGACGTTGGCGCCAGAGCAACCAGCCACCGGCGGCAGCGGCGGCCAGCGCGAGCAAAAGCAATGTCGCATTCGAACCGGCCGAACGGGCCGGTGCCGGGGCTTCGGCGGGCGCGAGACTGCGGGGGAAAATAACCTTTTCTTCCTCGGCGGCGACGATCAAGGGAAGACAGAGCAGCAAAGCCAACCACCAGCCGGCCCGAGGGCCGACGGGATTTTTTTCACCAGACGCACGACGCTCTTGGGTTTGAGTAGGGGACATGTAATTTTTCGGGATACCGGGCCGGCGTACGCTTACGATTTCACGCTGCCGACGAGTTCGGTGATCTTGATGCCGAAATTATCTTCCACGACCACGACTTCGCCGTAGGCGACCAGCTTGTCGTTCACGTAGAGCCCGACTGGGTCACTCGCATGCTGGGTAAGCTGGATGACCGAGCCTGGGACCAGTTCCAAGACGTCGCGCATGGGCAACTGGCAGGAGCCGAGCTGGACGGTGACTTTCACCTTAACGTCGAGGACGATATCAAGTGTTTTTTCTTCCATCATGTTTTAAAAGGGTTTTGTCCTCTGTGGGCGCAGGAATTTTTTTGGAGAGTTGTACGGCGACATGATCGGTATCCAGACCGACGGTGCCGATAAACTTCGGGGTGCCATTCAGCACCAAGCGGGTGTTTTGCAACAAATCCGCCGGCATCTCGATCACATCCCCCACCCGCAGGCTGCTGATTTCGCGCAGGGACAGCTCAAGGGCGTCCCACTCGGCGCGGATCGGCATGGTGATATGATCATAACTTTTCTGCCAGGCGGCGCGTTTTTCAACCGAGGCCACGGCGGCGTCCTTCTGACGGCGGGCCTGCATTTTTTTAACCAAAGGTTCGATGGTGTAATACGGCACGCCGATCTGCATCTGCTCGGAGCAATCGCCGAAATTAACCTCCAGCGTGAGGGCGAGGATGATCGCATCCTTCGGGGAAGTCTGGAGAAAGCGGCCGTTGTTTTCGTGGCCGATGATGTGCGCGTGGAGATCCTGTTCGACCTTCCATTGGCCGCACCATTCCTCGAGCACGATGAGCACGACGTCCTCCAGCAGCGCCATTTCGATTTCCGTGAGGTAGCGTTCCGCTTTGACGGAGTGACCACGCCCACCGAGCAACCGGTCGGCAATCGTGAGGGCGAGCCGGGGATTGATATCGAGAATGCAGACGCCGAGCATCGGCTCGGCTTTGAACAAACAAATGTGCGTGGGGCTCGGCAGCAATTCGGTGAACTTCGCGTAGGTCACCGTGGTGAGCTTGGCCATTTTCAGGCCGAACTCCATACGGAGAAACAGCGAAAGCCGGGCGCTAAGGTAGCGGATATAGTCCTCGTGCAGCAGGCGCAAGCGCCGCAGTTCCATTTCCGAAAGAAACACCGGATTGCGAAAATCGTAGGTCTCCACTTTGCCGGCGCCCTTGGCATCGCCCCGATGGCCGTCCGCATGAATCAGCAGTGATTTGGCAACGACCGGCGTGTTGCTTTGCGCCAGCAATTTATCGATCTCAGATTGATCGAGGAAAGTGGAGGCCGCAGAGGCCGCCGGAGCAGAAGACGGAACTGGAACTTCATCAGCCATGGAGAGAAATTATTGGACGACGAAGTCGGAGAAATATACTTGGTCGACCACGCGTTTTCCGAGGGTCTGGTTATAGGTCGCGACGAGTTTTTCGCGCAGGACGTTTTTGGCGCCTGGTTCTTCGAGGTCCGCCAGCGAGAGTGAGGAAAGGACGTTCAGGGTGATATCAGTCAGCTTGGCCTTATGTTCTTCAAAGAGTCCCTTGAGATTCCCTTTTTTATCGGCCGGGGTGACGATGAAACTGGTTTTGAGGTAGCGCGTGCCCATGGTGCCGGAAAGATTCACCACCACATTGCTGAATTCGTAATTACCGGCTCCACCCGCACCTTCTTTGCCGCCTTCCTTGCCCCCGTGCCCCCCCCCTTCGGCTGGGGCCGCTTCGGCCGGTTCTTCGCCTGGCGGCACTTCGTGTTCAGCGCCACCGGATGCAGCCGCAGGTGGTTTCAGCGCGATTTCCTTCTTTAAACGAGGCAGAAGGACAAACTGGGCGACCGCAAAACTGACGGCGGGAGCCAGCACCACGGCGACGATCGCCGGCAGCCACGTTTTTAACGCAGACTTCTTATCTGCGGCCCCAGCGCCCACCGATGCGCCGGCCTTGTCGGCCGCTGGTGCGGCCTCCTTATCCTTGGAATCCTTCGGGTCAGGCTTGGCCATAGCGGGGGTTGGTTAGAAAAAACTAAGGTTAGTTAGCGCTTCAGATTCACGATTTCTTCCAGCAAGCTATCGGACACCGTGATGAGTCGAGAGCCCGCTTGGAAGCTACGTTGCGTAGTGATCAAATCGGAAAATTGCTGGGTCAGATCGACGTTCGACGATTCAAGCGTGCCGGACTGAATACTGCCGAGACCGGTGGCGCCCGGCGTATTATTGCTTGCCAAGATGCCACCGCCCACTGGACCGGCATTAGTCAGACCGGTGTAGAGATTTCCGCCCGTACGCATGAGGGCGGAGGTATCACTGAAATTCTGAAGCTGAATTCGATTGGTCGTCTGGGAGGTACCACCGGAATAAAACTCAACCAAGTTACCCGAGGTATCAAAACTGATCGACTGTAGTTCTTCACCTGTCGGGATAGTTTGACCGACCTGAATATCGTCGATTGCGCTCAAGGCCGTACCTGAAAGACCTTGGACCCGCAGGCCATTCTGGGAAATCAGAAATCCGTTATCATCGAGACGGAAACGTCCGTCACGTGTGGCATATTGCTGGCCGCCGGTGGCATCTTTCACGATGAAAAAGCCCCGCCCGGAAATACCCAGATCAGTGGTGTTACCGGTGCTGTCGAGCGCCCCTTGGTTATAGTTGGTGGTAATGCCACCGAGCTGGACACCGGTGCCGATCTGCAGCGCAGACTGGCTGGAAACCGTACCACTGGAAGGGGCCGAACTTCGCAGCGTATTGCTAAAAGTTTCGGCGTACGAGGTGCCAGAGCTCTTGTACGCGGTGGTGTTGACGTTGGCGATATTGGCGCCGATGACTTCCAGGCCTTTGCCAAAAGAACGAAGTGCGCTGACGCCGGAGGTGAGTGTACCGATGAGTGCCATGTTAGTGCGGGAGTTTGAGTTGACGTGATGGGTTGAGCCGCAGGCGGATTAGCCGGCGTGGGACTGATTATATTCCTTGGGTGATCCGATCACGGATCAGGGTGTAAAGTTTGGGAAATTGTTCGCTCGTGTTGACCGAGGGCTGGTAGAGATTGTTCGTCGGGGGCGGAGTGGAAGGAGGGGTCGGAGTAGTCGTGGCCACCTCGACGCGCTTCACGGAGGAGAGCGGATAATTGGTCCCGTTAATCACCAAAGCCGGGGCGGAACCGGTATTATCGATGGCGCTCACCATCCCGGTGAAGAGTTTCCCCGCCGAATCCTGCACGGTAACATTGCGACCAAGATAACCATTGCCGGTCTGCATCTGCTGATTTTTCGCCGTTTGTTTCGACTGTTCGAGTGACGAAAACTGAGCCATCTGCGCAATGAAGGCCGTATCCTCCATGGGCTTCATCGGGTCCTGCGTGGAAAACTGCACGGCGAGAAGTTTCAAGAAGTCATCCTGATCCAGAACTTTTTTGGGAGCCCGGATGGACGTGGTGTTCTGATCATTTAAGAACGTGGGCGAAGTAGCGGTAGAAGTAGCGGCGACGGTACTCATAAATTTAGGCCAGGGCCGTGAGATGTTGCGAAGTCGATGGCGTGACAATAACGCGTGGAGCAGATTCGGTTTTCGGCTCAAAATCGGGATTGCCGCGACGCAACTCCCGCAACTCGGGGAACGCGACTGCGGCTTGTTTTTCTTGGTGTTGTTGTGCCTGCTGCTGCGCGTGATTTTGCCCTTGGGCGGCGTTGCCAAAACCTGACGAAACGCTCGCGCTGGCAGGCATGATCACCGGATCAAGCAAACGAAGACCGGCAGCCCCACCCTGCCCCGCCATGATTTGCCACTCGGAAGTAAGCGCACTGCGAAGTTCGGCCGAGTCCGTTAAAAACTGGGTCTGCACTTCCCCGCCGCGCATTTGCACGCGGACGGCCAGATCATCGCCCCCAAACTTAAAGTGCAAATTAACGCTGGATGCATTGGCTGAACTTTGGCGCTGGGCATCGACGACATTCAGAATCGTTTCCACCGCGCGATGCGCGAGAACGGGAGCAGGAGTCGCTTCCACCGAAGCTTCTGTCGAAGCGGAAAAATTCGGGGTTCCGTTAAGGACCGGAACTATTTCGCGCCCATTAGTCCGCAGAGGTATTTCCAGTTGATCAACCGAAACGCGACGTGAGGTGAATTGCGCAGGCATGTTATCACTGGAATTAGCAACGTCGATGCCAGCTCCGCTCGCCTTTGACTTAAGTGATTCTACCGCCGTATTTAGAAATGTTTTTTCCGCGGCGTTATTTTCTTGGCCACTCAGGAGGTTGACGAACTTTATCTCACCGGCATTTTTTTCCGTCCGCCCCAACCGATTAGCTGGTTTCTTATCCAGAGGAATAACGGGTGAAGTGGAGTTCAGAATCTCAGCCGTCAACGAGCCGAAACCAGGCAACTCAATCAACACTTCAACCGGTGTTGTCGCGGTGGCCGTTGCAGTCGGGTGTTTTTGCTCAGGTTGAACCGTCAACGGCGTGGCGAAGCGCAAAGCAGAGCCCTCTTTCACGACAGGCGGGGTGACTGGTTTGGTCGAATCACTTTCCCCTGAGATGACTGAAACCGGGAGCGGTCGTCCCTCGCTGAGATCAGGCATCAATTCGGGCGTTACAGGAACGATCAATGGCTCCTGTTTGGCCCAAGCCGACTCGATTTTTGTTTTAAGCTGCAGGCGAAAATCCAGCAGAGGCAATTCCCGCCACGGCGTTTCTTGTGCCGTCAGTTGCCGCACCACCTGATGCAAAAGCGTATTTTCTATTGGGCTGCGGCCGGAAGGATTCGACTGGCGATCAAATGCGGCGAGCGCCTGATCTGAAACGGCGACCTCAGCCGCAGGCTGTGCGGTCGGCGGCACGTCAGTGGTGGGAGCAAGTTCAACTGGGGTTGAGGCCAGTGGCGGAAGCTGAATCGTGATCGGTGGCTGAGCGCCCACTTTAATCGTGATGGTCGTATTCAGCGCGTTTTTGCCCCCCTCCGACGAGAGAGCATCGATCCCCGAACCCGACGATGCGTTGGGCAAGGCATCGGGTTTTATCTGGGGCAAAGCCAACCAGAGTGGTGCGAGTAACGCGGCGACCGCCTCAACCACCTCACGGCGAAGTTCGGGAATCAGGGGTACGCTCTCGGAATTTTCCGCAGAAATTAGTTGAATCTCGCTCGTGCTTTGACTCTTTTCCACTGCAGGCAAGAGATCCTCTGTCGGCACGGAAAATTCACCCGCTGGCTGATGCAATAAAGCGTGCGTGCGCAAGCTGTGCGCCGGAGCCAGGCGAGGTGTCACTGAGCTCTGCCCGTCTGCAATCACTACCGGAGCAACCCATGCATCAGGGGCCGTGGTAACTAACGGCATCACTGCACTGCTCGAAGCAGAATCCACCGAAGCCAGATTGGGCAATGGGATAACGACTGCTGAGACGTAATCGGTCCCCAGTTCGTTCGACGTCACGTTATTCTCACGAATAAGAAACGAAATCCCTGTCGTGGCATCTTGGATCGGTTCCTCACTGAGGACAACAGGATCAACCCTGGTGTCTTTCATCCCTCTGGTGGCCGAGAGCAGTTGCCCCTGAGGTTGCCACCCGCCGCGACCGAAGCGGGAAAAGTGCGACGTTTCCTGTTTCTCTGAAAGAAAAGAATTTTTCTCCTCCTGACTGGCAGAGCTCAACGGAGTGAGCGGCGTAGCGGGATCGGCCACATTTTCGGTTTTCTGATGACATAACTTAAGGCCAGCCCGGGATAATTTCACAGAATTTCCTTCAACGGGTTTCAGTGCATTTTGCACTGAAGAAGTCACCTGGCCTTTCGGATCCACCACGACCGCCTCTGGGACCAGCACGACTGGTATCGATCCATCGATATTCGGTGGCGTCAGTGGCAGACTGATGCTCACAGGTTCCGTCGTGTCCGCCGCAGGTGTGATGAGCGGTTCCATCCGGCAACACATGCCCTTAATCTGCAGAGGAGTAGTCCCGCTAAAACTAAGTTCTGCCGAGAGCACGTTTTGACTCGAACCTTCCGGGGAAGTTTGCCCGTCAGCCGGATTTCCATCCGACGAGCTCAGCGTCGAAGCAGGGGACCCGAGTAAGGATGCAAAATCCTTGCCGGTTGACGAACCCGCATCAGCTGAGACCGACTTGGAATTACTGAGTGCCGCGAAGATGCCCTTGAGCAGGGCCGTCGGTTTAGCCGCCGGGCCGCCGGGAATGATGGCGGCGAGATCAGAGGGAGTGGTGGGCATGGAAGTGTTCATGAGGTGGCTTCCATCCGTGGAGTACACTCGCTCCATCCCTGGAGCGTGCAGAGAATTTAAAATTAACTTAGCTGGGGGTCGCCGGTTTGTTGGATTTCATGAGGCGAAGTTTTTCCGAAAGAATGGCGGCCCTTCGGGCAAGGACACCCTCCCGGTCGGTCGTCTTGCTCATTTCCTCAAAGATCGGCGCGACGACATCCGCTTTCATCAGGGAGAGAATTTTCACCACGGTAATGTCATCCATTTCCCGGATGATGGCGACCGCCGCCCGGGGCGAGAGATTGGTGTAGGTTTGCGCGAGGCTGCGGACATTTTTCAATTCATCGGCGCTGATCTCGATCACCCGATCACCGATTTCCTTGCGCGTGGCCTCAATGCTGGTGCGCAATTTCTCCAATTCTTTTTGCTCGGCGGACAAGCGGGCGGCACGGAGATCCAGCTGTTCGGACAGCTTGGCCATCCGGGCCTTTTCATCCTTCAGTTCCGCCGCCAGATTATCGACCTCGATGGTCCAGAAATCCCAACCCTGATCTTTGAGGTGATTGGATTTTGCCACATGACCCGAGTGGGCCTGCGCGACCAACTGTTTACTCGCGCTCCAAAGCGGAATAATGCCCGCCGCCAGACCGGTCAGCAGGGCCACGACGGTAATGATCGCGGGATTGTGCAAAAGTTTCATCATGACAGAGCGGGCCGCCGACTGGCCCGATAGCCGGCAAATTCATCGAGTTCATTTTGTTCGATCTTGGCGTTTTCCAGCCGATTTTTATGCCGGGCTTTTTCCTCGAGCCGATGGATGATTTTCAACTGGCGGTTGGCCTCGATGTATTCAGTCCGGCGCAAATTCATGGTGTCCCGTGCGGTGATGACTTCCCGCTCGGTTTCCAATTCCGCATGGCATTCCGTTTTGTAGACCCGGAAAAGAGTAGCCGCATCCGCCGCGATAAAACGATCGCTGCGACCGGCAAAAAGCAGTTGCTCCATATCCGCCACGCGCGCGCGCGTGGTGGCCAGACGCTCTTCGGTTTGCACATAGGCGTGGACTGCGGCCGCAAAGGCCTCACGAGCGCGCAATTCCTTGTGCGCTCGGATAACTGCCACCGGCCGGAGGGGGAAATGAAACCGTTTCATGGGGCAATGATCCTTCTGAGCTGGGTGAAAGAATCCGCCCGCGGGGTCAGCTCATTAACCCCCTGACGGAGAAATTTGCGCAAGGGCTCGTGCATCGCGATGGCGAGATCGATCGCGAGATTGCCGCCTTTCTGGTAAGCGCCGATCGAGACGAGATCTTCATTTTTGCGGTAAAGGGCGAGATGTTCCCGGGCGCGGGCGGCCGAATCAATTTCCTCGGGGGTGCAAACATCGCGGGTAAGACGACTCACACTCTCCAGCACATCGATGGCCGGATAGTGATTAAAATGCGCCAGTTGCCGCGAGAGTACCACGTGCCCGTCCAAAATACCGCGCACCGCGTCGGCCACGGGTTCATTCATATCATCGCCTTCGACGAGGACCGTATAAAGCGCCGTAATGGAACCAACCTCGCCCGCACCGGAGCGTTCCAGCAGACGCGGCAGCATGGCGAAAACCGAGGGCGTGTAGCCGCGAGTCGCCGGCGGTTCGCCGACGGCGAGTCCGATTTCGCGTTGGGCCATCGCAAAACGCGTCACCGAATCCATCATCAACATCACATGCTTCCCTTGATCACGGTAAGCCTCGGCAATCGAGGTGGCCGTGAACGCGGCGCGCAGCCGGAGTGGTGCCGGGGTATCAGAAGTCGCCACTACGACCACCGAGCGCTTCATGCCTTCGGGGCCCAAATCTTTTTCCAGAAATTCACGGACTTCCCGGCCACGTTCACCCACGAGCGCGACGACCACCACATCCGCACTGCAACCACGCGCAATCATGCCGAGGAGAGTCGACTTACCCACGCCGGAACCGGCGAAAAGCCCCAGACGTTGTCCACGGCCAATGGGCGTGAACGCATCCAGCGCCCGTACTCCGGTCGTGAGGGCATCATGGATGCGTTGACGACGCAGGGGATGCGGTGGCTTGTTACTGTGCTCCACCCGATCTACCGGCAACATGGGCAACCCATCAAACGGCCGACCCAAAGCATCAAGTACCCGGCCTAATAATTCCGGACCCGGACGCGGCAACGGCGGACGATCAGCCGCCGCCACGGTGCAACCCACATGCAGTCCCGCCATATCGCCGAGCGGCATCAGCAACACGCGGTGTTCCCGAAAACCCACCACCTCGGCGCGAACCGAGAAATCCGTACGAGGAGAACGCACATTGCACAACTCACCCAGCCCCACATTGGGACCTTCGGATTCGATCACTAATCCGGCTACCCCCGTCACCGCACCGACGCGTTGCACCGAAGGCACGTGGCGTACTTGGGTGCGCAGCACATCGATGAAGGGGATGATGGCGGAGCTCATGAGTTAGGCACCGGTCAAATGATGGTTGAGTGCGGCCATTTTCGTTTCCTGCCGCGCATCCGTGAGGCCGAAACGGCTTCGCACCAGACAATCTCCGGGAGCCAGCGAGACATCGGTGCGGATCCGCAACTGGGGATAAAGTTTCAGCCACGCAGGATTGAGCGTGTTGAGCAGATCGACGTCCCGCTCACTCAGCGAAATCTCCAATCCCTCGCGTTCGGGATAAAGATGCTCCAAAGCTTCCTGACAAAGTCGGGAGACAACATCGGGCGGCGGTTCATACCCCGCCAGCAAACGTCGGCCGATCTCGATGGCCAGTCCGGGCAAGGCTTCACGAATCTCCGCATGCAGGGCCGGCTCAAGTCCGGCTAATTTCCGCAACACCCCATCGCCCAACTGTTCCATATCGTGCCGAAATTCCACCATCTGCTGATCAGCGGAGGCGCGCGTGGCATCAACGCCACGGCGATAGGCCGCTTCACCCAAATCGGCCAGTTCGGCTTCATTATAGAATCGGCCACGTCCACCCGGCAACATGACACCGGAGAGCGGACGGTCGAAAGCGATGAGTTTGGCGTAAGGCATGAGAATATTTTTCAACCCACGACAGCTTGGGATTCGGAATCGAGCGAGATGAGGCCCTCTTCCTCCAGTTTGCGGACCGCTTGGATGATGGTGTCTTGGGCGGCCTCGACGTCCTTGAGGCGGACCGGCCCCAGCAAATCGATTTCTTCCTTGAGACCCTCAGCGGCTCGCTTGGAGAGGCCACCGTAGATTTTTTCGCGGAGCATTTCGCTCGCGGACTTCATTGAAATCGCCAGATTGGCCGTATCGACTTCGCGCAACACGCGTTGCAGATCGGCAGCCGTGAGACGGTTGAGATCCTCGAAACTGAACAGCTTCTTTCTGATCGCGGCACCCAGACCGGCATTCCGTTCTTCGAGCCGGGCCAGCAGCGTCTTCGACATATCCTTCTCGAGAGAATTGAGCAAAGCCGCCACCACGCGGACGCCACCGCTGTGATGAAAAGCCGGACGGGCCTTACTATCAAAATGCTTGCCCAGACTGCGAACAATCTTGCCGACGAGATCCAGCGAGGTGGATTCGATCGTCCCGAGACGCTCGATGACTTCTTCCCGGAGATCGGGGCTGAGCAACTGGAAAACTTCGGCGGATTTGGCTCCGTCGAGGTAGGAAAGCACAAAGGAAATGGTCTGCGGCTGCTCATTCTTGATCAGATTAAAAACCTGGCGGCCTTCCATCTCGGTGATTTCGGCCATGACCTCGACGGAGTTTCCCACCGGACCGACCCGACCGATAATCGCGGAGGCCTTGTAATCACCCTTCGCAATTTCCAAAGTGCGTTGGGCGTAAGACAGACCGCCGAGCGAGGAATTTACGCTCGTCGCCACCACACTGGAAAACTCCTCCATGGACTGCTTCATCACCGTTTCCGACACCACTTGAAAAACGGACATTTCCCGGCAAAGCACCTCGACTTCATTATCATCAAATTGCTTCAGAATATCGGCCGCGGCCTCGTTGCCGATGCAGATCAGAAAAATCGCCAGCTTCTGCATACGGTTGAGTTTACTGTAATCGATGTCGGCCATGGCTGAGGAATTTAGTCGGCGCGTTTAGTTTTTCGCGGCCGGGGTGGCGACCCAGTCACGCAACGCCGTGCCGATGTTCGCCGGTTTCTGTCGGATGAGCTGATTCAACATGTCCGGAGTGATCACGCTCCCATTTTGCAACGAACGCGCTGCCATCTCGGGCGGCATGGAAAGGACTTCGACCGGCACGGGCTCGGGCTTTTGCTTGGAGAGCACGCGGAGGAAAATCAACAGGACAATCGCGGCACCGAGCACGGCACTCCATTTGCTGGCGACTTCAATCCAGCCTTGCACGCGATTCTCCGACTGAATGGCTTGGATTTGCTGGGAAACCGGCGCAGCGGCGAAGGGCATTTCTTGCAGGGCCACGATAGATTCCAAAGTTTGACCGGGGGAAAGTTTGAGGCCGAGCGCATTCACGACCACTTGCCGGAGCGCATTCAATTCTTCTGGCGCGCGTTTCTGCTCGGTCGGCTGCGCATCAGCCGCCACCTTGCCATCGGCGCCGGCGACCGGCGGAACGAGCCGCGGCGAAACAAAGACGGCAGCGGTGACGCCTTTAATGGAGCCGGGACTGCGCGTGACGTTGGTCAGCGTCCGGTTGATTTCGTAGGTGGTGGTGCGATTCTTGCGATTCTGCTCAGAGGTGGACATGGGCTTAGGCGCATCGGTAGCGGCGGCTTTTTCGGGCACATTCGAACTCACTCCGGCGGCCCCACCGGCGCGCATCTCACTGGAATTGGTCACATCTTCCGTCGTGGTCTGGCTGCGGACCACCTGACCTTCCGGGTCGTACTTTTCTGAAGTTTGCGTGCTGGCTTCGGTCTCGATTTCAGCGGATACGCGCACCACGGCGTTGCCGGGCCCGATGACGGCGGCGAGCATGCTCTCCACTTTTTTGGATAAATAATCTTCGACCTGCTGCTTGTAACGCATCTGGGAGGAAGCGGTGCCCAGAGTCGGATCCTGCTTAAGATCCTCGGAAAGCACATGGCCGCGATTATCCACCACGGCGACCTGATCGGGCGACAGACCCTGCACGGCATTGGCCACGAGATGGCGGATCGCATTCACCTGATCGGTTTCGAGGCGGCCTCCGCCCATATCAACGAAAACCGAAGCCGTAGACTTTACGCCTTGGTCCGTGAGGAGCAGCCGGTTTTCCGGCTGCACAATCATCACGCGCGCGGCGCGTACACCGGTCAATTGCGCGATGGTACGGGCCAACTCGCCCTGCACGGCGCGCATGTAATTCGTCCGTTGCACAAAATCGCTGAGACCGAACTGGCCCTTGTCGAAAATTTCGAAGCCCACGCCGTCACCGCTCGGGAGTCCTTTGCTGGCCAGATCCATGCGGAGTTTATAAACCCGGTCCGAAGGAACGGAAACCGAAGAACCGCCGGCGGAAATCTGATGCGGAATATTCTGCCCCTGAAGATAGCCGATCACGGACGCTGAATCCTTGTCCCCCAAACGTGCATAGAGCAACTGGAAGTCCGGTCGGTTGGACCAGACGACAAGGGCAGACATGCCGGCGGCCACCGCGACGGTGGCGACGATCAGTGAGACGCGCTGGTTAAGGCCGAGCTGCAGCCAGAGGGCGACGAGGGATTGGGCAAAGTTTTTCATCCAGAAATTTTAAAATTGGTTCTCACACCTGCATGCGCATCAACTCTTGGTAGGATTCCACGAGCTTGTTGCGGACTTCGATCATCAGGCTGAAAGCGACACCCGCTTCCTGCATGGCGATGACCGATTGGTGAAGTTGATCGGTATCACCCAAGAGCACTTTCCGGGTGATATTTTTAGCCTCGTTCTGTTTGGTATCCACCAAGCCCACCAAACCATCGAGCATCGAACCGAAGCCTTTCGTCTCGGGCGTCGCGAGATGCCCCGCATCGGACGGGAGAGCGATCTTGAGATTCGGCTGTAACTTATCGAGTTGGTTTGCAGCCAAACCGGAAAGCGCGGAGGGGATGGAGCCGATGGATGACATGTGAGTGCAGTTCAGGCTGGGATTATCTGCCAATTTCGAGCGTCTTCATCGCCATCGTCCGGGCGTTTTTCACGACGCTGAGATTGGCCTCATAAGTGCGCGAGGCGGTGATGAGATCGACCATTTCGAAAGCCATATTCACGTTGGGCATCTGCACGAAACCTTCCGCATCCGCATCCGGATGCTGGGGATTCTGGACCCGCTCGCCTTCGCTCCGATCGGCCGTGACGCCGGCGATGTGGACGGTTTGCAAGGCCCGACCGCTGTCCCGTTTCACCATCTCCGTCTCAAACGAAACCACTTGACGCTTATACGGGCCGCCTTCGGGCGTACGGGTCGTCTGCGCGTTGGCGATATTCTGCGCGACGATATCGAGCCGCATTCTTTGGGCGGCGAGCGCCCCGGAAGTGATGTCGATTGCTGAAATAAGATTCATGGTGACGCTTAGATGCTGCGACCCGTGATGGCCATTTTCAGTTGCTTGATATTGCTGGTGATAATCTGCGCCAGAAATTCGTGTTCCACCGAGTTTCTGTTCATCTCGAGCAGTTCCTTTTCAATTTCGACGTTGTTCCCGTCAGGCCGCAGCGCGCGGGCGTGGCTATCTTCAGTCAGAGTCGGGAGAAGGCTTTCTTTGTCCCGAGCCATCTCGCCCGATGCCAGACTTGCGCGTAATTGCTCGGCAAAATTCGGGGCCAGATCGAGGCGGCGATAGCCGGGAGTCTCCGCATTGGCGATGTTGGCAGCGATCGCTTCCTGCCGCAGAGCCACGCCATCCAGTAACTTCCGGGTCAACATATAATTCTCGGAACGGAAGATGGGATCAATCATGCGAATCCGTTAATACCACGGCGCGTGCCAGACGTTGAGCCGGCTTCACAAACGACTAGTTTCCAGTGCGATAAACATATCAGGTAGCCTGCTTTTTTACTTGGATGGCTTTCTCCCAAATTCGAAACCGTCTACCGGGAAAAATTTGCCGCTAAAAACTCCGGGGCTAGAAAAATTCCGTGAACCAATTCTTCATTCCCAGCGGTTTGAGCCGATGGGGAGGGACTACCTTTTCATGAAAGACAGTGAGTTCGAATTTATACGCACCTTGGTTTACGATCACAGTCGCATCCAACTTGGTCCGGACAAGAGAGAGCTCGTCACCGCGCGCCTCGGCAAACGCCTACGCGCCACCGAGCTGACTTCCATCACGGATTATTGCCAACTGCTGAAAGGGCCGTCCCGGGAAGAAGAACTCTCCCACCTCATCGACGCCATCTCGACCAATCACACGTTCTTTTTCCGTGAATCACCCCATTTCGATTTCCTGCGCGGCCATGTCCTGCCCGAAATGCTCCAACGCAACCGGCTCGAACGTTGGCCACGCCTCTATGCTTGGAGCGCCGCCTCCTCCAGTGGCGAAGAACCCTACTCCATCGCCATCACGCTGGCCGAGGCCCTGCACAGCACGGGTTGGAAATGGCACATTGAGGGCACCGATATTTCCCACCGGATTCTGGAGAAAGCCTCCGCGGCGATCTACCGCGATGATGTCGTGGCCAAACTTCCGCCGGCCTGCATCAAGTCGCATTTCCAACGCGGCATCGGTCCACAGGCCGGTTCCTACCGGGTCAAACCCGCGCTTCGCCAACATCTTGATTTTCACCAACTCAACCTTTTAGAAGGTGAACCACCCTTCCGCGACCCGTTTCATTTTATCTTTTGCCGTAATGTCATGATCTATTTCGACCGCGCCACTCAGGAAGAACTCGTCAATAAACTGGCCCGCCGCCTCATCCCCGGCGGCTATCTCTTCGTCGGCCATTCCGAAAGCCTCAGCGGCATCAAGCATTCCCTCCAAAGCGTCCAGCCTGCCATCTACCGTCGGCCGCCCGCCTCTTAAGCATGACACTCCAACGCAAAATCCGCGTCCTCGTCGTCGATGATTCTGCCGTCGTCCGGAAACTCGCGAGCGACGCCCTGTCCGCCGATCCGGAAATCGAAGTCGTCGGCACCGCCATCGATCCGTACATGGCGCGGGATAAACTGCGCGAACTTTCTCCCGATGTCCTGACCCTTGATCTGGAAATGCCCCGCATGGACGGGCTGACTTTTCTTCGATTGCTCATGGAGCGCAAGCCCATGCCCGTCGTAGTCATGAGTTCCCTCACGCAACGCGGCTCGGACTGTGCCTTCGAAGCCTTGCGTCTCGGAGCGGTCGATTTCATCGCCAAACCCAGCGGCTCATTCTCCTTTGGCGATCTCGGTCCGCAGTTGATCGCCAAGGTCAAAGCCGCCGCCATCGCTCGAGTCCGCCCGGCCGCCCGCACCCCCACCGCCCCACCCTATCGACCGCCCACGCAACCGCCCACGCAAACGGCGACACCGCTTGCGGTGCCCGGCCCACGCCGTTACCACAATCCGCGTTCGATCATTTTACTCGGTTCCTCCACCGGTGGCACCGAGGCCTTGCGTGATGTACTCACCGCTCTCCCCGCAGATCTGCCCGGCATTGCGATTGTCCAACACATCCCGGCCACATTCTCCAAGAATTTTGCCGACCGGCTCAACACCCTTTCCACTCTCGAAGTTCGCGAAGCCGTCGATGGAGACCGGATTCAACCCGGCCTCGCGTTGATCGCCCCCGGCGGTTTTCACATGATGCTTCAGTGGGTGACCGATCATTATCATGTCCGCATCGCCATGGGTCCGCCCATCTGGCATCAGCGACCTGCCGTCGATCTGCTATTTAAATCCGCCGCCGATTGTGGGGCCGGACCTCATGCCCTTGCCGGCATACTCACCGGCATGGGCAAAGACGGTGCCGAAGGATTGCTGCGCCTGCGGGAAAAGGGCGCGGTTACCTTTGCCCAAGACGAAGCTTCGTGTGTGGTCTATGGCATGCCCAAGGCCGCGTGGGAATGTGGCGCCGCCCAACAACAAATTTCTCTTGATCGTATCGCTCAATTTCTCATCTCCCGCAGCGATCAGCATACCCCGCATCAACGTGAAGCCTCCATCGTATCCACCCCCTCATGACGACTACCCCCACAGATTCCATCCTCATCGTCGATGATGAACCCGTCGTCCTCAACGCCCTCAAGGAAACCCTCGAGCGCGAACGCTACCACGTCGTCGCCTGTTCCAGTCCGATCAAGGCACTCGCCATTTTGGAGGAACGCACCTTTGCCGTCATCATCTCCGATCAGCGCATGCCCGAAATGCTCGGACTCGAATTTCTCGTCGAGACCCGCCGCATTTGTCCCCATGCGTCGCGCATTCTCATCACCGCCGTGTTGTCGCTGCCCACGATCGTGGATGCGATTAACAAGGGAGAAATCTACCGGTTTGTCGCCAAGCCGTGGTTGCGCGAGGAATTGCTCGCCACCGTCCGCAACGCACTGCATCGCCACGAGCTCATCACCCACAACGAAATTCTCCAAGGCCAAACGCAGGAACTCAACGCCCGGTTGATGGTCGCCAACAGCTCCCTCGAGCAACAGGTCAAAGATCTCGAAGAACGCCGCCAGCAACTCGACGCCGCCAATCGCGAACTCGGAGCCCGCTACGAAAATTCTCTCGAACTCTGCCGCCGTATTCTCACCGCCTACGATCCCATCCTCGGCGGACAGGCCAAAGCCTTGGTCGAATTCGCCAACAAGATGGCCGAGACCGAACACTTCACCGAAGCCGAACGCCATGCCCTGCGCTCCGCCGCCTGGCTCTCCGACCTCGGCCTGATCGGCGTCTCCCGCGAATTACTCCGCGCCTTCCGCGCCAATCCCGGTGTGCTCACCGAACGCGAACGCGCCACCCTGCATCATCATCCGGTGTACAGCCAGACCCTCGCCGCCCTCGTGGATTCGCGCACCGATGTCGGGGAAACCATTCGCGCCCACCACGAACACTTCGACGGCACCGGTTATCCCGACGGGATCGCCGGCCGAAACATTCCCTGGCCCGCCCGCTGTCTCGCCGTCGCCGTGGGCTTCGTGGAATCCGGCCAGCCCAAACAAGCGGCGATCGATACCATTCTCGCCAAATCCGGTTCCGCCTACGATCCCGAGGCCGTCCGTCTTTTCCTTAAGGTTACTCACTTGGTCCACCTGCCCCGTCAGGTCCGCGAAATCATGCTCGAAGAACTCGAGCCCGGCATGGTGTTGGCCAGCGGTATTTACAGCCCACACGGCCTGCTCCTCATCGGCGAAGGCCAAGCCTTGGGCCCAGCCACCATCGCCAAGATTCGCAATCACAACCAAATCACGCCGATCAATCAACGGCTCCTCGTTTACACCTGACCTCAGTAAAGATCCCCGAAGCGAGCTCCGGGGCATCGGACCCAAAGAAAATGAAAAACGCCAAATTCATCGCAACCCACTTAAGTTCCATTTGGCAGAGACGTTAATATAACAAAGCCGTGTCACCCTCGTGTGATGCAGCCCATTTAGCATGCCCAACCATTCTCAGAACCGCACGGATCAGGCTTCAAGCTTGGCCAATCCCTAACCCATGGCCGGAGCACCCACTATTGCCGCCCTGTTTGCCCAACGCGTCGTCATCGGCGTCGGCGATATGGCCACTTCCAATAACATGCAGGTCATCCTCAGCACCTATGCGCTGGGCTCCTGCATCGGCGTGATCGCCTACGATTCTTCGATCAAGACCGGCGGTATTTTGCACCTCATGCTGCCCGAGTCCACTATCTCGCCGGAAAAAGCCATGAAGCAACCCGCGATGTTCGCCGACAGCGGACTGCCCTTGTTTTTCAAACAACTCAGCGGCATGAAAGCCGAGCGATCCCGGCTAAAAATCTTTGTGGCCGGAGGAGCCAGCGTCATCGCCGGCAACGACCCCTTTAAAATCGGCGAACGCAACACCAAGGCCACGATAGATTATCTGGCCAAGAACGGCTACATGGTCGCCCGTTCCGAAATTGGTGGAAACATCAACCGCACCATCCATCTCGAACTCAGCTCCGGCAACGTGACGATGAAGACCCCGGCCGAAACCGGCCAGCTCTCGCTCGCGTAGCAATTTCAATGGGATTGGATGTAGGGCCGCCGCCCCACGACTTCGCTCTGGGCCCTGAGCCTGTCGAACGGGCTTGCCGGCGTGCCGTTCTGCGCTTGTCGCTCTGCGTTGCGAGACAAGCTCGCAACCTACAAGCACCCATTGGAACAACGCTTGGCCAGACTTTCTGGCCCTACCCTTTGACTCGACAACCTCAGGCCGGCTATTCAGGAATTCAGCATCAATCCGATGCTACGCCGTCTCGCCCCCTTTGCCGCCGATCTCTGGACGCACCGTGAACTGCTCTGGCAGTTCACGCTCCGCAACGTAGAGCTACGCCACAAAGGCAGTCATCTCGGGCTGATCTGGTCGTTCCTCAGCCCGCTGCTCATGCTGGGATTGTATGTTTTAGTTTTCGGCTATATTTTCGGCGGCAGTTTCGGTGTGCTACCCAGTGAAACCCGCGTCGACTACGCCCTCGGTGTATTTCTCGGCCTGACACTTTTTCATCTCTTAGCCGAAACCTTGGGCGTCTCACCCACTCTGATCGTGGGCAACCCCAATTTCGTTAAAAAGGTAGTTTTCCCTCTGGAAATTTTGCCCGCCGCCAATGTAGGCGCGGCGATGTTTCACATGGGTATCAGTCTGGCTTTGGCCCTGATCAGCTTATTGATTTTTGGTCATGGAGTCGGTTGGGGCATCCTCTGGCTACCAATCATAATTCTCCCGCTCATTTTACTGTGCCTCGGCATCGCGTGGTTCTTCTCCGCGCTCGGCGTGTTCTTCCGCGATGTGGGGCAAATCATGCAATTCATCACGATGGCCCTGATGTTTTCGAGTGCGGTTTTTTATTCGGCGCAGAAAATCCCACCCGCCGCGTGGGTCTGGATGCGTTTCAATCCCATCCTTCTCGCCATCGAACTCGCCCGCGACGCCGCCCTCTGGCAACGCCCGCTCAACCTCACCCACCTCGCCTATCTTTACGCGTTAAGTCTCGGCGCCTGCTACCTCGGCCACCTCGCCTTCCGCCGCATGAAGCCCGCCTTCGCCGACGTACTGTGACTCTTTTCAGTCAAAATTAAAACATGCCCACACCGCGCGCTTTCATCACCGGTATTACCGGCCAAGACGGCTCCTATCTCGCAGAACTCCTGCTGGAGAAAGGTTATGAAGTTCACGGACTGGTCCATCGGCCCGATGCACTTCCAGCCAGCAATATTCGCCATCTGGTCGCAGACCCCAATTTACTGAACAAGCGAATATTTCTCCACAACGGTGCATTCGAAGACGCGACCCATCTCCGCCGCATCATCAGCAAGGCCAAACCCAACGAGTTCTACCATCTCGCCGGCCAGTCAAGTCCTCGGCTCAGCTTGGAACTTCCCGAAAGCACCGTTGACAGTATCGGTATGGCAACGCTTCGGCTCTTGGAAATATTGCGCGATCTGCCCGAGCCCACCAAGTTTCTCTACGCGTCGAGCAGCGAAGTGTTCGGCTCTCCACCCCACTCGCCGCAAGATGAACTGACCCCACTCAACCCCACAACGCCCTATGGTGCGGCCAAAGCATTTTCCGAGCACATGGCTCGCATCTACCGCATCGCTTACCAGATGCCCACCTGTTCAGCGATTCTGTATAATCATGAGTCTCCCCGGCGTGGCGGGGGTTTCGTCACCATGAAAATCGCCCGGGCTGCGGCTCGGATTAAAAAGGGTCTGCAGGAATCATTGGTGCTCGGAAGTCTGGAAGGTCGACGCGACTGGGGCTGGGCACCCGATTATGTCCAAGGTATGTGGCAAATACTTCAGCAAAAAAACGTGGATGACTTTATTCTCGCCACCGGCCAGTTGCACAGTGTGGAGCAACTGGTCGCCAGCGCGTTCGATTGTCTTGGGCTGAACTGGCGCGACTACGTTCGGCATGATGCCGCTTTGCTTACCACTGTCGAACCCGTTGCGCCCTGCGGCAATCCATCCAAGGCTAAACGTCAACTTGGCTGGCAAAACACCGTGCCCTTCAAAGATATGATTGCACGACTTGTAGAATCAGAAATGAAGAAACTGACATGAAAAAGAAAGCATTTGTCACAGGCATAACCGGGCAAGACGGTTCCTACCTTACCGAGCTGCTCTTGGAAAAAGGCTACGAGGTCCATGGTCTCGTGCGGCGCGCGAGTACGATGAACCGAGGTCGCATCGACCATCTCCAGTCTTACGAACATGGCCCCGACAAACGCCTCTTTCTCCACTACGGCGATCTCGCCGACAGCATCTCGCTGGTAAAGCTGCTCTACGCCCTCCAGCCCGACGAAATCTATAATCTCGCCGCGCAAAGCCACGTCCGGGTGAGCTTTGATATTCCCGAATACACCGCCGATATCACAGGCGTGGGTGCCGCCCGCATCCTGGAGGCAATTATCGAATCCGGTATCGGCAAGAAAGTGCGCTACTATCAGGCCTCGTCCTCCGAGATGTTTGGCAAGGTCCAGGAAGTCCCCCAGCGCGAAACCACATCGCTCTATCCTCGTTCCCCCTATGGATGCGCCAAGGTTTTCGCGCATTGGCTCACTATCAATTACCGTGAGTCATACGATTTATTCGCCTGCAGCGGCATTCTCTTCAACCACGAGTCGCCCCGCCGTGGTGAAAGTTTTGTCACCCGAAAAATCACGCTCGCCGCCGCCCGCATCAAGCTCGGCCTGCAAAAGGAACTCATCCTCGGCAACCTGGATTCCAAACGCGACTGGGGCTACGCAAAAGAATACGTCGAAGGCATGTGGCTGATGTTGCAGCAGGACAAACCCGACGACTACGTGCTCGCCACCAATGAAACCCACACGATCCGTGCCTTTCTCGAAGTCGCCTTCGGCCGGGTGAATCTCGATTGGAAAGACTACGTGAAATTCGACGATAAGTTCCTGCGCCCCGCCGAAGTTGATCTGCTCATCGGTGATTATTCCAAAGCCAAACAGCACCTCGGCTGGGAACCCAAAACCCGCATGAAAGCCCTCGCCGAATTAATGGTGGATTCAGACTTAGCGGATCTTAGCAAGTAGCCTTAACAGGTTCTTCGCTAGTTCCAGTGGGTAGACGCGACCGATCCATTCAAAGATACGGAGGATTTAACCACTAATAGGCTTCATCAACGGATGAATCCTACAAAGAGCAGCTGCGACTGACCTGCCAGCCGTAGCCTTGGCGAAGGCTGGTCGTCTCCGCTGATGGGTTTCTGGGGCCTGCTAATCGCAGGCAAGTTTTCGATGCCCCCACACTCACAGAGGCCTGTGGCTACCCCAACCCCAAGACCCTGGACCCGAAACTCCAATTTCAATCTGCGATCAGCAGACTCCCCGGAACCCACCCCGAAGACGGACCATCCTTCGCCAAGGCTCAGACCTCCTGATCCCGAGGAATAAGGGTGAGCTCAACTCCGCCGCGAATCGGGACAAAAAAATTAACGCGGAGGGCGCGAATCAATTCACGGATAAAGACCTCAGGCGGTTTTTCTGTATCCGCGTTTATCCGCGAGATCAGCGACGTTGTAGTTGTTACCGCGCATGCCTCTGCGGTGGTGGAACCCGACCTCCGGGCGGGTTTTGCAGCGAGAGCCGCAAGAAGCGCGCCCGGAGGTCGCGCTCCACCTCCGATACCGTTCATCCGGTTTGCGCCGTGACAGGCTCATCTCGTTTCCTCATCCCCCCTCTCTCCATGGGCTGGGATCAGAATGTCCAAGGCTACGGACGGCAGGTTAGTCGCAGGGCTATTCTAAAGTTTCGCCTATTGGCGAAACTCATTAGTGGTAAACCCGCCTTGGTTGCTCTGAGTTTCTTCGGCTTCTCCAGCGCGCTTCTACCCATCGTAAATAGCGAGGAACCCCTTAACATTCTGCGCAGCTCCGCTGTTGACGCCGTACATGCGTAGTTTTGCGAAGCGCGACTACCGTCCCTTGACAAACCCTCCGCAAGTTGGAAAAAGTAAGCCATGCAACTCACCCTCTCCAGCAAAGGGCAGATTGTCCTGCCCGCACTGATGCGTCGTCGTCTCAAGTTGAAGGCCCGCTCCAAGTTGGAAATCGAAGAGCGTGAAGGCGGTTTATTCCTCCGTCCGGTCGATCACATACCGACCTTTGAACCCATCGAGTACCCGCCCCCCGGCACGCTCAGAGTCAATCGACGGATGCTGGCTCTAGATAAACTAGCCGGCCCGGATATTGGCCCTGAAGAGACATGAGCACCTCATGCCGACAATGGGATATCGTGTATGTGCGAATCCGGCCCGATGATCGAGACGAACACCCTGCCGTCGTGCTCACCTGTGATGATTTTTGTGCAGATGAACGACGGCATGCGCTCAATGTGCTTTACGGCACAACTCGTCGCCCGTCGGCGACACCTGAGACCTACGAAATCACCCTCAACGGCGCAGACGGTTTAGATCATCCGACTTTATTCAACTGCGGCCACCTTTATACCATTGACCGGCGCAAAATATCTACGGTCAAAGGCCGGGTTACTCCCGAGCGCCGTCGACAGATCGGTCGCAAAATCATCGCCACTTATCGCCTGCCGCTTTGATCGCACCGTCGGCTTGTTCTATGTCGGCGCCCAACGCGACCCGGTGAACCAGGGGCGTAGCTTTTCCCGGCGTAAATTATTCGAGCCGAAATCCTCAAAGAAAGACGCCCTGCTAAAACTACAGGCGTAGTTGACTACAGACGTAGTTTTTTCCAACATGGCATCATGAAAGAATTCCCCATCTCCACGCGGTATACCGCGGACGAATTGAAGCAGCTCGATGCCACCGCGAAACAGTGCAAGATGTCCCGCGCCGAGCTGATTCACGCCCGTTCTCTCGGCAAAATAATGACCACGCATGAACTCGCCGATTGGTCCGAAGCGGAACTCGCCAAAAACTCAAACAGAAAGGCCCGCCGTGGATCCCGTGCTGCTTGATTCATCCTTCTTGATCGACCTTGAACGTGAGATCGAGACCGGTGTGGCTGGTCCGGCAATGGCTTGGCTTCGTAAAAACCGCAAGGGAGAGCAGCGAGCACTTATTGTGAGCTGCATTTCCGCCGCCGAGTTTCTGGAGGGGTGCGCCGATGCCCAGGAAGGAATGAAATCCATCACCCGCTACCTGCCGCAGAATATCGGTTTTCAACACGCGACCAAGTGCGCTGAGTTGCAGCGTCGCGCCAGCAAGAAAGGCTCTCGCTTCGGAGAAAACGATGCCTGGCAACTCGCGTTTGCTGAACGCGCCCATGCCTCCATCGTCGGGCGCGACCGCAAGGCATTCCATCATCTTGGCCACCGCTACGAACAACTGACTGCCAACTAGGACGAACTCCACGACTCTCAGCACTCGACTCTGGATTTTCCTCTCTCTTCTACCACCTCTCAACTCTAGCCCTTCAGCACAGCGCTCAACTCCTTGTCGCGCCACAGCCCATCGGGCGACGGCGGATCAGCTCTCGACTCTCAACTCTAGTGTACTGGATGATAAATAGCTATACAAAATGAGATTAGTCTGTTTATCTGTCGAAATGGCCCGCCCGATCAGCATTCTTACTCTTACGTCCGAGCAGCGCAAAGAACTGCGCTGGATTGTTAATCGCCCTAAAGCG
>JBBRBC010000053.1:0-26394 GCA_038206205.1 Opitutales bacterium
CAATTTCAAGCGCTTCCGCCAACTCGTCGATCGCTGCGTCGATCTGTCGATCAAGCTGGCCGACCGTCAAACCGAATTGCGTCGGACCGTCCCGCCTACTGTAACCCGACCACACCGCTAGAACTCGGCACTCTCAAGTACCTAAACTGAATGCGTTTATATGAATTCAGGTTCTGTTCGGAGTATAGGGCCGGTGCTTGCGCCGTGCCCAGGCTGCCGCAAGCGTCAGCCCTATAAAGTCCAAAATCGAATCATCACAGGTCTAACTCGAATATTTTGATGTCCGTCTCATGCGCCACTCCGCCCCCGGAACCCGGTAACGGGGCCTTGATCCGGCGCTTGTTCGGGCTGGCTTGGCGGCATCGGCTGCATTGCCTCCAAGTCCTCGGCATTCAACTCGTGTTGCTCACGCTGGGTATTGGCGGATTGAGTTTCACGGGTCTCGGGATCGATTACATCCGGCACAAGCTCGACCACACCCCGCTGCCGGCGAATACTCTGCATCTCACGCTCTCCGCCGAATGGCCGCCGTGGCAGGTGCTCGGGTTGCTCGCCGGACTCATTCTGCTCTTCGCCTTGGTGCGCGCGTGGCTCAACTACGTATACGCGCTCTCGATCAACCGGCTCGTGCAGCAAAAACTCGTCGTGGATCTGCGCAGCGAGGTTTACGACAAACTCCAGCAATTGAGCTTCCGCTTCTTCGACGCCAACACCACGGGCTCGATCATCACGCGCGTGACGGGCGACGTCCAATCCGTGCGGATGTTTGTGGACCAAGTGCTCATGCAGAGCGTGATCATGGTGATTTCGTTGACGGCTTATGTGATCTACATGGCGAGTCTCAGTCCGTCGCTGACGATTGCCTGTCTCGCCACCACGCCGTTGCTGTGGGTGATGGCCGCGTGGTTCTCCCGGAAAATCCAGCCGGAGTACGCGCACAACCGCACGCTGGTCGAGCGCATGGTGGAAACGCTGACCGAAGGAATTCAAGGCATCGCCGTCACGAAGGGTTTCGGTCGCGAAGCCGAGGCGAAAGCCAAATTCGACGCGGCCAACCTGGCCTGTTTCGAGCAGCAACGGGGGATTTTTTGGCGAGTGAGTTTGTTTTCACCGGCGGTGGGTTTTCTTACGCGCATCAACATGATGGTGCTCCTCGGCTACGGCGGCTGGTTGGTGGCGCATGATCAATTACCGCTGGGCACGGGCCTCGTGGTTTTCGCGGGCCTGCTCGAGCAATTCTCGGGGCAGGTCAACAACGTCGCGACGATCGTCAACAGCGTGCAGCAATCCCTCATCGGGGCGCGCCGCGTCTTCGAGATTCTCGATGCGCCCATCGAGGTGAAGAGTCCGCCTGATGCTATCCGCCGGCCCAAGCTCGCCGGCGCGGTGAAATTTGAAAACGTCTCCTTTGCCTACGATAAGGCGGAAGCGGTCGTGCGGGACCTCAACCTCGAGGTGAAACCGGGGCAGTGCGTCGCGATTCTCGGAGCGACGGGTGCGGGTAAGAGCGTGCTCATGAGTTTGATTCCGCGCTTCTTCGATCCGACTGCCGGTCGCGTGTTGGTTGATGGGCTCGAGGTGCGCCGGCTCCACCTTGATGATCTGCGCCGGAACATCGGCGTGGTTTTTCAGGAAAGCTTTCTTTTTTCCAATACGATCGCGGCGAATATCGCGTTCGGGCACCCCGAGGCCAGCCGCGCCCAGATCGAGCACGCGGCAAAAATCGCTGCTGCGCACGAATTCATCACCGCGTTGCCCCAAGGCTACGACACCGTGCTCGGCGAGAGCGGGAACAGTCTTTCCGGCGGACAGCGTCAGCGCCTCGCCATCGCGCGCGCGGTGCTGCTGGAGCCGGCGATCCTGCTGCTCGACGATCCGACGGCGGCGATCGACAGCGAGACCGAGCACGAGATTTTCGAGGCACTCGACCGGGCCATCGCGGGCCGGACGACGTTTATCGTGGCTCACCGGCTCAGCACGTTGCGCCGGGCGGATTTTATTATCGTGATGGAAGACGGCCGAATCGTGCAACGCGGCACGCACGAGGAACTGATGCGGCAGCCGGGGCCATACCTGCGCGTGGCGAATCTGCAATTGGTGGACTCGCGCGATTTGCAAATGCTCGGCCTGGTCGGTGGGGAGGGGATGGCATGAGGGCTCCTCTGCATGAAGAAGTGCGTACCGGCGCGCTGCCGTGTTTGGAGTGGCACGGGTCTCCAGACCCGGGGCGAATGAGTTCACGGGTCTGGAGACCCGTGCCACGACTCAATCATCGCCTGCCCCACGACGAGCTCTGGGCCCTGAGCTTGTCGAACGGGCAAGCAGGCTCCTACAAAAATACGGAGGCCTCGTCATGAAACCTCCTCTAGGGAAATCCATGACACTCATCCAGCAGTTGCGCGACGAGGATGACGACGAGGAGCAGTTCAAGCCGTTGGAATGGGGCCTCATTCGCCGACTCTTCACTTACACCGCACCGATCAAGGGGAAGGTCACCGCACTCTGGGTGCTCTCGGTGATCCGGGCGGCGCAGTTGCCGGCTCTGGCTTGGGTGATCGCGCTCGTCATTAATGGACCGATTACCAACCGCGATTTTAAGGGGATCGCGCTCGGCGTCGCCGGCTACGGGTTACTGGCGCTGACGACCGATGGACTGTTTCATTTCCGCCAGCGTTATGCGTTGGAGATCGGCGAGACCGTGGTGAACCGGTTGCGGGAAGAAATATTTTCAAAGTTGCAAGGACAGCCGATGAGTTTTTTTCAGCGAATCAAGCTCGGGCGGATTATCGGGCGGGTGACGAGCGACGTGGAGTCGGTTCGCGTCGGTATCCAAGATGTGCTGTTCGTCAGTGTTATTCAGTTCGGCTCCATGGTGTTTTCGGCCGTGGTGATGTGGTGGAGCGACTGGGTGCTCTTTATCGTCGTGCTCGCGCTGGCGCCGGTGCTCTGGCTGCTCAACCGGCATTTCCGGGTGAAGCTCAGCAAATATTCCCGGGCCTCGCAGGAAAGTTTCAGCCGGGTCACGGCGACGCTGGCGGAATCGGTTAACGGCATCCGGGTGACCCAGGGGTTCGTGCGGCAGCAGACGAATGCCGGGCTATTCCGCAATCTCCTCGCTGATCATGCGCGCTACAACATTGCGCTGGCCCGCACCTCCGCGATTCTGACCCCGCTGCTCGAGCTGAATAGTCAGTTTTTTGTCGCGCTGCTGTTGCTGGTAGGCGGCTGGCGAGTTTTCCATGGCGATATGTCGATGGGCGGTTTGATTACATTCTTCCTGCTGGCGAACCAGTTCTTCGCGCCCATCGCCATCATCGGTAACCAATATAACCAAGCCCTGCTCGCCATGGCCGGAGCCGAGCGCGTTTTCCGGCTGATCGATGTGCCGCCCGACTGGACGGATGAACCGTCGGCCACGGCGCTGGCTGATCCGCGGGTGAATGCTGCTATTATTAATGGAGGCACCCCGCCTCCATCAAAACCCTCTCTCGGCGCCCGGGTGGAATTCCGCAAGGTCACCTTCGGCTACGATCCGGCTCGACCGGTGTTGCACGATGTCAGTTTTGTCGCTGAACCGGGCCAAACTATCGCCCTCGTCGGGCACACCGGGAGCGGCAAGAGTTCGATCATCAATCTGGTGGCGAAATTTTATCTGCCCACCGCTGGCGAAATCCACGTGGACGCTCGGGAGATCCGCCGCGTGACCAGTCATTCCCTGCACCGGCAAATGGGCATGGTCCAACAACAGAACGTCCTTTTCAGCGGCACCGTGCTGGAGAATATCCGGCTCAGCCGACCGGAAGCGACGGATGCCGAGGTGCGGGCGGCGGCGGCCGCGTTGGATTGCCTGGATATTTTCGAAGCCTTACCGGCGGGGTTGCTCACGGAAGTGGGAGAGAAGGGCGCGGCACTCTCAGTCGGCCAGCGCCAGCTCATCTGTTTTACCCGGGCGCTGTTGGCGGATCCGCGCCTGATTCTCCTCGACGAAGCGACGAGTTCCATCGATGCACTCACTGAGGCGCGGCTTCAGTTGGCGCTGCAAAAACTGCTGGCCGGGCGCACCAGCTTCGTCGTGGCGCACCGGCTCAGCACGATTCGCCACGCCGATCTCGTGCTCGTGCTCGATCAGGGGCGGATCATCGAGCGCGGCACGCATGAGGAATTACTCGCGCATCGGAAGCATTACGCGGCGCTTTATCGACAGTTTATTCAGACCGACGACCGCGCTTGACGGACGTGCGCAGAGAGAGGGATTCGGAGTCGCAAGGCTAATTTTGCTTTTAGTTCCATATTTCTCCTCTGAAAAAAGTGATTCCCCCTCTAGAAAATCATTGCATTGGGCAACATCACTTCTATGACGAATAGCACTATGGCTAAAAAACCCACTCGTAAACCTAACGCCGCCTTCATGAAGCCGGTTACCCCTGACGCCAAGCTCGCTCTTGTCGTCGGTTCTGCTCCGTTGCCCCGCACGGAAATGACTAAGAAACTCTGGGCTTATATTAAGAAAAATAAGCTCCAGGACCAAAAGAACAAACGCATGATCAATGCCGACGACGCCCTCAAGGCCGTGTTCAATGGCAAGACTCAGGTCAGCATGTTCGACATGACCAAGCTGGTCAGCAAGCACGTCTCCTGATTTCAGCCAAAACTGAAGCAAAACTTTCAACCGTCGCAGAGTAATCTGCGACGGTTTTTTTTGTGGGTCGGCGTAGCCCCAGGCCTCCGCGCCTGTGGGCTTGCGCCCGAAAGTGGCATGGTCCTCCGACCCGTGTTTTGCGCCCGTAGGTTGCGAGCTTGCCTCGCAACGTGATCGTAGCGCAGCAAGCGCGCCCCCGCCTACGGTAGGCCAAGCCGCGCTGAAGCGTAGCGACCGCGCGGTGGGAGGTCTGTGGCCGCTGCCGCATTTTCGCCTGCGGCTCAAATGCGGCTACGGTGTAGCGTTGGGTCATTCGCGATTTCTCTCGTGGTTTCCGCTTGGTGGTGGCGGCACCGTGAGTACGCTGCGCCACTCTATGACTGCTCCCCGCTCCGAACACCGGCAGGCTATTATCATGCTGCTGCTGGCGAATCTTTTTTGGGGCCTCAGTTTTCCGCTCATCAAGACGATTCAGCACACGCACCAGCAACTCCTGCCCGGCAGCGGCAACTGGTTCGTAACGGCGATGACGCTCGCACCGCGTTTTTCCCTGGGATTTGCCGTGATGCTCGTGCTGGTTCGAAAGCCGCTGACCAACTTCACCACCGGCGAATGGCGACAGGGGCTGATCTTGGGAATATCCTCCTCGCTCGGCATGCTTTTTCAGATTGATGCGCTGCAATCCGTGTCCGCCTCCGTCTCGGCTTTCCTCACTCAATTCTACGCGATCATGATTCCCGTTTATTTGGCGCTGCGCTTCCGGCGCTCACCGCCGTTGGTAATTTGGCTCAGTTGTGGGCTCGTGCTAATCGGCGTGGGAATACTTGGACGATTTGAATTTCACTCGATGCGGCTGGGTCGGGGAGAATTGGAAACATTGTTATGCTCGGTGTTCTTTATGTGGCAGATCTTCACCTTGGCAGACAAACGCTACGCCGCCAACCGCGTCATGCCGGTGACGCTGCTGATGTTCGCGGCGAATGCCGTCATCTACACCGTGATGGCCCTCGCCACCGCCCCGCATCTCGCCGATGTCCTCGTCCCGTGGACCTCGGGAGCGTGGGTGGGATTCACGCTGTTGCTGACCGGCTTTTGCACGCTCGGTGCCTTCACGCTCATGAATAAGTGGCAGCCCAAGATCACGGCGACCGAAGCGGGATTGATCTATTGTTTTGAACCGATTTTTGGTTCGATCATGGCGCTGTTTCTCCCGGCAATATTTTCCGCGTGGGCCGGACTCAACTACGCCAACGAATCCGTGACGTGGCATCTGCTCGCCGGTGGTGGCCTGATCACACTGGCGAACGTCCTGATCAATCTCCGCCCTCCCGCTAAACCGGCGTGACCGCACCGCCAGTTATCAGCAAACCCCGTCGAGAAGTCCCGCTCTGCCCTCAAGCTAAAGTACCCTATTGGGGTACTTGTGTCTTGGGGTTTCCGGCTGCGAAACATCAAAGTAACCCCAT
This sequence comes from Opitutales bacterium, assembly GCA_038206205.1. GTDB lineage: Bacteria > Verrucomicrobiota > Verrucomicrobiia > Opitutales > Opitutaceae > Didemnitutus. Next base: position 6,106 of record JBBRBC010000053.1, read on the forward strand.
AGGTTACTTGTGACTTGGGGGAGGGCGTGGCGTGGTGCGATTGGTGCGCCGCGTTTATCCGATGGGTTTATTACGGTTTCGCCGACGGTGCGCGGATGGCCAGCGCCGCGCGGAGGGCGACAGCGCCGACGACGAGGGTGCCGCCGGCAATCGCCAACGGACTGGGTTTCTCGCCAATCACGAACATGACCCAGATGGGATTTAAAATCGGCTCGATGATCGGGATGAGCACCGCTTCCAAGGCGGTGACATGCTTGAGCGCGCGCGAATACAACAAATAGGCGAGCCCGAGTTGCACCGTACCGAGCAGCGCGAGCGCGATCCATCCTGCCACCGGCAGGTTTGGCGCGGTCCAGAGCGCAGGGATGCCGATCAGGAAACAGAGCACGTTGCCGAGGATGATCGATTCCAACGGCGACGTGTCCTTTTGCTTGCGCAGGAGGATCGTCATGACGGCGAAGGCGACGCCGCTCGCGAGCGCCACGAGTTGGCCGGCGATGTTTTGCAACTGAAGGCCTTCGTATAAAAAGAGCCCCAGCCCGGCCAGCACGGCGGCGATGGTGATCCAGTCGCTGCGCCGGGTTTTCTCACCCAACAGCCACGCGCCGAGCAGGGCGACCCAGACGGGCGCGGTGAATTGGAGGAGAATCGCGTTGGCGGCGGTGGTCATCTTGTTGGCCAGCGTGAACAGAATCGTGCACGCCGCGTACGCCAGCGCCGCGCCCACTTGGATGGGCGACCAGGTGAAATGTAGTTTGCGACCGCAAAAAAGGATGAGAAACCCCGCCGCGATTATGCCGCGCCCTCCTGCCACGGCGAGCGCGGGCCACTCCACGTATTTGAAAAGCAGCCCGGCCAAGCTCCAGCAAAGCGCCGCCATGAGCAGATGGCCGACGGCTTGGGGGTGGGCGGGATCGCGCATGAACTATCACCGATGGCGGAATCACGGCGGATTGGAAACCACGAAACGCCGCCGGCGCCGGTAGCAGTTTGCGCCCATGCCCGACGAAGACGGCGTAGTCGTCACCAAGAGTTCACGTGGCCGTCATCATTTTGTTGCCGTCGTCGCCTATCCTGCCTCCACGTCGGCTTCCCGGCCGTGCGATCAGTTCCAACCTCCAATCAACTAAACTATGTCTCCACGAAATGTAATCCACACGGCGGTCACTACTGCCCTGCTCGGCGGCAGCGTGCTCGCCGCTTTTGGCACCGACGGTTTCTTAACCACGGTGAAACCCTATGCCGTTTCTGTCAGTCCCGACTATGTCGTTCAGCCCATCCTCAGTGCCGGCAACGCGGTCCCGCGCACTTCCGATGCGTCTCAGCAGTATCAGATGGTTGGCATACCCGACGGGCTCGGCCTCTACCGGTTGAGCGGCCACCGGGTCGCGCTGTTGCAGAACAGCGAGCTGGGCAATACGATCACGTCGCAACCGATCGTCGGTGGCCCGCAATACCGCGGGGCGATCGTTTCCAAGTGGATCTTGAATCGCGAAGGTGGCGTGATTTCCGGCGACCTCGCTTATAATCAGATTTTCGACAACGCCAGCAATCTGGTGCTCGATCCGGCCACGACTTCAAACACGACCCGGGCTTTCGCTCGATTCTGTTCGGGTTCCCTGTCTTGGCGGGAAGCGGGCTTCGACCGTCCGATCTATTTCACCGGCGAGGAGAGTGGCGGGGCGGCTACCTTTGACGGCAAAGGCGCGCTTGGGGTGGCTATCTTTGACCAGCAATTGCACACGCTGCCATGGCTCGGTCGCTTCCCTTGGGAAAACACCCTCGCTCGTCCTGCGGCTGGCAAAGAGACCGTGCTACTGATGATGGAAGATGGACCAAGCTCACCCGATTCGCAGCTCTTTATGTGGGTTGGCCAGAAGAGTCGGAACTCAGCGGCGACCGTGCTGCAACGCAACGGTATCGCCCGGGACAGCGGCAAGCTCTTCGTGCTCGTGCCTGACAATGCCGCGCAGTCCGGTGAAAACGTCGTGCTCAGTGGTGCCTTCAATACTCATTGGACGGAAGTGACCGGTGCCGAAGCAATGACCGATGTGGAGCTGGAAGCCGCGGTGGATGCACTCGGGGCGTTTGGTTTCATCCGCACGGAAGACGGGGCCTTCGACAAGAAGAACCCGAACACCTACTACTTTGTCACGACCGGTGGAAGCACCGGCAACCAGCTCGGCCGGATGTACCGGCTCGATCTGAATCCGCACAATCCCGCCGGTCCCTGCCAGGTCACGGTCATCTACAATGCCGATGCGATTATCGCTGCCGGCGGCGACATTGCGATCAGCCCGGACAATATCGACACTGGTCGCGACAGCATTCTCGTCTGCGAAGACGGCACCGCGCAAAGCCGCCCGGTCATGACCTCGCGCGCCCGCGATGGTTCGATCTGGCGCTTCGATCTCAAAAATAATTATGCCGCCGAGCGCATTGTGGAACTCAATCCTCCCGGCACCGACACCAAGCCCGTCACGGCAGGCATCTGGGAAACGAGCGGGGTGATCGACAGCTCCGAGACCTTTGGCCCGGACAGCTGGGTGTTTGACGTGCAGGCGCACGCGCCGACGGTTGCTCCCGCCGCCGGCACCGTGGAAGATGGCCAGATTCTGATCCTGCGCCGGGCCGTTACGCGCCAGGGCAAGGATTGCGACGACGACCGTCAGCACAACAAAAACTGAATGATTTGACTTAGCGGTTTTTTCTCAGCCCAAGCCCGAGTCCCCGGACTTGGGCTTTATTGTCGGCAGATGAGAAGGGGCTCCCGCTCCGCCGTTGCTTCAGGAGATGAATTATTTTTTCTCAACCCGGGCCCAACCTCATGCGGCGTTATACCTTCTGGATTTCTCCTCGACGCTTCGCGTTGACCCGGTCGATTGCCGTTGATCTTGCTGCGACAGGAATCACGCCGGATGAATTCGAGCGCGTGATTGAACCCCGGCGCGTCAATCTCATGCAGGTGCTCCGAAGCAATCCGTATTGGCTCGGCAATATTCTGTCGCCTATGCAGGTGATGCCCAGCCGGGGCGACTAGCCGCTACCCGTAATAGTGATTACCAGAAGATGCAGCGCGAAGACATCGAGTGGTCCGCCGGTTTCTCGACGACGAGTACTACTGCACTTTTGTCGCCCGCCCAAAGTGAGCGCATTCTTCGGGGTGTTTGTTGGCCCCGATAAATCCAGCAACTGTCCGCAGGGCGGGTTTCACCTTATAGCGTTCCGACGGGAGGAGGGGTATCTTGTGTCACTATGCCAGATGCTCCTGTTTCCCCGTCTGCGAAAAACACCGCTCCAGTTCCCGTGTCGGCTGCGCCTACGGCTGCTCCCGTGCCGGCGGTTGTGCCGGCAACCAGCCCCGCCAAACCTGCGGCTCCTGCCACTGGCTCGAAAAAAACCGAGAATAACGATGCTGATACCGAGGCGACCGATGATTCGGCTGCAAGCGTGGTGAAACCGTCACCTTTGATTGCGGTTTTTGCGATAGTGTCCGTCATATTTTTTATCAGCACCTTGATCGGCGCTTTCATGGTGAGCGCGCGGAATCACACGATTGTGCAGAATAAAAACCGCTCCGACCAGAATGCGACCGACAAGATCCTGCTGCAGGCGCAGCTGGAGGCGCTCAAGGTGGACGCCATTAAACTTCAGGCCGAATTTGACAAAGCCAAGGCGGTCTCGGCGCAAATTAAAATGGTGGCGGATGAAACCAAAGCCAGCGAGGGCGAGATCCAGATCCAATTGGACAAAACCCGGGTGCTATCCACCGGGTTTCAATCCCAGATGGAAGAAGCCAAAGTTGCTTCGATTCGCCATCAGGGAGAAGTGGAACTCGCCAAGGCCGAGACCGCAGTGATGCTGGCGCAATTAAATCAGGCCAAGGCTGACACGGCTCGGGTCCAAATGCAGCTGGAGAAAGCCCGGAGCAACAGCACGGCGTTGGAAGAGAAATTGGCGAAAGCCGAGAAAGATATCACTCAGCTACAAAAGCCGCGACCGAAGGGCTAGTCGCAGGAGAAGTTGTCGGGCAGGAGGGAATTGGCCTGCATTCTGCATCTGGAGTAATCCGTGAGCTTTCCAATTTATACCGCCCGATGAGTGAGCGATTGTATTCATTCGTCGGCGGAAGTTCCGGTCGGTGGCGCGTTACGCGCCATGACACGATCGTCGGCGGGCCTCTGCCAACGGTTCGATATCTGGAGGTGGTTTCTGGCGCAGCCGCGCCCCAAAGCGCCGCTTGGGTCCTGCGTGGGATCACCAGCAACGAGCGTTATGTGACGCGCGACGAGAAGAGCGAACTTGTGGCGAGACAGGAAGGCCTGGGCCGGCCGACTGCCCGGTGCGCCGCCCTGATTCCGATCCAGAAGAGCGCGGCGTGGTGGGGCCTGACACAGGATGAGCGGAGAAAAATATTTGAGGAGCAATCCACTCACATCAAAATCGGCATGGGCTTTTTGCCAGCCATCGCGCGACGGCTGCATCATTGCCGCGATCTGGGACCAGCCGAGCCGTTCGATTTCCTGACGTGGTTTGAATATGCCCCCGAAGACGCGGCGGCGTTTGATGAACTCACGGTGCAGTTGCGCGCCACGTCGGAATGGAAACTCGTGTCCCGGGAAATCGATATCAGGCTGGAGCGAATCACGGACTGATCGGCCAAGCGGCGTTTTTACTTCGCGGCTGCGGCGGCGAGGGCTTCGAGAACTTTTCCTGGGGTGAGGAGTTCGGGCAGGACGACGGGCTCGGTCTTGCCCGGCGCGTAAATGAGATTGAAAGGCACGGCGGAACGGTTCCAGCGCGCGAGCTCGGCGGTGATCTTCGCATCCTTGTTGGTCCAATCGGCGCGGAGGAGCAGCACGTTTTTCTGGGCGAACTCGGCGAGCACTTCATCGTTATGGAAGATGGCGGCTTTGTTCGTCTGACAGGTGGCGCACCAGCGGGCGGTGAAATCCACGTAGACGAATTTACCCGCTTTTTGTCCGGCGGCGATGGCTTCGGGACTCCATTTTTCCCAGGTGACTTGGTATCCCGTGGCGGTTTCGGCGGGGGCGCTTTTGGGCCACCCGGTGGCGAGCCCGGCGGCGAAGAGTGCGGCGGCGGCGAGGCGACCGAACCATTGGCGCGAGGGTTTGCCGTGCGGTTGAGCGAAGCGACCGTATACCCAGGTGGCCATCGCCACGAGGACGAAGCCGAAGGCGATTAAGAGGAGCGCGTTGTCATCGTCCTTGGTCTGGCCCGCGAGCACCCAGAGCAACCAGCCGACGGTGGCGTAGAGCGGAAAGGCCATGAACTGTTTGAAGGTTTCCATCCACGCGCCGGGGCGGGGAAGCATTTTGATGGCTTGGGGGAAAATCGACAGCAGCAGGTACGGGGTGGCCAGGCCGATCGCGATAGCGGTGAAAATCAACAGCGATTCCACGGCAGAAAGTGAAAGCGCGGCGCCGAGCGCAGGGGCAAGAAACGGGGCACTGCACGGCGTGGCGACGAGGGTGGCCAGCGCGCCGGTGAAAAATGAACCCCCATAACCGTCCTTCATCTGGAGCGTGCCGCCCACGCCGGTGGCGGAGAGACCGACTTCAAAAAGCCCGCTCATGTTCAGGGCGAAGATCAACATGAACACGGCCATGCTGAAAACAAAAACGGGCGATTGGAGCTGGAAGCCCCAACCGAGTTGGGAACCGCCTGCGCGCAACACGAGCAGCACGCCAGCCAGCATCCAGAAGGAGAGCAGCACGCCGGAGGCGAACACGAGGCCGTGCAGTGTGACTTTCTTGCGGTCGTTGCCCGACTGGTTGACGAAGCCGAGAATTTTAATGCCGATCACCGGGAAGACGCAGGGCATCAGATTCAGGATCAGGCCGCCGATGAAGGCGAGAAGGAGCGTGCCGGCGAGCGTGGCGGGGGCAGGGGGCAAATTACCTGACGGCGCGTTAGGGATAACGCGCCCTGCCAAAGGACTAAATGGTGCGTCGATGATGATGCCGCCGTAGCTGCGGCCGGCACTCCAGCCGTTGGCCGAGGTGAGCACGCCGGTGAGGCGGGCGATTTCCGGCTTAGTTTCTGTGGAGAGGGTGAAAGTGAGAAGGTAACCACCGTTTTCTTCCCGGACAAATTGCGGTGCGGCGTAGTCGAGCAGGGCGTCCTGATCGAAGAAGTGGAGATCCGTGGGGCGATGGGTCGTGCCGGATGTGGGAGTCAGCCGAAGAGTGATGGATTTCGCGTCACGGGTGGCCGTGGCCGTCCAGGGGGAATTGCGTTGGGGCAGTTCACGCTGCAGCGCGGCGAAGCGTTCGGTGTCATCGTTGGTTGCTGGCGTGCCGACTGGGAGGGACAACTCAAGATTGGTCTCGCCGGGCACGCAGGACTCTTTGCACATGAGCCAACCGGCTTTGGCACGGAGCGTGACGCTGGTGCCAGCCGTGAGATTGGCCGACGGAGTAATTTTCGTGAAAAGAAAAACTTCGTTTTCGTAACCCAGACCGGTGACTTGTCCGCTTGAGTCCTTCACCACATGGGGCGTGGGCCAGATGATCGGGCTGGCGGTGAAACCCTCCGGCAGTTTCCAATCGAGCGAAGTCGGATAACCCGTGCCGGGATTGATCCAGTAGCTGTGCCAGTGTTCGACGTGGTTCATTTTCAGCGCGACCCAGAAAGGTTGGCCGGGCTGGATCGCCGTCTGGCCTGCGACGAGTTCGACCGTGACGGCGCCTTTTGTAACTGCGCTGGGAGCGGCGGACAACACGAGCGAGGTCAGGCTGAGAAGAGAGAAAAGCAGGCGGGGAAATTTCATCTGGAGGTGAGAGTAGGGAGGAAGCGAAATATTTCAACCGGGCATATCCAGTCCGGTCGCATGCCCAAAGGAAGCCAGGTCTGGACTGGTTTTAGTTGGTAAGGTTGTTTGTGGCTTGCGGCACGCCCAGACCTTTCGAGTAGCCACTCCCATCCTGTTGAAGCAATTACGAAGGGAGGGGGGGCGGCTTTGAGGTGTGGGGAAACGAAGCTGCGAAGGGTCATCGAGGTCCGCCGATTTCGCCAAGGATTTGGTGAAGGAGCACACCCAACTGGTGGGGCAGGGGCGGTGCCTCGCGAATGAAATGCGGAAAGCGCAGGAGGCGTTGTGGCAGGAAGCGCTGACCGGATTGCTCCGCCAAATGGAGGAGCTCGGAGGAACTAAAAATCACCGGGAAATCGGTGGAGTGGAAGCTTACGCTGGGCTCGACGCTGAAGGCCCGCACTGCAGTGACCAATCGCTGGCTCGGGAGTGCTCTGCACAAGGGCAATCAACATGAGGTCAGCCGCAAACTGGCGGCGTGGAACCGCGCCCCCTGAAGCAACAGAGCAAACAACCAAGCCTGACCCCCTCCGTCTTTTCTGAAGCAACAGAGCAAACAACCAAGCCTGACCCCCTCCGTCTTTTCACGGAATGAACCATTCATTCGATTGCGCGAGTCTTAATAATGAGGATCGCGCAATGGACTGACGCGCCTCGCGCTCCTCGGGATTGACCATCGGGTGTAGGTTGCGAGCTTGCCTCGCAACGTAGCGCGACCAGCGCGCTACCTACCACGGAACGAAGCTGACGGATGGGGTCTGGCGGAGATGTTTGATGTCGTCGCGACGTCTTCAATGAACCATCGGCACGTCTCGCGCCAGCACAGATGACACTCGCCCGGCACAACGCCTCTTCGGTCGGCTCAATCACCTCAACGGTACTCTCGGCCTCCTCTATCCTTTCTGGATTATGTCTTCTGACTTGCGCGTGCCCCGTGCTGAATTGCCGGCGAGGAAAAGAGCTGAGACGTTCGGGCGACGGTTGGGCCGAACTGGCGCCGCTTCACCTGCGCACTCGAAGGCGAAGCGGGCATACCGGAAAAAAAAGAAACGTGATTGCCAGCAGCGGATTACTTTCGATAGCTTTGCTTATGAAATTGGCATTCAGCACCCTCCCTTGTGCGACTTGGTCGCTAGAAAAAACCCTGCGGATCTGTAATGAAAATGGAATCGGCGCGATTGAGATGCGTTTAGGCCTGAATGAATGGTCGGGTCTAGAGATGACCCCAGAGCAGGTGGCTGGAGTGCAAACTCTCCTGAAACAGCACGGGGTGATCGTTTGCAATTTTGGCACCTCCATAGTGGTCAAGGATTATGACGCCGGGCAAATGCAGCAGATTCTTCAGTGTATTTCCTTGGCTCGGCAATTGGGTGCCAAAGGTCTGCGGATAATGCTGGGCACCTATAAAATCCGTTACTCTGAAGCGGCGGCGGCGGCGGACCAGGGAGGAATTCAGCGGTGGCTGCGGGAAGCTTGTGCGGCGGCGGCAAAGGCGGACGTTGAGATTTGGATTGAGACCCACAACGAGTTTGCGACCGGCGCCGCCCTCCGGAAAGTACTGGATGCAGTCAAGGCCCCCAACCTTAAGGTTATCTGGGACATCATTCATCCGCTGGAGCTTAAGGAAAGCATCGAGGACACCTTGGCTCTCATTGGTCATGAGATCGCGCACCTTCACCTGAAGGATGGCAAGCCTTGGGAAGATCCGGATTTGGCTAATTGGCATTACACCAAATTAGGCGAAGGAATTCTGCCCATCGCGAAGATTGTGCGCCTCATGCAGCAGAGAAATTACCCTGGTTTCTATTCGCTCGAATGGGAGTCCATGTGGCGGCCCGAGATTCGCGGGGAGGGGTTTGAAGGCGAAGTGGTCATTCCTGATTTTGCGTCCTACATGAGAAAAATCTAACCCTAAAAAATCCCCCGCCAATGAAATTTCTAATAGCCATGGGCCCGTGCGAAACCCGCGACAGCTTCTTTACGCAGAAGGCCCTCGCGGAGATCGGCCAGTACGGCGAGATCGTCTTCAATGAGACCGGCAAGTACGCGCTCGATAAGGAACTGCTGCAGGAGAAAATCAAAGACATCGACGTCTTATTTTCCGGGTGGGGCACGGCCCGCGTGGATGCGGATGTGCTGGCGTGTGCCAACAAGCTGAAGATTCACGCTCACACGGGAGGATCGGTGGCCCCCTACATCAGCAAGGAAGAGTATGACCGGGGCGTAGTGGTCTTGAGCGGCAACGATCTTTACGCCAAAAGCGTCGCAGAGGGTTGTCTTTGTTACACCTTGATTTCGCTCCGACGGGCGGACGAATACATGCAAGCGATGCGTCAGGGCGGCTGGCGGCCAACGCCCGATGTGACGCTAGGGCTGATCGGTCGGAAGGTCGGTATTGCCGGCTATGGAGCCATTGCCAAGTATTACGTCGACTTGCTGCGGTGGTTCGGTGTGGAACTTTACGTCCATTCAAACTATATCACCGACGCGGAAGTGCAGCGCATCGGGGCAAAGCGAGCGTCGCTGACGGAAATTTTCAGCCAGTGCGATATCATCTCCTTGCACGCGGCCCTGAACGACGAGCACCGGGGCATGATCACGGCTGAGCTCATTTCCTTGATTAAGGAGGGAGCGCTTTTTGTTAACACGGCCCGTGCCGGTTTGGTGGATAATGACGCACTGGTGGGCGCGTTGGCGAAAGGTCGCTTCAAGGCGGTCGTGGATGTCTATCCCGAGGAACCCTTGGAGAAAGAAAGCCCTTTGCGGAGCCTGCCCAACGTCATCACCTTTCCTCATATCGCAGGTCCCACCTTTGATATGCGCGAGAAAGTGATCTTCGAGTTAATGGCCGATATCCGCCGGGTCTGGAACTCCGAGCCAGTTAAGAACGGTATTCCTTACGAGCACGCCATCCGCATGACCGTTTGAGGCGCGCTCACTCGAAGCTGACGGAGGATCAGACATCCTGATCATGAGGAATGAGGCTGAGCTTAACTCCGTCGCGAATCGGGATAAAATGCAATTAATGCGGAGGACGCGGAGCCTGTCGTAATGGGGAAGTGGCACGGGCCTCAGGATTCACAGCGGATGCCACTGCGGTGGTGGAACCCGACCTCCGGGCGGGTTTTGCCGCGAGTGCCGGCGCCCAGCGCGCCCGGAGGTCGCGCTCCACCTCGATACCGTTCATCCGGTTTGCGCCATGACAGGTTCAGCTCGTTTCCTCGTCCCGAGTATCTCGCGGGCTGGGCTCAGGAGGGCTGAGGCTGCGGCCCGACAAGCGTTTCGCCCTACCACCTCCGAAATATCACGGCTCGGCGGGACGCTGCCGAGTATCGCTTTCGCTGGGTAACGCCCTACCAGCGGAATCCTGGTTCAACAGGCTAATTTTCAAGAAACGTTGGTCTCACACGAATTGACCCGAAAGAAGGCCCTGCTCCGAACTATCTCCAAGTAAAAACTCGGCGCGCGGAGTTCGGTGTGTACCGGTTTTCAGCAGGCGGTGCGCATGGAACGATCATACGTTGATGCCCGGGAAATTATCTCGGACGGGAAGAATGGGTTTCAGACAAGCCAAGTGTGTTGGGGACAACCCGCTCGCGCTTAAGAGGGATCGTAGTCGAGATACGGGGCCAACCACCTCTCGGATTCGGTGATGGGCTGATTTTTGCGAGTAGAGTAGTCCTCAACTTGGTCCTTCGCGAGTTTACCCACGGCGAAGTATTTTGACTCGGGATGGTTGAAGTAGTGGCCGCTCACGCTGCTGGCGGGGAACATGGCGTTGCTTTCCGTGAGCGTGATGCCGGTGGCGGCCTCGGCGTTGAGGAGATCGAACAACGCCGGTTTCTCGGTGTGGTCTGGGCAGGCGGGATAGCCAGGGGCGGGACGGACGCCGCGGTATTTTTCCCGGATGATATCCTTCATCTCCAGATTTTCGGTCTGACCGTAGCCGGAGGCGTCGCGGGCTTTTTTGTGCATCAGCTCGGCCAACGCTTCGGCAAGGCGATCACCGAGCGCTTTCGCCATGATGGCATTGTAGTCGTCATGCTTCGCCTCGAACTCCTTCGCGAATTCCTCGACGCCGTGGCCGGCGGTGACGGCGAAGCCACCGAGATAGTCGATGCGACCGCTGGCCTTCGGCGCGAGGTAGTCGGCGAGGCAGTGGTTGAATTGGCCGGCTCCTTTTTCGTTTTGCTGGCGGAGGTAGTGGAAAGTTTTGAGGACCTTCGAGCGGGATTCGTCCGAATATACTTCAACGGAATCCCCGATGCTGTTGGCCGGCCAGAAGCCGATGACGGCTTTGGCGGTGTAGCGTTTCTCAGCGACGATTTGTTTCAGCATGGTTTGCGCCTCGGCGAAAAGCTTGGTGGCTTCCTCGCCAACTTTCTCGTCCTTGAGGATTTCGGGGAAACGGCCGTGGAGTTCCCAAGCGGAGAAGAAGGGGCCCCAGTCGATGAAATCTGCGATTTCATCGAGGCTGAGGCTGAGAGCTGAGAGTTGAGAGTCGAGAGCCAGAACTTCGGAAGAAGCGGAGGAAAAGACTCGGGTGCCGAGGAATTCGGGCTTCGGGATGTCTGCGGTGGCCCAGTCGGTGGGTTGCTTGCGGGCATGCGCTTCGGTGAGCGTCAGGAGTTTTCTTGCGCCGCGGCGGTCGGCGAAGTCTACGCGGAGTTGTTCCTGCTTCACTTTCAACTCGGTGGCAAACTTGGGTTTGTGGTCGGGGTTGAGGAGTTGCGAGACGACGCCGATGACGCGCGAGGCATCAAGCACGTGGATGACGGGTTCGTCGTAATTCTGCGCGATCTTGATGGCGGTGTGCGCGGCGGAAGTGGTCGCACCGCCGATGAGCAGCGGGAGCTTGAAACCGAGGCGCTGCATTTCCTTGGCGACGTGCACCATCTCATCGAGCGAGGGCGTGATGAGGCCGGAGAGGCCGATGACGTGGGCGCCTTTCTCTTTGGCGGCGGTGAGGATTTTTTCGCACGACACCATGACGCCGAGATCGATGACCTCGTAATTATTGCAGGCGAGGACGACGCCGACGATGTTCTTGCCGATGTCGTGCACGTCGCCCTTGACGGTGGCCATGATGATGCGGCCTTGGGCTTCGGATTCGGCTATTTCGATTTCGGACTCAAGCGGGCTTGCCGATCCTTCTCCTGGCGCGCTTGGCCCGCTTTGCTGAGAGCTGACAGGGTCGCTTCGTTCAGTTGCCGAATTCTCTCCTCGGTATTCGGGCGCTTGGAAGAATCCGCTGCTGATGAGAGGGGAGTTGAGGAGGGGATCGTGGCGATTTTCATGGAGGTAAGTTTTCGCGGCATTGCGGCCGGTTTCAAGGAGGTTTTCGGTGGCGGGATTGAGGTGGGTGCGAAGCCAGTCGAGGTCGCGCTTGGTAGGGCGGGTGAAATTAGAATTATCGAATACCGCGAAGGCGAGTTGGCCCGGACCAGTTGATTTCGTGGACAGCAGGGAGAAGACCGTTCGGGCCGCTTGAAAATGTCCGCCTGCGGCGCGTTGGATTGGGACGATGCGGCCGGTGCCTTCGGCGGCCCGACGCAAAATATTGATCACCGCGTTTTCCCATGGGCAGTACACGAAACGGATTTGCACGGTGTGGCCGAGGGCCAGGGCGGCGGCGATTTGTTTTCGGCTGCGGGCTTCGTCTTGCAACGTGCCGTCCATCAGGAGATCGGCGGCGCGCTCGACTTCGGCGACGAGCGTGGCCGTGGTTTTGCCGCTGCCTTGACCGCCGGCGTTGAAGGCGATCAGGCTGTCGGGCGGGAGAGTCGCGAGTTTCTTCTCGTAAAGCCAGTCGATGAATCCGCCCGAGGGCCCGAGGGTGGCGACGCTCCAGCGTTGGCGGCTTTCGCGGGTGGCGGAGTAATCGGGGCTGAGTTCCTGCGCGTTGTTCCGGTCGTAAACGTTATTGAAGCGCTGCACGTATTGCTGGGCGGCATCTTCTAAATCGGCGGCGAGTTCGGCGGCGAATTTCCGTTCGATGGCGCGTTCCTCGGCGGTGAGGCCTGCGTATGGTTTATAAGTGAAACCTTCGACGAGCGTGATGGTGTCGCCTTGCAGGTTTTCGCCGAGTCGGCGCAATTCACGGACGCGGCGCTTACGGACCTTTGCGGCTTCCATGTACGGCTGGAGGTAGGCGACGGCTTTCTTCATCACGCGGGCAGATTTGACGACCTGCGGGAGAAACATTTTGCCGGAGCCGAAGAGATCGCCGACGACGCGCATGCCGTCCATGAGTGGACCTTCGATGATGAGGAGCGGCTTGCCGTATTTCTTGCGGGCTTCCTCGGTGTCCTGGTCGATCCACGCGTCGATGCCTTTGACGAGAGCGTGGGAGAGACGGGCCTCGACGGTACCGGTTCGCCAAGCCTCGCTCGTTGAGAGCTGAGAGCTGAGAGTTGAGAGCTGAGGACCATCGGCGGATTTTAATTTTTCGCCGAGTTCAACCAAGCGCTCGGTCGAATCCGGGCGACGGTTGAGGAGGACGTCCTCGACGTGTTCGAGCAGTTCTTTGTCCACCTCTTCGTAGACTTCGAGCATCGACGGGTTGACGATGCCCATGTCCATGCCGGCCTTGATGGCGTGGTAGAGGAACGCGGAGTGCATGGCTTCGCGGACGACGTTGTTGCCGCGGAAGCTGAAGGAAATATTGGAGACGCCGCCGCTGACTTTGGCGTGGGGGAGGTTGGCTTTGATCCAACGCGTGGCTTCGATGAAATCCACGGCGTAGTTGTTGTGCTCCTCGATGCCGGTGCCGACGGTGAGGATGTTGGGATCAAAAATAATATCCTCGGGTGGGAAGCCGACGGTGTCGACGAGGAGGCGGTAGGCGCGGGTGCAGATGCGGATTTTCTCGGCGTAGGAGGAGGCTTGGCCGTTTTCGTCGAAGGCCATGACGACCACGGCGGCGCCGTAGCGGAGAATGGTGCGTGCCTGATCGAGGAATTTCGCTTCGCCCTCTTTGAGGGAAATGGAATTCACGATGCCCTTGCCCTGAATGCATTTCAGGCCGGCCTCGATCACTTCCCACTTGGAGGAGTCGATCATGAAGGGAACTTTCGCGACCTCGGGCTCGCTGCCGAGGAGGTGCAGAAAACGGTTCATCGCGAAGACGCCGTCGATGAGGCCTTCGTCCATGCAGATATCGATGACGTTGGCACCGTTCTCCACCTGTTGGCGCGCGACGGTGACGGCTTCCTCGTAGTTGCCCGCCTTGATGAGCTTGGCGAATTTCGGAGAGCCGGCGACGTTGGTGCGCTCGCCGATCATGAGGAAAACGCCTGCTTGCTGCGTGAAGGGGAGGGAGCCGGAGAGTTGGAGGGGAAGTTGAGGGTTGAGCGTTGAGAGTTGAGAGCCAGAAGCTGACCCCGGATCGATCGAAGCACCGGGGTCAGCGACCCCGGCAACAACTGAGGAAGGTTTCAGAATGTTGACCTTTCGCGCGGGTTTCGGCGCGAGGGATTGCGCGATCGCGGCGATGTGCTCGGGGGTGTTGCCGCAGCAACCGCCGGCGATGTTGAGCAGGCCGCTGGTGGCGAACTCGCCGAGGTAACGGCCCATGTCTTCCGGGCCGAGGTCGAAGCCGGTGGGCGAAAGCGGATTGGGCAGGCCGGCGTTCGGGTAACAGGAGATGAACGTGTCGGCTTTCTGCCCGAGTTCCTCGAGGAACGGGCGCATGAGATCGGGGCCAAGAGAGCAGTTGAGTCCGACGGCGAGCGGCTTGACATGGCGGACGGCGTTCCAAAACGCGCCGATGGTCTGCGCGGAAATCATCGTCTCGCCACCGCGACCGACGGCGGCGGAAATCATGAGCGGGAGGCGGATATTATCCTCGGCGAACACTTCCTCGATGGCGACGAGAGCGGCCTTGGCGTTGAGGGCGTCGAAGATGGTTTCGACGAGCAGCAAGTCGGATCCACCGGCGATGAGTGCGCGCACCTGGCGGCGGTAGTCGGCTTTGACCTGATCGAAGGTGACGACGCGGAAACCGGCGTCATCGGCGTCGGGCGAAACGGAGAGCGAAACCGTCAGCGGCCCGATGGCACCGGCGACATAGCGGCGGCGACCGGTGGCGTTGGCGATGCGGTCCGCCCATTCGCGGCATTGGCGGGCCGAGGTGAAATTGATGTCGCGGGCGAGCTCGGTGAGGAACGAGTTTTCGATGACTGATTGATAGAACGCCGGATCTTTGCGGCCGCCTTTCTCACGCGGGTCTTCGATGAAGAATTCGCTTTGGCCGATGCTCGTGGCGGAGAAAGTATTGGTCTCGATGATGTCCGCGCCGGCTTCGAGGAAGCGGCGATGGATGTCGCCGATTTCGTTCGGGCGCGTGAGAGAATAGATGTCGCCGTTGTTCTTGAGATCTTTGAGCGCATCCTTGAAGCGGTCCGCGCGCACATCGGCTTCGGTAAGATTGTAGGTGCGGATGGTGGTGCCCATCGCGCCGTCGATGATGGCGACCCGCTCGGCGAGAAGTTTGCGGAGGGCGATTTCGGCGGAGGACTGTGGAATAGAGGAAGGCATTATATTAAACGTATCGACACATCAGGATTCGATGATGCGAAAAAAGCAACCTTGGATTGGCTGATAGGTGGAGGGGGGAGTATAGCGTGGAGGAAGCGCAAATGAGGGTAGGAGTTATCATAGGGGAATTCGGCCAGTTCAATCCCGCAGAAACGGAGGGGTTTTGATCACTAAGGGGATTCATCTCTTGATGAATCCCATTAGCGGATAGAACCTCTACGTCATTGATTCTGTTTCGTACTGTCTACCCACTGAATGTAGCGAGGAACCAGCAAACTGATAGGTGGTCGACGATTCTTGTCGGGCCATCTTGTCCGTCAAAGCCTCGACGACGGCGGAAGCCGGGGCGAAGGCTGATCCACATCGGCGATCAAGCGTCGGTATGGAAACCGACGCCCACCAACTGAATGATTCCGGCAAAAAGGAAAGGCTTAGGACAAGAACTGCACAGCGATTGGGATTGCCTGATGTGGCTCGAGGCGGATTGGTTGGGCGTGTCCCTGAGGTTCTTTCAATCAATTCGACAAAACAGAGAAGGCCGTGCAATTCGGCCACAGTAGCGCTGCGGTAACGCATCACAAACCCCCACCGGCGACAGGCGCCGGGCAAAACCAATCTTCGACAGGAGTCGGAGGTGAAGGTGGGAGTGAGGCGCGCGGTGCGCGCAAGTAACAAGAAGCAAGTGACAAGTGCCAAGATTCCCAACGGCGAAAGCCGGTGCGGTTCTTGATCCTTGATCCTTGACCCTTGGAACTTGTGCGCCTCGCGCACACATGCGGAGTCCGAACATCTGGCTGTCGAAACTCACTGCGCTGGCGCGTGTGCGCGTGCCGGCGACAAATCTTCATCGCATAAAATGAAGCGTGAGAGTGGAAACGTTGCGGCTTTTCAAGTCGCATCACCGAAATGTCATTGCGAGGAGTGTCGCCCCGGCGACACGACAAAGCAATCAAGCTGGATCGCCCCGGCCCGCACTTGCGGGCCTCGCGATGACAAGACGGATGATGTGACGAAGGGAATTCCGTCACGGTCTGCTCTTGCCAAGTTATCAAGCAGACCATGTTCCAATCCACCTCGGCGTCCCTTCGACGCCTTCTCCTCATCGCCGGCCTCGTGCCGGCTCTCACGGTGCTCGCGCAGGAAAGCGAGACCACGAAACTGACGCCTTATGTCGTCACCACTACGCGTACGTCCATCGCCGTCACCACGGCGGGCAGCGCGGTCGATACGATCAGCGCCGCAGATCTCGCACGCATGCAACTCACCTCGCTGACCGGTGTGCTTGGCAGCGTGCCTGGCGCACCGATGGCGGCGAGCGGAGCGAATGGCGCGGTCACGTCGCTCTTCATGCGGGGGACAGAGTCCGACCAAACACTGTTTCTCGTCGACGGAATCCGGCTGAACGATTCCAACACGGAATATTTTGTCGTGCTCGGGGGCGCGTGCGCCGGGGCGTGCGACAGTGTGGAAGTTTCGCATGGGCCGCAAAGCACCCTCTATGGCGGCGAAGCCATGGGTGGGGTGGTGGCGATTCGTGGCCAACGCGGCCAGGGCCCCGCCCAGTCGAGCGTGGCGGTGGAGGCAGGTTCGTTTGGGACCGTGCAAGGTGCAGTCAGCGCGCAGGGTGGCGATGCGAAAAGCGCTTACACCTTTTCCGCGGCGGGCGGGCACACCGACAATGAACGCGTGAATAATCAATTCGACAGCGCGACCTACAACTTGCGGCTGGACCGCCGGTTTTCCGACAGTGTGGCGCTCGGTGTGACGTGGCGCGGATTCCTCGGTCGCTACGGTTCGCCCGGCGCGGCGCGCGGCTGGGGGTCGAATAATCCCGACAACACGGAGAGCGAGAGCAACCAGCTCGCGACGATCTTTGCCGATCTCACGCACTCGCCTGCGCTCACGAGTCATCTGGTGCTTGGCGGACAAGACCGGCGTTATGTTGCGGAGAGTCCGGGTTCGCCACCGCCGAAAACGATCACCAAGAACCGTCGCGCGGTGCTCGACTGGCAGAGCACTTACATCGCGCATGAACAGCATCGCGTGACCGGTGGCTTCACCGCCGAGTTGAACACGACGCGCAACACCGGCTTCGGCGATATCAACAAACGGCAGAAGCTGTTCGCGTTTTTCCTGCAGGATGAATGGACGCTCGGGAAGAATCTATATCTCACGGGCGGCCTGCGTAGCGATGATTTTGATACCTTCGGTCGCGCCACCACGGGGCGCGTGACGGCGGCGTGGCTGACCAATAACGATCATGTGAAATTTCGCGCGAGCTACGGCACGGGATTCCGGTCGCCGAGCTTTCTCGATTTGTACGGCCAGAACGCCTACTACGTCGGCAATCCGAATCTGAAGGCCGAGAAGGCGCGCGGCTGGGATGCGGGCGTGGATTATTATTTATCCGAGAATCGCGGCACGCTCAGCGCGACGTGGTTTCAGAATGATCTGACCGATCTCATCACGTTCGATTTCGCGGCGTTTCCCAGTACGGTGAAAAACGTGGAAAAGGCCCGGACCCAGGGCTTGGAACTCGCGGCGAAATTGGATCTGGCCGGAGCGTGGAAGGCCCGGCTCGCCTACACTTATCTCGAAGCAAAGAACCTGACGCAGGGAAAGAGATTGCTGCGCCGACCCCGGCAAAGCGGGACGCTCGATCTGTGGCACGAATTCGGGAGCGGTGTTAGTGTCGGCACCGGTCTGACATTTGCGGCCGACCGTGAGGATGTGGATGCCGCGACATTCCAACCGAACATCGACGGGGAGAATTACACCGTGGTGCGCCTTTACGGCGCGTGGCAGGCGACGAAGCAGTTGGCGGTGAAAGTGCGGCTGGAGAATCTGCTCAACGAAAAATATGAGCAGGTGAACGGCTACCCGCAGCTCGGCTTCGGTGCGTTTGCCGGAGTGGAGTGGAAATTCTGAGGGTGCTGTGGGTAGGGGCCGTTGCCCTCAACGGCCTTGGCGCTTGAGGGCAAGCGCCACTATCTCAGTTTCATCCGGCGCATCGCAGGACTGGTAGATGCTGGAGGCGCTCGAAGATTTTACTCTCATCCAAAGTGTCCGGCCAGCTGTAGGCGGCGGCGATCGCGGAATTGATTTGCTCGGTGTCGCCGACCAGCACGGCGCGGGCGGCGGCGGAGCGCAGGTCCTGCTGCGTTTTGGTGAGCGCACCAAGCGGGGTTGCTGGCGGCCAGGGGAAGGGGAAAGATTCGATGATTTGCGTGGCAGAGAGGATCGGTTGATACGCGTGCCACCAGATGGTGAAGACGGATGAGGCCAATACGGCGTGCGTGAAGTCGTCGTCGCGGGCGATCACGAATAGGGAGGCATCGGGCAAGTGTTCGCTCTCGAACCAAGTCCACGCGGGCTTGGGCGCATCGAGCGCGGTGGCGAGAAAACGGTCGAGGCGGGCGAGGGCGTGGCGGAGCGGTAGCTGCGCGTATGGGTTGATCCACCAGTCGTCGGTTTTTGGTTCGAGGTTTTTCTGGAGGAGCGCGAAGGGGAGTTCGTGCAGGGCGGCTTCTTGCTCGCGGTAGTGCGCGGGGAAATCGATCTGCCAATGTTCGCGGAGGCGTCGTTCGGATTTTCCCACGTAGGTGCGTAATACATCGCTGTTGGGTCGGCCGGCAGGATTGGGCGTGGCGGAAAAGATTTTGGCCTGACGGGCGGTGAGGCATGCGGGCAACCACTTGGCTTCGCCGATAAAAGCGAGGTGGGAGTTTTCCATCCGTGGAAGGTGAGCGGCAGGCATGGGGTTTTTCGTGATGGGCTGAGAGATTTCATCGCCCGCCAGAGGTGGGGGCAATCGGATTGTCGAACAATTGCCAGCTTGTCAGCGAGAGCGGGACGGGGCTACTTGTTGGGTCATGCGATATTTTTGGTTGGTTGGTTTTTTTCTGGGGTGCCTGGGGACAGCTTGGGCGCTCACGGCTGAGGCGACGCGGGAGCAGGTGATCGCCGAGTTGGGCAAACCCACGTCGGTGGCCAAAATGGGTCAGCGGGAAATTCTGCTTTATCCGAAAGGCGTGAGGCTCGAGTTGGAAAATGGCCAGATCGTGGCGGCGAAGGGCATCGACTTAAGCGACAGGGTGGTGGTGTCGGTTCAGCCGACGGTGGTGGAAAAAGCCAAAGCGAAGTTGGTCCAGACTTTGCAGGAGAAAGAGAAAAGCGAGGGCAGGAAAATCGTACTGAAGCCGGATGAATCGCCTGCGGGATTGGCGCTGGTGGAAAATCCGGTTGAGCAGATGGAAAAAAAGCACGAGCAAGATCAGCAACCGAAAGCGCCCAAGCCGTATGATGTGATTGGTTTTTTCATTGGGCTCGTCTTGAAATTTCTGCTGACCGTGGCAGCGCTCAAACTATCGTGCAAATATTGGGGCGCGGAAGTTTTCTGGGACACGATTTTGATCGTCTGTGGGGTCGATGCGGCGGTGTGTGGCGGCATGACGCTGGTGGCGGAATTATTGCTGGGTTTCCCCACGTTGTTTAGTGCGGATGATCTGGTGGGGGGAATCGTAATGCTGTTTCTCCTGAAAAAGCTGAGTGTCAATCACTCGATTGGCCAGGCGATCCAACTGACGCTGACGACGAAGATATTCAGCGTGGTGGTGGGATCATTTCTCGTCACGGTCCTGCTGCGGTTGCTGCATTGATCGGGGATTGCAGAAGGGAAGAGCGGAGAGTTGAGAGTTGAAAGCGGAGAGTTGAGAGTCCAGAGCCAGACGAAGCAGCGAATGCGCGAATTTCCATGGTAGGTAGCGCGCTTGTCGCGCTACGTTGCGTTGCGTTGCGTTGCGTTGCGTTGCGTTGCGTTGCGTTGCGTTGCGTTGCGTTGCGTTGCGTTGCGTTGCGTTGCGTTGCGTTGCGTTGCGTTGCGTTGCGTTGCGTTGCGTTGCGTTGCGTTGCGTTGC
>JBBRBC010000054.1:0-26392 GCA_038206205.1 Opitutales bacterium
ATCAAACCGCAGCTCCGTGCGGTTGCCCTTGGTCTGGCCGAAATTGCCATCCTCCTGGCGGGTCTCGAAGCGCAGCATGCCGCCGGCCGGCCGCCCGGCCACTCGGGGAGTTTCCTGGCCATCGGCCAGCAGGCTCGCCCGCCCGGGTTGGAAATGTTGCTGCAGCACGACCAGCGGCCCGGTGTGATCCATGACGGACGCATCGCCGGTGCCGCCAGTGCTGACGGGGTTGTAGTCGGCTTGAAACAAGGGCTGACCCAAGAGGAGTGAGGGCAGCGCGGGCACGAGGGCGAACAGTAACTGAAAACGTGAAAAGGAGGACATGGGCAAAAATCTATAGAGGGGAGTGCCGGCTAAGCACGTCTTTTGTGACGCGGCAGGGAAACTCGCGGCCGAAAACAGGCGCTCAATTGATTGAATAAAGCTGGCTTGGTGAAGCCGTGCACGTTGATTATGTTCGCACCATGTACCCTCGCATTATGTTTTGCTTCGCCTTGCTTTGCTCGAGTTTCGCGGTTCCCGCCTCGCGCGCGGAGCTGCCGGATTTGTCGCCGGCCCCTGCCGGAGGGGAACCCTTGCTCGCGGATAGTCCGCGCCGCGGTTTCAGCTTGGAGGGTCAGGCGGCGGCCGACGCGCACTGGACGGATCTGCCGAACGGCTGGCGATTAGAGACGGCGGGCGGCGTCGCCCCGGCGACCGTCGAATGGCGGGCGCTCAGTATCGCTCCCGTGGCGCAAGGGGATGTGGGCTGGCTGCGCTTCCGGGCGCGTTGCCCTGCATCGAAGGACGAAACCGGCGGACGTTTGCGCATTTTGGTCCAGACAAAAATGGAGCGCACCCCCAGCAGCATGCAAGTGGAGCGCGCGCAGAAGAGTTTGGTCCACGAGTTGAATCTTAGCCCCGAATGGCGCGAGTATGCCCTTCCCTATGTCTGCAAACAAACTCTCCCCGCGGGCGAACTGGAATTGGTGATCAACTTCGGTCATACCGCGCAAACGGTGGAGATCACCGACTTGGTCTGGCTGGGTTATGGTCGGCGGGTGGCTCGGGAGGCGTTGCCCCGGAGCCGGTTCACTTACGAGGGTCGGGCGGCCGACGCGACTTGGCGGACGGAAGCCCACGCGCGCATCGAGCGTCTGCGGCAGGGCAACTTCACCGTGAAGGTCGTGGATGCGCAGGGCCAGTCGGTGGTTGGTGCCCGGGTGAACGTCGCGCTTCAACGCCACGCGTTCGGCTTCGGCACTGCGGTGAAAATGGACCGTTTAATCGGCACCAGTCCGGATGATCAGCGTTATCGCGATACCTTGCTCGGGTGGTTCAGTGCGGCGGGGCCGGATAACGATCTGAAGTGGCCCTACTGGACAAAGGACACGGCCGTTTACCGCCGAGAAGTGACGTTGGCCGGCCTACGGTGGCTGAAAGAGCAGGGGATACCGGCGCGCGGCCATGTGCTGGTGTGGCCTAGCTGGCCACGAATTCCCGCCGACGTGGCGAAACTGCGCGGCACCCCGCGGCAGGATGAAATCCCCGGTTTGGTCCGCGAGCACATCAAGGAGATCCTCACGACCACGCGCGGCTTGCTCACGGAATGGGACGTGTTGAACGAGCCCTATACGCATCATGATCTTATGGACATGTTCGGCCCGCAGATTGCGGCGGATTGGTTCAAGGTCGCGCGCGAGGTGGCCGGGCCGGACATGCCGCTTTACCTGAATGATTTTGGCAATCACGATCAGGACCGCGATCCGCAGCATGTGGCGCATTTCGAACAGACCGTTCGCGCCTTGCTGGCGGCCGGTGCGCCCTTGGACGGTTTGGGTTTGCAGGCCCATTTTGGGACGCAAGTCACGCCCCCGGACCGGTTGCTCGCCACGCTCGACCGGTTGGCGGCCTTGGGTCTGCCGATGCGGATCACGGAATTTGACGTGACGACCGACGATGAGGAGTTGCAGGCCGATTATCTGCGGGACGCGCTGATCGCGGTCTTCAGCCACCCGTCCATGGTTGGTTTCCAGATGTGGGGTTTTTGGGAGAGCGTTCACTGGAGACCGGAAGCCGCCATGTTTCGCGCGGATTGGTCGGAACGCCCGCAAGCGGAGGCCTATCGGAAGTTGGTTCTCCAGCAATGGCGCACGAAACTAGAGGGCAAGAGCGGCGCGGAGGGTCAGTACGCGGGTCGCGGATTTTATGGGGAGTACGACGTGGAAGTTAACGCCGGGGACGGCCGGTCGGTGAGGTCTCGTTTCAGCCTGCACGCAGGGTCGGCGGCCGCCAAGGATTGGACGGTGATCCTGAAATAACCTCTTTTGCAGGGTTCGGGTGATCCGGGGACCAGGAGGTGTTCGCGCGACCGTGCATGAGCCCATGCACTGTAGCCTACACGCTATGCTTATATCACGCTTGACAGTGTCATATTGTATCTCTGTATCCAGTAAATCGGCCTGACTTCCTCAGGTTGTGCGAAGATCCCACGGGATCGGCGCTCCACCACGCTTCCTACCCCCTACCATGCCAACCACCTCCCTCGCGTCCGCTTTGCGACGCAAGCTCATGTACTCTGCGCTGGCCCTCGTGCCGACTTTTACGCTGCAGGCCCAGACTGCGCCCGCTCCCAAGCCGGCAACTCCCGCAGCGACGGAATCGGCGCAGGGCACTGATACCATCAAGCTGGCCGATTTTGTTGTCACAGGTTCCAACCTGAAACGCCTGCATAGCGAGCAAGTGCTCCCCGTGACGGTCATCAGCCGCACCGAGGTCGAGGCGCGCAACCCCGCCACTCCGGTGGAATTGCTCCAAGGCATGCCGCAGGTGACCGCTTCCTCGACCAATGAGCTGGGCAACTCGGCTATCAACGGCCGCGGTGACGCCGCCTCCATTAATTTGCGTGGCATCGGCGATTCCAACACGCTGATCCTTCTCGACGGCATGCGCATGCCGCCGCGCGCCATTATTCAGAGCCAAAACCTGCCGGCCAACGTCAACGCGCTCCCCTCCCGCGGGCTCGATCACATCGACGTGCTGCGCGACGGTGCGTCCTCCATCTACGGTTCCGATGCCACCGCCGGTGTCATCAACTTCATCACCAAGCGCGATTACGTCGGCACGGAGGTGACCGTTCGTGGTGGCCTCACCGAGCATGGCGGCGGCCAGGTGGGCGAATTTTCAGTCACCAACGGCACAAATTTCGCCCAAGGCCGGGGCAATCTACTCTCGACGTGGAGCTACCTCAACCGCAACGCCATTTTCTTCCGCGACCGCAGCTTCACCAAGAACGACAACCGCAGCGGGCAGGCGCCAGCGCCGTTCAATATCGCGACCAGTCCGTTCAACACGACCAGCGCGATCGGTTTTTGGCCGACTTTCGTGATCGGCACCGCGACCGCCAACAATTATTTCCGTCCGGTCGGCAGCGTGCCCACCTTGACGACCGTGGCTCCTACCCGCCTTACCGATCCGGATTTCTACCTGAACATTCAGGGCGATTATTTCAGCCAGCCTCGCACCGACCGCTTGAGTCTGTATGAAAAGGTGACCTACAAGATCACGGATAATATCACCGCTTACGGCGACTACTACTTTTACCGCGCCACCAGCGAAGTGCTCCGCAGCCCGATGTTCTCGACCAACGGCTCGGAAGGCAAAGTCACCATGTCGGCGGACAATCCCTATAACCCGTATGGGTCGCGGTTCTATAACCCGACCGGCACGCCTAACACCGACGGCAGTGCTCGCCTCGTGGGCACGGCTCGTACCATCGGTATCACTGATTACACGCTGCCGAATTATCCGGTGCAAAACACCAAGGCGACGTCCGAGATCTACCGCATCACGGCCGGCTTGAGGGGCAAGTTTGGTGAGAGCTGGACTTGGAACGCTGCGGCCGCTTACGGCGCCTCCAGCATCAAGGAACAGTTGGACCGCAATGTTTACATCCCGGCCTACGCCGCCGCGCTCGGCCGTACGGACGCCACCGCCTTCAACCCTTTCGGTTACACCTTCAAGGTGCAGGGCAGCGCGGTGGTCATCGACAAGAAATACACCAACCCGGATTCCGTTCTTCGTGGCATGGAGGCCCCTTTCGTCAATCGCGGGTCAGCCGACATCACAACCTTGCTCGCCTCGGGCAGCGGTGAATTGTTCACTCTCTGGGGCCACACCGTCTCGCTCGCCGTGGGCTCTGAGTACCGCGAAGAGAGCTACCGTGTGAGCCGCGATGCCCCCTCGCTGCCGACCGTCCGCACGCATCTGACCAACTCCGCCCTTCCTCCCTCTTCCGGGAAGCGCCGGGTTTTCAGTGCTTATACCGAAACCACCCTGCCGCTCGTGCTGCCGGCCCAGAAGATTCCTTTGGTGCATTCGTTGGAGGTCGGTGCCTCCGCCCGCTTTGAGGATTACAGCGATTTCGGTACCACCACGAAGCCGAAGTACAGTGCCAATTGGAAACCCGCTTCTTGGATGATGGTCCGCGCTTCCTTCAACGAGGGCTTCCACGCCCCGTCTCTGCCGGCCCTCTACCAAGGCCAGACGACCGCCAACACGACGAACATCGTCGACGTTTACCGCAACCCGGCCACCAGCGAGGGACAATATCGTTCCAATGCTACGACCGGTTCCAACCCCGGCCTGCAGCCAGAGTTCAGCAAGGGCCGCTCGATCGGCATCGCGCTGGATGTGCCGAAGGTCAAGGGGCTCTCCCTCACGGTCGACTACTGGCAGATCAAGCAGAGCGGCATTCTCGGTTCCTTCAACGCCACCGCCATCAACGCGGTCGATTCCGCGCTGCTCACGGCTGAGACTCAGCGTCAGCTCGCAGCCGGCGTGGCCATCGGCAGCGTTGACCTAGGGAGCGGCACCGCCGCTTACAAGGGCGACTCGCGCGTCGTGCGCAACGCCGTCATCGCGGCTGATCAGACGGCCTTTGCTGCGTATAATTCCACCCGCCCGGCCGCACAGCAACTCGCCCCTGTCGGACAAATTTTCAACACCCGCACCATCACGGAAAATCGCTCGGAAGGTTCTGCGTCGGGCGTCGATATCGGTTTGAACTACTTCATTCCCAACCGCACCTTTGGCCGCTTTACGCTCTCGGTCAACGCGGCCTACCTGATCGAATCCTATACGGTGGCTGATCGGGGCGGCCCGAAGATCCAGCGTCTGGAGCGCAACGGGGCTTCCCGCTGGCGCGGCGATGCCGGGGTGGCTTGGCGCAAGGGCCAGTGGCACGCAGGCCTGACGGCCTATTACGCCGGTCCGCAGCTCGACACGGCGGCGGCGACCACGGCGGCGGTCTGGGATTCGTTGGGCCGGCCCACTTACATCGTCGAGTCTTTCGACCAAGGCAGGCTGAACTACTATTTCAAGGTGGGCAGCACGATCATCTACAACACCTACGTCGGCTATAGTTTCAGCAAGGACAATGCCTTCCTGAAAAATTCCAAACTGCGCGCCACGGTGAACAATCTGTTGGATCGCGCACCTCCGCTGTCGACCAGCGGCTTGTTCGCCGGTAATCAGCAAAGCCTGCTGGCCGGTCGCACACTCAGTCTTGAATGGACCAAGGAATTCTAACAACCATTCCCTATGATTCATCCGCTCTCTTCCCTTTCAGTTATCCGGTTGGTCAAACTGATTTGCTTCTTGGCTGGGGGAGTAGCGTTGGGGGGGGCGTGGAGCGTGACGGCAGCAGCCGCGACTCCACCCTCCGCGATCGGTCAATGGGCCCTGTTTGAGGGCCAGGTCACTCACCCTGCTGCGCCGGCCGATCCGCTGCGCGGCGTAGAGTTGACCACTGAATTTACTGCCCCTGACGGCAAGGTCACAAAGTTCTGGGGTTTTTATGACGGTGCCGCCAATTGGCGCTTCCGTTTCTCGCCGGATCAACTGGGCCGTTGGCGTTACCAAGCCCGTTTCTCGGACGGCGCGGCCCAAGTGGTGGGTGAATTTGAATGTGTCGCCTCGGATTTGCCCGGTCCGCTGACGCGCGCGGAGGCAAATCCGGTCTGGTTTGCCACGAAAGCCGGGGGACCGTTGGTCGTGCGCAGCTTTCATGTCGGTGATCGCTTCTTTGCGGAGAACACGCCCGCTGCCACCCGCACCGCTTTCCTCGATTGGGCGCGGGCGACGGGTTACAACATGCTCTCGATTGCGAGCCACTACCTCAATCGCAACTCACCCGGCCGCGGCCAAGGCTGGATCACTCCGCAATTATGGGATGCGAAGACCAAGAGCGTGCTGCCCGCCGAATACCACAAGGCGGAGGTGCTTCTCGACGAGGTGCGCGCACATCGTTTCTACGTTTACCCGTTTGCCGGGTTCATCGGCCGGCACTCCCAGTTTCCGGCGGATCCGGCCGATCAGGAACTCTACATCCGCTACACGCTCGCCCGCTTTGCCCCTTATTGGAACGTGCTGCTGAATGTTTCCGGCCCGGAACCGTTATGGAAACCCGAGGGCTACTACCACCGCATGCCCTTCGCGGAGGTCAACCGCTTGGGCGAACTGATCCACCGGCTCGACCCCTTCGGGCGATTGCTGTCGGTGCATAATGCCTCGGGCGATGATCCCTTTCGTTTTTTCCCTTGGGGCAGCTATACCACCTTGCAGGGCGGCCCGGCGGAAAAGAGCGACAATTATCTGGCGTTGCACAATTTTATCTTCCGTAACCATACGGGAGATCGCCCGATCTATGCTCAGGAAGTGTTGTGGTCGGGTAACTATCTCCACGGCGGGCTTAAGCCCGATCAGGTGCGACGCAAGGCGCTCGTGATGCTCTTCGCCGCGGCCACGATCAACTTCGCCGATATGAATGGCGATTCGTCCACCGGTTATAGCGGGACGCTTGACCCGGCCGATTGTCACCCGGAGATGCATGCCGCCGCCAAATCAGCGTGGGATTTTTTCTCCCAAATTCCGTTCGGTAGGCTGCGTCCGACCTGGGACGTGGCAAAACGTGGGGTCTGCTTGGCGGATCATGACCGTGAGTATTGGGTTTATCTTGTGAATGGCGGCACCACGAACTTCGCGTCAACTTTTCCCGTTGGTTGGCGGGGTGAGTGGATATCGCCCGTTGCCACCGGGCCAAGGGTTCAGACCATTGTCGAGGGTCGGAAATCATTCGAAAGCCCGAAGGAGTTTTCCGGTGATACCGTCCTTCATCTTTGGCGCGAATAGCTGAAGGCCAGACCTCCGCTTTCTTGCGGAGGAGTCATGACGTTCTCCGGATTATCACGACGAAGAATGGATTGCATGAAAACCGTCATTCACCTCGCAGGTGAAACTTAAATGGATGAGGTGTTCGCGCTATCCCCTTCATCCGTGTCGATCGGTGTAATCCGCGTCTCTCAGGTATTGCTGAATTTAGGCTGATCGTCGGTTTGCTGATTGGTTCCGTGCCTGCGGCCTTTGGGTTTTCGGGGCGAGGCCCTTGTTGCTCGCCAGTGAGCGAAGGGAAGCGAGCTGCGCGCTCTCTCCTATGACTTCCTGATCCCGAGGAATGAGGGTGAGTTCAACTCCGCCTCGAATCGGGATAAAATACAATTAACGCGGAGACCACGGAGCCTGTCGTGATGGGGAAGCGGCACGGGTCTCAGGATTCACCGCAGATGCCTCTGCGGTGGTGGAACCCGACCTCCGGGCGGGTTTTGCCGCGTACGTGTAGCCTCGTTTGAGGGCGCTGCCCGAAAACGGGGCCGCCAGCCCCCGCGCTTTCGCCTGTGGCTCAAACGCGGCTACACTCTGGCACCCAGCGCGCCCGGCCTTGTCCGTCGTAGCCTTGGCGAAGTCGGAAGGTCGCGCTCCACCTCGATACCATTCATCAGGTTTGCGTCGTGTCGGTTTCTAATTGTCGTCACTGTCGGGAATTAATTGTCGTTGACGAACGTATTGCCTCACCTAATTTTCTTACCGCTTGCCTCAACTAGGATCTTACCGAGGGAGGGGTTTAGGGGAGGGAGCGATAGCTCCCTCCCCTCCGGAAAGAAGATCTATAAAGATCGGGGTGGAGAGGGGCGTGGGGGGAGGCGGGGCGTCAGCCCCGTCCTTCCCCCACCTCTGGGATTACCGTTGCTGGTGTCAGGGCGGTCGAGGGAAACGCGAAGGACTGGTCCTGCACTCCGAAGACAAGTCGTCTTGCCGCTTGCTTTCGCCAGATCTGGAGTCGCCGTTGAAGTGTCCGTAGTTGGCCAGCTTGGTATTGCCCAGGATAACGTAGTTGGAGCTCGGCGAAGAGCTCGAGACCGGTTTGGTCCGGATCGCTGTCGAGGAGTTGGCATATTTCAGGCCAGTGCATTTCAAACGGATCGCACCGTGTGCGGTAGTTGCGCGGGTGGTTAGCTTTTCGGTAACTCAATGGTCCGATGACGATGCCACGTGCTACGGCCGCCGTGCGCCAGATTTTGACCACGCGAAGTAAAGCGTTACTTTGGCCAGGAGAATAACGTCCGGGATACTCCGCGCAAAGCTGATCGAACAACTCGGACCCATTGATATTGGGTCGAGCCTCGAGACGTCGGCAGATATCAGGCCAGATCATTTTGAATGCAAGCGGACGGTTGATGCGGCGGGGCACCGCAGCGACCGGGGGCGCAACTTCTGCATTGTCCACGGTAGAACATCGGGAAGCCTGCTCTGCGGATTTTGCCGGTTCAGAGGGAACCACCAAGACGGATGCGACTGGTGGCTCGCCGGCCGCTGACCCCAAGGGCGGCGGCGGCACGATTTGGATTCGCCGCAAATAACGAGGGGGACTCGTTTCCTGTAAATGCGTCGGTCTGATTTCTCCGGCACGCCATGCGCTCGACAAGCCAGCGAGGAAGGTCGCCAGGTTTACCTCACCGGCGCTCGCTTCATAAGGTTGGCCGCCATCGGCCATGACCACCAAATGACTTTGCATGGTGCGGATCTCTTCGAGCAATTGAAGCGGATCGAGCGCTTCGGCGACTTCCCGTAGTCGCGTTTTCATCGGCTCCTTGATGGTTTGGTGAG
Organism: Opitutales bacterium; assembly: GCA_038206205.1. Lineage (GTDB taxonomy): Bacteria > Verrucomicrobiota > Verrucomicrobiia > Opitutales > Opitutaceae > Didemnitutus. Next base: position 8,983 of record JBBRBC010000054.1, read on the forward strand.
AAAGCAATCGCTCACAAGGGGTCTGTGGGGCATGGTATCGTTTGGTCACCTGCGCCCCTGTGCGGCTTTTCTCCATCAGCTTGAAGGACGGCTGGAAAAAATTCACGAAGAACCGGGAAGCGGCGTACAGCCGGGCCAATCGCTGCGCCGCCGCAATACCCTCAAATCGACGGTAGCCGATCATGCGGCGCACGACTGCGCCGTTCTTCTGCTCGATCCACGCCTGATCGTTTTTTCGATAGGGACGAGAACGGGTGAGTTCGATGCCGTGGCTGAGGCAATACTCGATCATCGTCTCGTTGATAAACTCACTGCCATTATCGACGTCCAAAGCCCGCAGCGTAAACGGGAGGCTGACACGCACTCGTTCCAGTGCCTCGACCAACAGAGTCTTTTCCCGCACGACCAACGGAGTGCATTCAGTCCAAGCACTGGCAATGTCGGTCAGCACCAGACTGTGAACGTAGCTGCCGCGATTGACGTCGCCGCAGTGCGCGACCAAGTCCATCTCCATGCTGCCCGGGGCTGGGTCACCCCAATCGCCGAAGGTTCGCACCGGGACCCGCCGCCGCATCTCGGGGCCGATGCGCCGCGGTCTCTTGCCGGTCACCGATTTCGGCTCACGCAGAAGTCGGTCAATCGTGGCCGCGCTCATCGCCAGCACCTGCGTCCGGATCGTCGCTTCAAGGCGGAGATGGCCATGTCGCTCCAGGGATGGAAGCAAGATGCGCAACAGCGGCTTCAATCGCTTGCCGCACACTCGATCCGATGCCTCCCACATTACAATCAAGGCTTGGCGGGCCGCCTCTTCGTAAAGCCGCCGTCGATTGCGTTTCTGCGGAAGTTGTGGCTTCGCTTCCTCCCGGTTCAATACCTCGATGGCGTATTTCGGGTGGTAACCGCTGACCGCGATAAATTCGCTTAACATTCGCTTCCTTTCCGTGCCAGTTGCCCCCCGGTAACGTTCCCGGATAGCATGCGCTAACTCATCTCGTGCCGACTTGGTGATCTTTGTTTCCATATTTGCCATAGGGCGGCATGGTAAGATCGATGATGAGGCAACGGCACCTCATTGGTAAGATTTCTCGTGAGGCAATGCGGCCTTTCGAATGGCGGGATTGGGGCGAGCCAATTGTTGATGGATCGTTCGACTCGCTTTGCCAGCTACACGTTTCTGTCTCCGGTGTTTGATTCACAACTATCGAACAGTGCTTCATCGCTGACAGAGGTGAAAGGCCGCCCGGTATTTGTCCTTAACGGCAACGATGACGACCGTGTGCCACTGAGCTACGTGAAACAGGCGACTAAGCAGATCAAAACAGCCGGTGCAGAAGTGAAGTTCGAATCGGTCGAACAAGCGAACCACTTCCTGCTCTTCACCCATCGCGAGTCCGTCCTGAATTCACCGGAAGCCTGGCTATGGAAGAACGGCGCAGTTCAACCATGAAGCACCTCTCCCCCGAAGACTGGGCAATAATCCGAATGTTTCTCATATACTCGGTGCCAGAGACTCAGTTTTCCTACGATACTAACGCTTGTCCAGTTTCCCGGCTCGATTAGGTTTCCCGCATGCCCGTCTCTGCTCAACTCGACCATCATCGTGCCGCACACGAAATGCAGGTCGCGATTTACCGGGCCATGACGCCGCAAAAACGTTTGGAGCAAGCGCTCCGGATGAACCGGACCATGCGCGACTTGATGGCCGCAGGTTTTCGTGACCGCGAACCGACTTGGTCCGAAGCGCAAGTTCGCCGCGCCGTGGCCGACCGGATCCTCCATGCCCGAACCGGATGAAATTAGTTTGTTCGTCGAACGACTGGAAGTGATCGGCGCTCCTTACATGATCACGGGCGCCACCGCCGCGATCCTCTATGGCAGCCGCGTGTGACCAATGATCTCGACGTAGTACTCAACCTCGACGACCGCGCCCGCCACGCATTGCTGAAAGCTTTTCCTGAAGCCGAGTTCTATGTTCCGCCCGAGTCGGTCATCCAAACCGAACAGGCTCGCCCGCAGCGCGGGCACTTCAATCTCATCCATCTGAAATCCGGCTACAAGGCCGACATCTATCTGACCGGATCCGACCCGCTGCATGCGTGGGCGATGCCATTGCGCCGCCGCCTACACTGGGGCGACCGTCTCGAAATTGCCGTAGCTCCACCCGAATATGTGGTGCTCCGCAAACTTGAATACTACCGCGAAGGCCACTCAGCCAAACATCCCGCAGACATTCGCGCCATCCGTGAAGTAACCGGCGTCGATGAAAGCGCGCTCACTCCTTGGCTGGAGCGCATGGGCCTGAGTTCACTCTGGCAAGAGATCAAGTCCATGCCATGAGCCAGCTCGCGGTCGAAGGCTGGGCAATTCTCCGCACCGATCTAACAGCATCAGTTATGGCTCTGCTGCGCGGCTCCGTTCACACCAGATTCCGCCGGTCAGCGCTGCCTGCTCGATCAACCGGCGGTGAGGGACATTGCTATTCGCCTCCGCGCTGAATTAGTCGGGGCCCAAATTCTGAAACCAACGGCCGTCGCGATCCAAGCCATCGCATTCGACAAGACACCGGCGACTAACTGGAAAGTCACCTTGAGGACGAAGGTGAGATGATACCGCCGACTTCTATAACCCAGTTACTTCGCGCTCGCCGGTCACTGGGTCCAATAGGTTGGCTGCCCCCCGTGACACTCTCACTCCGCGACTCCATATCGCCTGTAACCGGTTAGGTCGTCGCTTCAACCGGGTTCTTCGCCCTTGACCTGTATATGCCCGGCACATACAGGCATAGGGCATGATCTTCGATCCCGCCCACTACACTGGCTTCGAGTGGGACACGGGAAATCTCACTAAAAATCCAGCCAAGCACGATGTTGCCTGTCGCGAAGCCGAAGAAATCTTTTTCAACCAACCGCTCATCGTCGCCCCCGATCCCGCCCACTCCCAGACGGAGGCCCGCTTCCGGGTCTTGGGCCGCACCAATGACGACCGTTGGCTCCATCTCAATTTCACTCCCCGCGGCGACAAATTACGCATTATCTCCGCTCGTCCGATGAACCGCAAAGAACGCACCATTTATGAAACGCACCAACGCTAAGCCTCGCCTGCCTGCCACCGTGACCCGAATGGCAGCCACCGACGGCGCCAATTTCGATTGGTCCCCTGCCCAGCCGGCAAGTTTTCCGAATCTCCAACCCAGTTCGGAAACCATCTCGCTCCGCATGCCGGTGTGGATGCTGCACAAGCTCAAATCTCGCGCCAACCAGCGCGGCGTTCCTTATCAAGCCCATCTCAAGGAAATCCTCGCCAACTCCCTGAGCGACTGAGTCCGACCGGTGTGCCCCAACCAAAATCATGCCCGGACCGGTTGAGATGGGTCCACTCAAGCAGGATTTCAAGTCCCCACCTTTATCTGGGTTAGCAGTCGAAGGCTGGGCAATCATCCGCACGAGCTTCAAGGAAGCTGAGATGGATGCACAGCGTAGATCCGTTTTCACGCCGGATTCCGCCGGTCAGCGCTGCCTGCTCGATCAACCGGCGGTGAGGGACATTGCTATTCGCCTCCGCGCTGAATTAGTCGGGGCCCAAATTCTGAAACCAACGGCCGTCGCGATCCAAGCCATCGCGTTCGACAAGACACCCGCGACCAATTGGAAGGTGACCTTGAGGACGAAGGTGAGATGATACCGCCGACTTCTGTGACCCAGTCACTTCGCGCTCACCGGTCACTGGGTCCAATGTAGTGTTGGCCGTTAATGAAAATAGAGATGATGTTAGTATTCGCTGGTCTCGCACTCGGTGTTATCGTCCTGGTCATACTTTTGGGATATTCCATACAACGGTTGTGGGTGCGAAGAGCAACGAAGCGTCTTTTTGAAAAGCAGCAGCGGAAAATCATTAACTCCGACCAAACACGTGACCGCATTGAGCGAATCAATCGTGAGTCGAAAGTTCTCCCATTCGGCGCAAACAAAGTCATTGAAGTGACGTTTCGCAATCAGATGGTGCACCTAGTCGACGGAACCGTTTCCTGTCTTGCCGCCTCGTCTCAACGAAGTAGTGCCACGATTCGACGGTGACGTGATGGCCGCCCAAGTTGCGAGGCAAGCTCGCAACCTACCCAGTTCGTCTCCTAAGCGCGCGGGCTTCTTCACCACCAACCCCCAATCCCCATTGTAGTCTATTAAACTACAATGAGGATTGGGTGGGATGTGCGGTCTCCTTGTGGGCGGGGCAGCGATGAAATATTAACTAGCAGAACTCAATCGGCACCGTCCGTGAAAATCGTGAGACCTTGGGTTAAGAAGGCATATTACTAAGAGTAGTGTTCGACCTGAATCAACGGCGACCTTGCAACAACTGCGCCCGGATCACGGCCAACGTCCGCTCGGTCGCGCCGCGATTCGCTTCGCCCCATTCGCGGGCGGCTTGAGCAAGACGATGACGTTGCGCTTCGTCCTGGAATAATTCGACGGCGGTTTTAATCAACGCCGCGTGCGTTTCTATTTTTCTCACCGCACCGGCCTCGGTGAGCGAGCGGATGATCTCGCGGAAATTCGTCATGTGCGGGCCGTGCAACACCGCCTTGCCCAACACCGCAGCTTCCACCGGCGTCTGCCCGCCATCATGCGGCGCGAGACTCTTGCCCGTGAAGACCACGTCGGCCAACTGCGTGAATTTGCGCAGTTCGCCTGTCGTGTCGCCGACGGCGACGGCGACAATTCCTCGAGCAAGACCAGCCGATCGAAAATGAAACATCAGCCCCGATTTCTCCAGCAGACCGCGCAATTCCTCGCGACGTTCCGCGTGGCGCGGCACCAGCAGAAGCGAAACCTTCAGTCCTTGGTCGCGCGCAGTTTTCAGCGCGGTGATCAACGCCTCTTCCTCGCCCGGCCACGTGGACGATCCGAGCAGCATCAATCCATCACTGAGTCCAAGTTCGCACTTAAGTTGCGACCGTTCCCCTGCACTCAACAGCGGAATCGTGACATCCATTTTCAAATTGCCTGTGGTCTGCAGTCTCGCGCTATCAAATCCAATTAGCCTGAACCGCTGTTCGTCGCTCTTGGCGGCACAAAGTATTTTCGTCACCCCGCGAGACACCGCACAGATCGCCGCGCGAAAGCGCATCGATCGGCGAAAACTCCGGTCCGACATCCGCGCGTTGACGTTGATGACCGGAACACCGCGCCGGTAAGCCTGGCGCACATGCTCGGGCCAGCGTTCTCCTTCCATCAGCACGCAGAGATCGGGCTGCACGGCCCGCCACGTCCGCGCACTGAAGATCCAAAAATCGAGCGGGAAATATCCGAGGCCGATCGTGAGCGCGGAATATTTTTCATTCGTCAGTTGATAACCCGTGCTCGTAGTCGTGGTCAGGTAAACTTCGACATTTCCCTCGCGCTTGAAGGCTTCGAGTAACGGGGCCACCGCCAGCACTTCACCCACGCTCACCGCCTGCAACCAAATGCGTTTCACTCCTGCCCGTTTGGTCGGCAGCGCCGGCACTTCGCCGAACCGGTGCCAAAATCCCTCGCCATATCCACCCCGTCGCCGCATCCGCCAGATGTAATAGGGCGAAGCCAGCAACAACAGCGGAAGAAAAAGCAGTCGGTAGAAAATGATCAGCAGGAAAGCCACAGAGTAGATTCACTACGCTTTGGCGTGAAGCCCCCCGGGCCAAGCGCAAAGTACGGCGGATGCTCGCTCCGATTATAGTTTTCTACCCGACTTTCGCTAAACCTTGAGAGATGACATGAAACCGACTGACGGCGTAAAATGCGCCAACTCGTCGGTGTTAGGGATAGTGTTAGGGAAGCTAAAACAATCAAATAGCCGCTTGGACCGCTGGGCCCGCCGCGAGTAAGTAAACAGCACTATTGAAGCTTACGTTTCGAAGTGACGATTCGATTGTTTGAGATAGGGCGAGGCGCCCCTGACGAGCCGGGCGACGAACGGCTCATCCAGAGGATTCGCCCTACCTGACGCGTCGTCTCTGCTTTGGTTAATCCTCAATAAACTTAGCGAAACTTCCCGACGGCGGATTAGGGATAATCCGCCCTACCTGAAGTCCAAAATCAATTGGTAGTCGGGAGAAGCACCGCACTTTCGCTTTGCTCAAGTGCGGCTACAAGGCCTTGGTTTCACAGCCGCGTTGGAGCGAAGCGACAACGGGGCGTATAGGCACCGCACTTTCGCTGCGCTCAAGTGCGGCTGCTGGCCAACAGTCGTCGAGGCTGTGAACTACGCCCGCACACTCATCGTTCCATCGACTATAATATCTTGCTGGATCTTCGTGAAGACCACGTTGACCTCGTCGTCGGTGAGCGTTCTTTCGGCGGAGCGAAATGAAAGCGAGTACGCCAAACTCTTTTTCCCTTCGGGCATGCCCTGCCCCTGATAGACGTCGAACACTTCGACTGATTCGACGCTTAATGGCGCACTCACCGAGGCGCGCGCCACCTTGAGCAATTGCTGCCGAACTTCCTCCGCGTGGCGCGACAAATCGACGACCAGGGCGAGATCGCGCAACGCGGCGGGATATAAACTGAATTCCTGATAGCGACGACGCACGCTACCGGCAGAAAGTTTCTCCGGGAGAAAAGCGAGCACTCCGCACCACACTTTCCCCTCGATGCCGAGCGCACGCACCATGGCCAGATTCAGCAGACCGAAGCGCACCGTCCAACTATCCTGCATCTCGCCGGCAGCCGCCGAGTGATTTTCCTGCCAGCCCCAGTAAGCGCCGGTGACGGGTACGAGCGGCTGTTGCGCGAGATTAATCCCCGCGGATTGCGCAAGGATTTCGATGTGCCGTTTCACCGTATGAAAATCCGGGGCCGGGCGGGCGAGCCACGCACGATCTTTTTCGTGGTGACAAATAATAAAGCCCACGGAAGCGCACTCCTGCACGGTGCCATCACGTTCCATAAACACGCGACCGGTCTCGAAAAGACGCGACACGCTGTTGCCGCGCGATTGGTTGAGCCGGAGTGATTCGAGGATTCCCATGATGATCGTCGGACGAAGGTGCGATTGGTCCTCGACGAACGGATTCGCGAGCGTGAGTTCCTGCGCGGCGGTTTCGGAAACCCAAGTTTTGAGTTCCTTGCCCGAACGTAGCGTGAGATTCACGACCTCGTGGAAATGCTGGCCCACAAGATAGTCGGTGACCTTGCGGTTGAAAACCACGACTGGAGCATCGTCGCTGTTCACCAGCGCCGGACCGACGGCGGGCGAAACCGGCACGCGTTCGGTGCCATAGATGCGCAGGACTTCTTCGACGAGATCGATCGGGCGATCAAGATCGCTGCGGTAGCTGGGAATATCAATCGTCCACTCGGGACCGGCGGCAGTTTCACTCTCGCCCACAATGGCGAGATTCAACGCCTTGAGCGCGTCGCGCATTTCGGCATCGGGAATATCGAAGCCCAGTCGCGCGCGGATGTAGGCCGGCGTGACTTTGATTTCACGCGACCACGGACGATCACCGCCGACTATGAACGACGGACAGACGACCGTGCCGCCGGCGCTCGCGAGAATGAGATCAATCGCGCGTTGGGCCGCTTCGAGCGTGCCATGCGGATCGACTCCGCGTTCAAAACGATACGACGAATCCGAAGCGAGCCCGAGCCGCTTCGAGGTCCAACGCACGGATTGCGGACGGAAATACGCGGCCTCAAGCACGATGTCGGTTGTGGTCTCATCTACCTCGGCACCCGCTCCGCCCATGATTCCCGCCACGACGAGCGGCTTGGTTTCATCGGCGATGACGAGCATGCGATTATTCAACAGACGTTCCTTGCTGTCCAAGGTCGTGAGCTTTTCGCCTTCGACGGCGCGACGGACGATGATCTTGCGCCCTTCGATTTTTTTCGCGTCGAACACGTGCAGCGGCTGGCCGAGTTCGAGCATCACGTAGTTGCCGACGTCGACGAGATTATTGATCGGGCGCAGGCCGACAGCTTTCAAAAGGTCCTGCATCCATTGGGGACTGGGGCCAACTTTCACGCCGGCCACGGCGATACCAATGTACAACGGACAATCTTCGGACGACTCCACGCGAATGTCCGCGAGGATGTCGGGGCGTTGGCCATGGGTGTCGTGGCGGAATTTGATTTCAGGAAACTTGAGATCCTTTTTGAACCACGCGGCCAACTCACGCGCGATGCCCATGTGACTGAGCGCATCGGGCCGGTTGGGTGTGATCTCGATGTCGAACACCGTGTCACCACCGGGCAGTGCCTCGTTAATGGGCAAACCGATCGCGAGCGAAGGATCGAGAATGAGCAATCCCGCCTGATCGGCCCCGAGGCCGAGTTCCTGCGCGGCGCATAGCATACCGTCGGAAGCCTGACCGCGAATCTTGGACTGCTTGATCTTGAAATTGCCGGGCAGGACCGCGCCGGGCAGCGCGACGGGCACGCGTTTACCCGCATCGCAATTGGCCGCGCCGCAGACAATCGTGCGCACGCCACCGAAGGCGGTGCCGACATCCACGGTGCAGATGGAAAGTTTATCGGCGTTCGGATGCTTGTCGCGCGTCTTGATTTCGCCGACCACGACATTTTGCAGCGGCGACAGCGCGGTGTTGACCATGCCCTCGACCTCGAAGCCAAGAAACGTGATGGCGCGTTTCAGCTCGTCGACGGAAACACCGGCGAGGGGGAGATATTGATTGAGCCAATTGAGGGAGATCTTCATGAAAGGAGTGAGAAGTGGGAAGCGAGGAGCGGGAATATTATTTCTCGAAGGCGCTCATGTAAGCTTGGAGCAGACGCGAAACCTCGTCCAGTTGTTGCTGAAGCTGGATGGTCTCAGTGAACTTTAAATCGTGGACCAAAATGAGAAAGTAGAGGCATTCGTCGGCTGAACCCTGCGCGATATTAAAATATCTTAGTTTGTCGGCTTGGCCACGTTTGCGGAAACCCTCGACGATGTTAGCCGCAATACTGACCGCGGCACGACGCAGCTGAGAGGTAATGCCGTAACGTTCCGAGGCAGGAAAGTTTTCTGAAATCCGATAAACCTCCAAGACAAACGCATGCGCCTTTTGCCAGACGATCAGGTCGCGAAAAGATTTGGCTGCGTTGGTATTCATGCTCGGTTCTCACTCCTCGCTTCTCGCTTCTTTTCTCAGGCAAACTGCCTGAGGAAGCGGACATCGTTCTGGTAGAAGTACCGGATGTCATCGATGCCGTAGACGAGCATCGCGAGGCGTTCGAGGCCCATGCCGAAAGCGTAGCCGGTCCATACTTCTGGATCGTAGCCGACGCCTTCGAACACCGCCGGATCAACCATGCCGCAACCGCCGATCTCGATCCAATCCTTCTTTACCTTGGGCAAGTGCTGGGCGGAGAGATCCACCTCGAAGCTGGGCTCGGTGTAGCCGAAATAATGCGGACGGAAACGCGTCTTGGTGTCTTTGCCGAGGAGCGAGGCGAAGATGTAATCGAGCAGCGCTTTCAGGTCGCGCACGGTAACGTTCTTATCGACGTAGAGACATTCGAGCTGGTGAAAATTTGCGCTGTGCGTGGCGTCGGACGTATCGCGACGGTAAACCCGGCCGGGCGAAACGATGCGGATCGGCGGCTGGCCCTTCAGCATCGTGCGGATCTGCACGGACGAAGTGTGGGTGCGCAGGAGATATTTTTCGGTAGGGACTTTTTTCGCGACGTTGGCGAAGGTGGTTTTCTCCGGGAAATAAAAGGTGTCCTGGGCATCGCGCGCCGGGTGATCGGCCGGCGTGGCGAGCGCATCGAAACAATAATACTCGGTCTCGACCTCCGGGCCGTCGGCGACAGTGAAACCGGCTTTGCGCAAAATGCGGCACATCTCCTCGCGCACGAGCGTGAGCGGATGATAGGTGCCCGGGCCGGCGTCGGGTGAAGGCAACGTCGGATCGACGGCGGGCCCGAGCGAAGCGGCGATCTCTGCGGCCGCGATGCGCGCGAGCGTGGCGTCGAGCTCGATTTGCAAGCGGGCTTTCGCCTCGTTAACAAGCTTGCCCATGATGGGGCGCTGCTCTTTCGGCACGGTGCCCATCTGTTTCATGAGCGCGGTGAATTCGCCGTTGGGGCCGACGTAGCGGGCCTTGGCGGCTTCGAACTCGGCGCGGGTTTTCAACGTGGCCAGCTCAGGCTGGGCCTTGGCGAGGATGGCGGAGAGGGTGTCTTGCATCGGGAAAATAGAATTGAACCACGGATTATACGGATGACCACCGATAAATTAAACTGGGGATTGGCCGTCTCCCGACGGGCCGCAGCCTGCGGAGACACCGGTGCCTTCCAATGTCGAGGCTACTGTACCAAAAACTATTCTCCTGGGGACTTGGTAGGGCCGCCGCTTGTCGGCGTGCCGCCTTGAGAATTTCGGCGCGGCCACAAGGGCCGGCCCGACGGTCGGTCTGCAATTCGTAATTGGTATCAACCCCTATCATCGTGTTGAAAAATAAAAAGGACGGGCAGCGCAAGGCGGCCCGTCCTGTAGAAATGGTCTTGGACCAGAAGGGAGTCTTCAGGCGACTCGCCGCGAAAACTTAGGCTTTGGCGGCCTTAGCCTTCGTCACCAAGGCGGCTTGCGCCTGCTTGATGAGACCGGCAAACGCCACGGAATCGGCAATGGCGATTTCGGAGAGCTGACGGCGGTCGAGGAGGATGTTGGCAGCCTTCAAGCCTTCAATGAAGCGGCTGTAGGTGATACCGGCCTCGCGGCAGGCGGCATTCAACCGCACGATCCAAAGGCCACGCATGTTGGCCTTCTTTTTCTTGCGATCAATGTAGGCGTATTGCCAAGCATGCTGGACCGCTTCTTTAGCGTAGCGGTACAGCTTGGATTTATTGCCGAAATAGCCTTTGGCATATTTCAGGACTTTCTTGCGGCGCTTGCGCGACGCGGGGGAGTTAGTGACACGAGCCATGTTGGTTTATTTTTGGTTGGGGCGCCGGCGGGTCGGTTCGTTACTGATCACCCGCCTGACGCAATTATGGTTTTCGCTTCGGCTGTCGTTTTAGAGCCCAAAGGGCAGACAGCGCTTGAGCGGCTTAGCATGGCCAGGAGCCACGAGCTTGTCTTTAGAAGCACGTCGTTTGGACTTGGTGCTTTTAGCGGCGAGCAGGTGACGGAAGCCAGGAGTACGCCGGATCAATTTACCCGTACCGGATATCTTGAAGCGCTTGGCAACGGACTTTTTTGTCTTTTGCATGGATAGAAGGGCTCAAAACAGAGAACGCTTCGAGCGTTGGCAAGGATTTTGTCCGGGAATCTTGCGTGGATTGAAATATCTTTGGTGGTTTCCGCGCAGATCTACGGTGGGCCATGCTTATAATTCCCATGAAACCAAGTTTTAAACCCCTTGAATAAATCATGACCAAGTGAGAAATTCTCCCGATTTTCCCTCGAAAACAGGTTATTTTTTGAAGTTTAATTTTAAGAGGGAAAGGGGTTGACAAGCCATGACCAATTGAAACGTTTGCCCCTCTTGCTGATGGCTTCCTAGCTCAATGGTAGAGCAGTTGACTCTTAATCAATTGGTTGACGGTTCAAGTCCGTCGGGAGCCACCACTTTCCAGTTCTTCACCGCCTCTGGTGGATGATGAGCTTTGTTTTTTCACATCTCTTCTGTCATTTAGCGCGGGGGTCACGCCGGTGTAGCTCAACGGTAGAGCACCTGTTTTGTAAACAGGCGGTTGCGGGTTCGAATCCCATCGCCGGCTCCACTCCTCCCTCGTTATCGCGGTTTCGTTTGAATCATCCATCGCCCCTCAAGTCTGGCAAATTCCCGCGGGATTCCTCTCTCGCCCGGTCTTTATATTTGAATCAGCGATTTTTTATCATGATTCATTACGCGCCCGCAGTATCGTCCAATTCTTCACTGCCCGATTGTGTAATGGTAGCACAAACGACTCTGACTCGTTTTGTCTAGGTTCGACTCCTAGTCGGGCAGCCAATCTTTTTTTATTTAGTACAAGAAAGCGCATTGACACTAGAAAGTCGTTTTCAGCAACATACCAACTCTTGGTCACCCCTTCCCTTGGTCCATCGATCAAATACTCCTCCTCTAATCCGTTTCACCTTACGGACAAATTCCTCTTAAGTAGCGCTGCGGGTATCCGATACACTTTATTTCAGCTTTAACCTCACTAAAAACTTAATCATCCCAATTATATTATGATTACCGCAACCCTTCCTCTCGGGCTCATGATGAACATGTCAGCCATGGAGCTTTTTAAAGCCGGCGGCCCTATCATGTGGCCAATCATCTTGGTTTCTTTCCTCATGGCAACCGTCGCGATTGAGCGCATCATTTTCATCGTTCGTGAAAATGGGCGCCGTCAACCCGAGGTAGTCGAAAAAATGCTGCAGTTGGTCGAGGCCAACGACACTGATGGCGCATTAGCACTCGGTAAAAAGTCCCAGGACTTCATCGCCCGCATCCTAGTCTATGCTCTTACTAATAAAGAGCACTCCATGGCCAACGCTTTCTCCCGTGCCGCCAACTTGGAACTCCAACGCCTTCAACAGGGCCTACCCACGCTCGATACCTGCATCACAGCCGCTCCCTTGCTTGGTTTGCTCGGTACGGTTACCGGTATGATGAGCACCTTCGGTAAATTGGGTGGCGGCGGCAACATCGCTGACTCCATGAATGAAATCACCGGTGGTGTGGCGGAAGCGCTGATCGCCACGATGTGCGGTATCGCCATCGCCGTGGCCGGTCTTCTTCCCTTCAATTATCTCAATTCCCGCGTGGAAGAATCCCGTCATGAAGTCGAGGACGCCTCAAACTCCCTTGAGATCATTCTGAGCAAGTCCAATAATTCGGTCGGCCGCTAAGACGGCTTCGCCTTCAAGCGAGACGATACTTAAATTTTTAATCCCATAATTATATGCACGGAGGAGGAGGAACAGGCCCAGGTGGAATCAAAAAAGCCCGCATTGAGATCATCCCTCTCATTGACGTTATCTTCTTTTTGCTCGCCACATTCGTGCTCTTTACGATCACCCTGAACAAGACTAACGGGATTAAAGTTCAGCTGCCTCTCTCATCCACCAGCGAGCCCCGGGAAACTGCAGGTACGGTTACCTTGACCGTCAAAGATGATGGCAGCCTGTATTGGAATAAGGATCCCATTACCCTTGGTGAGTTCCTCACTCGAATCGTCCAGTACAAGAAACAAGAACCTGAAGGACGAGTGCTCATAAACGGCGATGAACGCGCTCTGTTCGCCCAAGCTTTATATGTTTTCGAACAGGTTCGCTTGGCTGGCTTCAATAAAGTTTATATCGAAACTCAAGTAAAAGCTCCGGGGAACTAATAAACGTCCCACTCGTACGTTTATTCATCAGTACCACCCACCATGGAAGCCAACAAAATCAATCTCCGGCCCCGCAAGAAAGCCCGTATCGAGATCATTCCCTTGATCGACGTTATTTTCTTTCTTCTCGCCACTTTCGTGCTGTTCACCCTCTCCCTGAATCGGATTCAATCCGTACCGGTCGATCTGCCCTTTTCTGCCGGTGAACCACCGAAAGATAAACCGGAAATTGTGACCATTCAGGTTTCTGCTGATGGGGCTCTTTACTGGAATCAAGTGGCTATTGAAATGGATGAATTACCCATCCGTATCACCACCTTGAAATCGCAAACTAAAGATCCGAAAGTCATGCTCGCCAGTGATGATAAAGCCCGCTTCGGCGCCACCGTCATCGTTCTCGATGAACTTCGAAAAAATGACATCACCAAGTTTTCCGTGGAAACCAAAACCCGTGCGACGGGCAAATAACCGGAAATCCCAATCATGAACAAAGATTTGGTCATTGGCATTCTCGTTTCACTTTTCATCCACGGTGGATTTTTTGGGTATGAATATCTCATGCCCAAGGGGAAAGCGAATAAGATAGTCCAGAAAGTTGAAGAGGAACGCACCATCCAGTTTGAGATTCCACCGGAAGAACCCGAGAAACCTGATAAGATTGAAAGCTTGGATGAGCCTGAAGAAACCGTCGTTGCCCCTCCATCACTCACCGACACGCTCACCGTAGTACCCCTCGACGCCTTTACTACCCCGATTACTCCCCCACCGCCTCCTGGACTAACCATTGATAAGACAGCTATTTCTATTCCAGTCGTCAGACCAGGGGCAAATTTCGGCAAAAATATCCCTGATCTTTTCAATGCCGCTGATTTGGACACACCGGTCCAATTACGTGTTTCTGTAGCACCCAAATATCCTGTGGATATGAGACGACAAGACATCTCCGGGGAAGTGCTCGTCGAATTCATTATCGACACTAACGGGAATGTTAGCGCGGCCCAAATTATCCGCTCCTCGCATCGGGAATTTGAGCAACCGAGTCTGGATGCCGTTCGGAAATGGAAATTTCGACCGAACAAAAAGAACGGCAAAATCGTAAACTGCAGGGCCCAGCAACTTGTCCAATTCTCGCCCAAAGACGACTAACTCTTGGCACATGTTAAAACAAAATCCATCTTTTCACCGTATTTGTCTGGTTGCTGCGCTGACCATTACCGCCTTCACCGGAAGCTACGCCCAGACCAAGCCTGAACGCAATTACCAGTTCGATGAGGTTTCTACCGCAGCCTTGGAGTTGTACCGTAAAGAAAACGATACCGAGCCCAAGAATTACGATAAAATGCTAAGTATTTTGGATGAAAGATTAGGGAAGGTTAAAGACAAAAACACCTATGATTATGTGATGTTTGTGCAATTCAAAAGCAGAGTATTCATTGAAAAAGGAGAATACCACAAAGCCACGTTACCGATGGAAGAGGGATTGCTCATCTCAGATGCGGCGACTCCCACCTACATAGACGAAAAGTCCGCCATTGGTATTAGCTTCTTTCTCGCCCAATTGTTTTTTCAAGAAACCGCGCTTACAAAAGATAAAGCTGCCCTGCTTGCTCTGTATGCTAAGTCCGAGCTTTACATCACGCGCTGGCTCAAAAACACCCCCAACGTGACCGAAGATGGATTAACCTTCTTTTCTTCACTATTATATTCACGCGCTGTTCTTGATGAAGCGCATCCCGATAAGGCACGACTCAACCAAGCGCTGGATCTAATTGATCGGGCCATGCATCTCACTATCCGGCCAAAAGATAACTTATACCTATATAAAATGGCTTGTTTGCAGCAATTGGAAAAAGCAGCCGAATCAGCAGAAATATTCGAATTACTCCTCAAAAGGAAACCCGAAAGCAAAGATTATTGGAAGCAACTTGCCGGTACTTACATGGGACTTGATCAGGCCAAACGCGCGATTATCACGATGGAACGAGCCCAAGCACTAGGCTTACTTAACACCCCTGCCGATAATTTCAGCCTTTTCGGCCTCTATTTCAATGAAGGTCAATTTGAACACGCTGCTGAATTAATGGAGAAAGGCCTGAAAGAAAACTCCATCGAAAACTCCCAGTTAAATTGGGAAATGCTCGCCAATTGCTATCAACAACTCAATCGCGACTATAAAGCGATTGATACCTTGAAGCGCGCTACCAAATTATATCCTAAGAACGGCCAACTCGATCTCCTGATAGCGCAAAATTTTTATAACCTGAAGAAACTGTCAGATGCCCTCCCCTATTTGCAATCCAGTGTGAGCAAAGGTGGCGGAACAAAACCCGCCCAAACCCACATCTTTTACGCCTATATCGCCTTTGAATTGAAGAAGCTCGATCTTGCACTCGAACAAGCAAATAAGGCCATCACCCTGCCTGATGGCGTAAAAGAAGGCACTCGTTTCAAAAAGGCCGTTGAAGATGCCATGGCCGAGCGAGCTGAAAAATTAAAGAAGATGTAACCGATAACCAATTTTAAGAGAAACCTGTCCCATGAACAAAATATATATTCTCGTCCCCCTGATTGGTATGCTGCTTTTCGGCGGCTACTATGTGAAATTCGATAATGGCTATGCGGAAGCGCAAAGAATTAAGAATGAATTAAAGAATGCCGACATTAAGGCCAAGAAAGAACAGGACCTGAAGAACCGAGAAATAGCTTATCAGGACGCCATCAAAGCAGCCGCCGAGCGCAAAAGACAGCGCGATGAAAAAGAAGCGGTGGAAGCGGACAAAAAGGAAGCCCGATTGCAAGCCGACGAACTGCGTTATTTGACCAATGACGAGCGCAAATTAGCTCACGAACAAGTGGATCTCCTCAAAAAAGAAGTTGCTGCGATTCAAACTGAAGTGACAAAGTATGAGAAAGAGAAAGATGATTTGAGCAAGGAACTCGCCGCCCAGAAGCAGTACGTGCAAAAAGCCGAGGCTAACCAAAAATACTACTACGATCTTCTCGATAAGATTGCGGCCGCAGACAAGGCAAGGGCCGAAGCCGATGCCGCTGCTGCTGCTGCCCTTGCGAAGAAAACCAGCTAACTTTTTACTCTTTGTATCATGAATAAATTTTATTTTATCATTCCAGCTCTCCTTTTGGGCGGCTTCATCTTTCTTTTTCGCGGTGCCAGTGCGAAAATGGAAATTAAGGAAGCTAAACATAAAGCCGCAATTGCCGCCAAAATTGCCATTGAAGATGCCAATCGTCGTGAAATAGAAAAAAAATCCCAAGAAGACGCCGCCAAACGGCAGGAAGAACGGATCAAGGACGAACAAGCGAAAATAGCGAAGAACGAGAAAAACTATTCGGATGCCATGGCTAAGCTAAAAGCCGATACCGAGACCTATGCCGCCGAAACCGCAAAGTCGAACAAGGCAGCCGCCGAACTCGAAATCTCCCTCCTTAATGCCCGCATTAATCGGGATAAGTATAATCGTGAAAGTTTTGAACTCAGCAAACAAGTTGAGCTCGCAAAAATCAGCCGCCGCAACGCTGAACTTGAAATTCAAAGACTGATCGAAATGGTCGGCACCAAGGCCAGTACGCTCGCCTCGATGCCACCACCACCGCCCCCTCCGGTAAAAAAATAAGAACGGGTTGGTCACTCGCCATTAGCTTTTACTTAGTGGCATCACGAGGTGTACGCAATGCACTGTGGCGACCCAGTTGAATTGCTTCGTCGTCCAGAAGCGCGGGACTTCTCGCAATGACAGAATATAAGCATCGGGCGATTGGTGTCATCAACCGCGCTTCATGCGTGGTTTTTTTATGCCTGCGTCACACTGTTTGTACTGAATCTTGTTAAGAAAAGCCCCACGTTTAAAGCGGCAAAAGGTGTTTCTTCACATTTCAGCTTTACCAACGCCTCACGATAAAATGACCGTCCCCAATCATCTTATTTTCACCCTGCCTCGGGCAGCTCCACGGCTCATTTCGGGGATGTCCCAGCTGTCGTTAAAAGTTCTGAGTAGATGGCGGTCAGGGATTGGTTTCAGGGATTGGGGGATGGGACAAGAGCAATCAAGCTCGGGGAGGTGTGGAGGGGCGTAAGCCCCTCC
>JBBRBC010000055.1:0-25503 GCA_038206205.1 Opitutales bacterium
CCTGCCGGAATATCTGGCTGCTCTACCCCAAGACCCAACCTTCGCGATATTCCTCCGACCGCGGATTGACCTCTCACGCATCGAGGGCACCAGCCTCGCCGCCGCCGCTTAATCCCCCAACGAATCCGGCACTCTCAAGTGTCTTAAATGACAATAATGGGGGATGCGGCGCCCTCGCCGCGTCGCGTTTGCCCTTCCGCGCCGAGGGCGACGCGGCTCCAACCAACTCCGGGAGATGACACGCACCGCAGTTGACGACGCCGACTTTGCGTGCATTTTCTCAAAACTCAATTCAACCCACGATCACCATGGCATACGAACTTCCAAAACTGGCTTACGCCAACAACGCCCTCGAACCGCACATCGACGCCCGCACGATGGAAATCCATCACGGCAAGCATCACCAAGCTTACATCACCAACGCGAACAACGCGCTGAAGGATCACGCCGCCCTCGCCGCGCTCGACGTTAACGCGCTCATCGCCGATCTCACCCAAGTACCTGAGGCCATCCGTGGCGTCATCCGCAACAACGCCGGCGGCCACAGCAACCATTCGTTTTTCTGGACCATCATGGGCGCCGGTAAAGGGGGCGCTCCGAAAGGTACGCTCGCCGCAGCGATTGAAGCCCAGCTCGGCGGTCTCGCCAAGTTCAAGGAAGACTTCGCCAAGGCCGGCGCGACCCGCTTCGGTTCCGGTTGGGCCTGGCTCGTGGTCGGCGCGGATAAAAAACTTTCGATCGGCTCCACGGCGAATCAGGACAGCCCGTTGATGGGAAAAACCGTCGCCGGCATCGAAGGCAAACCCGTCATCGCCCTCGATGTCTGGGAGCACGCGTACTATTTGAACTACCAGAACCGCCGCCCCGATTACATCGCCGCCTTCTGGAACGTAGTCGATTGGGACGCCGCCGAAGCCAACTACCAAGCCGCGCTGAAATAAGCGCCGCTCGTGAGTGAACCGAAAGCGGTTCGCCCTCTCGCATCCGTTAATCCAAGCCGCGTCCGCCCGACGCGGCTTTTTTATGCACAAGCCAAACGCCTTAAGGTGGAACCCGGCCTCTGGGCGGGTTTGTCTTTGACGCGCGTTTTTAAAACCCGCCTGGAGGTCGGGTTCCACCTTCAATCCATTCAACCCGCGTTCCGTCCAAAGAGCAGTCGCAGCGAATTCAAGCACACGATCAGCGTACTGCCTTCGTGCGCGGCGACACCGACGGCCAGCGGTACCGCGCCGAACGCGGTCGCGATTACCATCACGATTACCACTCCAAGCGAAATGGTCAGATTCTGGCGGATGATTGCCTTCGCCCGACGGCTCAGGCGCTCGGCGGCGAGAAAGTTTTCAATGCGATCATGCATCAAAATAACCTCGGCCTGCTCCAATGCGGCATCGCTGCCGCGCGCGCCCATCGCCACGCTGACATCCGCCGCTGCCAAACACGGCGCGTCGTTCACGCCATCTCCCACCATCGCGACCCGGTTGCGCGGCGAAGCTTGGCGCAGTTCCTGGATCGCCGCGACTTTCAGCTCGGGCGTGAGATGCGCGCGGACTTCATCGAGACCCAGTTCTTTCGCCACGGATTCGGCAGCCTGTCGACGGTCACCGGTCAGCATGACGGTGCGGATGCCCATCCGTTTTAATTCCAGCAACACGCCCTTCGACTCGGCGCGAATCTGATCACGCAATAAAACGCGGCCCAGAAAATCCGAACCGACCACCCAGACTTCCGCGAGCTCAGCGGGAGCAGGCGGGAGTTTCTCCGCCCAAGCGGCCAGCGGACCCGCTTCCAAAAGTTCGCGTCGGCCCAACATGGCCTGGCCGCCGTTGTAACTCCCCCGCACACCCTGCCCGATGATGTTTTTAAAATCCGCCAGCTCGAGCACGCGCACACCGCGTGCCTTGGCATCGCGCACGATGGCGCGGGCGAGCGGATGCTCCGACTTGGATTCCAAAGCGTAGGCCAGTTCCATCACTTCCGTCTCGCGGCCCGGTGGAAAACTTTCGTAGCCCACCACTGCCAGTTCACCGGTGGTGAGCGTGCCGGTTTTGTCCATGGCCACGATGTTCACGTCGGCGAGTTTCTCGATGGCGGCACCGCCTCGGAAGAGCACGCCGTGCCGCGCGCCCCAAGCAATCGCCGCGAGTATGGCTGAGGGAATCGAGAGTACAAGGGCGCACGGGCTGGCGACGACCATGAGCGTCATCGCCCGGTAGAAAGCTGAGCGCGTTTCCGGCGTGTTGGTGAAAGCTGGCAAATTAAAACCCAGCCACCACAACAAGAACATCGCAGTCGATCCGCCGATGACCGCGTAAGTATAGCCGGTGCCGAATTTGTCCGTGAAGCGCTCGCTCGGCGCTTTGAGTTTTTGCGCGGTCTGAATGAGTCGGATGATTTTTTGCAGCGTGCTTTCGGCGGGCAAGCGCTCGACGTCGTAATCCAGCGCGCCCCACATATTGATCGTACCGCTGAAAACCTGATCGCCCACCGATTTTTCCACCGGCGTGGCCTCACCGGTCAGCGCGGATTCATCACTCGCACTCCGACCGGCCATGACAACGCCGTCGGCGGGAAAAGCGTCGCCGGGTTTGACGCGGACGCGCTGTTTCAGTTGAAGCGTCTCCACCATGACTTCTTTTTCCGTGCCATCCGGCAGGAGCAGCATGGCTTTTTTTGGCGCGGACTTGAGCAGCGAGCTCACCTCGCGCTGCGTGCGATCGAGCGCGTATTCTTCCATGGCGCCAGAGGCGGAAAAAAGAAACAGCAGCAACACCGCTTCGCCCCACGCATTGATAAATGTCGCCCCCAGGGCGACTGCCAGCATCAGGAAATGAATATCGATTTCCCGCTTCTTCAGGTTGGCCCAGGAATCAACGCAGGCATCCCAACCACCCGCGACCAATCCGATGAAATAAAAAACCTTGGGCAACCAGGGCAGCGCGGGAAAAAACTGACCTGTGATCACACCAGCAATACCCGCCGAACCGCACACCGTCGCGAAGATCGCCAAGGTGCGCCACTCCTGATCCTCAGGCTTGGGCTCAGCCTTGATCTCCGGCCATTCCATTTCGCGCCAGAGCCAGAGACTTTCAGCGGTCACACAGGTTTGCCGACCAATGACCAAAGTCTCCCCTTCCTGTCGCAGCGAGAAACCTGCGGTCAATTTGGGCGCGCCTTTGGCGGCCAACCCGGCTTCGACCGCCGCAATGGTGGCCGCGAGCTTTTTCTCAAATTCCACGGCATCAATCCGGCCGAGCGTGGCCACCGACACCTGATGCGCAGCTGGATTTATCCGGACGGCACCGACTCCGGGTTCATCCCGCAAAAATTGCACGAGTTCCCCAATCCATTCGGCGTTGTTTCCTGTTGGCGCGGACATTTCCCCGTAAACTGTCTGTCCCTGCCCGCGGAGCAAATTCATTTGGTCCGCATCATTTGAATTTGCTACGCATGCATTGAACGCGCCTCATGGGCACGAATGATCGGCTTCAACGACAGCGGGGAAACCCTCGCCCCGCCTCCGCCACCGCCCTCCCGGGTGCGTGAGCTGGCGCTGGAGATTTTCGCCGAGGGCGGGCATCTCTGCGAGGCCTTGAGCCTCGAACATCGGCCGCAACAGGAACACATGGCCCGGTCCGTGGCCGAGGCATTCTTCAGTGATAAATCCCTGCTCTTCGAAGCCGGCACCGGCGTCGGCAAGAGTCTCGCCTACCTCGTGCCCGGCATCATCTACGCGATGGATGCGTCGCGCCAGTTGGTCGTCTCCACGCACACGATTTCACTCCAGGAACAGTTGGAGAAAAACGATCTGCCCCACTGCCGGCGGCTCTTCACCGGCACGCCGGCCCTCCAACGTTACGCGCCATTCCGTTCCGCCGTACTCGTGGGCAAATCCAACTATCTTTGCACGACGCGGCTCGCCCAAGCGCTGCGGGACAAGGCCGAACTTTTCTCCACGGCTGATCAGGTGGAACTGCACCGCATCACCAACTGGGCGGAGCAAACCCGCGACGGCCTGCGCCACGAATTGGTGCCGCCACCCAACGACGAGGTGTGGGAACTCATCAACGCCGACTCCGGCGCGTGCTCGAAGCGCAACTGCGATTGCGGGAAATGTTTCTACCAAAAAGCTCGTGCGCGCGTCGAAGCGGCACAGGTACTCATCGTGAATCACAGCCTGTTTTTCTCGCTGCTGAACATCGGTCCACCCGGCGGCGGGGGCCGCGAGAAAGTGCGCGGCGTATTGCGCCCGGATGATTTTGTGGTGCTCGACGAAGCGCACACGGTGCCGGAAGTCGCCACCGATCACACCGGCACGAAGGTCAGCAACGTCGGTCTAGATCGGCTGCTGAAATCGCTCTATCACCCCGCCAAGAAACGCGGGCTGCTCGCGAAGTACGGTTCCTCCGCCGATCAGCAAGCTGTCGAGGATGCGCTCGAAGCTTCGGCCGTGTTCTTTGAATACGTGCGCGAGAAGCTGCTGCACACGCAGTCGATCGTACGCGTGCGTTCGCCCGACGTCGCCGAGCCGCTGATGGAGGAACCCTTGCTGAAGTTGATCAATCGCGTCAGCGATCTCTGGAATCGTCTGCCCGATAACGGCAGCACGGTGCGCGATGAAATCCACGACAAACTTGATCGCGTGCAAAGCTACCGCAGCGACATCGCCCTCTGGTTGAACCAGACGACGCCGATGTCCGTCCACTGGCTCGAGCGCACGGGACGCCGCCAGACCACGATCATGCTGCGCGCCGCGCCCCTCGACGTGGCACCGTACCTGCGCGACAATCTTTTCCGGCGAAAAACCTCGGTCGTGTTGAGCAGCGCCACGCTCACCGTGGCGGGGAAAATCGAGCCATTTCAACAACGCGCCGGAGCCGATGACGCGCGGACGCAGGTGGAACATTCGCCGTTTGATTTTGCGCAAAACATGCGTGTGTACATCGCGCAGGACATAGCACCCCCGACGGCCGAAGCGGCCAAAGTCGATCTGGCAGGGTTGGCGGATTACATCGAATTTTGTACGCAGCGCGTCGCCGGCGGCTCGTTGGTGCTGTTCACGAGCTACACGGATATGCGGCACATTGCGGGCCGGCTCGCAGGAGTTTTTGCGCGGGAGAAACGGCCGTTTTTCATGCAAGGCGTCGATGGATCGAGGACTGAACTCACTCAACGTTTCCGGGCCGCGGGCAATGGCGTTCTTTTCGGCACCGATAGTTTTTGGACGGGTGTTGATGTACCGGGAGACGCGTTGTCGCAGGTGATCCTCACGCGCCTCCCCTTCGACCCGCCGACGCACCCCGTAACCGAGGCCCGGGCGGAATGGCTCCGGTCGCAAGGTCGCAACCCGTTTAACGAGCTAACGCTGCCCGATTCCCTCATGAAATTCCGCCAAGGCATCGGGCGGCTCATCCGGAGCAAAACCGACCGGGGCATCATCACTTTATTGGATGCGCGACTGCTGACAAAAGCTTACGGACGTCAATTTATTGCCTGTTTGCCGGTGAATAACTTCACCCGGCTAACCAGAGAAAACCGAGAAAGTCATTTTCGGCCTTTCCCTCGCACCTCAGGCCCGTCAAGTTGACCTGACATGACTCTACGTTCCTACGCCCTCACTGACATTGGCCGAGTCCGACCTGAGAACGAAGATTCTTATATTTGCGATGATCAGCTACATCTGTATGGAGTCGCGGATGGGATTGGCGGGCTGCCCGGCGGAGCACAGGCCAGCAAAACGGCGGTCTTTGCGTTGACCGCTTGGTTTAAAAAAAAAGACACCCCCGGCCCCTTTGACTACTCCAGTGCGCTCGCGGAAGCGAACGAGAAGGTATTCGTGCTCGGGCGCGTCCTGAGTCCGCGAACCGGGATCGGTACGACCCTGACGATGGCTCATTTTGAGAATGAGCAGGTGGTCGTTATCCATGTAGGCGACTCATTCATGTTTCGCCTCCGCGGCGATATCCTCGATGCGCTCACGCAGGAGCATAACGTCGAAAACGAAATGAAAGCCCGCGCGGCCCGGGGCCTGCCCACTTATATGATGGCGGAAAACCGCGCAGCCTTGACCCGTTGCGTGGGGCAACCGCCCCCGGTGGAAGGCGATATTCACGCCCATAATGTGGAAGCGGGCGATCGCTACATCATGTGCAGCGATGGTATTACCCGTTACGTCATGCCGCCGGAGATGCAGCGCCTCGTTGCCGCCGCCGCCAGCCCCGAGGCCATCTGCCGCCGCTTGGTGGAAATCGCCAACAAGCGCGGCGGGGTGGACAACTCAACGGTTGTCGCGGTGTTTGCTGAGTGAGCTGGCAATGAGTGTCGAACGTTTCACCAAGCTGGTCGCGCAGCAGCCGGAGAATGAGCTGTTCCGCTTCAGCCTCGCGCAAGCGTTGCTCAAGGAAAGTCGCGGAGAGGCCGCGCTGCCGCACTTGCATAGTTGTGCCGAGAAAAAATCAGACTGGATGATCCCGCGAATTCTGCTCGGAAAAACGCTACTCGCGCTCGGCCGCAAAGCGGAAGGACGTCCTTGGCTGGAGCGCGCCCTTGAGCTCGCCATCGAGCAAAACCACGAAGATCCCGAGCGGGAATTGCGCGCATTGCTGAAGGAATTTTGAGGAGATCAAGTAGCAGCAGGCGTCCCTGCCTGCCGAAGTGGGAGGATTCGCTCTGTAGTAGGTGGTGCGCTTGCCGCACCGTTCTGCTGGCCAGCAGAACGAGACAAGCTCGCAACCTACCCAATCCCACAGGCACGGAGGCCTGTGGCTACTCCCACAGCGGCGTTGGATAACGCCCCGCGGCGATCAGCGAGCGGATCGCCGCCTGCGCGGTCGGCAGATCGTCGCGGTACGTGATCCCAAACCACGCATCGTCGCTTTGCAGCAAATCGATCGAAGCTTCGCCGTGTTCGTTTAATTCGCTCAAAGTCGTCGGGAGATAGAACTCTGCTTTCAAATCGGCTTGGTTGCGCTGAAGAAAATCCGTGAAGCGCTTTTCCAATTGTGGAAACACGGCGGGAGTCAGCCCCCAGAAATTCATGGAGACAATCTCGTCGCCGCTCAGAGTGCGGGCCGTGCCTTGCGCATCCGTGTAGGTCGCTCCGGTCGCGGCTTTTTCGATCTTCGTAATTTCCGTAATCGTCTGCAACCGCCCGGTGGAATCCGTCGCGCAAAGTCCGCGGCTGACCGTGCCATGTTCGGAAAGCGTTTGCCGGAGCGGATAGCCGACCATCGCGTAGTGATTGCTTCGGGAAAAGTGAGCCGCGAGCGCGCGGTAGCCGCCGGCTCCGTAGAAATCATCGGCGTTGATCGCGGCGAAGGGACGCGTCACGGCATCGCGCGCTACGAGGACAGCGTGACCCGTGCCCCAAGGTTTCGTGCGCCCAGTCGGAGCTTTGAAACCGGCGGGTAACGAATCTATTTCTTGATAAACATACTGCACGTCGATCCGTGATTCGAGGCGCCGGCCAATCGACGCACGAAAATCCGCTTCGATATCTTTGCGGATAACCAGCACGAGGCGGTCAAAGCCGGCGCGCAGCGCATCGAACACCGAGTATTCGATGATCAGTTCGCCGTGCGGGCCGACCGGCTGCACCTGTTTGAGGCCGCCGAAACGGCTGCCCATGCCGGCAGCGAGAATGACCAGGTCGTAAGATGATTTAGCCACAGACCGATACTGATGAAGAGGGAGGAGCGTGCCGTAAAACAAAAATCGTCCAAACGGGATCAAGCCGGGGCGGGGCGTGGCCGAGCCGAGATCAGCTTGCCGGCGAAGCGCTTGACACGCGATCAGGCGCAACCATTTTGGGTGCATTATGCCAGCTATCACTTTGAAAGCGATTCCCGCGGCTTTGCACCGTCAGCTCAAAGCCCGGGCGGCCCGGCATAAACGCAGCCTGAATCGGGAAGTGATCGCGGTGCTGGAAGAGGCGGTGGCCCCCTCCCGCCTCGTGGATGTCGAGGCCATGATTGCTGAGAATCGCCGGTTTCGGGATAAATTTAAATTTTCCACCACGCCTGAGGAAATTGATCGGTTCAAGCGTGAGGGCCGTGAATGATTGTCGTTGATACGAACATCCTTGCCTATCGTTGGCTGCCGGGCCCACGCAACAGCGAGATGGACTCGCTGCTCCGTCTGGATTCGGAATGGACGGCCCCGTTACTCTGGCGTTCGGAGTTTCGCAATCTACTCGCCGGCCTCATACGCGCCGGAAAACTATCGCAACATGACGCCGAGAGCGTGCTTCAGCGCGCCGCCAACTGCCTGACGGGCGGTGAACGCGCCTTGTCTGACTACGCCGTCCTGAGGCTCGTGGCCCAATCCCGCTGCACGGCCTACGACTGCGAATTCGCCGCGCTAGCGGCCGCGCTCGACACCGTGCTCGTGACCGAAGACAAGGCACTGCTGACGGCGTTTCCCAAGCTTTGCCGCTCGCTGGGGCAAATGCTCAAGTGAACTGACTTCAAGTTATCCGGGTCATGGCAGCCACGGAAATTTTTCGGCTTTCGGCTTACGTTTTTCTTTTTGCGCGGTCATGAACTCTTTCGCTTCCTCGGTCATGTAGTAGAGCATCGTGGCGTTGCCGGCTAATTCCTGAATGCCACTCTGGCCGTCGAGCTCGGCGTTGAAGGCGGACTTGAGGCAACGGATCGCGAGCGGACTGCGCTGCAAAATCTCCCTCGCCCACGCCACGCCTTCGGTTTCGAGCTCAGCCACGGGGACAACTTTATTGATGAGGCCCATGGTGAGTGCCTCGGCCGCGCTGTATTGCCGGCAGAGAAACCAGATTTCCCGGGCCTTCTTTTGGCCGACCATGCGGGCGAGATAACTGGAACCAAAGCCGCCGTCGAAGCTGCCCATCTTGGGACCTACTTGGCCGAAGATGGCGTTATCGGCGGCGATGGTGAGATCGCACATCACGTGAAGCACGTGACCACCGCCGATCGCGTAGCCCGCGACGAGTGCGATGACGACCTTGGGCATCGAGCGGATCAGTTTTTGGACATCGAGGATATTGAGGCGCGGCACGCCCTTGCCGTCGATGTAGCCGCCGTGGCCGCGCACGGATTGATCACCACCGGCGCAGAAGGCGTATTTGCCATCCTTGGCCGGACCAGTTCCGGTCAGAAAAATCACGCCGATCGTTTGATCCTCACGCGCATCGAGCAGCGCTTCATGGATTTCGACTACGGTCTGGGGACGGAACGCATTGCGCTTCTCCGGCCGGTTAATCGTGATGCGGGCGATACCCTCAGCCTTGTGATAAACGATGTCGTCGTAGGTTTTAACGGATTTCCAAATGGGAAGCATGGGCGTAGTTCATCTGAAAAGACCTGCACGGCAACCGTTTTTGCCAAAGGCCTGATTTTTACGAAAACCAGTCAAGCAACTTTTGGTGCGAATGGGAATACTGCTTGGAGTCGCGAGCTGCTTAGGGAGAATCCCCCGCTCACATGTCTACCCAAGTACAGGCAATGCATACCACCGCCAAGGCCGGCCTGACCATCGGCGCGCTCGGCGTCGTGTTTGGCGATATCGGGACGAGCCCGCTGTACACGATCAGGGAATGTCTCGCGGTGTTACCTCCGGGTGAACATGCGCATGCCGTGCTGGGCGTGCTGTCGCTGATCCTCTGGTCTTTGATTTCCGTCGTGAGTGTGAAGTACACCCTTTTCGTCCTCCGGGCCAACAACCGGGGTGAGGGCGGAATCTTTGCGCTGCTCTCGCTGAGCCAGCTCGAGCGTTCGGGCAAACCGGTGCTCAATCTTGGGGTCCTCATCGTCCTCATCGGCGCGGCGATGTTGTGTGGTGAGGCGATCATTACTCCGGCGATGACCGTGTTGGCCGCAACCGAGGGGCTCAAGGAAGTCTGGTCCGGCGTCGATCCCTATGTGGTTTGGATCACCATCGCTATTTTGATCGTTCTCTTTGGTTTTCAGCACCGTGGAACCAAATTTTTTGGCGGCATCTTTGGTCCCGTGATGCTGGTTTGGTTTGCGACCCTCGGTGCGCTCGGCTTCTGGCATGTACTCAAAAACCCCATCGTACTGCAGGCCCTGAATCCACTCCTCGGCCTGGAGCTTCTCGTCATGCATCCGAGTGAGGTTTCGGTGCTGCTAGGCTCGGTGGTGCTGGCCATCACCGGGGTGGAAGCACTGTACGCGGACATGGGGCACTTCGGCCGAAAATCCATCACCATTTGCTGGTATGGCGTGGTTCTACCAGGATTAACGCTCAACTATTTCGGCCAAGGTGCCAACGTCATCGCCCACGGCGGCCATATCGCCAATCCCTTTCTCGCCCTCGCTCCGGAAGGGCCGCTGCGCTACGGGTTATTGACGCTGTCCTTTTTCGCCGCCGTGATTGCTAGCCAGGCCCTGATCTCCGGAGCTTTTTCGCTCATCCGTCAAGCGATACAGCTGGGCTACTTTCCCCGCCTGACCGTCAAATACACCAATCCGGATCAATCGGGACAAATCTACTTGCCGCTCGTCAATATGGCTCTCGCCATCGGCTCCATCGCCACGGTGTACGGCTTCAAGACCAGCTCCGCTCTCGCGGCCGCCTACGGCATCGCCGTCACCGGCACCATGATCGTCACCACCTTGATCTTGTTCATCGTCATGCGCCGCGCCTGGAAATGGCACACTTGGCAGGCGGCACTGCTCTGCGTGATTTTTCTCGCGGTGGACGTGATTTTTTTCCGGGCGAATCTGCACAAATTCGAGGCTGGAGGCTGGCTCCCGGTCTTTATTGCCCTAGGTCTGATCGCAGTGATGACCACTTGGAAATTGGGTAAGGCCGAGATTTTTCGCCGGATCTACGCCAACGAGATCACCGAGGACGAACTCTGCAAGATCGCCCGCAGCCCGCATATCACTCGCGTGCGCGGCACCGGCGTGTTCATGGCGGGCAGCGCCAAGGGCACCCCACTCGTGTTGCTCCATCACGTGAAATCCAACAAGGTTCTCCATGAAACAGTAATTTTGCTCAGTATTCTCACCGACGAAATCCCCTTCGTCCCTCGCAACGAACAATTCGCCACGTCCGAACTCGGTGAAGGCATCTGGCGCGTCGTGGCCCGCTACGGCTACATGGAATCCCCCGACGTCTCCGATCTGATGGACCGCGTCCGCGATATCGGCGTGCCGGTTAAACTCAACGAGGCCACCTACTATTTCAACCGCGAGATGATCATCACCGGCGGTGACGGCAAAATGTTCGAATGGCAGAAACATTTCTACGCCTTCCTCAGCCGCAACGCCCGGCCCCCGCGCGATTATTACCAACTCCCGCACATGCAGATCATCGAAGTGGGCATGCCGATCCAGCTGTAGGAAACGGCTGAATGGCTGAAGTACTGAACGGCTGGACGGCCGGCATCCGTCCAGCCTCTGTCGTTCGCTTCCGTGGCCCGCCGCTCGTGGCGGACGCAGCCGGACCCACCGATCAAGGCCTGCTTGCTTGGCTATATGTTGCACGGCCGAGGCCTTCGGCCTTTCAGTCCTTCAGCTTTTCTGTCTTTTTTCGGTTATGGATGTCAGCTCGCACCCGTTCATCAGCCACTTCCCCGCAGCCCAGGGCGCGCTTCTCGCCAAAGCCGTCCGCTCCGTCCGCTTCCCGCACAAGACCGTCATCTTCGAGGAGAACGATGTCTCCGACTCCCTCTATCTCGTCCTGACCGGTCGTGTCGCGCTCTCCAAAAAAAATCCCGGCGGCGCCCCGCAAATCATCGCCTACAAAGGGCCGTCCGATTATTTCGGTGAACTCGGTGTGCTCGATGGCTCCGGTCGCAGCACCGCCGCCATCGCGGATGGACCGGTGCATCTGGGCAAGATCAACCAGGACATTTTCCTGAAAATTCTTTCGGATTCCTCCTGGCACACCGTGCTCCGCCTGTTCAGTCACGTGAGCGAAAACCTCCGCGCGACCAACACCCGCTACGTCACCGAGGTCGTCCGTCAGGAAAAACTCAGCACCATCGGCGGGATGGCCAACGCGATGATCCACGATTTTCGCGGCCCCTTCACCACCATCTCACTCGCCACCGAATCGCTCGCCCAACGCAACGCCGACCCCAAGACGCAGGAACTCTGCGCCATGATTCTCCGCCAAGTCGGCCGCCTCGGCGGCATGGTCGAGGAAGTGCTCGAATTCGCTCGGGGCGAGACGAAGCTGAACCTGAAAGCCACCCCCTTGCGCGAGGTATTCGCCCAGCTCAAAGAGAACAACGCCGCCACTTTCGCCCGCACTCAGGTTAAACTGGTGATCAAGGACAGCGACCTGAGCCTGCTCATCGATCCCGATCGTTTCCAACGCGTGTTACAGAATCTCGTGACCAACGCCCGCGAGGCCCTCGCAAAAAAAGATCGCGCCTGCATCACCGTCGCCGTCGTGGAAAAAGACCATCGCTGCCTCATCACCGTCCGCGACAACGGCCCCGGCATCCCCACGGAAATCCGCGAGACGTTATTCGAACCTTTTGTTTCCCACAGCAAATCCGGTGGCACCGGCCTCGGCCTCGCCATCGCCCGCTCCGTGGTCGAAGCACATCAAGGCTCCCTCTCCTACCGCACCGCCCGCACCGGAACCACCTTCACGATCCAGCTCCCGCTATTGCCGTGAGTGACGATGATTGAGGTGGGCGTCGGTCTCCGCACCGACGCTTATCGCCGATATGGTTCGGCCTTCGCCTGGCTTTGGCCCAACAAGAATCGGCGCCCACTCCGTCGTAGGTGGTGCGCTTGCCGCGCCACAGTCACGTTGCGAGACAAGCTCGCAACCTACCCTGCAATACCCGCTCCCTCGGCCGCTTCCGCCAGCAACTTTTTTCTAAACGCTGCATCACGCTTCCGATCAGTGCGAATCTCCAACAGGCGCACGCCATGCTTGGGCAACTTGGCCACGAGCCCGGCAAAATGCTTCCAGTCGCGCACGAGCGTGTGCGCTACGCCGTAGGCCGAGCTGAGTTTCTTGAAATTCACCTGCTGCGGGGTGGCGAAAAACGTCTCGAACGTCGGATTAAACTGCGCCACCGGCAAGTGCTCGAAAATGCCGCCGCCATGATTGTTGATGAGCACAATAGTCAGGCTGCCCGTAAACTTCGGCACCGAAAGAAACCCGTTCGTATCGTGCAACAACGCGAGATCACCCGTCAGCAACACCGCCGGCTGCTCACTGACGTGCGCGACGCCGAGCGCGGTCGAGAGCGTGCCGTCGATGCCGTTCGCGCCGCGATTACAGTAAACGGCATGACCACGATCATTCGCCGGCCAGAAATATTCCAGATCCCGCACCGGCATGCTGTTGGCGACGAATACCGGCGTGTTCACCGGCAAATGCGCCGCCAGCAGCCACGAGGCTTTGCCTTCAAACATCCACTTGGTGCCGGCAAGTTTTCGATTTAGTGCCGCGCGCACGGCGACTTCGGCACAGGCCCAGTCGGTGCAGAAATCAATCTCCACTTCCCGCTCGATTAAACTCTCCGCCAAATTCTCAATGCTGGTGTGGACCGTTCGGGTCCGACCATGCAACGCGTCCTGATTTTTATCCGACTCGGTGATGATCCAAGTCGGCGCATCGCACGCTTCCAGCCATGCCCGTAAAGTTTTGCTGATCGGCCAGCCGCCCACCGACAACACAAAATCCGGCCGCAATTGCCGCAGCAACTTTTCATTGCGCGCCAAAACATCGTAGGTGGTGATGAACGGCTGCCCGGCCGCCGCATACGAACGCAGCGGCGACAAACTATCCGCCAGCACTGGCCACCCCGTCTTGAGCGCCAGCAGTTCCACCATCATCGCGTAGCGCGCCGGATCACTGGGCTGAGCCGGGCCCGTGACAATCAATCCGCGCTTCACCTGAGGCAAATCAGGGACTACGACGGGGGCGATCGATGACGGCGATGCCGTGAGGTGAGCAAAAAAATCCTCGTCGATCTTCCGCTTCAGCCCCGTCGCCGTCCCATCCTCGATCGGAGGCAACGGATCACGAAACGGCGCATTGAGATGCACCGGGCCGGCCACCGGCCACTGAGTCCGCTCCACCGCGTGCGCCACGGTTTGCCGCAGATAGCGCAGCAGCTTCAACGACGCCTCCGGCACCGCCATCTCGTGGTAGAAATTCACGTGGCTGCCAAAAAGTTTCTGCTGGTTGATCGTCTGACCCGAGCTACATTCCCGCATCTCCGGCGGACGATCCGCCGTGATGACCAGCAACGGTACGCCGCTCTCCTGTGCCTCGATGAGCGCCGGAAAATAATTCGCCCCTGCCGTGCCGCTCGTGCACAGCAACACCACCGGCCGATGCGTGCGCCGCGCTATGCCGAGTGCAAAGAACGCCGCCGAGCGTTCATCCAGCATCGGAACCGCCTCAATGTCGGCATGCCGCGCAAACGCCATCGTCAGCGGCGTCGATCGCGAGCCGGGCGAGACGATCGCATGCGTCACGCCGAGCCGCACGAGCGTCTGTACAAGCACGCTGCCCCACAGGCTGTTGGTGTTGCGGAAATCGAGAGTCGTGGCGGGTGGTTTGCTCATGCGTTGGTCAGGGCTTCGATCAGAGCTTTGAACTTTAATTCCGTCTCCGCAAATTCCTTCTGCGGGTCGGAACCGGCCACGATCCCGGCACCGGCATACGCGGTCGCCGTGCAACCATCGATCAACGCCGAACGAATCCCGACAAAAAATTCCCCACCGCCCCGATGGTCCACCCAACCGAGCGGCCCAGCGTACAACCCGCGATCAAACGGCTCCAGTCGCACAATCGCGGCGACCGCCGGCGCTCGTGGCGTACCGCCCACGGCAGCGGTGGGATGCAGCCGCTCCACCAAATCCAAAATGTGCGCGCCCGCCGACAACTCAGCACTGATCGGCGTGTGCAAATGCTGGACGTTCGCCAAACTCAGCACGCGGGGCGTCGCCGCCAATTCCAATTTCAAACCAAGATCGGCCAACCGCCGCTCTATGGAGCCGATCACGACGCGGTGTTCGCGCAGATCTTTTTCGCTGTGCAGCAAGGCGCGCGTGATCGCGGCATCTTCGCTGGCGGATTGCCCGCGCGGCGCCGACCCCGCGAGCGCCTCGGTGTGCATCCGGCCATTCGCCACCCGCACCAGCCGCTCTGGCGTGGCGCCGATAAAACTCTGGCCTTTCCCGTTCGCCACCGAGAATGCGTAGCAACCCGCATAGGCTTGCCGCAGGTGATTCAATACGCCGAGCGGATGAAATCTTTCGTTCGTCGTGAGCTGCTGCGCCCGGGCGAGGACAATTTTCTCGCATTTGCCCTGTGCGATTTCCGCGAGCGCTGCGGTCACCGCCCGTTGATAGGAACCGGCTCCGCCAATCTCGACAATTTGTTTCGGTGCGGAGGGACGGCCGTGATCGGGTGCGACCGAATAATCAAAAGCGCGAAACTTGGTGTGAGCTTTCCAGACCTTGGCCGTCACTAAATCCAACGGCAAATCAGGGGTGATCACGAGATTCGCCACCGCCACCGCCACCGAACCATCACCGTGCCGCGACACCTGCCAGCGCGGTACGAACAAGCGGAGCGCCGGAAACGGTGCTGCGGGAGCGGCCTCGGTAGCGAAACCGCCCGCGATAAAAAAATGCGGTCCGGCAAAGTTTTGCTCAAGCGGACCGACGGCGATCGTGTTCTCCAGGGTGCGTGCGATGAACTCCTTCGCCTCGGCAAATCGCGTTGGGCCGCTTGCACTGAATTCCAGCACGGCTTCCGCACCGGCCACAGCAAATCCCTCGGAAGGTCGCTCGACGTAGAAATGAAGTTGAGTGGGTTCGAAAATCGATTCGAGCACCGCGAGCGGATCGAGACTATCCACCGCGACACTGATGCTCGCCAATTGCGGTCGGCCGGTGGCGCGGGAGGCTTCGGCGCACTCCCCCAAAAACGCCCGCAGCGCAGCCGGCGTGGAATTTTCCGTGGGATTGAGCGGCAAGATTTTCATGAGAACACGGTAGGGGTCGTTGCCCTCAACGGCCTAGGCGCTTGAGGGCAAGCGCCCTACCCTTGCAAGCTACGCTTTCTTCTCCACCGCTGGCGGCGCCGGCCGCGGGAACAGCACGAGCGACTCCGCCACCTTGCCGCCGGTGAGTTTCGTACCCCAGATGAGTTCGTCGCGCCAGACGGGACCGGATTTGTAGCCGAGCACGGCGTTGATTTTTTCGGTCGTTGAAGGCGTGACGTGCTGAATGAGTGCAACGGCCAGACGCAGCGCCTCGGCCATCGTGGCGAGTGAGGTGCGCAGGAGCGCCTGATCAGCCGCCTCGGTGGATTTGCCGAGTTTCCATGGCGCACGTTTCTCGATGTAGGCGTTGGTCTCGGTGAGGAAAACCATGGCGCGCTCCAGCGCAGTATGAAACTGGAAGCCTTCGCACAGCGGAATAAATTCGTCGCGAGTCTTGTCCCAGAGGGCGCGCAGATTCAGGTCGAGCTCCTCGGAAACTTCGGCCGCCGGCACCACGCCGGCGGAGAAACGCGTCGTCATGTTCAGCGTGCGGTTGACGAGATTGCCGAGATTGTTGGCGAGTTCGCTGTTGTAGCGGACGAGGAATTGCTCGCGCGTGAAGTCGCTATCCTGGCCGACGTTCATTTCGCGGATCAGGAAGTAACGGAAGGCGTCTGTGCCAAACTCGGTGACAAGATCGAGCGGATTGAGCGCGTTACCCGTGCTCTTGGACATTTTCGCGCCGCGTTGCAGCCACCAACCGTGAGCGATAATTCCGCCGGGCAACGGAAGGCCGGCGGCCTGCAGCATGATCGGCCAATAAACCGCGTGAGGCGGCACGAGAATATCCTTCCCGATCACGTGCCAAGTCGCGGGCCAGACGCCGGGCAAATCCGCGACGGCCGAGTAATAGTTGAGCAGAGCATCGAACCACACGTAGGTGACGTAGCCATCATCAAACGGTAGCGGGATGCCCCACTCCAGCCGTTCCTTTGGGCGCGAGATACAGAGATCGTTGAGTGGCTCCTTGAGAAACTCGACGACTTGCTTCTGACGAAACGCCGGGAAGATAAAGTTTTCGTTCTTCGCGAGGAATTCGATCAGCCAGTCCTGATATTGCCGGAGCTTGAAGAAGTAGTTGGACTCGGTGATCTCGGTGACTTCGCCAAAGATCTCCGGCCACGTGCCGTCGGCATTGCGATCCTTGTTTTGGAGAAATTGCTCCTGGCGGGCGGAATAAAACCCATTGTACTCCGCCTTGTAGATCTCGCCCTTGTCGAAGAGCTGCTGAAGGATGCGCCGCACCACTTTCTTGTGCCGCTCCTCGGTGGTGCGGATGAAATCGTCGTTGGTGATATTCAGCTTCGGGAGCAGCGCGCGAAATTCGGCACTCACCTCATCGCAAAACTGCTGGGGCGGGATGCCCTTTTTCTTCGCGCTGGCCTGAACCTTTTGTCCGTGTTCATCGACGCCGGTAAGAAAATGCACTTGATCACCCATCTGCCGCCGGAAACGAGCGATGACGTCCGTCAGGACTTTTTCGTAAGCGTGACCGAGATGAGGCGAGCCGTTGACGTAATCAATAGCGGTCGTGATGGAGAATGACTTCATAAAAGGGTCAAAAGAAGTAGTGGTTAACGGGCCATTGTCGAAGGTTTTGACGCGGACCGAAATCTACCCTACGCCTAGAACTGCGCATGAGCCCCCTTACCCGATCACTGAGCCTAGCCCTATTGCTGGTCGCCATGTTTCTCGGCATCGTGCTGGCCTTGCAAGGCTGGCTGCAACACGAGTCGACCCGCCTGCAACAAGAGTTAGCGATCACCAAACAAGCCCAACTGGCCCAAGCTTGGGACCTGTTCCAACGCCCGCCGGATAAATGGGACGGCGAGTATCAAAAAAAACTAGGCGATCTCCTTGGCGGAAAAGTCAGCCTGCTGACCGCCACTGAAGCCAAGCGTCAACTGCCAGCCTCCGCACCGGAAATGATAACGCTGGAACAAGAGTTGAAATCCCCCGCTGGGACGATCGTTCGCCTCGCCTATGCGCCACCAGTCGCTCAGCGTCTCGCCGCCCTGCATCGCCGGGTGCTGGTCACCACGATTATTGTCGCCCTGCTTTTGTTGATGGTTCCGGTGTTGCTGAATCTCGTGCGCCGCAGCGACACCGACACGCACACGCAATCACCCTGGCACCGCGCCTCCGCCGAGATGACCGGACTCGAGCAACTCGCGCGAATCACCGTGGAACGAGGAGAAAAACTCGCCCACGAATCCGGGGCCCGCCTGCGGGCTGAAGAAAACCTTCAAGTAAGCAGTTCTCTGCTCACGCAGTCACAAGCTGAGCGCGCCCGACTGGGCCGGGAACTCCACGATAACATTTGCCAGACCTTGTACGCTGTCAGTCTGACCTTGGAAAGCGTCCGTCGAAAAATCTCCGCGACTCCGGAAATCTGGCAACGGTTGGAACAATCCATCAGCGAACTGCGGCGACTGAACCAAGAAGTGCGCACCTACCTCAGCGAGCTCGGACCCGAGAAAATCCGCATGCAATCATTCACGGATGCGATCAACCAGATGCTCGAAATTTTGCCTGTAAGCAGCGACCTGAAAATCAGCCGCCAGTTGGAAGAAGACGTCGTGGCCCTGATAAAACCCCAGCAAACGGCCGAGATCGTCAACATCCTCCGCGAAGCCATCAGCAACGCCGCGCGCCATGGCCACGCCCGGCACATCACGATCCGTGCGGAGCAGGATGAAAACGTCATCGCCCTCGCCGTGCAGGACGACGGCACCGGTTTTATTGAAACCGCTCAGCAAATTTCCCCCGGACATGGCCTCGGGAATATGCAAGCCCGCGCGACGGCGCTCGGCGGCACTCTCAAGGTTGAGTCTTCCACCGGAAAAGGAACTCGCGTTGTTTTACTGCTCCCCGTTGCCTCCGCGCTATGAGTCCCTCGTCTTCCCCCAAGCCCATCCGCGTATTGCTGATCGACGATAGCCCGATCATCCGGATGGGACTGCGCATGGTGATGGAAGATCGAGAAGACCTCACCATTGTGGGTGAAGCAGGCAACTGCGCCGATGGCTTGCTGGCCGTAGATAAACTCAAACCTGATGTCGTCCTGCTCGATCTTCATTTACCCGATAAACCAGGCTTCACCGTCTGCCGCGAAATCCTGAAACGACAACGCAGCACCAAGATTTTATTTCTCACCTCGGCGACCGAAGAGAGCAATGTGCACGACGCGGTCGCCGCCGGGGCCCATGGTTACCTCACGAAAGACAACGAAGGCGACGCCCTCGTGCAGGCCATCATCCGGGTGGCCGCCGGGCATTCCGTGATCGATCCCTCGCTGTCGAATCACCTGTTGAATTTGGTGAAGCATCCCCACGGCACCCGCGCCGTGGATAAACTCTCTCTCCTCTCTGGCCAGGAACGTCGCGTCCTCGCCCACCTCGCCGAAGGGCTCACGAACAAAGAAATCGGCGACCAGATGAACCTGACGGAGAAGACCGTGAAAAACTATCTCGCCACTGTCTTCGACAAACTCGGCATCACCCGCCGCGCCCAAGCCGCCGCGCTGTTTGTCCAAGCCAAGACAGAGTAAAGATCCCCGGGCATTTGATCAAAACCATCAGGCCAACCAGCGTTCATCGCTTCGGTTGTGGCCGGGTCTCCCGACCCGTGAGGGATGGGATCATGGGTCAGTAGACCTGTTCCACTTCCCCTCCAAGTCAGAGCCAATTCGACAGGCTCACGGTCTTCGACAAGCTCTGGGATAATGGGCCCAAAGATAAGACCAAAAAAAACTGCTAGAGTCTTTCGCCCCTACCGCCATTAGAGGCGAATGCGCAGTCATAGGACTGTTACTATTTCTTCCCATCTCGTGCATACTGACACCGTCATGCCGCACACCCCTTTTCATTTCAGTTCGCTCCGAGCCTGCGTGATTTTCCTGCTGCAACAGATCGGTCGCAGAACACCCGCAGTAATGTCTGCTTTTCATACAACTATTGTTTCTGATCATTTCCGTCCCATTACGCTTACCTGCCCGTGAAGACCATGACCTCTTTAGCCACACCGCAACCTTCGCTACCCCGCCGACGCCCCCCCCGGAAAAATCACTCAGGCTTCACTCTGGTCGAGGTTATGGTCTCCACCGTGTTATTTACCATGATGGCCGTAGCCACCCTCTCGGCGATACTTCAATCACGTCGAATGTCAGAAGACAATGTCGCCCAAGCCACCGCCTCAGTCATCGCTCAGGGCATTATTGAACAAGTCCAACTTAACCCTTATGCAGATGTTGCGAGTGGGGCGAATCTCGAACTGAAGTTCACCGGTGTGAACAACAACAATCTTGCCAGTATCCAGCAGCAATTTTTGCCGTGGAATACCGACCTCACCACCTTCCGGTCCATCGGAGCATTATCAGATCCAGCCAATCCTGCCTCCGCTATTTTAGGCGTATTGATCGATACGGCTTACATGGACGGAGCCACCGTTATTCGACCGGCGCGCTACATGACTATGGAGATAAATGTCACCCGAACACTTCGCGCTAGCCGCAACAACGTTGAAGTGGTCCTCGCTTATCGTTGGCAACCCCCCTCGCGCAATCTACCCGGGCAGCCCGCCACTTATGTAACGCGTGAAATCCGAACTATCCGATCAGAAGCAGCCAGTTTCTAACATGAAAAAACCTTCCATCTCCCGCGGTTTCACCCTGGCTGAAATCATGATAGCCATGTCCATTTTTGCGCTGCTGATGTCTATGCTGATGTCGTTCTACCTCCAAAGTCTGCGCACGATGTATGCTTCTGATCAGCGGATGAAACTGGCCGCCCAGATTAAAAAGTTTTCCAACGAACTGATCGTTCAAGCCAGCCGATCAAATCAGTTTGTTTTATACAAATCCCCCACCCCCGCTGATTTCGATGGCACCAATGCAGCGACGTATGCAGACAATTCAGATCGGCAAATCATTCTGGGTAACGATAACGATGATGCGTCGTCCAATCCCGCGGGTGATTTTGTGGTATTCATCTACTACGAAATCCCCAAACCCACGACTGAGGCTAAACACCGCATCCTAAAACTCGAAGGCTTTTTTCTCAGTACCGCGACACCAGGAGAACCGGG
This sequence comes from Opitutales bacterium, assembly GCA_038206205.1. Lineage (GTDB taxonomy): Bacteria > Verrucomicrobiota > Verrucomicrobiia > Opitutales > Opitutaceae > Didemnitutus. The sequence goes on from JBBRBC010000055.1 coordinate 21,110, forward strand.
CAAAGTCACCAAAGTGCTCATCGATTTAAGCACGGCCCCATCCACGGCTACAATTGAGTCAATTCTCACCGCTAAATGGGCTATCACTAGCACTGGAGACCCAACTCGGGCGCAATTTACCGATTATTTTCCGATGGTCCGCGGTTTAGCCAAGCCAGAAGTCGTCGACGGAGTCGCGATCACCACAGCAACGAATCCCCAACCCGCAGCCCGATTATTCTATATGACACGCGCTCGTAATGTCATTATTTCCGGCCAAATTTTCAGCAGCATTAAAGATCTTAACACGAAAAACGACCGAACCTACACCAACTCGTTTTGCTTTAACATCACCCCCCGCACCTAAGCACCAAGAGAAATAATCATATGAAAACAAATTCAAAATCTATATTACAGCGGCACACGAAAATACGCGGCAGTGCACTCGTCGTTGTGATGGTAGTGTGCCTTTTCACGTTGATCCTGGTGGGAAGCTACCTGAAAGCTCTCTCATCGCAGGCCAAGATCATCAATCGTGCCGCCTTACAAAATGAAGCCCGCAATGCCGCCGAAGGCGTGGCCGAATATGCCTTGGCGGAAATGCACCGTCGCGCTCAAGCTAATCCTTCATTTGGTGCCACCGCCCAACCCAATCCTTTGTCCGGCTTCAGCCTTTCCACTGCCGACAAATACTTCATCGGTCCCGGCACGGGTAATAATCATGTCGTAGGGACTTCCGTAGAAATTAAAAATAGTGTTTTCGCTTTATCACCCAGCAACCCGGTGGCCATCGATGGAACCGATCCGGTAAACGCCAGTGATAGTGGTAAGGACCGAGCACCCCAAAGCATCCGATCAATGAACATCTTCGCGAAGGCCTCAGTTCTCGATCCATTAACCAACACCAACATCACCTCCTATATCGCAGAAAACGTCCAAATCCGTGATGAGACTTGGTTCAATTATGCCATGTTCTACAATATGGACATCGAATTTCATGCCGGTCCCAACTTCACCATTTTCGGCCCAGTATTCACCAATGCTAACGTTTTCGCTACTGCGGGTGATGGCAATAAATTGAAATTCCTCAGTACATTAATTGCCTTCGATAGCATCTATCGCTACGACAAATACACCGGCAACACCTCCGGCGGACACGGCGGAAGTGTTTGGATCAGCTACAAGTCCGGCTTAAGTCAAGCCGATGCGGATCTCAAAGTCATGGCGACAACAGAAGATAGTCGCCAAGCCGGTTTCCGCGACAAGGCAGCCGCAAAGTGGAATAACTATGTTCAGGATAAAACTTTCCCGCTCACGAAATTTAATCCACCCGGAATGTCTGCTTATACTCCCGAAGATTACGCCACCACGACCGTGCAGGAACTAAGAAATAATGCGTACATCATGATTGAACCGCAACTTTCCACCTTAAAAACTCATGTCGATCCTTATACCGGCATCAATGATTACGGCTATAAAGGTGATAATACAGAGAATCTAAAGTTTTCCGGACTCTCCGGCTTCGTCATCCAAGTCAAAGCACCCGCAGCTGTGGGCGCACCTCCCCAGTGGCAATTGATCTGTTATAAAGCGACGGACACCTCTAATCGCATCAGCGCGGATAATCCGGTGGAGCGAGACTCCAACGGACTACCCATCATCGCCTGCCAAATAAATCCCTTCACCGATCCCGATGATGTTACTTTTCCAATGCCAGCTACCAATGCAATCATACAGCGAGCTTTAAAAGTAGCCCTATTGAACGCTATTGTATCGATTCCCTACCGTGATGGCGGTTCCTCCGCAGCTGTTTGGGGTAATGGTACGAGCAACACGGCTGCCTTTGCACCTGCTGCTCCCGCGGCTGCGACCGGGACCTTTCCTGCTGCCGGTACGGCATACTGGCCGATTTATGATCGCCGCGAAGGGCATGACTCTACAGCAGCAAACCGAGATATAAATTTGGGGATGAAAGGAGCCATGCATGTATTGCGTATCGACTATGGGCTCTTAAACACGCTCATCAACAACACCGCTTTGTGGCGTAAGCCGTATGGAGCGGGCGGCTACGTTTACGAACCTGCTTCAAGATTCACCGGGGTCATCTACGTTCAATTTCCCCTAGCACCGCTCACAGGATCAACCCTCGCCCGCTTTCCGGTTACCGATGGTGGCACTATGGACGACGGAGATAAAATCCGCCCCGCCCAAGGTTCGAATCAGGCACTAGCTACCCCGGGATATGCCGTGCTCGCGGTGAATGCCAGCACCCTGCCGCAAATGGCCACATCGACCACTCTAGACAATCCGCCAGATGGTTTCACCATGGTGACGAATGGGCCACTCTATGTATGGGGACACTATAATGCCGATGGTAATTCAGGGACCGGCTCCGCCACCACCCCAGACAACGCCAACGAACGTCCCGCCCTCATGGCCGCAGACGCCGTCACCATCTTATCCGCTAATAACGCCTTTGGCTTTCAATCTATGCCAACTGTGGCAAACCCCGCGGCGCCGGCTTTCACCGAGATATCGGCTGCGATTATCACGGGCATTGTGCCCACCCAACCGGGCAAAGATAATATCTGGTCTGGCGGTGTACATAATTTGATCCGTTATTTAGAAAACTGGAATGGCACTTATCTGTTCCGTGGATCTCTCGCCGTACTCTATCAAAACGAAGTGATGCTCGGAGCCTATCATGAAGGTTATAACCCTTTCTATAGTCCACCGACTCGCGATATGGGCTATCACCAGTATCTGGCACAAGGCCGGTTTCCGCCAGGGACACCGATCAAGCGTACCGTCCGTCGCATGAATCTTCAGGATATCACCAAAGCCGTCTACGACGCCGGTCCGACGACTCCGCCAAAATTCAATTGAGCAAGCCACGACGAGTTGACTGACCACAAGCACACCGGCACTTCATTTCGTCCTCCACCCTACAGCCAAAATCAGCCATGCACGTCCGCGGTGGCTGATTTTGTTTTTTTCGGCATCGCTGAGCTGCGCGTAAGTCCGGTCGAAACCATCGGGAATGAAAATCGGATCGTAGCCGAAACCGGCCCCGCCCACTGGCTCATGACAGAGCACGCCCGAGCAACGTCCTTCGCTCACATGCTCGACGCCTTCGGGGCCGAGCAGGACCAATACGCATTTGAAACTCGCCCCGCGCTTGCCGGCCGGTACGTCGCGCATGACTTCGACCAGCTTATTTAGATTCGCCGCGCTGTCGTGCTGGGGTCCGGCGAAATAGGCCGACTCCACTCCCGGCGCGCCATTCAGGGCATCGACACACACGCCGCTGTCATCCGCCAACACCCAAGCATCGGGCGGCAAAGTAGCTCGAAGCGCCGCAGCTTTCTTGCGCGCGTTGCCAATGAAAGTCCCCGTGTCCTCCTCGACCGGCGGCATCTTCGCCGCCGGGATGATTTTAATTGGCAAACCCGAAGCATCCGCGAGGCGCTGCATTTCCTGCACCTTGTGCGCGTTGCCGGTGGCGAGATGGATAAAGCGAATATTCATACAAAAGAGTGAGCCCACGAAGCACACGAATACGCGACCGCAACGGCCGCGTCGCACGAATCACGGAAAGCCTTCGAAGTGGTGCTCATGTTTTCAATTCGTGCAGCCGCGGCTGGGAGCGGCCTTCGTGTGATTCGTGGGCAAAAAGTCTGGGTCAGCTTACCAAGCGTTTCCACTCAAGTTTAATATAAAGAAAGATTGAAATGACCATGAGCCTGAAGGTTGGCCCACGAATCACACGAATACGCGACCGCAACGGCCGCGTCGCACGAATCACGGATAGGTTTCAAAGTGGTGCTCATGTTTTAATTTCGTGCAGCCGCTGCGGGGAGCGGCCTTAGTGTGATTCGTGGAGAAACAGCGCGTTTCAGTTCACGAAGCGTTTCCACTCCAACTTTGGGAAAGCGCCGAAATTGACAAGAATTCCCACGCGAAGTCGTGTGGCCTTCAAGTAATTGATCAACTGAGCCTCGTCGCGCGGGATAAGATGCTCCTCAGCCTTCAGTTCGACGACCAGCTGACCAATCACGATCAAATCTGCGATGTAATCCTTCTTCAGGGGACGACCTTTGTAGAAAACCTGCAAACGTTTCTGTGGTTCAAACACGATCCCTTGATCATTCAATTCCATCTCCAAAGCCTCTTGATAAACTGGCTCGAGGAATCCGCAACCGAGGTCGTTATAGACCTCAAACGCGCAGCCCATTACGCGGTAAACTTCATCTTTCAATAATAGTTCAGTCATAAGGAACTTGAGAGTGCCGGATTCGTTGGGGGATTAAGCGGCGGCGGCGAGGCTGGTGCCCTCGATGCGTGAGAGGTCAATCCGCGGTCGGAGGAATATCGCGAAGGTTGGGTCTTGGGGTAGAGCAGCCAGATATTCCGGC
>JBBRBC010000056.1:0-24725 GCA_038206205.1 Opitutales bacterium
AGGAATCGGATGGAATTGCGGGAGGTAGAACGCAATGGCCTTGACTGACTCACTGGAAAGCATCGAGGGCGCGTTGAGGATGTTGCCCGACGTGGTTGTGGGTTGCGTCATCGGGCTTTCCATTCGCCGTTCAATTGCGCGTTGCCCCAGAAAGGTCGAGGAGTGCCCACGTCGACCTGCAGCTGGGGACCACGCACGACGTCACTATTACTGATAGGAAACTGGATTTTCCGGGGCTCGGTCCGGGAGGGGTTTAAGGGGAGGGGTAAACTCCGGAAATCAGACCCCCGTAGTCCTCCAGTCGAAAAATCGACGACAAAGTTCGCGCACGTTGAGGAGGCCCGAGTGAACTGCCGACCAGCGGCGAAATCGGGCGCCACTTTTTCCCAACGGGGTAAAATTTTCGTCGTGGTCACCACGACCCAAGACAGACCTCCGGCTCGCTCGCCGTCAAGGGGCGAGTGGAAAGCGTCAGGCCGGAGCGTCGGGTTGGATTTCGCCGTCGTCGGCACCGCTTTGTCCGGCGTCGGCGGACCAGAATATCGGTTCGCCGTCGGCCGAGTCGGGCTGGGAACAGTGGTCTCCGAACAGGTCCAGCTGTCCGTCGGTCGCGACGGCGGGGAGGGACGCCGGCGTTAACTCGAACCCCGTCTGATCGAAATCCTCGCCCGGCGCCATCACCTCCGCGCGAAACCGGATCGCTTCGTTACGTGGTTTCGGATACGGCAGGCCGGATGAGCACGCTGGCGCTTCGAGCGGATGCGCGGCTCCTGACGCGGCCTCCACCAACACCGTGACTTCCGGTCGCGGCGGGCCGGCCGCAAAAGGTCGCTCGTGCGGTCGGGCGAGGCCGAGCGGAATGAGAATCGCGAGGATGTCGGCCTGCGTTTCGACGACCGCGATGGGCCGCAGCAGGCCGTTGCACAGTGGGCAGCGCAGCGGGTCGGCGCCCCAGACCTGCTGGATCAAGTCGCGCCAGGCGCGGCGGGGGCGTTTGGGGCGGGCGGGTGGACCGAGCACTTCACCCGAGGTCGTGCCGCCTTGCCGTTGGCGCAGGCCGCGGGACTTGTTGCTATACCACCCGTAGTAGCGCACTTGCGGTGCGCCTTTGGGCGGAATCTGGGCCACGAGTGCGGCGATGAACGCGCTCGCGGAAAATACCTCGAAATTTCGCTTCGTGCGCCAGTGGCGTTCCGAGCGGTAGAGGACACTGCTGGTGTCGGCGTGGTAGGTGATTTTTTCGACGGAGAACGGCGCACGGAGGAGATATTCGGCGAGGCGGCGGCGGCCGGCGGCATCGTCGGCCGCAAGGGGGGCTTCGCCGGCGTCGAGGGTGAACCCGCTGTTGCGCCATTCCTTCAGTCGGGCGATCTGCCAGTCGGCCAGCGCGCCGGCGGTCCGGAGGCGGCGGAGGAGGGTGTGCCGCCAGAGGTCGCGCAGCTCCTGCCAGCCGCCAGGCGGGGCGAGGTGAAAGGTGCCATCGGCGGCGAACACACCGGCGGTGGCAATCACGTGGACGTGCGGATGCCAAAAGAGAAAATCACCGAACGTCTGCACGGCGGTGATGAGGCCGGGTTGTCCGGTCGGCTGGCCGGTGCGATGGCGGAGCCACGCCGCAATCGCGGAGTGCGCGGCGTGGTAGAGGTCGTCGAGCAACGAGCGATCCCGCAGGAAGAGGGTGCGGATCAGCCGAGGCACGGTGAGCACGACATGCCGATGGGGCACCGGCGCGCAAACGGTGTCGGAGATGAAGGCGGCCTCGGTCAGCGTGCGGCGCTGGTGGCAACTGGCGCACAAGCCCCGCTGTTTGCAGGTAAAGGCGAGGAGGAATTCGTGGCCGCAATCGGGGCAATGCAGGCGGGTGAAGCCGGCGTGGAGGTCGCCACAGCGCAGAAACGCCGTGATGGCGGCGGCGGCCTCCGGATGCAGGGATGGGATGGTGTCCGCGTGATCGTGGAGGACTTGCCAGACGGGAGAGGCGCGGGGTTGGCGGGGGCGGTAACGAAGGCAGACCATTGGTTCAGGCGGGCCGATGGGTCGGCTCGCGGGCAGGAGTTTCCTCTATCGTTGGCTTGCGGCGTGCTGAAAGGCGCGGGGCGGCGCGGGAAAGAGACTAGTGTCCATATGAACACTTATGCCAATAAAGCCAAGCATCGCGAATGGTGCCAGGCCGTGATCGTCGTGAACCCGAAAGGCCGCAATAAAGGGACCGGGCGAGGACCTTGATCGGTGGCCATCGGCCGAACGCGGCCTAAGCCGCCGCGCGCACCGCCTCCGCGTCGCAACCGGCTTCGCGCAACCACCGCGCGAGCGCGGGCGGCAACTGGGCATCGACCAAAAATTTCACCGGCTGGCGACCAACACGGGGTGATCGAGCTGAGCGGCGGCGTATTCGAGGCTCGCCTTGATGTCGTCGGCCTCAAGGTCGGGATAGTCGGCGAGGATTTCCGCCTCGGGGACGCCCGCCGCGACCAGATCGAGCACGTCTTTGACGCGGATGCGCATCCCCCGGATGCAAGGCCGTCCGCCACACTGGTTGGGATTGAAGGTGATGCGGTCCGTGTGATTCATGCCGCCACTTTAGCCCGCGTCCCGACTCCTGCTAGACCTGTACCCCGAGGCGAGCGTTTCGCACCAGAATGGGTGGTACGATTCTGGTGCGGGTGGTCATACCGCACTCAGTTTCCATGATGGGCCAAGCCCTTGGCGGGTGTCTAATTTGGTACGATGCAGTTGGTGGGCGTCGGTTTCAACACCGTCGTTCTGTCGCCGATGTGGAAATCGGCAACCACCTTTCAGTTTGTTTCCGCTCATTCGGAAAGATGGGTCCGACCGCATTTATCCTAACTTATTTGGACATGGCAGGATCAAATCGCCTCCCCGGGCCAAAAATTATGTTTTTGGGGGGAAGGGAGATTTGGTTTGCCAGCGCTCGGATGGACGCCTTTTTTGACCCCTCACGTCGTTTGCTTAACCAACTTTAACACCATACATCCAATGGCAGAACTCGCAGGAAATGTTCTTATCGGCCAGAGCGGCGGCCCGTCCGTCGTCAATAATGCCAGCGTCGCTGGCGTTGTCTCCGAAGCCCTTAATCACGGTTGCGTCGAGGAAGTCTACGGCGCACTGAACGGCGTCGCCGGCATCCTGCACGAGGATCTCGTCGATCTGGCCTCCGAATCGCAGCAGGCGATCCGCGGCCTCCGCCACACTCCCGGTGCTGCCCTCGGCAGTTGCCGCACCAAGCTGAAGAAGCCGCAGGATTTCGAGCGCGCGCTCGAGGTTTTCAAAGCACACAATATCCGCTACTATTTCCACATCGGCGACGGTGATGCCCAGGAAACAGCCGCCAAGATTTCCGAACTCGCCAAGGCGCAAAATTACGATCTGCGCGTCATCGGCGTCCCGAAGACGATCGATAACGATCTGCCCGGCACGGACCATTGCCCCGGCTATGGCAGCGCCGTCAAATTTATCGCCACCACCGTCAAGGAGCTCGCTTTCGATGCCGAGGCCACGGGGGCGCACGATCTCGTCACCATCGTTGAGGTCATGGGTCGCAACACGGGTTGGCTCGCCGCCGGTGCCTCGCTGGCTAAACGTCGCGATCACCCCGCTGATGCTCCGCATTTGATTTATGTCCCGGAAGTCGCCTTTGCAGGTGATAAATTCGCTGATGATGTCCGCCGCGTCCTGAAGAAGGAAAAGCATTGCGTGATCGTCGCCGGTGAAGGCCTTGTCGACAAAGATGGCAACTATGTCGCCGTCGAGACCAGCGATGCCGCTGGTGCCGCTCAGTTCGGTGGCGTGGGTGATTTCCTCAAAGAAATCGTCGAGACGCAGGTTGGCGCGAAAGTTCGCGTGGCCCGCCTCGGGGTCGCCCAGCGCGCTGCCGCTCATCTCGCTTCCAAGACCGACGCCGACGAGGCTTACCTCGCCGGTCAGGCCGCCGTCAAAGCCGCGGTCAATGGCGAATCCGACAAGATGGTGACGCTCGTCCGTGGCGATGGCGATCACTACACTTGCGAAACCGGCCTCACTTCACTGACCGAGTTGGTGGGCAATGTGAAGAAGCTCCCTCGCGAGTGGATCAACGAAGATGGCGTCAGCTTGAACTTCCAGTTCTACCGTTATGCCACACCATTGATTCAAGGCGAAGTCGTGGTGCCATTCGACAATGGCGTGCCTGCCTTCGTCCGTCTGGCCAAGGAATCAGTCGACAAATCGCTCCCCGGCTACGAAGCCTGAGTGATCGTTTAGCCCGATAGATTTTCCAGCCGGTCCGTAAGGGCCGGCTTTTTTGCGGGTGGGTGGGCGGGCGGTTTCCACACCGACGCTTATCGCGCAACGTGTCTTGATGGAGGCGGGGTGCCCTCACCCCGCGAGGCACGCGTGGGCTGTGAAATAAATGCGGGGTGAGAGGGCATCCCTGCCTCCAAAACACGTCACACGTTGGTGCGAAGTTCGGAGGTAGGACGCGTGTCTTGCACGCGCTGCGGGTGAGGAAGGAAGTACGCGAATGTATGCCGTGCGTAAATCGTGGCCTGTGCAAAACACCAGCCCTGCAAATACAGTCACGCTCCCGCTCGTGCCCCTACCGCCTCCGCCGCTACATAAGGCTCTTCACGCAGATCTGCCCCACTGCTCCCCGTGAGCAGTTGCACCCATACCCGCGCGCAGGCGACCACTACTAAAACGACGAGGACGAGAAACAATCCCGTGACTGCGGCATCGATATAATTATTCACCATGAGCGCATGCCACTGCGCGATCTGCGTCGGCGGCGTGCCGCCGTCTGCCGCCATGAGTTTCTGGTAGTTTGCTGCCGCACTCAGAAACCCGAGTTTGATATTCGGCGAAAAGATTTTCATCCAGCCTGCCGTCATCGTGACCGTGAGCAACCACGCGAGCGGTACGAGCGAAACCCAGAGATAACGTACGCGGCCCATCTTGATCAGCACCGTCGTGCCGAGCGCGAGGGCGATCACGGCGAGGAGTTGATTGGCCACGCCGAAGATCGGCCAGAGGGAATTGATGCCGCCGAGCGGATCGATCACGCCCTGATAAAGAAACCAGCCCCACGCGGCGACGAAGGCGGTGCTCGCGAGATAATTTCCGAGCGTGGAGGTGGTGTTGCCGAGCGGTTTCCACAGATAGCCGAGCAAATCCTGCACGAGAAACCGACCGATGCGCGTGCCGGCGTCGAGCGTCGTCAAAATAAACAGCGCCTCGAACATGATCGCGAAGTGATACCAAAGCGCCGTGGCCGTCTTGCCGCCCAGCACGCCGGCGAACATATGCGCCATGCCGACCGCAAATGTCGGCGCGCCGCCGGTGCGCCCCACCATGGTTTTTTCACCGACCGAGGCGGCGAGATCCGTCATCTGTTGCGGCGTGACGGGATAACCGAGCGCGGTGATTTGTTGCGTTACCGCAACGGCATCGCCCTTCATGTTGATGGCGAAATATTCCCCGGGCTCCATCGCGCAGGCCGCGATCAACGCCATGATGCCCACGAGCATTTCGGTAATCATGCCGCCGTAGCCGACCAAGCGGATGTGCTTTTCCCGTTCGAGCATTTTTGGCGTGGTGCCCGAGGCGACGAGTGAGTGAAAGCCCGACACGGCGGCGCAGGCAATCGTGATGAAACAAAAGGGGAACACGGGACCGGCGAACACGGGGCCTGAGCCGTCGATGAACGGCGTGATCGCGGGCATTTTTAAGTGCGGGGCGAGCACCACCACGGCGAGGCCGAGCAATGCCACGCAGCCGATTTTCATGAAGGTGCTCAGGTAGTCGCGCGGGGCGAGCAGCAGCCAGATCGGCAGCACGGCCGCGATGAGCGAGTAGCCCATGATTAACCACGCGAGATTTTTCGCTTCGATCGTCAGCCACTGTTCCACCACTGTGCCTTGAATCCATTGGCCGCCGACTACGGCGAGCAATAACCCCACGATCCCAAAGGCGCTCACGAGGCCGATCTTGCCCGGCACCCAGTGGCGCAGCGCCAGACCCATCACGAGCGCAAGCGGGATAGTGGCGGCAATCGTGAAGGTGCCCCATGGACTGTGGGCGAGGGCATTCACCACCACGAGACCGAGCACCGCGAGCAACACGATCATGATCGCGACCACACTGATCTGCGCGAGAATCCCCGCGAACGGACCGACCTCGTCGCGCACCATCTGCCCGAGGGATTTTCCGCCGCGTCGGATGGAGCAAAACAAAATGATGGAGTCATGCACGGCGCCCCCGAGTGTCGCTCCGATGAGAATCCACAACATGCCGGGCAGGTAACCAAATTGGGCGGCGAGCACGGGACCGACGAGCGGCCCGGGACCGGCGATGGCGGCGAAGTGATGACCGAACACCATCCATTTATTCGTCCGCACGTAATCCTTGCCATCCTCGCGCGTGACGGCGGGCGTCGCGCGGGTGTCGTCGAGCGTGAGAACCTTCGCCATCAACCACGCCGAGTGAAACCGCCAAGCTACGGCAAACACGCACACGGAGGCGACGACCATCCAGAGCGCGTTGACCGTCTCGCCGCGCGACCACGCCAGCACGCCCAGCGACCCCGCGCCCAGAGCGATGACGCCGGACCAAAGAAGAACGCGGAACCAGCGGGAATTTTTGCCAACAGACATAGGAAAGAGGTTGGGTGGAAGTGGGGCCCAAGCTAGGCGGAAAACCGCGTCCGGCTAGATCAAACTTCTGCGAATTATGTAGCCGCGTTGGAGCGGAGCGACAACGCGGTGGGAGCTACGGTAGTGCTGACCACACTATCGCCGGTGGCTCAAGTGCGGCTGCAAGACCAAGAGAGGACTGACTGCGGAATTTGCAATGTGGTAGGTGGCGCGCTTGCCGCGCCACGGTCCCGTTGCGAGACAAGCTCGCAACCTACAAAACCAATCCCAAAACCATTCCCAAAACCATAACCAAGAACCAAGAACCAATCCCAAAACCAAGAACCAATCCCAATCCCAATCCCAATCCCAAGAGCCAAGAACCAAGACCACAGACCCGTTGAGGAATTTAGAAAAAGCCGCCAGTTGTCAGGTGTGCGCCACACTTAGTCTGGCCAGCTCGCATTCCTCGGAATTTATTTTGCAATCTTCCCGCGCAGATCCTCACTTGACCGGATGAGCCCATTTCTCCCTGACCCCAAGCGGTATTCTGCTATTCCCTACGCTCGCTGCGGGCGCAGCGGCCTTAAGTTGCCCCGGATTTCTCTCGGGCTCTGGCATAATTTCGGCGGCATCGATCAGCTTGAAAATCAGCGCACGCTTTTGCGCCGCGCCTTTGATCTCGGGATCACGCATTTCGATCTGGCCAACAATTACGGCCCGCCTCCCGGTTCCGCCGAGGAAAATTTCGGGCGAATCTTGAAAACGGATTTCGCGGCCCATCGCGATGAGCTCATTATTTCCACCAAGGCCGGCTACCCCATGTGGGACGGCCCGTACGGCGACTGGGGCTCGCGCAAATATCTCCTCGCCTCGCTCGACCAGAGTTTGAAGCGCATGGGTCTCGACTACGTGGATATTTTCTATTCGCACCGGCCCGATCCCGAGACGCCGCTCGAGGAAACGATGGGCGCGGTCGCGACCGCGGTGAAATCCGGGCGCGCGCTCTATGCGGGCATTTCCAATTACAACGCCGCGCAAACCCGCCGGGCCGCAGCGATCTTGAAGGATCTCGGCGTGCCGCTGCTGATTCATCAACCGATCTATAATATGTTCAACCGCTCGGTGGAGGCTGAACTGTTGACGGTGCTCGCGGAAGTTGGCGCGGGCTGCATTCCGTTTTCGCCGCTGGCCCAAGGCCTGTTGACCAATCGTTACCTGCAGGGGATTCCGGCGGATTCCCGTGCCAGCAAGCCGGCGAGTTTTCTTAAAGCCGAGCGGATCACGCCAGAGCTGGTGGCGAAAATCCAGGCGCTCAACGGTGTCGCTCACACACGCGGCACCACGCTCGCGCAGCTGGCGGTGCTCTGGCTGCTGCGGCACGCGGAAATCACCACGGTACTCATCGGCGCCAGCAAGGTGGAGCAAATCGACGACATACATTCCGGACTCAAGCAGGCGCCCTTGGCGGCCGATGAACTGGCCTCGATTGAAAAGATCCTCGCCGGCTGAGTCAGCCCTTCCACCCCAACAATTCAAACCGTGAAAGCCCGTCTTCCACTCTTCTTTAACACCGAGTGGTTGCCCGCCGCTTTTGCGGCCATCCCGGCGGTGTCTGCTGAAGCAAAACCCGGGGGCGCGATTCCGCGGGTGGAGTTGCAGGCATTGGCGACACGGGCGGAAAATGAATTGAAGGGCAATATTCTGCCTTTCTGGCTGAAGTACACCCGTGATCGCGAGCGGGGTGGGTTCTATGGTTTGATCGATCAGGACATGACGGTGCACAAAGACGCCCCGCGCGGCGCTCTGCTCACCAGCCGCATTCTTTGGACGTTTTCCGCCGCGTATCGGATTTATCATGATCCGGACTATCGGGAAATGGCGCAGTGGGCTTACCGCGATCTGATGGATAAATTTCGTGATCGTGAATTCGGCGGACTTTATTGGAGCGTCACGGTGACCGGTGAACCGGTGGAGACGCAGAAGCAGATTTACGGACAGGTCTTCGGGATTTATGCGCTGGCGGAGTATTACCGGATCACGGGAGAAAAGCCCGCGCTCGACGAGGCGATCGCCCTTTATCAGTTGATTGAAAAAAATGCCCACGATGGAAAACAGGGTGGATATTTCGATGCGCTGGATCGCCAGTGGCAGCGCGTGAAGCAAAATGTGTTGGGGCCTACCTCGAAGTCGCAAAATTCGCACATCCATATCATGGAGGCCTTCACCAACCTGCTGCGCGTCTGGCCTGATGCCGGACTGTATGAGCGTCAGCGCGAGTTGATCGAACTGATGATGACTCGCATCATCGATCCGAAGACCCACCATTTGGTTCTCTTCATGAAAGACGATTGGACGCCGGTCGGAGATGAGTTTTCCTATGGTCATGATATCGAGCTTGCGTGGCTACTCGTGGAAGCAGCCGAGCAATTGGGTGAGGCCGCCCTGATCGCCCGCGCCAAAGCCGAAGCGGTGGCGATCGCCCGCGATGACGGCCGCTGAAGGATTGGACCACGACGGCAGCGTCTACAACGAAGGCACGGCGCACGGCGTGACCAATGCCAACAAGGATTGGTGGCCGCAGGCCGAGGCGGCGGTGGGTTTTCTCAACGCCTACCAGCTTACCTTGGATCCAAAATATTTCACCGCCGCGCAGCGCAGTTGGGATTATATCGAGGCCAAGTTTGTGGATCGGAAGTATGGCGATTGGTACGAATCGCTGGATCGCGATGGCACGCCCAAGCGCCGGTCAAAATCGAGTGTGTGGAAGTGTCCGTACCACAACAGCCGTTCGTGTCTGGAGCTGGTTGAACGATTACATGGGTTGATCGGCGACCCGGGTGCGCCGGCGAAGTGAAGGCAATCTGACTTCGAAATCAGTTCAAACCTGGGGTAGCCAGTTTTCGATCTGCTCAGCTAGGGCGGGATCATGCGGTTGGTGGGCGTCGGTTTCCACCCTGACGCTTTATCGCCGAGGTGGATCGGCCGTCGCCCCGCTACGGCTCGACAAGAATCGGCGACCACCTGTTAGTTTGTTTCCACTCATTCAGGAGTACGAATTCGACTCCATCGTTCCGGCTGCGGGTAGCGGCGGTTGCCCTCAACCGCCATCATGGGAGAGGCAACTTCGATCCGGCCCGGCGAAATATAGTCCGCGGTGATCGGCGATTTTCGCGTACCCTCAGATCCCTTTCAAGTCCGGCAAAGCCTAAAATGACAAGCGCTGGAATTATTAATTCGCCAGCAGCAGCTTGAGCCTCTTGCGGTCGAGTTGGTGGCCTTTGAAATCCTCGTATACGACATCGGGGCGTCCGCTAGCAAGGATGTCAAAACCGCCGCGGAGATTCCACCTCGCCCATTTGTCTTTGCTGGATCATGCATAGTAGGAGCAGGGCAAGCGGGCGAAGTTGAAACCCCGCTCGGCCATCCAGTCGAAATCAGAGCGGCGAAAACGTTGACCACGCTTACCGCCGGCCAGTTCAGTGAGATTGAAACCGCGCCAGCGAGGGATTTTCAATTGAGGGCGAGCGGCCGGATTAGTGGAGGCCTGGAGAGAGGAAAGGAGGAGCAGCCTTGCGGTTGCCACAGCCGAAACGCCAAGGAAGTGACGACGATTCATGATTTTTGCCGGGGTTGGGGCTAGTGAAGACAACATTCAAATGCTGGCATGCGAACATCTTGCTTACGCTTGGGCACAAGGGCGGGAGTTTTTCGGATAGAGTGTGGCTGAAGCGAGTCAGGCTGGGAGAGAAAGAAAGTTCGTATTTATTCGCAGGCGAAAAAACTCACAGAGAAAATCCTTGCACGAGCAGGGTGGGACCGTAGCTTGCCCAACTCCGCGCTGGGTCCCCATCGTCTAGCCCGGTTAGGACGCCTCCCTTTCACGGAGAAAACCGGGGTTCGAATCCCCGTGGGGACGCCATCTTTAAGGCCCTCAACTTTAACGAGTTGTGGGCCTTGTTGTGTCTGGATACCACGAAGTGACAATGCAGGTGACAATATGACGCCGACGAACGGGGATGACGCCGAGTGTGTTTTTGGGCGGATAATCGCTTCGCTACCGAAGCGGAATGAAAGGGCCGCAGCTTACTCGGCATTTGATCGCCAGGTAAACTGCGGCCTAACGCTTTTGGGGCGTGTGGAAATTGGAAAAAGAGACCGCACTACGATTGCTCGAAAGAGAGTTGTCGCCCGCGGCCAGAACGACTCCCCGCGTGCATTTCTCCCTCTGGAAAATGATTGACCGTTCCGCGACGCTCTTCACTTCATTACCCTTTTGAATACGCCAAATTTTCAATGTTCCTGAAGAAACTTTTCCGCGCCATTCCCCTGCCCATATTCCGTGGACCCAATGCCGGATTATATTGGAGCGTGGCCAGCGGGATCCGTTACTTTCGCGGAAAATTCGTTCCCGGCAAAGGCTCCGCGCTGCCTCTGCTCATCGAATCCGGCGAAGTCGTCTGGGATATTGGGGCCCACCGGGGCTACACCGTGCTGCTGGAATCCCGGTTCGTGGGCGCGCAGGGCCGCGTCTTCGCGTTCGAGCCCAATCCAGACAGTAGAAATTTTATCGAGCGCCACCTGCGCTGGAATCGAGTCGCCAATGTCACTCTTTTCCCCTGGGCCATGGGTCGGGAGGAAGGTGAACTTTCCTTTGGCTGGAATCCGACGGAGCGTCACTCCAGCCTCGCGTGCCGTCTCGGCGGCGAAGGCCAGCGCGTTACGGTCAAGGGCATCGACCAGTTGATCGCCGCCGGCAAAGCTGCCTCGCCCACCCTGATTAAAATGGACATCGAGGGCGCCGAACTCGACGCCCTCCACGGTGCCGCGGAATTGTTGCGCCGTGAACGCCGCTTGGTCCTCGTGCTCGCCACCCACTCGGTTGCGCTGCATGACCAATGCTCCACGCTGCTGCGCACCGCCGGCTTTGAATTGGTCGAGGCTGGCAATGTCGCGATCGCCCGTCGCGAAGGCTGGTCCAGCATCGGCGACGCCGACATTCTGGCCTTCGGACCGGACCGCGTGGTATCCGCCGCCGCCCGCGAGGCGTTCAGCCGAATCGGCCGGCACGGCTAAACCCGTTTGCCGGCAATACTTTTCTGGTTCCTCGCGAGATCAGCGGCGTTTTCGGATTCACCGCGCAGGCCTCTGCGGTGGTGGAACCCGACCTCCGGGCGGGTTTTGCCGCGAGAGCCGGCACTCAGCGCGCCCGGAGGTCACGCTCCACCTTGAGATCAACGTCTCCGGCGACAACTTGAGACGACACGGCCACAATGCTCGGCGGACCTGCTCCGTTCTAGGATGGCGTTGAGTCGGGGCGGCATCTGCCAGACAAACACCCCTACGGGATAAGTCAGCGTTATCGCGTTGAGTGGGTGGCGTCGCGCGCCGCGCGCACCAGCGTGAGGGCGGCGACGACGGCGGTTTCGCAGCGCAATACGCGCGGGCCGAGATGGACGAGAGCGAAATCATGTTTGTGCAACATCGCGCGATCTGCCGCTGACCAACCGCGCTCGGGGCCGAGGGCGAGAACGACATGGGTGTCGGGCGAGAGCAGTCGTACCCGCGCGAGCGGTGCAGCGGCTTCATAGTTGTCGAGCGCGAGCCGATGCGCGGTGGCGGGCAGGGTCGCCAGCGTTTCTGTGAGCGGGTGACCGCGCGTGATTTTCGGAATCTGGGTCGCGAAGGCTTGGCTCGCACCGGTGATGAGGTGGCGGTGCCATTCGTCCGTGGTCCACAGCGAGCTGTGCGCGTAGTTGCGTTCGCCTTTTTCGGTGAGGACAAAATGCATCGCGGTGACGCCGAGCGTGGTGGCGTCGCGCAGAATGTCGCGGGCGGTTTGGGGACGCGGCAGGCCGATGATGAGGGTGACGGGTTCGGGTGGCGGTGGTGGTGCGTCCCAGACAAAGGAAAACGTCAACGATTCAGCTTCGATGGCGAGCAGCGTACCACGACCGCGCGGTCCATTGATCAGCCCGGCATCGAAGGAGTCACCGGGTTGGCGTTTGAGGACGGAGAGAAGATGAACGGCGCGCGAATCGATGAGGGGAAGCGGCCGGGCTGTTTCAGCGGAAGTGAAAAGCACCAGGTTCATGCCGGTTATTTCGGCGGGGTAACCTTGGCATGTCACGAATATTACCAATTACGGTTCGCATGGGACTCAGGGGGGTCGGGCGCGACCGCGACGAGTGCATCGCCTCGGCAGCTGGGCGCGCCGAGAATCACTGCGGCGGGGCAAGCGATCCGGCCCTGCCTAAAGTCCAGAATGAATTAGTAACAGGTATAATGCTCATTATTGTTAATATCTTGCCGAGAACGCTTTGATTGAACTAGGTAGGCGTGCGTGACAATCCCCAAGGAGAACATCGGCCAACCGGAGAAGGGTGCGGTGGTGCCTGCTGCCCGGGTGATCATTATCGAAGATCAGCGTCTGGTGGCGGATTTTTTTCAGTATCATTGTCAGGCGATGAGATTAAATGTCCTGAGCGTTTATGGAACGCTGGCGGAGGGTTTGGCCGGAGTGCGGGCCAAACGTCCCGAGCTGCTTTTGTTGGATTTCTCTCTGCCGGATGGTAACGGGTTGGAAGGCGCGAGGGTTCTTTTGGAGGATTTTCCGGAAATTAAAATTCTGGGTATTTCGGCGCATCGTGATCCGTGGACGATGCTGCAAGTGCAGCGGATCGGGCTGCATGGCTTTGTGGACAAGCATGAGCAGCGGACGGAAGTGTTGACGGAGGCGATTCTGGCGGTGTTGGCGGGCCGGATTTATTATGTGCCGGTGGTCAATGAAGCGACGGCGCGGCTGCGGCGTGATCCCAAGGCGTTTATCCGGGTGCTCTCTGATTATGAGCTGCGGATTTTATCTTTGATCGGTGAGTCGATGTCGGATGAGGAGATCGCCGTCCAGCTCAACATCAGTCCCGCCACCATGCAGTCCCGCCGCCGGGATATCATGCGCAAGATTGATGTGCACACGACGCCTAAGCTGATTCATTTCGCGATTGTGAATGGTCTGACGCGGCCGGATCAACTGAACCAGCGGATGTGAGGCGTTGGCGCAAGGTCGGTAGCAAATTGCCCAAGAGCAGGGCAGAGGTTTCGGCCTGATCCCAAAATTCATTCATGCTGTTGGTTTCAATCTCTCGGGCGAGTTGGCTTTCGACTTGGGCCTGAATGAAGGCCAGCCGGCCAACCATGCGGTGGGATAGGTCGCTGGCGCCGGCCGCATCCCGTTGTTTGATCGCCTCAATCAGGAGGCGTTCTTCGCTGGCCAGCTCGGTACAATAGAGGGAAACTTCATGGTCCAAAGTGACGCCCTTGCGCGACGCGAGCAGGCGGAGTCCGCTGAGCGGATCGATTTGATCAGCTTGCGCTGGCGGATGAAAGGAAGCCGCAGGGCGTTGGGCGGAAGTGGCGGCGGAGAGGGCGGCATGGATTTTTTCGAGTGAGACGGGTTTGATCAGAAACGCGTTCATGCCGGCTTCGTGGCAGCGCCGGCGTTTTTCTTCAGTGGTGTAGGCCGTCGTCGCAATGATGGGGAGGTGGGGGTCGAGTGACTCGATGGTGCGCAACTCCCGGGCGATGTCGGGGCCGCTCTGGCCGGGTAGGTTCAGATCGAGAAATACGGCATGCAGGGTGTGCTGACGGGCGAGGGCGAGGGCTTCGCTGCCGTTGGCGGCGGTGCTGACTTGGAATCCGAGTTCGAAGAGAAAACTGGAGAGGGTGATCCGATTGTATTCCTCGTCGTCCACGACGAGGGCGTGCAAAACGCCGATGGAGTGGAGTTTGCTTTTGGGGTGGTGGAGTCGAGCGGGCACCCCGGCGGCGACGGGCAAGGACAAGGCGAAATAAAAGGTGGAGCCCTGACCCATTTCACTTTCGACCCAGAGTCGCCCGCCCATTTTTTCGCCGAGAGTTTTGCAGAGTGCCAGGCCGAGGCCGGTGCCGGCGACGCGTTGGGTTTGGGCGGCGGCGCCTCGCTCGAAACGGGTGAACAGCCGGGCTTGTTCTTCGGGAGAAATTCCCGGGCCGTCGTCACTGACCGCAAAGGTGAGGGCGAGTTGATCGGGGACGTGTTGTTGGCCCCAAATCGTGAGACACACCTTGCCGCGGCCGGAGTATTTCAGGGCGTTGACGAGGTAGTTGAGCAAGATTTGCCGAATGCGGGTGACGTCGCCGATGAGGTGGCGTGGCATCGTGGGTGAGACCGCGATTTCGATCGGGATGCCGTAGCGCGTGCTTTCGGCGGAGGTCAGGGCGGCGAGGGCTGCCGTCAACTCCTGCAGATCGAAGGGCTGGGGATTGAGGTCAACGGCTCCGGCCTGCAAGCGGGAGTAGTCGAGAATATCTTCGAGCAAACTGGAAAGGTGCGTGGCGCAATGTCGCAATTGCGCCATGTGCTGCTGCGTCGTGGGATCGAACCGGGAACTGTCGATGATGGTGGCGAGGCCGATGACGCCATTCATGGGGTTGCGGATCTCGTGACTGATGCCGGCGAGGAATTCGTCTTTGGCGGCGTTGGCTTTCACGAGTTCGGTCGTGCGTTTGTCCACGAGAGATTCGAGTTGCTGATTACGGGCGCGGATCCGGCGCTCATGAAAACGGATATAGCCAAAGACCGCAGCAGCGGCGATGGCGGCGAAACCGGAGTAGGCCCACGGCGTGCGATACCAAGGAGGCAGAATGCGAAAGGTGTGCGCGGCGGGCTCACTGGTCAGGCCCGCTGCGTTCACCGTGCGGACTTCGAACGTGTAGGTGCCATCGGTGAGATTAGTGAATTCGAAGGAGCTGAGTGGTGCGGCCGGGGACCACGGACTCCGCTCATTTCCCAAACGGGTTTGAAAGAAAAGATGCGGGCGGGAATCGATTTCGGCGGTGCCCGCGTGGAGCACCAGATGATGGCCGAAAAAGGGATAGGCTGCGATCAATCCGGTCGAGGGTGATTGGCTGGAAGTTTCAAAAACGGACAACGAAGGCTGGCGGGGGGCGCGGACGGGAGGGATTTCATCCGGTTTGATGCGCATGAGGCCTTCGCTGCCGCCCACCCAGAGGGCGTCGGGGCCGTCTTCCGTCGTGACGAGCAGTGAACTGGGGACCCCGACCGCCGCGAGTTTCGGGACATGCAATTCGGTCCAACCCGTGGCGGTCCCGTGTTCATCCAGCAAGAGCCGGCCAAGCCCGTAGGTGTGAGGGGAGGAGGATTTGCGCTCGAAGACGACGTAGAGCCGGCGGCCATCGGGCGAGGTAACGCACTGCAACGCGGTGACGGCGGGATAGCTGGAGATGCGCTGGGGCTGCTTGGTCGTGATGTCGGCGGAGAATCCTTCGCGGGTGGTGAAAAAATAAACGTTTTGCCCGTAACCGGTCACTTGGCTGGCTTCCGTCAAGCAACGAGGATTTCTGCCGTCATGAACATTCGTGAGATGCCGGCTGAGAGTGTTGTAGTGCCATACGCCGGTCCGCGCACTCGTGCACCAGAGGTTGTCCTCGGAATCTAAATAAAAGTTGTTGGCGAGATCAGGCAATGCCGCGAGATCTTGTTTTTGCCATGATCCATTTATGTCCTGAGAGAACTTCGTGATTTGCTGACCGACGAGGCAGAAAAAAACACCCGCTTTTTTGTGAGAGGGGCGGATGCGCCAGAATGGCTGAGCGGGGGCGTCGAGAACGGATTGGATTTGTTGCCCATCGAAAAAATCAAGACCTCCAAAGCGAGCGAGGAGCAGGCCGTGCTGATAAGCCAGCACATCCATGACATGGATCGGCATCGAGTGGATGGCGCTAAAGCGGTTGAAGCCGACACGATTGGTTTCCAAGCGAAAGAGTCCGGCATCGGTCACGGCCAAGAGCGTGTCGTTCGCCTGGACGATCTGTAAGATACTCGCGTGGTCTGCCTGCTCCCACTGCTGAAAAATTGAAATAGATCCGGTGGGATCAAGACGGGCGATACCTCCGGTTTGGTGACCGATCCACAGTTGCTTTTCTTGATCGAGAAAAAGGGTGAGAATGGTGTTGCTCGTCAGGCCATCTTCTTGATTGAGCGTCCGCAGCAGTTGGCCCTCAGCGGACATGAGGCCGAGGCCACCCAAAGTGCCGATGGCATAAATTCCATTCGGAAGACGTTGAATGCTGCTCACCGGCCGGGTACGCAGAAATTCGAGTACAGCTGAGGAGCAAAGTTGTTGTTGGGGCTTGCCGGCATAACAAAGGCCATCGCGGCTAAAGAGGCGCAGGCCTCCGCCATCGCGCTCCAGACTGAAGGCGGGATTGGTCGGCAAATCTTTCGGGCCAAATTCGAGTTGAGGTCCTGCTGCGGTTAGTCGATAGAGTCCCGTTTCAAGATCCGTAAACCATAATTCCTGGTCCAATCTAACCGGGTATAAGCGGGATTGATTGGGAAAATCCCAAACCGTAAATTGCTCGCCATCCCAACGCAGCACCTTGGATTGGCAGATGAAATAGACCAGATTGCCGACGAGGCCGCAGCCCCAGGTGAATTCAAGGCGGCGGTGCTCCGGCGGTAGTTTCGCTATGAGCGAAGTGAATTCGAAAGTTCCAGTGGCCGTTTCGGTGTAGTAACCGACTTGATTGTGCGCTCCGGCCCAGAGCCGGTTGTGAGCGCCAAAACAAAGGGCGGATAAATTGTATGAGTCGGGCAGAGGCTGGCTGGTCCAACTTGCTCCATCATAAACCAACAAGGCGTCGCTGCCGACGAAGAGCCGGCCCTTGGCGTCTTGCACGATCGCACCGGTTTGGGGCGTGGCCCCAATCAATTGACTCGGAAAATAATCCAGGGTCGGCCGACCTTGCCGGTGGTCGTCCCATGCGGCGAGTCCGGCCGCTGGGAGCAAAACAGCGAACACCACGGCTTGAATAAAATAGCGGATCGAACTCATACGGTTTCGCCAGAAAGGTGTGGCAGCATGCCGAGTGAGTGCAACTCGGGGCAACACCTACTTTAAGGCGCCGTGTTTATGGCCAGACCCGAGGGCCGCCAGCCTTAAAGCAGGCGTTTTTCGCCATCTAGAAAAACGGGAAAAGAGACGATACTCTGCGCATGAACTCCCTCAACTCCGCTCTCATCGGGCTCCTCTCGAGCCTTTTGCTCTCCCTTGGTTTTTCCCGTCTGGCCGCATGTTTTGACCAACTGGATCAGGCTACCGCAACGCACCCCTCCGGTCGAGAGACGCAACTTTTGGCCGCAAAATACTGCGCCATGCCATGCCGCTGGCAGGAAGTTTAACCCGCACTGATCACTCTTCTCTAAAACGCTGCGGTGGTTAACGGCCTCGCAGCGTTTTTGTTTCCCCGTCGTTTGTCCTGCTCCGCCCATGCTCAATTTTGCTGCCTTTCGTTACCGCAACATCATGGCCGATGCTGGTGGGCCCATCGCAAAGCTGGCGGTTTGCGACACCTTCGTGCTGGGCGAGCGGCAATTTCAGGCCAATTCTTTTCTGCGGCCTGATTTGATCGCTTGGAAAACCTCCAGCGAAGTGTTCAGCGATGCAGCCGGCACGGGCACAGCGGATTTACCGATGGTAGCGCGGCACAAAGCGATTTCCGAGGCGATCGAACGCTGGGCCCATATGTCGGTGGTGTCGTCGCCAGACCGGCAGCGATACGGATTTGGGGTCGATCCCTCGAGCAACGGCATGGCGGCCTTTCCTGGTCTGCTGAAAAAGCAGGCGCGGCCCGCCGCCTACTGGGAAGCCGTCGAACGCTACAATGTGCTTTCTTGGTGGGAAGGCCGACTCGACGCGACCGAGATTAAAACGCGCTGGCCGGAGGTGCAGGCGGAGGTCATACACACTTCATTACCGGGTGTAACGGTGATCCTTTATCGCCCTTCGCCGCAGGGCTACGTGGCTTATGGCCATGCGGCCGGTCCGGATTTTGAGACGGCGTGCAGCCGCGCAGCCATGGAACTTGAGCGCCATGATTTTGTGGTGAAGCAATATTTATTGGTCCATGCCGGTGACGCCATGGCGATGTTGCCCGCCACCACGCAGGCCATCGAACGGCGCAGCGTTTACTTTGCCCAACCCGAGGGTCACGAAAAATTTTTAGAACGCTTGCGCACCAAACCCTGGAGGCCGGCGTTGAAACCCCGTCTCGTGTTTGATGGGTCGATACCCGGTGAATGGTCGAAGTATGCCGATGTCTGGCGGGTGGTTTATGCGCCGCCCAGCGAACGATTCCTCAGCAACGACGGCTGCTACTTTTTCTGGTGAGGCCGGAGCCGTCGCAGGAGACTCGGTGCATTGGATCGTGCCGTGGTAGGTCGCGCGCTGGTCGCGCTATTCTGCTGGCCTGCCGAACGAGGCAAGCTCGCAACCTACAGGGCAAACCCGATCAAGCGCTCGGGACGTCAGTCTATTCTGCGAGTCGCAATAACTTCAGACATCCTGATCTCGAGGAATTCGGTTGAGCACAACTCCGCCGCGAATCGGGATAAAATTCAATTAACGCGGAGGACGCGGAGAGCGCGGAGCCTGACGTGATTTCACTCCGTGTCCTCCGCGAGCTCCGCGTTAAACTATCTGGTTAGGGCAAGCTGTTTCCTGATCTTCATTCATTGGATTGTGCCGTTAGTTTTTCGCGGGTCGGCTGAATTTCCGGGTGGTGGGGTCAGGAATATTTTTCGTCAGACCAAGCAAGCCGAGCTCAAGTAGGTTTGAAGATGTCTCGCGAAGGAGTCCGAACTAAATGGCCTGGTAGCCTTCGCATCCTTCGCGAGACACTTTCTGTTTCACGCTCAGTTCGTTTCATCGTCCACCCTCTCTCCACGGGCTGGGCTCAGGATGTCGGAGGCTGGGGCGACGTTGCGACGCGTGGTGAATTGGCCTGAGCCATCATGCGGATGATCAGTTCGGGCGTACGGCCAGATAGCCGTAAGCCAAAGCATAGGTGGCACATTCGAGCAGCAGAAGGGTGTAGCCAATTTTGAGAGCGACGGAGGTGAGGGTGGGACGAACCCCGAGCCACGGCAGCACGGCGAGGCGGCCGCCCCAGAACAGCGCCGTGGACCCGCACACCGCGCGAGCGAGGGGCGTGCCGCTGACCAGTTCGGGCGCGAAACCTAAGGAGAGCAGGCCAAGGACGGCAATCGTCGCTCCGATCGAAATATTTTGCGCCATGGAAAATCGACGATGGATTAACGGTAGTTTTTCCAGATTCTTTTCCCAGTCAAGCGGGATGGGAGTGAAGCAGGCAAGTCCCAACGTCACGAAATGAAAGACTCCGGCCAACTGCACACAGGTGATCCAATAATTTTGTGAGAGCATGCGAAAAATTCAGGTGGGTTTCTCTGGAGAAACCCTTAGGGCAGCAGCGCGGTCGTCAGAAATGGAAAATACGTGATGAGCAAGACGCCGATCAGCATCACGAAAAGCAGGGGCAACACGGCGCGGATCGTTTCACTCATGGGTTTTTTCAACCGGGAGGAAGCGAGCAGCAGATTGAGTCCGACTGGTGGCATCAGGAAACCGAGCTCCATGTTGGCGAGAAAAATAATTCCCAGATGCACCGGATGCAGGCCGAGGCTTACCCCGATCGGCACGAGCAGCGGCACCACCACGATGATCGCGGCGTAGATTTCGATGAGCCCGCCCACGATCAGCAGGACCAGATTCAGCCCGAGCAAAAAGATCCAGCGGGATTTCACGTGCTCGGCGGCCCAGAGTGCGAGCGTATCGGGAATCTGCGCATCGATAAAATAATTGGTCAGGCCGAGTGCGACTCCAAGGATCAGCAGAATGCCGCCGATCAACAGCCCCGCTTCGGTCAGCACACGCGGGCAATCCCGGAAAATATGCAGGTCGCGATGGATGATGACCTCGATCACGAACGCGTAGCAGGCCGTCACCGCCGCCGCCTCGACCGGTGTGGCCCAGCCGCTGAAGAGTGCGCCGAGTGAAACCACGGGCAGCAGTAATTCCCACTTGGCGGCCCACGTCGCCGCGCGAGCCTCGGTGAAATCAAATTTCATTTTGCTGGCGGGCGCGCGTCGCCCCGCCCAGACACCCCACGCGGCCGTCATCGCGATCAGCAGAATGCCCGGAATCAATCCGCCGAGAAACATTTCCTTGATGCCGACCTTGGCGATGATCGCGTACAAAATCACCGGCAAGCACGGTGGCAGCAGGATGCCGAGTGAACCGGCCCCGGTCAGCAGGCCCAGCGCATCGCGCTCGGAATATTTGGCGGCGAGCAGCACCGGCATCAACAGTCCACCCAGGGCGAGAATCGTGACACCGGAGCCGCCCGTCAGTGAAGTGAAGAAAGCGCAAAGCAGCGCGGTGGCGATGGCAGGTCCGCCCCGAAACCAGCCGACCAAAGCTTGAAAAACGCGGACGAGTCGCCGCGAGGCGCCACCTTCTGCCATGAAATATCCCGCGAGAGTGAAGAGCGGAATCGAAGGCAGGGCCGGATTTGTCACCAGCCGGTAATGTTCCACCGGCAGAGCGGCGATGGGCTGATCCGCGCCCCAGAATAGAATCAACCCGGCGCCGCCCAACGTAACAAATACCGGAGCCCCCAACAGCGTGGCCGCGAACAAAATTGTCATGGCCGGCCAGACCATGTGGGCCGCTGGCCAAGGTGACCAAATGCCGAGCGCCACCACCGCCGCGACAAACAGGACTGCTCGTAGCCGGCCGCGCCAATGCGCCGAGGCATGTAATATCAAGCGTAGGGTGATCGCCCCGAAACCGAGTGGCAAAATGGATTGAATGATCCACAAGGGCAGGCCGGGCAGCAGAAAATTCCCTCCCTCTTTTTCCACGAGCACAAATTGGACGCTCGCCACGCAGAGCCAGACCGAAATTGCGGCGCCAAAGGACTGACTGAACCAATGCGTACGGCCTTTCCAGTTGGCGGGAAGTAAGGTGGTGGCGGTGGAGAGCGCCAGCAGTCGTCCATCGCGGGCGGCGAGCGCACCGCCCAGCATGCCGACGACTAAAGTGAGATGTTGGACGAGCGTGCTGGAGCCGGCCAGTCCGGTGCTCCAGCCCGCACGCAGGATGATTTCCGTCACGGGCAGGACCACCATGATGGCCAGCGCAAAAGTGATCAGCAGATTTTCCGCCCGATGCCAGAAACCGACGGGTTGAGGCACCGGTTGATCTTCAAGGAGGCCGAGATCCATGCGGGTTAAGGCTGGGTGGTGGCACCGCGGTGCCGGAACTCGGCGAGCAGCCGATTCACTTCGTCAAAAATTTCCGCTGGCACTATCGTGCCGCGCACGCGGGGGAGGAGCTCATCGGCGAGATGTTGCCAGTCGGCTTTGGCCTCCGGAGGAACTTGATGAATTTTCAACCCATGTTCCTGCATGACCCGAACGGATTTTTCACTTTCTTCGCGGCTTTGGGTGCGGATTTTTGCTCCGGCTACATCGCCGGCGGCGCGGAGCTGGGTTCGCAGTTCCGGCGATAGTTTTTCCCAGACATCCCGGCGGATCACGGCGGCTCCGACGATGGGGCTCCAGTTTAAATCGAGCATGTGCGGCGCGGGTCCGTACAACTGGCCGGCCAGCGCGATGAGGGGCGGCACGGGCACGACATTGATCATGTCGGTGTTGAGTCCGAGGAGAATGTCGGTCGTTTCCAAGGCGACGGGACGGTAGCCGATGGCCTTCATGATCTCCGCCTGCCGGACATCGCCGGTGGTGGTAAACAGTTTCATTTTCTTAAAGTCATCCGGCCGAACTCCGGCGGTTTTCGAAAAGAAACGAACCCAACCGGCGTCGCCCCAGAAAAGGACTTCGAATCCTTTGTCGCGCAGGCGTTGCTCCAGCATCGGCCGCATTTTCTCCCGGACATAATCAACTTCGGCCCAAGTCTGAAAGGTCAGCGGGATAACTTGCAGGCCGGCGATTCCCGGATCGATTTCCGCGAGGCCGACGGCGGTCAGGACGCAGGCATTAAGCTGCTTGATCCGCATTTTTTTCACCATCTCGCTTTCCCCGCCGAGCCGTCCATCAGGGAAAAGAATCAATTTGACCGAACCGTTGGAGAGTTTTTTCCAATCCTCGCCGAGCGCCTGCAACGTTTGATGTTGGGCCGTGCCGCTGGGCAACAGGGTGCCGAGACGGATGGTGGTGGTGGTCTCACTGGCGTGGGCTGTCGTGCTGCTCCCGATTCCGGCCAAGAGTATCAGGGCGAGGCCTAGACCGGCTGAGGTGATTCGTGCGAAGTTGTAGAAAAAGAGACGCATGCGTTTAGGGTGAAGCGGAACTATCGACGGGCAAAAACAACTCGTCAACCCGTCCGAGCAGCCAACGGGCGCGTTGCTGCATCACCAGATTGATCAGTCGGAACTCAGGGTGGACGTTGACATCGAGCGCGAGGGCTTGTTGCAGCAAGGTTTGGAATTGAGCGCGATCTTGTTGCTGAACGCAGACGGCTTCGGCGTAAGCCACCAGTGGGCTGGCCTGCGCTTGGTCGCTCAGGCTCATCGCCCGTTCAAAATGGTGGCGGGATCTCGCGACGGGGTCTTTCGTGCTGCCGGCTCGGGCCATTTCGTAAGTGATCAGGAAGGTATGAATTGCTCCGTGATCGTAGGCTTCATCCAGTTCGAGCGCGCGATCAATCAAGGCTTCGGCGAGGGGCAGATCGGCGATCAAATGGGGATCGTCTTTGGAGCAGGCAATCGCGGCCGCCCACGATACCGCCGTCCAATAGAACAGGCGCGCATCGGCGGGTTGGCAGAGGTGCAGGGCGGCTTGGGGGTTGCTGCGCAAGGCGACATTTAATCCCGGGTGCGCCAGCTCCAGCCCGCGCAAACCGTAATCGCGCCCCCGCAGATAGAGCCCGCGGGCCCGGGCGCGTAAGCGGGTGGCGGCTGCGACGTCGCGATTCTCCATCATGTCCGCTTCTTGTTGCACGAAGGCGTAGCTGTATTGGGTGAAGCCGCTGGCGGCGGCGGAGAGCAGGCCGGCGTGACGGGGATTTTCCGTCAGCAGGGTTTCCATGAGTTTCAGGCTGAACGGGGCGGCGTCGCGGATGAGCTCGGGATCGCTGTCGCTGGAAAAGTTGGTGCCGCCCTCGGCGAGCGCATCGCCCAGTTTGTTGACGGCGAGTTTGTTCACCGAGTGGCAGCCGCCGAGTAGGACAGCGAGCAGACCGGCAAAAAGTAAGCGCATCGGCGGGGGCAGGGTCATCGGTGGCGGCGGCGAATGATGGAGAGGAATAGAGGATGAAATTGCCGGGAGGCAAATTCATCCGTGTAACGAAATTGCGACAACTCCGGCTGCGGGCTGCAAGATAAACGGTATGGGCTGAACGACCAAGACGCGGCCGCGCGGAATTAATAATAAAAAAACCGCAGCTAGCGCTGCGGTTTGAAATCCAACTATTGATGGAGAGCGGCGATCAAAACTTGAAACTCACGCCGGCCATGATGGCCACATCGTCACCGACATTGGCTTTGATCCCCAAGAGTTCCGTTTCACCGATCCAGATATATTTCAGGCCGAGGTGCAGGGTGGCGGAGGGGGAGGCCTTGTAGTTGACCCCGGAAAAAGCCTGAAGGACCAGAGCGTTGTTGCTGTCCGAGCTCGTGTAGCTATAACCAGAATAGGAAAGACTCTTCCGGCAGATACCAATACCGGCTCCCGCGTAATAGCTGAGCTTGCCGGTGGCGGCAAATTCGGCGCGGTAGTTGAGCGTGAGGGGCAGAATCTTAAACTTTACACCCGATTCCGTGCTTTCGCTGTAACCCAGTTCGATTTCCGCTTGATGGGAAACCGAGGTGGTAGCCTTGAACTCGTAGCCGAGCCGGGCGGCGATGTAGTGTCCGGCGGGAAACGGCTCGAATGAGAATTCCCCGAGTGAGCCGCGATTATTTTTGGAAAATTTCGGTCGCGAATCTTCCCGGCACGGGCAGTGCTTTCAGAGGAGAAACGCCCCTTCCACCCCGCCACATTCGCTCTTTCCATGCGCCACCCCTTCACAGCCCAGCCCGAATTCGGCCTCGTGCCCATTGAGAAAATCGTCCTCCCGCTCAAAAGCCGCGACGAACTGCCGCCGATCCTCGCCGGCCTGCAATGGATCTGGTCGCACCCCACGCTGAAGGCAGAAATCCTCGCGCTGCTCGAAGCCA
>JBBRBC010000057.1:0-24500 GCA_038206205.1 Opitutales bacterium
GCTGGCTATCAACGCTACGCCGGATACGGCATCCTCGCCTACAACCTCCATGTGATCGGCCGCGAAATCCAAACCCGCGCCCGACGCCGAGAGGCGAGCGAACCCGCGACCGAACCCGCAGCCGCCTAAAAAACCCAAAGAGGGGATCAGGAAAGCGAAGCCCAAGGGAGCGGTGTGTCTGAGCGTCGAGGATTTTCAGGAAATCCGGCTCAGCGCACCGCGAAACCCCGCCGACTTGACAAAAGCGCCCGCGGGAAAATGCCAAAATCACCCGCGACTTTCAAAACAGGCAGTTTCCGGGCAGACACTAAATAGGCTCATCCGGAGGATTCGCCCTACCTTCAGAATTAGAATCCCGGCATGCCGCCCATGCTGCCTTTTCCTTTCATGGCTTCCATTTGGCGCATCATCTTCTTCTGGTTGCCGCCTTTCATCATCTTCATGAGCTTCTGCATTTGTTCGAATTGCTTCATGAGCTGGTTCACTTCGAGCACCTTCACTCCGGCACCCTTGGCGATGCGGATGCGGCGGTTGCCGTTTAAAATGGCGGGCTTGCGGCGCTCTTGCAGCGTCATCGAATAAATAATGGCTTCGGTGCGCTTCATCTGCACGTCGGCGTCGTCGGGGAGCTGCATGCCGCTCATGCCGGGCATCATCCCGATGATTGACTGCATTGAACCCATTTTTTTGACCTGCTGCATCTGCGAGAGGAAGTCTTCGAGATTGAAATCCGCCTTGCGCATCTTCTCCGCCATGCGCTCGGCTTCCTGCTGATCGATGTTTTCCTGGGCTTTCTCGACGAGCGAGACGACGTCGCCCATGCCGAGGATGCGGGAGGCGAGACGGTCGGGATGGAAGACTTCGAAGTCGGCGATTTTTTCGCCGGTGCCGGTGAACTTGATGGGGACGCCGGTGACGGACTTGATCGAAAGCGCCGCGCCGCCGCGAGCATCGCCGTCCATCTTTGTGAGGATGAGGCCGGTGAGATTGAGGGCGTCGTGGAAGGCTTTGGAAACGTTGACCGCTTCCTGGCCGAGGGCGCCGTCGGCCACGAGGAGGATTTCGTCGGGCTGCACGACGGCGCTGAGCTTTTTGACTTCCTCGATCAAGTCCTTGTCGATCTGGAGACGGCCGGCGGTGTCGAAGATGATGACATCGGCGTTGGCGGCGATCGCGGCTTCGAGCGCTTGCTTGGCGATGGCGGGAACGTCTTTGGAAACCCGGTCGCAGTAGAAGCCGAGTTCTTCCTGTTTTGCGAGAATCTCGAGCTGGTCGATGGCGGCGGGACGATAGACGTCGCACGCGGCGACGAAGGGACGGCTACCGCGTTTTTTGAGAAGCTTGCCGAGCTTGGCGGTGGAGGTGGTTTTGCCCGAGCCGTGGAGACCGACCATGAGAATCTTGAGCGGGCGCGTGGCGGAGAGATCGGTGGTGCCTTCGCCGAGGAGAGTGACGAGTTCGTCGTGAATGATTTTGACGATCTGCTGGCCGGGGGTGACGGATTTCAGGACGGCTTGGCCGTTGCATTTGGTTTGGACGCGCTCGATGAATTCGCGGGCGACTTTGAAATGGACGTCGGCGGCGAGGAGAGCGGCGCGCACTTCCTTGAGGGCGTCGGCCATGTTGGCCTCGGACAATTGGCCGACTCCGCGCAGATTGCGGAGGGCGGAGGTGAGTTTTTCGGTCAGTGATTCGAACATGCGAAGCACACCCTTGAATGATTTTTCCGCGCGAAGCAATCACGCGAAACGGGATTGGATCAAAGGGTAGGGTGAGTCGTCTCTGACGAGCCGCTCCGCACCGTAGATAAAACGGCTCGTCAGGGACGACTCGCCCTACCTCGAACCGCGTTGCGCGTGCTCAGCCTGACGGCGCGTAACGGATAACGCGCCCTACCTCAGAAATAAAAGAGCGCGCCAGACTTACGTTGGCGGGGTGGTGGGCGTGCCTACTTGGCGCAGGGTTTCGGCGACGACAGAGGGGGTGCAAGGCTTGATGAGGTAGCGTTTGGCACCGAGCAGGACGGCTTTGCTGATGGTCGCCCGGTCGTTCACTGCAGTGCAGATGACGAACTTGGCGGAACGACGGAACGCGCTTTCGCGTAGGCGTTGGAGGAGTTCCAAGCCACCCAATCTGGGCATTTTAATATCGAGAAACACCAGGTCGAAGAGTCGTTTGGGGTCGGTCAGAAGCGTCCACGCCGCCTGTCCGTCCTCGACCAGAGTGACGGTATGCTCAGGCCATTGCGCGAGGATCCCTGCTAACAGGTCTCGGTGGAGGGCTTCATCTTCGGCAATCAAAATGTTCATGGACGGTCGTTTTTATAGGCTGTATTGGGGAAAAATTGAAAGGACTAAGTTGGGTGGGCGATTTCGTTCTCGTCAAAGAGGGCTGATTTACGGATTAATACCGCCCCTATGAACCCAGTTCTCAAGCTCTTGCTCGAAGGCAGCCAGCTCACGACCGCGCAAATCGCCCAGGTCGCGGGTCTGACCGATGCCGAGGTCAATCAGCACCTGGATCAGTTGAAGAAGGATAAAATCTTCCTCGGCTGGCGTCCGGTGCTCGATCTTTCCCATGAAGCAGCAGCCGCCGCGGTGCGCGCGGTGATCGAGGTGCGGATCACCCCGGAGCGCGGGGGGGGATTCAACCGGCTGGCAGAACGCATCGGGCGTTTCGACGAGGTCGAGTCCTGCTACCTGATGTCGGGTGGCTACGACCTGTTGCTCTTCATCAAGGGCAGTACGCTGCAGAAAGTCGCCAGTTTCGTCTCGGAAAAACTCTCGACGATCGAGGGCGTGCTTTCGACTTCCACTCATTTCATGCTGCGCTGTTACAAGGATCAGGGCTACCTGTTCGACCAGGGCGAAGCGCAAACCACGCGCTTGAACGTGGCACCTTAACGGGAGGAACCTCATCATGAGTACCGACCCGAAAAAATGGGTGGCGGGCCACGTGGCCGCGCTGCCCAAGAGCGGCATCCGCGATTTCTTTGAACTGGTGGCCAAGATGAAGGGCCAGGACGTAATCTCGCTTGGTGTGGGCGAACCGGATTTCGTCACGCCGTGGCACATCCGCGAAGCCGCGATCTTTGCGCTCGAAAAGGGCAAGACCTACTAC
Source organism: Opitutales bacterium (assembly GCA_038206205.1). GTDB lineage: Bacteria > Verrucomicrobiota > Verrucomicrobiia > Opitutales > Opitutaceae > Didemnitutus. The sequence continues at coordinate 3,121 of JBBRBC010000057.1, forward strand.
ACGTCGAATCTCGGGATGATCGAGCTGCGCCGGGCGATCGCGAAGTACGTTGAGGAGCATTTCAATATCAGTTACCGGCCTGATGATCAGGTGATCGTGACCGTAGGGGTGAGCGAAGCGCTCGATCTGGCGTGCCGCGCGTTCGTGAATCCCGGCGAAAAGGTGATGTATCATCAGCCGTGTTACGTGAGCTATAATCCCAGCATCGCGCTCGTGCACGGTGCGGCGATCGCCGTGCCGACGTATGCGAAGGATAACTTTGCGCTGACCGCCGAAGCACTGCGCGCGTCGTGGCAACCGGGCGCGAAAATGCTCATGCTCAACCTGCCGTGCAATCCGACGGGCGGTACCTGCAGCCTCGAACAGTTGCAGAAAATCACGGAGTTTTGTCGTGAGAAAGATCTGTTGGTGTTGACGGACGAGATCTACTCGGAGCTGACCTTTGACGGCACGCACACCAGCATCGCCAGTCTGCCTGGCATGGCGGAGCGGACGATTTTTCTCCACGGTTTTTCGAAAGCGTTTGCGATGACCGGCTGGCGCATCGGCTATGCCTGCGGTCCGGCGGTACTCATCGACGCCATGATGAAGGTGCATCAATACACGATGCTTTGCGCCTCCATCATCGCGCAGGAAGCGGCCCTCGAAGCGCTCACTCGCGGCTGGGACAGCGTGCTGATGATGCGCGAGCAATATCATCGCCGGCGCGATCTCGTCGTGCGGCGTTTTAAGGAGATCGGGCTCAAGTGCCATTCGCCGCGTGGTTCTTTCTATGCGTTCCCCGACGTCACGCCGACCGGACTGACCGAAAAGGATTTCGCCGTCGGTCTGCTCCAACAGGAGAAGGTCGCGGTCGTGCCCGGCATCGCTTTCGGCGAGAACGGCAAGGGTCACGTCCGCGCCTGTTTTGCGACCAGTTACGAGCAACTGATCGAGGCCTGTGATCGGATGGATCGTTTCGTCCAAGGCAACAAACGCTGACCTGAAGCGAGGAGCGGGAATTCACTCGCCTGGCCAATGGTTTGTCGCCGCGTTTGAACCAACGGCGAAAACGCGGTTGACGCGCGTCGTCGCTCCTACCGCGTCGTCGCTGCGCTCCACCCCGGCTACTTGAGCCTGATATTTCCTACTCGCTACTCACTCCTCACTCCTCACTACTGTCCTCCTATGTCCCGCACTGTCGCTATTGTCGGCCGACCCAATGTCGGCAAAAGTCGCCTCTTCAACCGGCTGGCGGGCCGCCGCATTTCCATCGTCCATGACCAGCCTGGAGTCACGCGCGACATCGTCTCCGCTGAGGTGAAGGATGGCCTCTATCTGCTGCTTGATACGGGCGGACTTGGTTTGCAGGACGCGACGACCCCACGTCAGCTCATTAAAGCGGCGGAGGAACAAGTCCACTTCGCCATCGCTTCGGCCCCGGTCATAGTGTTCGTGGTCGATGCGCGCGAAGGGCTGACGGCGCTCGACACCCGGGTGGCTGCGATGCTCCGCAAGGGCAAGAAATCCATCATTCTGGCGGTGAACAAAGCCGATAGTGGTCAGGAAAAAGTGCCGAACGTGGAAGAATTTTTTCGCCTCGGTTTTGGCGAGCCGGTTTTTCTTTCGGCGGAGCACGGCAACGGTGAAGCCGATTTGCGCATCGCGATTCTGGCCAAGCTGGCGCTGGAGCCCGACCTTGAGGCAAAAAATCCCGAGCGCTTGACTCTGTGCTTTGTCGGCCGGCCGAATGTTGGAAAATCCTCCCTCAGCAACCGTCTGCTCAAGAGCGAGCGGCTGATCGTGAGCGATATTCCCGGGACGACCCGCGATTCGGTGGAGATCGATTTTGAATTTAAATCCAAGGAAGGAAAAAAGTGGCCGTTTCGACTGATCGACACAGCGGGAATTCGGGCGGACACCAAGCTTTCCTCTTCGGTCGAGTATTTTTCCAAGGTCCGTTCGCTGGATGCGATCCGCTCGGCCGATGTGGTTTACATGGTCTTGGATGCGATGGACGGGGTCACGCAGCAGGACAAAGCGATCGCCGGCGAAATCGTCGAGGCGGCGCGTCCGATCGTGGTCGTGGTGAACAAATGGGATTTGGTTTTCGCGGCGATCCGCCGGGGGGAGCTCAAGAAATTCAAGAGTGAGCGCGATTTTCGGGTGAAGTTTGAGAAGGCCCTGCACGAACGGCTATTCTTTACGCCCGGTGCGCCGGTGATGTTTGTCTCGGCGCTGACGGGTAATGATATTGAGCGCATGTTGAAGTCGGCGCGCGCACTCAGTGCGCGGTTGGAGATCAAAATTCCGACGGCAAGGTTGAACCAGACGATCATTGATCTCGCGGAGCGGATGCCGGCACCGTCGATCGGTGGCCAGCGTTTCCGGGTGTATTACGCCACGCAGGTCGGGCATCGGCCGTTCCGCGTCAAATTATTTTGCAACCGCGAAGAAAAACTCACGGAGCAATATCGCCGCTATCTGGAAGCCGGCGTTGTCAAAGAATTCGGGCTCGATGGTTGCCCGGTGCATTTCGATCTCGTCGGCAAGAAAAGGCAGCCGATTGAAATGCGGTTGGCCGGCAAAAAGATGGAAGCCCCGGCGCCACGCTCACGCGGGGTGAAGGTGGATGAACCGGATGCGTTTGATATCATCGACGATTGATTCCCGCCATGCTGCGCACGGTTTTTATGGGCTCTGATGCGATTGCGCTGCCTCTGTTGAACTGGCTGGTGGATGAGGCGCGACCACTCGTGACGGTGGTAGCCGTGTACACGCAGCCTGATCGCGCGGTGGGCCGCGGACAGAAGGTGCAGCCCAATGCGATCAAACTTTGGGCGCAGGCCCGCGGGCTGCCCGTGCATCAGCCGGAAAAGCTCACACCAGAAGAACTCGCCCAGCTCAAAAAATATCAGCCCGACGTGACCCTGATCATGGCGTACGGGCATATATTGCGGCAGGATTTTATTTCTGCCCCGCGTCTCGGCACCTTGAATTTGCACACGTCTTTGCTGCCGAAATATCGCGGGGCTTCGCCGATCCAAACCGCCATCGCAAGTGGCGAACGCGAAACAGGCGTCACGTTGATGCGGATTGTGCCGGCGCTCGATGCGGGGCCGATGGCGGACGTGGAGCGCGTGGCGATCGCTACCTTCGATACCGCGTTGGATGTGGAGACGAAATTGGCGCAGGCGTGCGTTCCTTTGCTGGCGCGCACGCTGCCGAAATTGGCAGAAGGTGTCCTCGGTTTCATCGAACAAAATTCGGCGAGCGCGACGTTTTGCCGGAAGCTGGCGAAACCGGATGGCGCTGTGGATTTCGCGGCGCCTGCCGCGTTGCTCGCGGCTCGCATCAACGGACTATTCCCTTGGCCGGCGTGCACCATCGAAATAAACGATCAACCAGTGAAGCTCGGCTTGGCTGACGTGGTGCTGGCCGAAACTGGTCACGTATTCAGTGGCAAGTCGGGTACGCTGACCTCACCCGGCACCGTGCTTGGGAGCGATGCGGAGGGATTATGTGTAGCGACCGGGCAGGGGGTGCTGCGGTTTCGTCGGCTGCAACGCCCTGGGGGCAAGATGCTGAGTGCGGCTGAATTTTCCCGTGGTTTCCCATTAGCGGCAGGTCTGCTGCTGGTCAGTAAGCCCATGGTGGCGCTGGTATCTGATCAGCCCTTTCCTCGGATCAAACATTGAGGTGGGTTATTTTGTTCACTCCACCGCTGCGTTTTTCGGATAAGGACTTTTGAAGCAAACAACTAAAAGCATCCACTGGTAGTTGTTAGCGAGATTCGAGAGAATTGGATTGCTGGGATTGTCCGGGATTCAGCTAACCAACGAAGATCGAGCAGGGTGTTTTTTAACTTAAAACACGCGCTGCGCGGTTGGAAATTTATCCAGCTCGGTGTTCAAGAAAGAATCTGGGGAGCCGATTACCAGCTTACTTTCATTTATGTTGCCTCGATGGTTGCTACCCGGGCTGCTGGCTATTGGTGGCAGAGATTTCTGGTCTCGCCCCCGAGCTGCGGCTGTGCTCTTCGGTTGCGTAATGCTGGGGACCACTGGTCGATCCGCTTCTTCGAGCATACCCGTGATCGGCCTTGGATTGGTGGAAACGGGGATGCTGGCGTTCGTGGTACTCGGTCCTGATTCGTTGGGGTTGAGCGCTGCACCCACTGACCTGCACTTTTTGCCTGACGGACGTTTGCTCGTAATTTCAAAGCGTGAAAGCGCATACGGAGACGGAGTTCGTTGGCCGACTTTTCAAAGTGCCGATGAGAAAAACGGGGTCCTGACAGATGAAGTGGGGGTTGGTTCTGACGGACAGGAAGGCCACTACGTTTTTCATGCCCGGCCGGTATCCGATTCGGTGGCCGGAGCGGAAGCGACACTCGCGTTTACGGTGCAACCCCCTTGGTTTCGCTCGAGATTGGCCTGGGCTATTTATGGAGTGAGTGCGCTTGGCGTGGTGGGATTTCTCGCCTGGTTATTTTCCTATCTGGAACGGCGGGAAAAAGTGCACCTCGAACATGTGGTGAAGAAACGTACCGGCGAACTCAATGAGACCAACCGGCAACTCGGGCAGCAGGTCGCGGAGACGTTGAAAAAAACCAATGCACTGGCGGCGAGTGAAGAGCGCTATCGCTTGTTAAACTCCGATCTCGAACAGCGGGTGGCGGATCGGACCGCCGAGCTAGGCAAGGCGATCACGGCAATGCAACGGGCCAAGGAAGCCGCAGAAGCCGCCGATCGCGCCAAGAGCGCTTTTCTCGCCAATATGAGCCATGAACTTCGCACGCCGATGAATGGCGTGGTTGGCATGGGGCACCTCTTGCTCGACACCAAACTCGACAGCGAACAGCGGGAATTTGTCGATACACTCATCCACAGCAGCGAAAGTCTGCTCACGATTTTGAACGATGTGCTCGATTACTCCAAGATCGAGGCCGGCCTCCTCAATTTGGAGGCGATCGATTTTGATTTGGAAGAGCAACTGGAACGGGCGATGTTTTTGGAGACCGAGCCGGCGCACAAGAAAGGACTCGCGCTGGTGCTGGATTTTGCGCCCGATCTTCCACCGCGCGTGCGCGGCGACCCGGTGCGACTGCGGCAGGTGGTCCTGAACTTGGTCAGCAACGCCATCAAATTTACCGCTCATGGGGAAGTAGTGGTGCGGGTCCGTCCGAGCGAAAAACCAGTCAACCGGGGCCTGCGAATTCGTTTTGAAATCAAGGATGACGGCATCGGTATCTCCCCCGAGGTCCAGAAAAATCTCTTTCAACGGTTTGTCCAGGCGGACAGTTCGACCACCAGGAAGTTTGGTGGCACCGGTTTGGGTTTGGCCATTTGCCGTTGCCTGACCGAATTGATGCATGGCGAAATCGGAGTCACGAGCGTGCTTAACCAAGGTTCGGTTTTTTGGTTTGAAGTGGAGTTCGCCCGGCCGGAAACCACTTCCGTCCCATGGGATCCGACACTCGCATTGGATGATCGACGGATTCTGGTTGTAGATGACAATGCCACGAACCGAAAATATTTCCATCACCTCTTGAAGCGCTGGAACACGGTCACGGCGAGCGTCGACGGGGCTACGGCCGCCATTGAGGCGCTGACGCGAGCCGCCGCGGGCGGCAAGCCGTACGAATTAGTGTTACTGGATCAGCACATGCCGGAAATTGACGGGCTGGCGTTGTCGCGGGTTATTAATGACGAACCGGCTTTTGGCCGTCCCGTTCTGGCACTGCTCAGTTCCGATAATGAACGCCTGACCGCTGAACAACTGGCCGGATACGGGATCGCCGCAGCGGAGCACAAGCCTATCCCGGCGATGCGCCTGCGTTCACTCATCCTGCGGTTATTGGCCCCGACTTCCACGGAGCGAGCCACCGCAAACCTGGCATCGGGAAAACCTTTGGAGCCGCAGGTGAAGGCACCGACCGCCCTCACCCTCGTTCAGGGCGCGTCCGGGGAAACCCAAAGCGCGGATACGAATAATTTAGTCTTGGTGGTCGAAGACAATCTCGTGAACCAAAAGGTTGCGCAAAAATTTCTGAAAAAAATGGGCTATCCCGTCGACATCGCGAACAATGGGAAGGAGGCGCTCGATGCCCTGCGGAAGCATCCTTACCAATTGGTTTTCATGGATATTCAGATGCCGGTAATGGACGGTCTCGAAGCGACGCAGATGATTCGTAAAGCTCAGGCAGCGGAAGAACCGGGTTTTGCCCGTGAAATCCGGATCGTCGCCATGACGGCCAACGCCATGTCAGGGGACCGGGAACTGTGTCTCTCGGTGGGGATGGACGACTATATCACCAAGCCTCTGCGGCCGGATTTGATCAGAGGTATGATTACCAAATATCTCGGGCATCTGGTGCGCGCCTCGGGCTGAGCTGCGGGCATTCCCTGATAGGCGTGCGCGGCGCCTCTTAACTTTCGTTGGCGCGAGCGGGCCGCTTGCTTTTCCGACCGTAGCAGTGCGGGCAGGATACATCCGGCACATAATGCGGGTGACGTTGCTCCTCTTCTTTGAGCGGCATTTGGCAGGCGAAACACAGCACGGAATTCGTTTCACGCAACGCCGGATCGACCCCGACTCGGCGGTCGAACACAAAACATTCGCCGTCGTAGTGCGCCCCGCCGCATTCCTCGAAATATTTCAGGATGCCGCCGTCGAGTTGGAAAATATTTTTGAAACCGGCCTGCTCCATGAACGGGCCGGCCTTCTCGCAACGGATGCCGCCAGTGCAAAACATCACGATGGGTTGCGCTTTCATGGTCTCCGGGAGTTGGCGCACGGCCTCGGGAAATTCGCGAAAATGCTCGATGCCCGCAGGCAGCGCGCCGCGAAACGTCCCCATGCGCACTTCGTAGTCGTTGCGCGTGTCGTACAAAGTCACGGGACGGCCTTCATCGAGCCATTGTTTGAGGGTGCGGGCGGGCAGTTTGGGCGAAGTGCGGCGACCCGGCTCGATGCCCTCGATGCCGAAGGCGATGATTTCCTTTTTAACTTTCACCAGCATCCGATTGTACGGCTGGCGGTCGCTCTCGCTTTCCTTGGGTTGCAGATCTGCCAGACCCGGAATCGCGCGAAGTTCGGCCAGCACCGGATCGAGCTGCTCGCGCGTGCCGGCGACGAAAATATTGATCCCTTCCGGGCTCAGCAAAATCGTGCCCTTGAGTCCGACGCGCAGGCTCAGTTCCAGCAACCGCGCTTTCAACACGGGCAGATCACCCAACGGGGTGAACTTGTAGGTGGAAATGTTGATGATGACAGGCAAGGGAAGGGCGTGGAATTGACGGGGAAAAGTGCCCGGGTACAAATACATTTTCAGCTTCTTTCCCCGTAAAACGCTGCCTTCTTGACGCGACGGCGTGAGTGGGTGAATTTGGCTTCATGGCAACTCCCACACTCAAAATTGAATCACTCAAGACAGGCACCGGCCGCTCTCCGAAAAAGGGCGAGGCGGTTGCCGTTCATTATACCGGCTGTTTCACCGATGGAAAAAAATTCGACAGCTCGGTAGATCGCAAAGAGCCGTTCACGTTTGTCCTCGGGGAAGGTCAGGTCATCGCTGGTTGGGATCAAGGCGTCGCCACGATGAAGATCGGCGACAAAGTGAAGATGACCATTCCGCCGGAGCTGGGCTACGGTCGCGCAGGCTATCCCGGAGCGATTCCGCCGAATGCGACGCTCGTGTTCGAAGTCGAGCTGCTGGGGATCGGGTGATTTTTTTGGCGTCACATCCTAAAGCGTAGGTTGCGAGCTTGCCTCGCAACGTGATCATGGTGCGACAAGCGCGCCACCTCTCCACGGAATGCGGGAATAAAACCTGCGGGGTGAGGGCACCCCGCCTCCTAAAAACGTCAGGCGGTACCCGCTTGGATCATCAGCTTTTTCAACTGACCGATGTCTGCGACGGAAGTCTTCGCGACGAAGCCGCGGACGTGGGTGAAGTGGACATCCGGGCTGTTCGCGATGCGGGTGAAATCCAGCCGGCTGTTGTCGCGGAAACGCGAGAGGCCGTAACCGGTGCTACGGCGGTCAGGATAAACCAAGCCGACGATGGCGTGTTCTAAACCACGGCTCGTGATGAACTGATCCGTGCCCATCGAAGAATCCTCGGGCAGGGGATCGGTGCGGGGGAGAAAGAGAACTTTGCCGGGCAGTCCGCCTAGCTCGAGTTCCCAAATTTCTGCGTGTTGCCCGATAAAATCCAGCCGCGCCCGCAGCGACTTCACGTAGCTGAGCAGATCTTCGCCGATCATCTGCATCACGGCCCAGAGCGGGTCACCGGCATCGATGCGTTTCGTTTGGGCGAAGCGCCGCAGCAGCGTGATGTCGATGGGCGAGTTGAGCTTGGTGAGCGTAGCGGCTTCGACGCCGAGCCACTTCCCAGTTGTCACGAGGCCGCGACAATCAAACCACTCGGCGGGCTCCAGCCATTCGCAAAACTGGCGCGCGTCTTCGTAGAGGCCTAAATGCTGCAGGACTAGTGAGAGCGAACACGTGGGCGGATGATCCTTGGGGAGTTGGTGGTGATCGAAATTATTGAGCGCGGGATTGTGCTGATGGCCGACGTCGACGACGCAGATGGACGGATTGCCCAGATCTTCGGGGGTCGGTTCACGACGGATGATCGGCACAGGATGCAGGGCGAGCAACACGCTGCAGGCGAGAAACTCGTCTTTATGCGCGCCGCCGGGGTGCGTGAGAATGGTGGAAACTGTGGTCATGGAAGAAGAGGTGATTTATTGGGTTCAGATCATTTGGCGGACACGAACATTCCCGATTTTTTTGCCACAAATAAGGCGCAAAAAGCATTCTGCTGGTGATCGAAGATTTCCGCGCGCCTATAGGCACCTAGCGGGTTTCGCCTGCACCCGTTTTTTCGTACCTCTTTGTGGCAAAAAATCCGGGAGATTGGTCTGCTGGTATTTTGTGTTTCGAGATGCAGTTCAACGTCCGCTGCGGCTGCGCCATTGGCCGCCGGGCTTGCCTTTCGAATGAGGGGAGGGACCGGACGAAGGCTTGCCGCCACCTGCGCCGCTCTTGCCGCCACCCCCACTCTTATTCCCACCACCACCACCACCGGGGCGAGCGCTGCCGCCGCTACTGCCACGGGAGCCACCGCGGTTTTGACCTTGGCGTTGCCCTTGGCCGCGATTGGGGCGGTAGTCGGCTTGAGGTGGCGCGCTGGCGCGGGGAGGGGGCAGGGCTTTATAGTCGAAGCCTTCGAGCTTGAGTTGGGGAATCGAGGCTTTGATGAAACGTTCAATGGATTTTATGTCGTTCGCTTCCTGCGGCGTGGCGATCGTGAACGCGTCGCCGGTGGCGGCGGCGCGCCCAGTGCGGCCGATGCGATGCACATAATCGTCGGGTGTCATCGGAATGTCGTAATTGATCACATGCGATACCCCGGCGATATCGAGCCCGCGCGCCGCGATGTCGGTCGCCACCATAACTTCGTAGCGGCCTGCCTTGAAACCGGCGAGGGAGTCCTTGCGCTGGCCTTGGCTGCGGTTGCCATGGAGCACCGTAACGGAATGGCCGGTTTCCTTGAGTTGCGCCGCGATTTTATCGGCCCCGTGCTTGGTGCGGGTGAAAACAATGACGCTGTGAAAATCTGTTTTTTCCAACAGGGCAACGAGCAGATTGTACTTCAGCCCTTGGTTTACCGTGTAGATGGCGTGAGTGACGGATTCGCTGACGGTGCGCGCCCGACCGATGGCGATGCGGACCGGATCAGTCAGGGCAAAACGCGCGACAGCTTCGATCTCGGGCGGTACGGTGGCGGAGAAGAAAAGGGTCTGCCGCTTTTTGGGACACTGGCTGACGATGGTTTTGACGTCATTGATGAAACCCATGTCGAGCATGCGATCCACCTCATCGAGCACGAGCACTTGGAGAAAATCGAGCCGGAGAGTTCGTTCGTGCAGGAAATCCATGAGGCGACCGACGGTGGCGACGACGATATCGCTGCCTTTGTGCAGGGCATTGCGCTGCTTGCCGAAACCGACGCCACCGTGAATGAGCGTGGTGTGGATGTCGCTGAACTGGCCGAATTCACGGAAGGCTTCGTCGACTTGCGCCGCGAGTTCGCGGGTGGGTTCAAGCACGAGCACGCGGGGGCCGCGGGCTTGGTGGGGGCCAAGGCGATTCAGAATGGGCAGGGCAAACGCGGCGGTCTTCCCCGTGCCGGTTTGCGCGGAGGCGATGAGATCTTTGCCCGTCAAAATCACCGGAATGGCCTGCTGCTGGATGGGCGTGGGTTCGCCGTAGCCTTTGGCCGTGACGGCGCGGAGGATGCTGGAATAGAGACCAAGTTTGGTGAACGGCATAAACCGAATGCCGGGGTGAAACGGGCTAAAGGCGAGGGAAAAATGCGGGACGGGATTTTTTGGGGTGTACGATGCGAGATTGGTGGCGCGGCGAGCGCGCCACCTCCGGACTGCTCTGGGCACATCTTGCCTAAAACTTCGCGAATCGTGATTGAGCCTCGTCATCCGTCGAAGCCTCAGGTAATCCGTGAAACATGCCCCAAACCCCCAATTCGCAATTTGATCAAACCGTTCTCGATATGATTGAGCACAGCCCGGTTGGGGCCGTGCCTGTCACCCCCGCCTATCAGGATGCGATCCGCCGACTCTATGCTTCGCACCAGGCGTACCCGGATGCGGATCACAAGGATGGGCATGTCACCGCGCGATCATTGATTAAGTTGCCGTCATTTTATGCGGCGAATCTCGACGAGGTCGTGGCTGGCAAAGTTGCCGTGGAGGAAGTGGAATCAAATGCCAGTATTTTCGACCGCTACGTCCAATCGCTGTCGGCGGCGCTTCGGGCGAAAGCTGCGGGCAAACGCTTGACGGTGGCCGGTAAGGTGGCGCATCACCGTGCCAAGCACGGCGGCGCCGTGGTGCACGATCCGGTGCATACGTTGTTCCTCGTGCCCGGCACCGGCCCGCATCCGGGTCTGCCGGGCAACTATCTTTATGGTTCAGCCTTTCAAGTCAGCGCTGATGCCGCCACCAGCCCGTGGGCCGTGCATCTGCACGACAACGACGACGGCGCTGCATTGTACGATGCGCCGAACCAAGCGGACGCTTTGGCCAAGCTGCAGGAAGTACTGGCCAGCGCGCCGTTCAACATGAACGAGCTGATGGCGCTGGGGTTTCGGTTTAATTGATCGCGGCGCGGTTTCGCCCGCTTCTCCGCCTCATAGCATCAACCTCGAGGGTGTTTGCTGCCGTAGCCACCGGCCTCCGAACCTGTGCGATCGGTTTGCATCGCGCGGGAGCGTAAGCGACCGCGCGGATGGTGTGCGGGGCTGACCGTGTTATCGCTTCGCTCCAACACGGCTGCACGGCAACTGGCTGATCGGAAAGGTGGAGCGACTTGACCTTCAGGTGCTGGAGTGTGGTTGCGCGCAATCCCGCGTGATGCGGTCAAGCCGTTCCACTGGGATTGCCTGAATTCATCGTGCGCTTCGCGGGAAGTTTTCTCCATTGCGCGATCGGCGTACTGCCGGCACATGCGTGGGATGCCACTGCTCGGCGTCATTTTTGTTTGGGACGTCGTGAACGTTGATGCCTCGCGCGTGCCCGGGCTGTGTTGGGACGATTCCCGATTGGGCGAGGTGACAGTTGCCGAACGGCGGGCTTTGGTTACTCCTTAAATCGATGTTCAAACTTCGCGCAGATTACACGCCCACGGGCGATCAGCCCACCGCCATCGAGACGCTGGTGCGTTCGCTGCGGGCAGGTAATCGTTTTCAAACCCTCCTCGGCGTCACGGGGTCGGGCAAGACCTTCACGATGGCGAATGTCATTCAGCAGCTCCAGCGGCCGACCCTCATCATCTCCCACAACAAGACGCTCGCGGCCCAACTCTACTCGGAGTTCAAGAATTTCTTCCCGGAAAACGCCGTCGAATACTTTGTCAGCTACTACGATTATTACCAACCCGAGGCCTACGTGCCCTCGAGCGATACGTTCATCGAGAAAGATTCCTCCATCAACGAGGAGATCGAGCGCCTGCGTATCGCGACCACGAGTTCGCTCGTCAGCCGGAAGGACGTGATCGTGGTCGCGAGTGTCTCCTGCATCTACGGTCTCGGTTCGCCCGAGGAGTTTTCTTCAATGCGGATCTTGCTCCGCCGCGGGGAAGGACTCGGTCGTCAAAAGCTCCTCGAACGTCTCGTTGATAATCTCTACGAGCGAAACGATTATGATATGAAGCGCGGCTGTTTCCGCGTGCGCGGCGACGTGGTGGACATTATGCCCGCCTACCTGGAGCACGGACTCCGCGTGGAGTTTTTCGGCGACGAGATCGAGGCGCTCACGGAATTCGAACCCTTGACCGGTGCGGTGCTGCGCAAGATCGAGGAGTTTGATCTCTATCCCGCGAATCAATATGTGACCTCCAAGGGCAAGCTCGAAGGCGCGGTAGCCGGGATCAAGGCGGAGTTGGAGCAACGCGTGGCGTTCTTCGAGCAGCAGCAAAAATATCTCGAGGCGCAGCGCATCCGCATGCGGACTAATTACGATTTGGAAATGCTCCAGGAAATGGGTTTCTGCAACGGCATCGAAAATTATTCGCTCCATCTCGCCGGTCGCAAAGCCGGCGACCGGCCGTCGTGCCTGATCGATTTCTTCCCGAAGGATTTTTTGCTCTTCATCGACGAGAGCCATGTGACGGTTCCTCAGGTCGGCGGTATGTACAACGGCGACATCGCCCGCAAGAAGACACTCGTGGACTTTGGTTTTCGCCTGCCATCCGCCCTCGACAATCGCCCGCAAAGCTTCGTCGAGTTCGAGGATGTCACCGGCCAGACGCTCTACGTTTCGGCCACCCCGGCGCCGTTCGAAATGGCACGTTCGACGGTGGTAGCCGAGCAGGTGATCCGACCCACCGGCCTGCTCGATCCTGAGATCACCATCCGACCGATCAAGGGCCAGGTGGAAAATCTCATCGGCGAAATCCGCGCCGCCACCGAGAAAGGCGAGCGCGTCTTGGTGACGACGCTGACGAAGCGTTTGTCCGAGGATATCACGAGCTACCTGCGCGAGGCGAAGATCCGCGTCGAATATCTGCACTCCGACATCGATGCGTTGGAGCGCGTCGAGATCCTGCGCAATCTACGGCAGGGGAATTTCGATGTCCTGGTCGGCATCAATCTGCTCCGTGAAGGGCTCGATCTGCCCGAGGTGGCGCTCGTCGCGATCCTTGATGCCGACAAGGAAGGATTCCTGCGCAGCACGACGAGTTTGCTGCAAACTTCCGGGCGCGCCGCCCGCCACGAGCATGGCCGCGTGATTTTCTACGCCGACGTGATTACCGCATCGATTCGCAAGACGATGGAGGAGACGAAGCGCCGCCGCGCCATCCAACTCGCGTACAACACGGAACACGGCATCACGCCCACCGGGGTGAAGCGCCCCGCGCAATCCAGTTTGCGGACCTACGACGGCACCGGCCGTGAACAGGCCAGCGATGTGCTCGCGGAGGAAATAGATGACGTCGCCGCCGTGATTGCCGAGCTCGAGGAAGAGATGCAGCAAGCCGCCGACAAGTTGGAATTCGAGCGCGCCGCCCTCTTGCGGGACCAAGTGAACACGCTCAAATCCGGCGACTACCGGAAACCCACGAAATCAGTCAGCTACCGCCAGCCGTCAAAAAAGTCACGTCATTGATGTAGTGCCGTCGCTGCGGCTGCGGCGGTCGCTTGTCCGCTTCAGTCGTGTCAAGAGACCTGACGTCATCTGTCTTCCGAAACCCACCCCCCCCCAAGCCCCTGCGGATCGTTTTTCGGAGCACAAGCGCCTGCGCCAGTGGGGCTGGACTCACCGGACGGAGCGACAACGGAGCGCAAGGAGGAAGCAGGGTGAGTGTCAGCTATTGCTGGCGCGAGACGTGCCGCTTGGATCATTGATGACGTTGCGACGATAGCAAACAACCAAGCCTGACCCCCTCCGTCAGCTTCCCGATCTTTTTTGAAGAACTCAGCGAGGCGGTCTTTCAGCAACTGCTCCGTCGGCCCATCTTGCTCGCCCAAAAATTGCACCCGCGGCACTCGTATTTCCTGCGGATGCTTCGGCGAAGGACGCTTAAACCACGACATCATCAGATCAACTCAGCTTCGAGTTCGAGTGCGCGAGCGGTGGCCTTTTCAAGATCGTTGAAGACAGTTCCCCACGCGATCAGCTGCACCTGGTCACGCGTGAAGCTTTCGGCGGAAAGCACCGCAGGATCGACAACTCTTGCCACGTAAACCTCCATCGGGCCTCGATACGTGGGGAAGAGTGAGAAGCCTTGATGACGAGTCGAGAGAAGCAGCTCCGTGACGTCGTTTCCACCAAGACCAAACGACTGACCAATCAGCGGCGGGTCGATCTTCACAAGCATATAATCGTCACGGTTCACATCCCGCAAGCGGCGGACAAACGAGCACGCCCTCGGCTTAGAGAGCAGCTTATATTCACCAGCTGTTGTGAGATAGAGCACCATTCTATCGTTCGTTCTTAATGGGGCCATCCGCCCACACTGAGGAGATCAAGATTCACTCCAGGCACCGGCCTGGATTCAAAAAGAAGCTCGGGGATCTGAAGAGCGCCCGGCGGAGTTGTCGGGCCAGGTAGTGCCGTCCTAAAAGTCACACCTTCTAAGCTCCGCAAGCGGGCCGTGGCCACATACTCGGCCGTATTCCCTTCGAATAGGCCACCGGCAGCTCGAAAATCAGCAACCGCGTCAGGTGCTACCGTTGTCCACGAGCGTCCCAAACCTCGCGCCTCACCGCCAAAGACACGATATATCGTTGCACCCTCTTTGACCCCAGAGGCGGCTGCGCTCTCTGCGGCATTAAAAATTCCGGAGGCGTCGTAGGTGTAGTTTTGTGAGTTGGGGGCGTTGGCTTGGGCTTGAGGGCGAATGGATCGGGGGCGGCTGGGAATGTAGTCGGTGGGCGAGTCAGCAGTGCTGAGGGCTAAACTTCCTGAGAAATCATGGCTTGGTTCGTAGTCATAGGTCGGTGCGGTGTCATGGGGGCGGTGGGGTTGTCCGGGCGCTTCGTAGTTGTAGGTGACGTATGTGGCTGGAGTGAGGTGTGAGGTGTTGTGCGACGGCGCGATTGCCGAAGGCGCGTTGGGGGCAACACGCCCTACCGGCTCCGACGTGAGCAAGCCGACGAGGAAGCAGAGGACGGCGAGCACCGGGATCAGAATCAGCAGGCGGTGGATGGCGGGGCGGGGCATCGGGGAAGGAGTGAGCGGGAAATCGGTGGGCGCTGCAAGCGTACTCCTCTTCGTCATGGACGATCAGCAGAGGCTATATTTCGGTGGGGTGTTTTTTATCGAGACGTTGCGGCGTGGGCCTTTGCGGTTTTCGCAAGATCTGCGGAGCATTTTTGGAAATTGGGAGTATATTCTCCGACAAGGAGAATATTATGAAAACCAATATTGGCTATGTTGATCGTGCGATCCGGGCCGTGGTGGGCTTGATCATTCTGGTAGTGGCCTTCGTAGCGCGGAGCGAGTGGGGGATTGTGGGATTCTTTCCGCTGCTGACGGCTTACTTCGGATTCTGTCCGATTTATCACTGGCTCCACATCAGTACTTTTCACCCGACGCCCCAGTAGCTCGAGGCGAGCTGTTTAACGCACGCGTTCTAGCTCGCTGAACGTGTAGCGGTAGTTTGCGTCGGCGCTTTCTTGGCGCCACGTCTCGCGCCAAGGGAGGTGTCGCCACTCGGGAAACCAGGTGTCGCCGGGTATCTCAGCGTGGACGAGGGTGAGCAGAATCCGGTCGGCGAGGGGCAGAAATTCTTCGTAGATGCGTTGTCCGCCGCAGACCATGATTTCGCCGGGCATGGTGCGGGCGATGGCGAGTGCGGCCGGGACATCGTCGGCTACGCGCACCCGGGGGGAGGCGAGCGAGTGATCGCGCGTGATGACGACGGGTTGCCGGCCATCAGCGAAAACTTGGGGCCAAGTTTCAAAACATATGTGCCCAAGAACAACGGTGTGCCCGGCGGTCTTGGCGTGAAACCAAGCTTTGTCTTCCGGGATATCAAAGGGGAGACGAGCGTCGCGGCCGATGATGCGGTTTTCTGCGCAGGCGACGATGAGAGTGATGGGGTGGGTCGGCATGGCGCGGCGATGGGGCATTGATGATTTCGGATGGAGACGGCGACAAGTGTATACGGGTAGCCCAACGTTTTGTTTGCCGGAGATGGAGCGAACGCCCGCTCGCGTAGTCGGGCTGACCTAAGTTCATGCACAATGGACCCCTCAAGATATTCTGCCGGTTGCTGACCAGTGGCTGGTTAGTATTACGGCTGGCACCAATGCTGAGCGAAGCCGTCCGCAAGGAAGAGTTTCCTGCGGGTAAAGCCTGACAGCGTCCATGCGAAAACGAAACCGGAGTGGAGTGAATTACGAAGGGGATTCATTAAGAGATGAATCCTTGCAGCGGTGACGGCGACTGATCGTCTCCGTCAGGTGGCTTCGGGGAGCCTGCTGATCGCAGGCGGGATTACGGTCTGGGATCAGGGGACACTCGGCTGGGATTAGGCAATTGGTGGGCGTCGGTTACCTCACCGACGCGGGGATATCGGCGACCACCCACTGGAAACAGCGAGGCACCAAACAGGATTGGTTGCTCGCGGTGAAATGAACGGGGCGAAGCTGCCATCAAATCAGGCGATTGTTTCTTTAAAGTTTATCGTGGATGATTTGGGGCAGAAAGAATATCGTTCTTGCCACGGAGGAGAGGGGGCAGAATTTTAGAGCCACAATATGAGCATGGAGTTCGCGGCATCCCCGTACAACAAGGACAAGCCATTTCCGGCCCGTCTGACGCAAAACCGGATGCTGAGCAAACCGGGCTCCGCGAAAGAGACGCGGCATTTCGTGGTCGATCTCTCGGGGAGTGGGATGCGTTATAAAGCCGGTGATTCGTTGGGGATTTACCCGAGCAATCGGGCTTCCGAAGTGGCGGAAATTCTGGGACTGCTGGGCGCGACGGGCGATGAATTGGTGTCACCAGTTATGTTGAAATTGCCGGCACCACTGCCGTTGCGCGAGGTGCTGACGGAGCGGTTGGCGTTGGCGGGGCCGACCCCGAAGATCATCGCGGCGTTGGCCGAAAAGGTGACGAATGTTAGTGAAAAAAACAAACTGATGACCTTGTTGGCCCAGGAGTCGAAGGACGTGCTCAGCGCCTTTTTATATGAACGGGCTTACGTGGATATGTTGGCTGAGTTTCCCAGCGCAAAACTCACGCCGCAGGAACTCGTCGACTACCTGCGGAAGCTGATGCCGCGATTGTATTCGGTTTCCTCATCCGCGAAAGTCTATCCCATGGAGGTTCACTTGGCGGTGGCGGTCGTGCGTTATCAAACTAATCATCGGGATCGGGTGGGTGTATGTTCGACGTTTCTGGCTGATCGGATGGACGTGGGGACGACGCGTGCTCCTGTATTTGTTTCGCCTTCACATTTTGGTCTGCCGGAGGCTGGCGCCAAGGATGTGATTATGGTGGGGCCGGGGACGGGGATCGCGCCGTTTCGGGCGTTTATGCAGGAGCGGGTGGCGGCGGGAGCGAGCGGACGGAATTGGGTTTTCTACGGGGACCAACATCGCGCGACGGATTTTCTGTACGAGGAGGATTGGCTGGATTGGAAGGCGAAAGGGGCGTTGGCCCGGCTGGATCTGGCGTTCTCGCGTGATCAAATCCACAAGGTTTATGTGCAGGATCGAATGAGGGAGAATGCGGCTGAGCTATGGGGCTGGATTCGGGGTGGCGCTTGTTTCTACGTCTGTGGCGATGCCCGGCGGATGGCGAAGGATGTGGATGTGGCGTTGCACGAAGTGATCGCTCTGCAGGGCGGGATGGACACAGCGGCTGCGGCGGACTACGTGAAGCAAATGAAGAAAGAGAAACGCTATCAGCGTGATGTGTATTAAGGCTCTGCGTGCGAGAGGGCGCCAAAGAGGGCAGGGGGGTGGTAGGGATTTCGCGCTTGCCGAGGCGTAGGTGAGTGGGTCGGATGTGGGCTCTTCCTCATTAAATGAATCTAACTTTCAATAATCGGACCGCACTTGTCACCGGCGCAGGCCGGGGCATTGGTAAATGCATCGCTGAATTACTCGCAAAAAATGGCGTCAATGTCATTTGCGTGAGTAAATCAGCCGAGAGTTGTGGTTCGACGGCAGCGGCCATCATCGCTGCAGGCGGGCGGGCGAAGGCCATGGCGGTCGATGTGGCCGATGGCGCGGCGGTGGCCAAGGCCAGCGCCGATCTATTGGCGGAGTTTGGCCCCATCGATATTTTGGTTAACAATGCCGGCATTACCAAGGATGGCCTGCTTTTCCGGATGACGGAGGATGATTGGAATTCGGTGATCTCCACCAATCTGAACAGCTGCTATTATTGGACCAAGTATTTGGCGCGACCGATGACCCAGAAGCGTTGGGGCCGAATCGTGAATATAACTTCGGTGGTTGGGCTAATGGGCAATGCAGGTCAGGCTAATTACTGCGCGGCCAAGGCTGGCATGATCGGTTTCACCAAGGCCATTGCCAAGGAATTCGCCTCCCGCAATATCACGAGCAACGCAGTGGCGCCGGGCTTCATTAAGACGGACATGACCTCGGCCTTGCCTGCTGAAGCTGCGGAAAAAATAACCTCAGTTATTCCGCTGAAGCGTTTAGGGGAAGCGGCCGATATCGCGAACATGACCGCCTATCTCTGCTCTGAAGAAGCCGGCTACATCACGGGGCAAGTTTTTACCGTTGACGGCGGCATGGTGATGTGATGCCTCATTCTCTCCCTACTCCCCTTACTTTTTTTTCACACATGGCCGACCAAAAAACAATCGAACAGCGCGTCAAACAAATCATCGTTAACCAACTCAACGTTAACGAAGAACAGATCACGCGCGAAGCATCGTTCCTCGATGATCTCGGAGCTGACTCACTCGACACTGTCGAATTGATCATGGCATTCGAAGAAGAATTTAAAAACGAGATCAAGGGAGAGATTCCCGAGTCCGACGCTGAAAAGCTCCAGACCGTCGGCGATGTGATTAGCTACATCGAGCAGAAAGCTGGCGCTAAGTAAGTTGACCTTTAGTGGAGGCGTTCTGCCGTCTGGCTCACCCGGACTGGTAGGACGCCTTTTTATTTTCACCCCCTTATCCTGATGGAAACTACTACTTCGCATAAACGTGTTGTCGTGACGGGCATGGGCGTCATCGCCTCTCTCGGGCACAACGTGGAAGATTTCTGGGCTAATATTTTAGCCGGGAAAAACGGGGTGGATAAAGTCACGCTGTTCGACGCCAAGGATTACACCTGCCAAATCGGGGCGGAAGTGCGCGGTTGGGATGCCACGCAGCACATGGATCCCAAAGAGGTGAGGCGTAATGATCGATACACTCACTTTGGTTTTTGCGCCGCTAAGCAAGCCGTCGCGAATGCCAAGCTCGACATGACCAAGGAGGATCCTGATCGCGTCGGCGTCATCATCGGTTCCGGTATCGGGGGCATGATGACAATCGAGACCCAGCATTCGGTGCTGCTCGCGCGCGGGCCACGCAAGGTTTCGCCATTCATGATTCCGTCTTTGATCAGTAATATGTGCGGCGGATTGGTCGCGATCGAACTCGGTGCCCGCGGGCCAAATTTTGGCGTTGTCAGCGCGTGTGCGACGGCGACACATGCCATCGGCGAATCCCTCCGCATGATTCGCACCGGCGAGGCGGATGTCATGATTTGCGGCGGTTCTGAAGCAGCCATCACTCCGTTGGCTTACGCGGGTTTTTGCTCTATGAAGGCGATGAGCACCAATAACGAGACCCCGCAAAAAGCCAGCCGGCCATTCGACGCTGGGCGTGACGGGTTTATCATGGGCGAGGGTGCTGGAATTCTGGTGATCGAGAGCCTCGAGCATGCTTTGGCGCGTGGGGCGACGATTTGCTGTGAACTTGCGGGCTATGCTGCCACCTGCGATGCGTATCACATCACCTCACCTGATCCGGAGGGTAAAGGGCTCTCGTTGGCGATGAACCGCGCGCTTAATGATGCCCGTGTCGCACCGGGCGAGGTCGACTACATCAATGCGCATGGGACATCCACGCCATATAACGACAAATTTGAAACCCTCGCGATCAAGAAAGTTTTTGGTGATCACGCCCGCAAGGTTCACATCAGTTCGACGAAATCGATGACGGGGCATTTGCTCGGTGCCGCCGGGGGAATTGAGTCAATTATCAGCGTTAAAGCCATCCAATCGGGGCAGGTTCCGCCGACGATTAATTACGAGACACCGGATCCGGAGTGCGATTTGAACTACACCCCGAACGTCAAACAAGCGGCGGAGATCAAGACCGTGATGAGTGATAACCTTGGGTTTGGTGGTCAGAATGCGGCGTTGGTGTTTCGCAAATACTAGAGCTGATCGGGCGGAGCCGTCGAAGAATGTATTGGGGGGAAAGAGCAGATTTATCCTTCTGGCGAAAGTATCGGATAATTTCCCAAATTCCCGTTGACGCGCCGACAGCCGGGGCTTTTATCTCGACCTCTTTTAGTTGGGGCAAGTTAGCTCAGTTGGTAGAGCAGAGGACTGAAAATCCTTGTGTCCCCGGTTCGATTCCGGGACTTGCCACCATTTTCAGCCGTCGCAGCAGGGTGAAGGATTGGAGTAAAATAGCGGATGGGTTCTCGTAATATGGACATGGCCAGTGATGTATTCACAGCTTTGGTGAATGCGCAGTATGCGCAGCTCTACCGCTTTGCCCTAAGTCTGACGAGAAACACGTCGGATGCGGGAGATCTCACCCAGCAGACTTTTTTTATCTGGGCAAAAAAAGGGGAGCAATTGCGGGATACGAGCAAGGCCAAGTCCTGGTTGTTTACCACGTTGTACCGTGAATTTCTCCGTGGCCGACGGCGGGCCGGACAGATGACGGCACTCGCGGATTTGCCACTAGGGGAATCCGATCCGGCCGCACCCGAGATCGATGTGGTGACGGGGATGGATGCCAGCCTCGTCGTTGAAGCCCTGCAGGAGGTGGACGAAACCTACCGCGTGCCGTTAACGTTGTTTTATCTCGAAGATCTGTCCTACAAAGAAATTGCTGAGACCCTTGAAGTCCCGATGGGCACGGTGATGTCGCGACTTTCCCGGGGGAAAAGTCAATTGCGCGCAGCCTTGGAAAAGAAGGAGGCGGGGGGGCGGAATAATGTCGTGCCGTTTAACTCGGCGCGCTCAAGGATGAAGCTGAATGTCCAACCTGAAGCAAAAACGTGAGTATCGGAAACCAGCCGTAGTCTGTAGTCATACCTCGGTCAGAGCCCATGAAGCTCAGCCCCCAACGCGGGACCGGCTTGGAGGTCCCGC
>JBBRBC010000058.1:0-23959 GCA_038206205.1 Opitutales bacterium
CCGAATTCGGCCTCGTGCCCATTGAGAAAATCGTCCTCCCGCTCAAAAGCCGCGACGAACTGCCGCCGATCCTCGCCGGCCTGCAATGGATCTGGTCGCACCCCACGCTGAAGGCAGAAATCCTCGCGCTGCTCGAAGCCAAAATCCTCGCGGGCAAAAAAGCCACCGGCCGCACCGGCCTCGATCTCTGGCAAATTCTCGTGCTGGGCGTCGTGCGTCTCGGCCTCGATGCCAACTATGATCGGCTCGAGCATTGCGCCAACTACGACACCCTCATCCGCCAATTTCTAGGCGTGCCTGCGGCCCCCTTCGGCGCTGACGACCGCCGCTTCGCGCATCAAACCCTGCGCGACAATGTCGCTCTCCTCGACGAAGCCACCTTGCGCGAGATCAACGCCCGCGTCGCCGCCGCCGGCCGCACGGTCTTTAAAAAAAACGAGCGCGCCCCCGTCGCGCCCCTTGAAATCAAGGTCGACACCTACGTGCTGGAGACCGACGTGCATCTCCCCACCGATTTGAATCTGCTCTGGGATGCCGGACGCAAGTGCGTGGACTTGATCGAAAAACTCCACGCGCAACCCGGCCTGACGCTGCCCGGCTGGCGCAAAGCCAAGGACTGGCGTCGCCGCCTCAAATCCCTTCAGCGCTGCACGAGCCAGATCGTCCATCGCAGCGGCGGCCCCGCCGCCACCAAAGCCGCCCGCGTCCGCGGCGCAGTCCGCGAGTATCTCGCCGCGGGCCACGAGCTCGCCGCCAAAGTCAGCGCGAGCCTGCTCTCCCTTTGTGACCAGCCCGTGATCCTGCCCCAGTGGGAAGCGCTCCAGTATTTTCACGCCATGCTCCGCAAGCATCTCGATCTGGTCGAGCGCCGACTCCTCCAACACGAGACGATTCCCGCCGCCGAAAAAGTTTATTCCCTCTTCGAGCCCCACACCGAATGGATCCAAAAAGGCAAAGCGCGCCCGAACGTAGAACTCGGCCACCGCTTTCTCGTCGCCACCGACCAACACGAACTCGTGCAAGATTACACCGTGTTGCTCGGCGAGGCCGAAGTTGATCAAAGTATTCCCGTCGCCGACCGGTTGCTCCACCGTTACGGAGCCGACAGTCTCGCCAGTCTCAGTTTCGACAAAGGCTTCACTCGCGCCGCCGACCGCGAACTCCTCTGCCTCTACGTGCCCACCGTCGTGATGCCCAAGCGCGGCAAGAAAAACGCCACCGAGACCGCGCAAGAAAACAAAAAAACTTTTGTCGCCCTCCGCCACCAACATAGCGCGGTGGAGAGCGACATCAACAGCCTCGAACACCACGGCCTGAACCGCTGCCGCGACGTCGGGCTGGCCGGCTATCATCGCTACGCCGGTTACGGCATCCTCGCGTACAACCTCCACGTGATCGGCCGCGAACTTCAGGCCCGCGGCCGGCGCCGAGACGCGACCGAACCCGCAGCCGCCTAAAGAAACGAAATACTCTCAGACCAGTGAGACCCAAGGGAGCGGTGTATCCGCGCCTCGAGGATATTCCGAAAAACCAGTTCAACGCGCCGCGAAACCCCCGCCCACTTGACTCAAACCACCCGCGGAAGAATCCCAAAATCACCGCGATTTTAAAAACCGCCCGTTTCCGGGCAGGCACTATTTAAATACGCCTTATAAACATCCATTACTCTGAGAAGAATCAGACTGTAATCGTCAGGCGCGTAACGCCCGGGGTGAATCAGCGGCGAGCGATAGTCGGTCCCTGTTAATTCAAATCGTCTCGCGAAGGTTGGAAAGGTTGCGAAGGTAGCGAAGGACAGGCTCAGCCCAATTGCGTTGTGAATTCGAACTGTAGGGCCGACCCTTGTGGCCGTGCCTGTATCGAGAAGAAGGCACGTCGGCGAGCGACGGCCCTACAAAGTCTCAAAGCAGGGCGCGTGTCTTGCGCGCGCCGGTATCGGCGTCTGCAAGATAGACGCCCTATGGGTCTCGGCCGCGTGGAGATATAAAAAAAGGCGGACCGGAGTCCGCCTTTGAATTGCATGGGATTTCTCTTTCGCTCAGGCCGTGGCGGGCGTGAGGAGATCGTCGATCGAGTCGCTTTCGGCGCTGACGTCGGCGAAGAGCCAGGTGGAGAGGTAGCGTTCGCTGCTCGAGGGAATGATGACCACGATGAGCTTGCCGGCGTTCTCGGAACGCTTGGCGAGCTGCAATGCGGCCCAGACGGCGGCACCGGACGAGACACCGATCGGAATGCCGTCCTGCTGGTTGACCTGCTTCGAGATCGGGCCGGCGTCGACTTCCTTCACGCGGATAACTTCGTCGTAGATCTTCGTGTTCAACACGGCGGGAATGAAGCCGGCACCGATGCCCTGCAACTTATGCGGACCGGGCGCGCCGCCCGAGAGAATCGGCGAAGCATCGGGCTCGACGGCCACGATCTTGATGCCGGGTTTGCGGGCCTTCAGCACTTCGCCAATACCGGTGATGGTGCCGCCGGTGCCGATGCCGGAAACCACGATGTCCACTTTGCCATCAGTATCTTTCCAGATTTCCTCTGCGGTGGTGGCGCGGTGAATCGCGGGATTGGCTGGGTTGGAAAATTGCTGGAGAATGACGCTGTTCGGAATCTGCTTCTGCAATTCCTCGGCACGGGCGATGGCGCCCTTCATGCCTTTCGCACCTTCGGTCAACACGAGGCGGGCACCGAGAATCTTGAGTAGCTTGCGGCGCTCGGTGCTCATCGTCTCGGGCATGGTGAGGATGAGCTTGATGCCCTTGGCGGCGGCGACGAAGGCCAGCGCGATGCCGGTGTTGCCGGAAGTGGGCTCGATCAGCACGGTCTTCGTGGTGATCTTGCCGCTCTGCAACGCGTCGTTGATCATCGAGGCGCCGATGCGGTCCTTGACGCTGGAGAGCGGGTTGAAGAATTCCAGTTTCAGCACGACATCGGCAAGCGCGCCGTGCTCCTTGGCGGTGCGGTTGAGACGCACGAGGGGGGTGTTGCCGATCGTTTCGGTGATGTCGTTTTTGATATTGGCCATGGGATCGTAGGTTGAGGGATAGACGTTGACGTTGAAAGTACCGGAAGAGACTTGGGCAAATAGGGACAGAGGGCAAATCCTCTGAATGATTTATGATATTTATTTTTCCGTGCCCCAGCGGCGATGCAAAAAATTCTCCCAGGGGGAAAACAGGATTTTATCGGCGAGCAGACCGATCAGGACGATGATGAGCATGATCGCCACCACCTGGTCCATGGCATTGAGCTCGCGTCCGTAATGCAGCAGGTGCCCCAGTCCGAAACCGGTCAGGATCGTCACGTAGATCTCGGCCGCCATCAGGGAGCGCCAGGCAAACGCCCAGCCCTGTTTCATGCCGCTCACAATGAAGGGTAGCGAGGCCGGGAACATGACATGAATCCAAGTATGCAGGCCCGACGAACCCATGGTATTGGCGGCGCGCACGTAGAGGGGATTGACGTTACGCACGCCGGTCTCGGTCGCGAGAATCACGGACCACAGCGTACCCATCACCACGACGAACAGCATGGCGGCCTCCGTCTGGCCAAACCACAACAGCGCGAGCGGCACCCAGCACACGCTCGGCAATCCCTGCAACCCGAGCGCCATGACGCCGAGCGTATCGCGCATGGCTTGGACGCGCGCGGTGAGAAAACCCAAGGGCACACCCGCCAGCAATCCGATCACATAACCGGCGAGCAACCGTTTTAACGTCACGCCCGCCGCTTCCCAGAGCGAACCGTCGCGGGCAATTTCCCAGATGTAACGGACGACGCTCTCGGGTGAGGGCACGAGAATGGGCGACCAGATTTTGGCCACATAAGCCCAGTGCCAGGCGGCAATGAGCAGCGCGAAAAATCCCGAGGCGGTGAGAAAACGTTTCATCAGATTCCAGCTCCGTGTTCCATGTTATCCTTGAGCGCGCGGGTGATGCGCGTGGCGTAGCCCGCCACCTCGACACTGTTGATGTCGCGCGGCCGCGGCAGGTTGACTTTGAACTCTTCGCGAATGCGTCCGGGGTGCGGCGAGAAAAGAATCACCCGGTCGCCCAAGCTCACCGCTTCGCGCACATTGTGCGTCACGAACACAATGGTCACGTGGCGTTGCTGCCAGATGCGCTGCAAATCGCCGTAGAGTTGCTCGCGCGTGAGCGCATCGAGGGCGGCAAAGGGTTCGTCCATCAGCAGCACGCGGGGATTGGGCGCGAGGGAACGCGCGAGTGCCACCCGCTGCTTCATGCCGCCGGAGAGTTCATGAATATTCGCGTGCATGAATTTCTCCAAGCCCACGAGCTTCAGGTAATATTCCGCCACTTCGCGCCGCTCCTTGTCCGTGAGCCCGGGTTTCCGTTTGAGGCTGAACATCACGTTGCTGAACACATTGAGCCACGGGAAGAGCGCCGACTCCTGAAACATCATCATGCGCTCGCGGCTCGGGCCTTTCACAGGCTGGCCGGCGGTCACGACCTTGCCCTGCCCCGGCATTTCCAAGCCGGCAATCATGTTCAACAGAGTAGATTTCCCACAACCGCTGGGACCGACGAGACAGACAAATTCCCCCTCGGCCACCTGTAGGCTGATATCGTCCAGCGCGTGCACGGGGCCGCGCGAAGTCTGAAACCATTTCGAAACTTTTTCGATGGCCAGCCGGGTGGCCGGAGGAGCTTTGAGTTCTTCCTGAAGGGTCATGGTTGTTTGGAAAAGAGTCGGTCGAGCGGGATCGCGTTGCGCAGAAAGCCGACGCTCTGGGCATCGGTTACCAACGTGTCGAACTGTGCCTGCGTCACCAGCTCGGAAAACTGGAGACGCTGCCATGCGTTTTCCACGATCACCGCCGACATGTCACGTCTCATCTCGGCACTCAGTCCGGCGCGCACCTGGGCCCGCGCCTCGACGGGATGGGCGTTGATCCACTGCGTCAGCTCAATGTGCGCGGCCAGAAATTTTTCAGCCAACGCGCGATGGGCCTTGAGGAACTTCACGCTGCTCACCAGCACAGTGGTCACGGCGTCTGTCTGTTCGATCAGCACCTTTCCGCCGGCCTCCAACTCCAGCCGCGAAACCCACGGCTCCACCGTCCACACGCCAGCGAGTTTGCCCTGTTGAAACATGCCGAGCTGGTCCGGATTGGGCGTGGGCACAACGAGCACGTCGCCGCTGGTCAGCGTGATTTTGAAATTTTGTTTCTTCAGCCATGCGCGGGCCGCGACGTCCTGCGTGTTGCCGAGTTGAGGAGTCGCGATGCGGCGGCCCTTGAAATCGGCAGGCTTGGTGATGCGGCCATCACCGGGAACCACGAGCGCTGCCCCACCGAGCGCCGCGCCAGCGAGCACGCGAATCTCTTCGCCTTGCGCGCGGATGTAGGCGTTGAGCGCCGGATTCGGCCCGACATAGGTCACGTCGATCGAGCCGGCAAAGATTGCCTCCATCGCGCTCGGCCCGGCGTTGAAGGGATACCACTGGATCGTGATGTCCGGCCCGAGGCGTTGCTCGAACCAACCCTGTTTCTCGCGCGTGCCGTGGCTGCCGATCACGGCCTGCGCGTGCGTGAGATTGGGAAAATATCCGACGCGCAACGTGACTTTCTCCGCCTGCACGGCCGTGAAGCCAGCAAGCAAGAGCACAAGCAAAAATAATTTTCGAATAATAGGCATCATATCGCGTAGTCTCCCAAAAGTTGATGAATGACTCCCTCAGTCGGGCTGGTGCTGGTCGCGCGGGATTTGGTGGATTTTTTGGATCTGCTCTTGGTCGGAACCGATTTGCCGGGCGTGCTGGCGGCCGTGCTGAAAGGCAACGGGCGACCGCTGGAAATTAATTTTCGCGTAGTGACCTCGACCACATCCGCGAGGGAATAATGATCGAGAATGGCCGCGATGGCGTTGCGCACATCGAGCATGAGCATCCGCAAACCGCAGTGGGCCTCGTCCGGGCAATTGCACGGTTCGTAGGCGGTCTGACTGACGCAGCCAATCGGAGCCAGCGGGCCGTCGATCAAACGAACAATCTGCCCAATCATAATCTTAGCCGCAGGTTTCGCCAGCCGGTAGCCGCCGTGCTTGCCGCGCTCGCTCGCCACGTAGCCGGCCTCGCGGAGTTGCTGCATCACCTGCTCGAGAAATTTGATGGGCAGCTCCTCCGCCTTGGCCAACTCCGTCACGCGCACGATCCGCCGCCCCACCTTGGCGGCTATGCCTAGGTTGATCATGGAACGGAGGGCGTATTCGCCGCGCTTGGAGAGTTTCATAGGACAGTTATCTAATCTACATTAACTTAGTAGGGATTAGATCAAGCCCTATTTCCCTGTTCTGCCATGATTTTTCGCCCCACCATCACACCGACTGGCACCCGCTCAGAGCTTCAACCGCAGTCCATCGTAAGCTAGCTGCACCCCAAGCGGGAGTTTCCCGCTCCACGTCCTGTAATCCATGTGATGCGTCATGTGCGTAAGATAAGTCTTCGCACAGCCGATCTCCGCAGCGGCCGCGCAGGCTTCCTCGATGTTCATGTGCGAGGCATGCTGCTCCGGCCGCAAGCCATCGAGCACCACCACATCAGCACTCTTGGCGAACGCCACGGCCTCGGGCGGGATGCGTTTGCAGTCGTTGTAATAGACGAACTTTTTGCCCGACGACCTCTCCTCGAAAATCAAACCAATGGTTTCAATGCTCCCATGAGGGAGCAGCGTGGAGTAAATCTTCCCCTGCGGCAGAGCCAGCACCGCCGGCATCGGCAATAAGTTGAAAGCCGCGTAGCCCTTCGCCACCGGGCGTTCAGAAATCGTGTAGGGAAATATTGTCCGCACCCGCCCCATGCCTTCTTCCGTCGAATACACCGGGAGCGCCTGACCGCCCTTCAGATCACAAAACCGCCGCAGATCATCCATGCCCACGACATGATCGGCGTGCCCGTGTGTCAGGATAAAAAAATCCAACTGCGCGATCTTTTCGCGCAAACACTGCAAACGGAACTCCGGCGCCGCGTCCACCTGCACATGCAGCCCGTCCATCACGACATGGATACTGGCGCGCGTGCGATGGTTGCGCGGATCAGAGGAGGTGCAGACTGCGCACTCACACGCAATCATGGGTACGCCTTGCGATGTTCCGGAACCGAGAAAGATTACCTCCATAAAGTGAGGGCGAACGAATACGTTCCTACGTTTGCTGGCAAGACCGGCGAAGCCTCGGCGCGATTCAGAATCGCCCCAACCATTGACTGACGCCAACTGCGATTCGCCGCTCAGGTAGCGGCAGGCGCTTGCCCAGCCGTAGCATTGTCGAAGGCCGGTCCCTGCCTGCCGAGTTCGACATCCAATCTGTGGTAGGTTGCGCGCTTGTCGCGCTATTCTGCTGGCCAGCAGAACGAGGCAAGCTCGCAACCTACAAGTACCCCGATCCCACAGGTACGGAGGCCTGTGGCTACTCCCATACCCATCGATCCTGAATTTGGAACGTCACGGACCTGTCTGTCCAGTACGCGAGCATTAATCTCTCGTCGCGACCGGTTGCACTCCTCCCGCAAGCAAGGCAGCCGCGAGCTGCCGGTTCTCCGCCTGCGCAAAAAACACCAGTAACGAATCCGCCGCCCCCTTCCCCACCAACGGCACCAACTCCTGCCGACTGCACTGCGCCAGCTCCGGCAAACTGCCGCATCGCAAGGCCAGCGTCTTCGCCGTAATCGCGCCCACTTGCGGAATGCCCAGGCCATTAATGAAACGCCACAGCTCGGCGTGCCGGCTGCGCTCAATCGCCGCCAAAAGTTTATCCGCCTTCTTCTCCCCCACCCCGGAAATGGTCAGCAAATCCACGCGCTTCAGCCGATAGATATCCGCCACCGTCTTCACCCGTCCCTGCGACACGAGTGACTCAATCGTCGCTGGCCCGAGTCCGGCAATATCCACGCCCGTCTTCGACGCAAAATGCTCGATGCGTCGCCGCACTTGCGCTGGACAATTTCCCTTGGGACACCGCACCGCCGCCTCACCCACCACGCTCACCACCCGCGTGCGACAAGCCGGACACTCTTCCGGAAAAACATAACTCACCGCCGACGCCGGCCGCCGCGCGAGCACCACTGCCGTGATCATCGGGATTATTTCCCCGGCTTTCTCTACCTGCACAAAATCACCGATCCGAATATCGCGCCGCGCGATTTCGTCGCGGTTGTGCAACGTCGCCCGCGCAATCGTGCTCCCGCCCAACGGCACCGGTTCCAGCTCCGCCACGGGCGTGAGCACGCCCGAGCGCCCCACCTGCAGCGTGATGCCGCGCACCTGCGTCACCACCTGCTCCGTTTGAAATTTGTACGCCATCGCCCAATTCGGCGCCAGCTCGGTTGCCCCCAGCCGCTGACGCTCAGCAGCAGCATTGAGTTTCACCACCGCGCCATCGATGGGAAACGGGAGATTCTTTTTCTCCCGGCCCACCGCCTTCACCGCCTGCCACATCGCCTCGCTCCCCCGCACCAAGCGCGGCGCTTCGATCGTCGGCAAACCCCACGCACGCAATTGCGCGAGCAACGCCAGTTGCGAAACCGGCGCCAAACTCACCGGCTGGCAATCGCCCCACCCATAGAAAACAATTTCCAATTGACGTCGAGCCACCTCGCGCGGATCGATCTGTTTGAGCGTCCCCGCGGCCAGATTGCGTGGATTCGCATACGGCTCCTCGCCGGCTTCTTCGCGCTCGCGGTTGATTCGCGCGAACTCCGCATACGAAAAATAAATTTCTCCCCGCAGCTCGATTATGTCCGGCACGGGATTCCTTGCGCCAGCGGAGACCGTCGTCCGCAACTCCCGCCGCAACGTTGGAATCGTGAGTGCATTCGCCGTTATCTCGTCGCCCTCCACGCCATCACCCCGCGTCACGGCCCGTACCAGTTTTCCTTTTTCGTACGTCACGCTGATCGCCAGCCCGTCAAACTTTGGCTCCACCATGTATGCGAGATCACCGTGCCCTAGCTGGCGAGTCAGTCGCGCATCGAACGCCCGCAGCTCGGTCTCCGCATAACTTTTGCTGAGACTCAACATCCGCTCGCGATGCCGGTACGTAGGAAACAAACCCGAACGATCATCACCCAACACCGGGGCGAGCGCCGCATCACGTCCCATCGCCGGATTCGCCTTTTCCAAGTCGATCAACTCACGCTTGAGTCGATCGTACGAGGCATCGCTAATTTCCGGCGCGGCCTTTTTGAAATATAACTCATCATGATGCGCAATCTCCGCCCGCAACGCCCTGATGCGTTCGCGGGCTTGCTCGGGATTCAACTCCAGCGCAACCGCTGACAACGCCAGCCCGCCAAAGATCAGGCCGACCAAACACCGCGAGAACAGGCGCAGCCACGTGCGCGAAAAATCCAACCACAGGCCAGAGGACATAACAGGAGGGGTTCATCGTACGCCGGGCCCGTGAAACTGCGCACGAAATTTATCCGCATAGGCTCCGCGCCATCACCCCCAAGGTCAAGATCCGCGAGGCCCCCATGAGAATTCAAACCGCGTGTCGCCTGCGCCAGCCTCCCCCATCGCCCTCCCGGCCCAGCCTCAGACCTGAATGGCGCTAAGTTAAGGAGGTTGGTCGTCATTCTACCATGCGTAATCAGGCCAACTATTTTGCATGAGAAATGTAGGGCCGGCCCTTGTGGCCGTGCCGGAGGGCGCACCGGAAACGGCTCGCCCACAAGGGGCGGCCCTACGAAATTCCGCAGCAAATCAGCGCAGACGAAACGTCAGGCGGGCGACGATCATGCGCTTATCTTAGCGCCATTCATGTCTGAGCCTCAAGGCTTCGCGTCCACTTAAAGACCAGCGTCGATAAACCAGGGAGCGTGAGTAACAGCGACTGGCCTTGCCCATCACTTGGCATGCCCGAGGTTTCACAACCGCCGAGATTGCCGATGCCGTCGCCGCCATAGTACGTCGAATTAGTGTTAAGCACCTCGGCCCAGTGGCCTCCTTGCGGCACACCCACCCGATAACCCGCACGGGTCACCGGCGTGAAATTTCCCACGATGAGGAACAAGGTGCGGCGCGACGGATCTGTCCGCAGAAAACTCAAGATGCTATTATCGCCGTCGGTGCAATTCACCCAGCTGAAGGTCGAGGCATTGAAATCGCTCTGACTCAGCGCCGGCTCACTGGTATAAAGTTTGTTGAGGTCACGGATGAGTGATTGGACGCCGTTGTGATCGCGATACTGTAACAGGTGCCAATCGAGGCTGGCGTCATGATTCCACTCGGAGGTTTGCCCAAACTCGCCACCCATGAAGAGCAGTTTCTTGCCCGGATAAGTCCAGATGTAGCCGTAGAGCGCGCGCAGGTTGGCGGCCTTTTCGCTGATGCTCGACGCCGCCATCTTGGAAAGCATGGCCGACTTGAGATGCACCACCTCGTCGTGCGAATACACGGTGATGAAATTTTCCGAATACTGATAGAGCATCCCAAAAGTCAGCTTGTCGTGCAGCCACTTCCGGTGGATCGGATCTTTTTGGAAATACGAAAGCGTGTCGTGCATCACGCCCATGTTCCACTTGAAGTCGAAACCCAGACCGCCATCCTTCGTCGGCCGGCTCACTTGGGAAAACGACGTCGATTCCTCCGCAATCATCACCACGCCGGGATAGAGCTGGTGGACGAGATCGTTGGTCTGGCGCAGGAAATCGATCGCCTCCAAATTTTCCCGGCCGCCATATTTATTGGGAATCCATTCCCCTTCATTGCGCGAGTAATCGAGATAAAGCATCGAGGCCACCGCATCCACGCGCAACCCGTCGATGTGGTAGCGATCCAACCATGAAAGCGCACTGGCCACGAGGAAACAGCGCACCTCGTGCCGGCCGTAATTAAAAATCAACGTCCCCCAATCCTGGTGCGCGCCCAGCCGGGGATCCTCGTGCTCGTAGAGATGCGTGCCGTCGAATTGGGCGAGCGCAAACGCATCACGCGGGAAGTGCGCCGGCACCCAGTCCACGATGAGGCCGATACCGCGCTGGTGCAGATGATCGACGAAAAACTGAAAGTCCTCGGGCGTACCGTAGCGGTGCGTCGGGGCGAAATAGCCCGTCACCTGATAGCCCCACGAACCGAGGAACGGATACTCCGCAATCGGCATCACCTCGACGTGGGTAAAACCCAGATCGACCACGTAGTCGGCCAACGCTGGGGCCAGTTCACGATAGGTCAGCGTGCGGTTGTTCTCCTCCAGTTTCCGCTTCCAAGAACCAAGGTGGACCTCGTAGATCGACATCGGTTGATCCAGTTTCCCGGCTTGTTCCTTGCGCCGGTTCATCCAAGCCGCGTCGCCCCAAGCATGATGATTCGTCGCGCAGACAATCGCGGCGTTGTTCGGTGGCGGTTCAAAATAAGTGCCGTACGGATCGGTCTTCATCCGCATATGGCCCGACTTATCCCACACGGCAAATTTGTAGAGCTCGCCCTCGCCCAAGCCCGGGACGAACAGTTCCCAAACGCCCGAGCCGCCCAGCGGCCGCATCGGATGATAGCGGGCGTCCCAGCCGTTGAAATTCCCCACGACCGACACCCGCGAAGCACTCGGGGCCCAGACCGAGAACGCCACGCCGGGCACTTCGCCAAGTTTCCGCTGGTGCGCGCCCAATTTCTCATGGATGCGTTGCTCCGTGCCCTCGTTGAACAGGTAAAGGTCTTGATCACTCAACGTCGGCAAAAAGGAATACGCGTTATAAACCTGATGGATATCGCCCCACGAAGTCTGATAGCGGAGCTGGTAGCGGAAGACCTCGCGCTTCGGCACGAACACTTCAAAAAAACCCTCAGGCGCGAGTAGTTCCATCGGCAACGACGGCGTGCCGGGAGAATCCAGATCCACTAAATCGCACCGCACCGCCGCGCGGACGAAGGCCCGGGCCACCACGCCCTTTCGGCGTTTGTAGGTGATGGGATGCATCCCCAACCAGCCATGCGGATTGGCCTGACGGTTACCGAGAAACGACTCCAATTCTTGCGGAGGAATAATCACAGCCCAACCATTGGCCCACCCGCCTTCTTCGTCTAGAACAAATCCACGGAGATTAACCCAACCGTAACAAATATTTGCCGACACCGAGATTGCTCTTCTGGAAAATCCACCTACCTTCTCCTGCATGGAGACGTTTCACGTGCCCGAGACCGTGCCGGTGATAACCCTGCCGAATATCGTATTTTTTCCGCAGGCCCTGCTTCCGCTCCATATTTTCGAGCCCCGTTATCAGCAAATGCTCCGCGCCGTTCTTGCCAGTAACCGTATTTTCGCCGTCGCCCGCCTCGATCCATCGCAAGCCGCCCAGCCCGGCGCCCATGAACCGGCCCACCTCGTCGCTACCGTGGGCATTATCCGCGCCTGCCAAAAAGCGGACGACGACACCTCCAATCTGCTCCTGCAAGGCATCAGTCGCGTCGCGATCAACCATATCATCCGCGAAAAGCCTTATCGGCTCATCTCCGTCCAACCCCTCGCCTGCACAGCGGGAGGCAATCACACCCAACTGGAAATCATGCGACTGGAAGTATTGCGTCTCTTGCAACTCCGTCGCCGCCTCGGCGCACCTGCCCCCAAAGGGATGACTCAATTTTTGGAAAGCATCGAAGACTTCGACACCTTTGCCGATATCGCCGCCTTCAACATGTGTGACGACGGTGCCATGAAACAAAAGATGCTCGAAGAATTGGACACCCGCCGTCGGCTTCAGCTCTTTGCCACGCAATTGAAAGCCGACATCGAGATCCAGAAACTCCGCCGCAAGCTCCAAGGTGAGTTGACCGACGACGGCATCGTGAACAACTGACGGGGATCATGCCGTGGGTGGGCGTCGGTTTCCACACCGACGCTGTGACTCCGATGCAGATCGGCGACCACCATTCACTAAATTTCTGCCCATGGGGATGCACGAGCTCAACGGCATGAATCCGTTAAATCTGTTGAGGGCGGAGTGGAACTCCGCTGGTTTTCAATGTTCGCCACACGTGCCTCCTCCGGTGGAACCTGACCTCCGGGCAGGTTTTTCCGCGAACGATTACAAGAAGCGCGCCCGGAGGTCGCGCTCCACCCTCATCCTGAATTTATCAATACTCATGAGACACGAATCACGTGTATTAAAATAGTGGCGCGGGCACGGCCTCAAGCGAGGCGAGGCAATCTTTGCTCGCCCCGCGAGCGCACTCATTGCGCACGTCCCGCCGGCTGCGCACGTTGCGCTTGCGGACTCCGCAACCGCCTTTGAGCAGGGCACGCGTTTCGGTCACTTCGCGGGTGTCCTCCCCATCCCCGCGTGAGCACTTGCACCGGGCCCACAGTCCAACTGAGAAGTGCAACCGGAGTGAATAGTCGGGCAGGCATATTTTAAGCTAGGTTGTATATTTCTGCACAGAGGCATCCGGCACCATCGACTGTTGGTAACCTTGACGGAAATCAGGGGTCATACTCCCCACACTCTCGTCCCATGCGTTATTCCCTTTTGTTTCTTTTCTGCACGATACTGCTTGGCTCCGGCCACGCCGCCACACCGCTTCTCCTTGAACAGGCTGCGGATAAATGGCTCGGGGAACGCGATAATTGGGCGTTCACCCTGCTCGTCCGCGAATTTGACGGCAGTCAGGTGAAAGAGGTTCGGCAGGAACGCTACGATCCGTCGAAACCAGGCATCACCCGCTGGGAATTGCTTTCGGTCAATGACCGGCCGCCGACCGACGAGCGCCGTGCCGAATGGCAAAAGCACAAGACGAAGAAACGCAAAAATCCCGGCAAGCCGCTCAATGATTATCTCGAGTTTGATCAGGCGACGCTCGTGAAAGAGGATGACCGGAACGTTTCCTACCATCTGCCTTTGCGCAACAATCACAATTGGCTCTTTCCCGTGGATAAAGTTTCGCTGCTGGTGACTGTCAACAAATCCACCCTCGCCGTCGAAGACATCGTCGCAAGCATCGACGAACCATTCAAAGTCGCGCTCGGTCTGGCGCGGGTGCTGGACGTCGATTTCGACATGCATATGAATCCGTCGAAGAAAGGCGGTGCGGCAAGCGATCCGGCGGCCGCCAAACCAGATGGCACTGCGCGGGTCGTGGTGCACAAATTGGGCGAACGCATCGAGTATGCCTGGAGCAAATTCCAACGCGTCACCCCGCATCCCGACAACGTCATCGCCGTCGTCCCTGAAAAGTAATCCGGCCCCGGGCGCTTTGCTCACGCCGCCTTCTTCTTCGCCGTCGGCCGTAATCCGGCGGCCGACCCGTGCCGGGCCTTGTGCCGGGCGCGCAAGCGATGAATGAGGTACGCGCAAATCGCTACCTTCACCCCGAGCACCGCCAGCAGCAACGCCACGCGCCGCGCGCTGATATCGCCGCTGAATTCACCGAGAAAAATCACGAGGCAGGAGCGGACGACATACACCGGCCAGCAAATCCAGAAATAGGTCCGCAGGGGGATGCCGGACAGCGCCAATAAATAATTTCTCACGAAATACGGCAGCCCGGGCACCAGTGCGGTCATCAACACCACCGTCCAGGCTTCGCCCTCGGGTAATTCGGGCAACTGGTATTTGCGCCGCTGGAGGTAGCGCAGCAAGGGGGCACGCAAAAAACTCCGCGCGATCCAATGACTGCCGAGCAGATGCACCGCCGTCGTCAACCCGACCACCGCGAGCCCCAGCCATCCTCCAAACACCGCGCCCACCACCAGATAAACCACCGCAATGGAAAATCCAAAAATCGGCAGCACCGCCACAAGCGCGAGCAACGGCCCGCGATCCATCGCCTCCAGCGACTGCCGCAACGAGTGCCAGTCCACCTCGCCCGATAAACCCACCACCACCACGAGGACGACGACGACGGCGATCACCATCAAACTTAACTTGGTTTTTCGAATCATGAGCATGATCTGAGTGTGAGGCCTAGGCAGTGCCTTCGAAATAAGGCGTGTACTGCGGGAAATTGTCGGGCCGGTGCTTGCGCCGGCCTTCAGGCGAGGCCAACGGGGTGTACGTCCATAGGCCGGCGCAAGCACGGGCCCTACAGTGAACTCGCCCATTCATTTCAAAGACACGCCTTGGCCCGTATGCCGCGCACGCAGAGTGAATCTGCTGTATCTTGGAACCCCCCGCGTGAGCGGCGGCCAGTGCGCTAGCCTTTCCGGCGGGCAATGCGCTAGGCTTTCCAGCGTGAGGCTGGCGGCCATTCCCGAAGTCCCTGCGCGTGAGCACAGGGTTACAAAACTTGTGAGGCATGCAGCCTATGACCGAGATGCCGACATACTGTTCACCATTATCCCACTATCGAGCCCAATTGCCCGGTAACACTTGTTCCGCATCCGGGTCATTGATTAGGCCTGCCCTGCATTGCTCCGGTCACGCTCCGGACTTGTCGGCGGGTCCTGCCATGCCCCCTCTCCCACCCTCATTTGCCCGGGCCCTCAAACGCTTTCGCGAACACCGCGCGGCCACCGCCCCGCGGCGCAAACTCCGGGTCGCCAAGTTTGAACTCGGCCTCCAATGGATTCTGTTGGGCGGACTAATCGGCTTGCTCGGCCTGCTCCTTTACACCAGCTCCGCGCGCATGCTGACCAATCCCATCGTCTCCACCGTGGGCGTGGACGATCCGCTCTTCCGGGATTTTGCCGGCCCGCTCCTCGGCGCTGATTTCCTCAAAGGCAACACGGTCGAGCCCTTGATCAATGGACGGGAAATATTTCCGGCCATGCTGGCCGCCATCCGCAGCGCCCAAAAATCCGTCACGCTCGAATCCTACATCTGGGCCTCGGGCGAAGTGAGCGACCAATTCTGCGCCGCCCTCATCGAACGCGCCCAACACGGGGTTAAAATTCACGCGCTCGTCGACGGCGCCGGCAACCTCAAGCTGAAGCTGTCCGACATCGACCGGATGAAGGCCGCAGGCGTGGAGTTTGTCGTCTATGCCCGCGAACACTGGTACCAGCTCAAGCTCAACCTCAACCACCGCAGCCACCGCAAACTCCTCGTCGTGGATGGCAAAGTGGGTTTCACCGGCGGCGTGTGCATCGACGACCTGTGGCTCGGCGATGGCGACCGCGAAGGCATCTGGCGCGAGACGCAGGCGCGCGTCACCGGCCCCGCCGTCCGGCAAATGCAGGCCGTGTTCGCGACCAACTGGCTGCAAACCACCTCACGTCTGCTCACCGGCCCCGACTATTTTCCCGAAACATCCTCCACCGGGCAAGCGATGGCCCATTGTTTCATGAGCGGCCCGGGCGAGCGTCCGGAGAATGCCCGCCTGTCCTACCTCCTCGCCATCGCCTCCGCCCGCCATTCGATCCAGCTCGCCCACGCCTACTTCATGCCGGACGATCTCGCCATCGAAATGCTCCTCGCCGCCCGGCAACGCGGCGTGCGGATCGTGGTGATCGTGCCCTTCAAAAACGATTCGCGTTTCGGCCGGGCCGCCGCGCGTTCCCGCTGGGACAAGCTGCTCGCGGCGGGCATCGAGTTTCACCGCTACATGCCCTCGCTCTATCACTGCAAACTGATGATCGTGGATGATGTTTTCGTCACCCTTGGCTCGGTCAATTTCGACAACCGCTCTTTCAGCATCAACGACGAGGTGAACATCAACGTCATCGACCGCGCCACCGCGAGCGATTTCCAAAAAGCCTTCACCGCCGACCTCGCCCAATCCACCCCGCTCTCACTCGCCGAATTTCGCGACCGGCCCTTCTACCTCAAACTCACGGATCACTTTTGCGGAATATTCCGCGCCCTCTTTTGAGGTGATCGCTCTTCCATGCGCCAAATCAAATCACCCGCTTTTCTCCGTCGGCCCAGTTTCTGGATCTATGTCGCGGTGGCGCTCGCCGCCATCGCGCTGCTTTATCATCAAGTAGATCTTGCCACGGTCCGTACCGAGGCGGCGCGTTTGCCCGGCGGCATCGCGTTTCTCCTGCTCGTCGTGCTCCCCCTTGTGGGCTTTCCCGCCAGCGTGCTGCACGTGGCGGCGGGCGTGCGCTTCGGCATTCCCCTGGGACTCGCGCTCGTGTGGCTTTCGATTTTGCTGCAACTGCTCGCCAGTTACGCGCTGGTTCATTGGCGACGGCGCTTTTTTGAGCGTCGGTTCAAATGGATTCGCGCCAAAATCCCGAAGGGCTCCCATGTGCCGGTGACGGTCTTCACCATGCTGATTCCCGGCGCGCCGTATTTTGCTCAGAACTACACGCTGCCGCTGATCGGCGTGCCGCTGCGCATCTTCCTTGGCATTTGCCTGCCCATGCATTCCGCCCGCTCCGCCATCGCGGTGATCTTCGGCGGACAGAGCCACCAGCTCACCCCGGGACGGATACTGCTGATGCTGGCATACGTCGCGGTGATTCTGACGGCATCGTGGTGGGCGCTGCGGCGACTGAAGACAACACTCGGAGATCAACCACTAGGGGGAAATGGTCGGAAGCAACCCGCGTGAGATCGTGGCGGGGCACGCTCACGCCTTGTACCTCGAAGTGCGGGGACAGCATCACGTGGTCGATTCGCATGAAAGGCCGGAGCGAGCT
This sequence comes from Opitutales bacterium, assembly GCA_038206205.1. Lineage (GTDB taxonomy): Bacteria > Verrucomicrobiota > Verrucomicrobiia > Opitutales > Opitutaceae > Didemnitutus. The sequence continues at coordinate 17,529 of JBBRBC010000058.1, forward strand.
GAAAGTGCGCAACGGCGTGTGGCCGCGTAACGCCAGTTGCGCATCGCGTAACCGCGACGTCAGCAATTTGTAGCCCGCGCCGCCCGGCACCAAATTAAAGTCGCCGCACAAGACCAGCGGTTCGGCCGGCGGAACCGCGCCCAACCAGTCTTCACCGAGTAAGGCCCGCACCTGCATCAGGCCTTCGTTCCAGCCGAGTCCGAGATGCGTGGTCATGACATTAACGGCGCGGCCCGCCACGTTGATGCGCACCCAGAGCGCCGCGCGGGGCTCGCTGGTCTTTCGGCCCGGCGCGGTCGGCAGGCGGGCGCGCTTCACCACTTCCATCGGCCAAGGACTGAACAGTGCGTGTCCGTAGTGCTCATCGTTGACGGTTACGGTCGGGCAAAATTCAAAATGCATGCCGATCAGTTGGGCAATCAGCGCGGCCTGATCTTCCGTGCGTGAGCGGCGCCGGCCGTGATCAATTTCCTGCAGGGCCACGATATCGGGCATCTCGCCCTCAATGATCCGGGCGATGCGCCTCGGCGAAATTCGACCGTCCATCCCACTGCAACTATGGACATTGTAAGTCATGATCCGCGCCAAGGGCTCGGGCTCCGCCACCGGTTCGCGCGGCGGACGCGCCAAGGTTTCCCGACCCAGATGATAGAGCGCGGCTTGGCGAAGCGCAGTCGGCCGAATGAAATCTTTCGTGCCCGCAGGCAGCGGCGTGCGCCGCGGCAGCAACGCAAAACCTTGCGTCTCCTCCGGGCCGAGTCCGCCGTGCGCGCCGCGTTCGGGGGCGAAAGTCCAGGTGCCTTCGCCGGGAGACCAGCCGATAATGATCAGATCGCCCGCATCGCGATTGGCGCAGAACTCCGCCAGATCCCGGGCGATTTCGGCCCGCATCGGCGCGGGATGCGGCAACATCGCCGGCACTTCTTCCGGCACCGCCGTGGTGCCTTGGGCGTGAAACCACGCGATGCTGCCATCCGTGCGTTTCAGCAGGACGCCGGGCACCTTGCCCTGCCCCACCAATCGTTTCGCGAGCGCAGTCCGCTGTTCATCATCCAACGGTTTGGCAAAATACACATGCCCCACCGGCCCGACCGCGACCACAGTGAAAGTCGCCTGCTCTTCGGCCGTGAGCGCGTCAGCCGCCCGGATCCGCTCCATCCGCTGCGATGACCACGGCCCGCGCCCGTGCCATGCGAAGAAGTCGCGGCGTTGCGCGCGGGCGCGCCAAGCCGGATCGCGCTGGCGGGCGGTGTCGTAGCAATTGCGGATGATCTCCTCCACGCCGCCAGGAAATTCCGTGGTGAACGAGCGCGTCCGCTCCTGGCCGTGATCGGAAAAAATCCAGACCGCGTAATCCCGCCGCGTCGAACGGTGCGCCGCGCGATAAAGCGTCTCGATGGAATGGTCGATGCCGCGCAGCGACCAGTGCGCGAAGATCGAGCCCGGGCCCCGGCCGTGCGCCTGCTCGTCGTAGCCGAGAAAGTTGACATGCACGACCGGCAGGCCGCGCGCCACATCCACCGCCACACCCATCGTCACCAATTCGCGCAGGCCGATGCTGATGAAGATGCGCGACAGGGCCACCAGCAGTTCGTGCCCGATCGGCTGGCCACGCCGGATGCCGCCGATCACTTCCCACAAGGAAATGCCCGTTTCCAGCAGCAGCAATGCGGCGATCCGCAACACGACGGGAAAATGCAGAAGAAAAAACAGAAAGATGTTTTTGATTTTCCCCGTCTGCCACATGTCGCCGAGCCCGGTGCTCGCGGCGCAAAAGTGCGCTTCGTTCTGCCCTGCCCCGCCGGTGTAGATATTGGACCAGGAACTGCCGCCGTGGAGCAAGCCCTCGGCCTGCGCCGCAAACCCGGCTTCATAATCTTTCGCCCACGCGGGATCAAGCATCCGTCCCAGTTGCTGTTTGTCGCGGCGAAAAAAACTGAACGCGGGCACCGCGCTGCGCAGCCCGTAGTACAGTTCCGCCTGCACCGCCGCCGTGGTCGTGGGAATGCCGGGATAAAAAGTGTGAGTGTCGTAGGTCCGGCTCTTCAGCAACCGGCGCAGGAACGGCATGCGCCCTTTCGCGATCGCCTGCTCGAGTTGTGAACGCGCGAGCCCGTCGATTTGAATCAACAAAATTCCCGGTTCTTCGCTGGTGCCTTCGGCCGGAGTCAGGCCAAGGTTGCGGATGGCCCATTCGCTGCGGCTCAACCGACGACGCAGCCGATGTACCTGGGATTCGAGAAGGGCGAACATGGCCTCAGGACGCTTTCTTCTCCGTGCCGCCGGTCAGCGCGGTCATGACGTTCTGCGTTTTTTGGGCGAGCAATTCCCACTCCATAGCGAGACGCTGCCCCAGCGATCCCCACAGGCTGAGCTCGGTCATCAACCGCTCGCGGCGCGTGGCCTTGCGGATTTTATCGTAGAACTCCAGGGCCAGCGCGGCGCAGTGCTCGCGGGAAAATTCATTCGCCGTAGCCACGGCCGCGCGGCTGAACTGCCGACACCGCGCCGGAGCCGCGTGCAACTCCCCGAGCCGCGCCGCAAACTTCACCGCCGGCGTGCGCGCGGGCAGCAGAAATCCGTTTTGGCCGTCGCGCACCACCTCGACCACGCCATTCGCCTTCAACGCCACCACGGGCAAACCTGCCGCCATCGCTTCGGCCAGCACCATCCCCTGCGTCTCGCTGAAGGAAGCGAAGGCGAATACATCCATGGCCTTGAACGCATCGTGCAGCGCGCGGCCGGTTTGCTTGCCGGCGAAAATCAGGCGATCCGCGACGCCTTGCTCGGTGAAAATCCGGCGGATTTCCTCCTCCGACGGCCCGCCCCCCACGATGAGAAACCGCGCATCGGGAGTTTTCTTCAGGAACAACGCCACGGCCTTGGCGAGATAACCGAGATTTTTTTCCGGCGCGAGCCGGCCCGTGTGGCCGACCACGAAAGCCTTGGCCGGAATTTTAAACCGGCGGCGCGCCCTCGCCCCGTCGCCGGCGGCGAAGCCCGCCACATCGATGCCCGTCGGTACGACCGCGATGGGCGACGTGACGCCGCGCTTCTTGATGAGCCGCGCGATGCTCTCACTCGGCGCGATGACCCCGTCGCAGAGATTGGCGAACTGCGTGGAAAGGTTGATCGCGATTTCCTTGAGCGTCGGCGAATCGAACGGCACGTAATGCGTGTAATCCTCATAGCGGGTGTGATGCGTGAACACCACCGGCACGTTCTTGGTGGCCCCGACCCGCAGCGCGGTATCGCCGAGCAAAAAGGGATGATGGGCATGCATGATGTCCGCCTGAAAATTATCGAGCCGAGCTGACAAGGTGGCCGCCAGCGGCAGCCGCACGGAAAAATCGCTGCCATTAAAATTCTGCAGCGCCGCCACGCGTTCCACGATGCTCGCCTGCCGGCGGGTCAGCGCCGGGCCGTCGAATTCGGGCGCGACCACCAGCAGCTTGTGGCCGAGCTTGCGGTATTCCTCGGCAAAGGTGCTGACGGAGCGAGCCACCCCGCCCACGTGCGGCAGGTAAGTATTGGTCATCATGCAAATTTTCATTCTTTAATAGAGGTCAGTTGAAAGCAGGTGGTGGTTCCCGTCGAAATGGATTCCTGCGGAGTGAAGCCGGGCAGCTGAATCTGGAGCAGGGGTTCGATGGCTCGCCAGTCCCCCTCCACTTGCACTTCGGCACCGCCGGGCGTGCGCTTCACCTGCACCGTCACCGGGCCAAACGGCGTCAAGACCGGGCCAAGCCGCGCTGGCGCGTCCTGATACCATTGCGGCTTGAGGCCGGCGGCGATCACGAGTTCGCCACTCTCCTCGCGCACGAAGCAGTTGCGGATCATCATCACCCACTCGGCCGCCGCCCAGGCGTGCTGGCCGTCGCCCATGCAACCGCCGCCCGTGCGCGGATGCATCGCCTCCGGCCATTGTCCCGTGGGCGACGCGAGCCCGGCCACGCACTCGATCAGATCCCAAGCAACTTTCACCTCACCGGCGCGCAGCCGCACCTGCGCGAGGTGCAGAGTCAGGTAGGCGTTGATGCCGGAATGAATCATGTGCTGGAAAAATCCGCCGGCATAACTGCTCTGATCCCGCAGGTAATCGGCCGTCCGCAGCATGCGCTCGTCCCCTGGAGGAAAAAGTTGCAGCGGATAATCCGCCACCAGCGATCCGATCGCACCCGAGTCCATCCGGCGCGTCGGCGCCGCCGGCATCGCGCCGGGGAATCGCCGTTGCGCCCCAGTCGGGACAGAGCGCTCGATCACCGCGAGAAAATCCGCCGCCTCGCACCGATACTCGGTAGCCAGCGCCGGTTCCGTCGCGCCAAGCAGATCCGCCGCGCACCGCAGCCCTTCCACGCCCCAGAAATCATCCCAGTAATAAAAATCGTTGGGCCCGAGATGCTCGGCGCTGAAACCCGCCGGAAATAATCCCGCGCCCGGACTCGGCGAATTTTTTGGTAGACGTTTTTTCTTGATCCAGTGTGCGCCTTTTTTCACGGCGGCGAGCCAGTCCTCCGGAATATCCTCCCCGGTCATCAGCGCAAAGCGGTGGTATATCCAGATCGCCTCGCCGTTGGAATCCCATTCGCCCTCCTGAGAAAGGAAGTAGCCGTCGCGGCGCTGGCGCGGCGCGAAACCACCGAGCGCGCGGCGCGTGCGCTCGACGCCGCCGAGCGTCAACAGCGCATTGAGCATGAAGGCCGCATCGCGAAACCAAAAACGTTTATAAGTGTACGGCCCGGGAAAAACCTCGTCCGGCGTGTGCAGGACCACCGTGGCGACCGCGAGATCGAAGAGTTTTTGGATGCGAGCATCGTTCACCTGCAACTTCGCCAACGGCGACATCACTTCGCGCCAACCCGGAGTCGCCAGGCAGACCGGACGCCGCTCCGGATGGAGTTCGTCGTAGATCGGAATGCGGATTTCCAGCGGATTGGTCCGCAGCTCCGCAATGGGGAAAAGCGCGGCAGCGCTGGCGAGACCGACGTTGCACTCGACTTCGGTTACGGCTGCACTCTCCTGCAAGCGCTGGGCCACGTCGCCTTCTTGGTAGACCGACAAACAGTGTCGCGCCGGCGCGCGATCAAACTCCACCACATGATGCCGATTGACGCGCCAGCTGCGCCGGTCAGGCGAGAGCGCGATATGGTGCACGAAGCTGATCCCCTCGGGATTGTAAGGCCGGAGCGCGACTGCGATAAAGCCCCGTTCGCCCGCCGGCGCGGTGACACTGACGCAGCAATGCGGTTCGTTATTTTCGAGGCCGAGCCGGACCGTGGTGGCAATCGTCGCGGCGGGCCAAGTGACGACAGAATTGATTACCAAGTTGTCGGTGAGCGCGAGTGATTGCTGAAATTCGCCGCCCTTGGAAGGCGCGAGCACCGGTCCGTCTTCCGGCACGAACCAGCAATCGAGCGACCAGCCGTCGTAGAGCGAAGTCACCAGCCCGCGCGGATCGACGATCGGATACCACGGCACATCCGGCAGACCGACCGCGGTCCAGTTGCGGTGCGTGAGATTGATGTGGCTGAAGGAAAACGCGCGAGGGATGAACGATTCGTCGGCGGGATTGAACTGTTTCTCGACCCAGAAGGGCCACACCCAGTCGAGATTGTTCTGGATGGCCTTGGTGTTCACGAGCCCACGTGCGTGGAAAAGCATGCCCGCGCGCAACAGCTCGATCGGCTCCGCCACCTCCGAAGGCTGGGCGAAACCGCGCAGGCGGCCGATGAGCCCGACCGGATCGAGAAAGCCATACGCGCGCGCGAGGCGGGTGATCAGATAGCGGGCCGGTCTGGAATTTAACAACATGGGAAGCGAGGGACTACTCAGTGTAGTCAGGCGTTTCAGGCCGGTGGTTACCGAATAAATCGAGAACGCTGTTGATAAAAATTCCCCTGCACCGGCGCTCGCAGATTAAAGAACAGGTGTCGCGCAGGAGGCGGACAGCAAGAAGGGCCGCCTACCCCTAGACGGCCCCTCAAACTAACTCAGAGTCCAAGATACACCGGAAGTGCCGTCCTGGCCATGGGGTGTGTACCGTATTTTGTGGTTTTCCGAAAGCTAATAGGGCGGGATCGAACCAGCGGTATTTTGTCCACTCTGATTTCTCCAGATAAAGCACCGGCTGCCTTCAGAGTTTCACTCTGCGCAGCCGCAGGGCGTTGGTGATGACGGAAACCGAACTGAAACTCATCGCCACGCCCGCGAGCATCGGACTGAGCAACACCCCAAAAAACGGATAGAGCATCCCCGCCGCCACCGGGATGCCCAGCACATTGTAGGCAAACGCAAAAAACAGGTTCTGTCGGATGTTGCGCATCGTCGCCCGGGAAAGATGGATGGCCTTGGCGATGCCGCGCAGGTCGCCCTTCACGAGCGTGACGGCGGCACTTTCCATCGCGACGTCGGTACCCGTGCCCATCGCGATG
>JBBRBC010000059.1:0-22926 GCA_038206205.1 Opitutales bacterium
ATCTGACGCACCGCAATCTTGAGCCCAAACGCTACGTTTGGAAGGCAGAAGGCAAAGTCATCCTCGAAAAAATCCATCGCTCTCGCGCCGCCCTCGCGACTCAGAGTAATGAATAGGTATTTATAATTCAGTACACTAGGATGGGGAGTGGTTGGGTCCTTGGAGGACTATGGTGTTCAGGCCTCTCAACCGAGTTGTCGTGGTTCGCTGCGGCACAGGCAACACACACTAGACACACACTAACCATGAACACACGTTCAACCGTGAACCTTGGAGTCCTTAGCATAGTAAGTTCGCGCATTCGTTTTTCAACGGGTGCCTTTGCAATGGTAATCATGCTGGCAATCAGCGTGGCCACCATGTCATTGCAGGCCCAAAGCAACACCACCGGCTCGATCGCGGGCCAGGTCGCCAAGGGATCAACCGTAACGGCAGTCGAACCGGATACCGGCGTGACGCGATCAACGGCTGCCAGCAGTGACGGCACGTATCGCATCAGTGCACTCCCTCCCGGCAACTATCGGGTGTCGTACACAGACACCGATGGTCAGGCTCAGGAAACGGAGACGGTCGTCATGATCGGAAGTGCGGCCACGGTTGGATTGAAAAATGGAGTCGTCCAGTTGGAAAAATTTGTGGTCAACGGCGGCTCGGTCAATCCGGTCGATTTCACTTCGACAGAAAAAGTCACGATTATGACCGACAGGCAAATGGCCCTGCTGCCGGTCGCGCGCGATCTCACATCCATTGCTCTGCAAGCGCCGGGCACGACGGTGGGTGACATCGGATTCGCCAAGGCGTTCAAGACGCTGGCCTCTTTTGGCGGTAGTTCCGTGGCGGAAAATGCCACTTATGTGAACGGTTTTAATATCAGTAATTTTCGCAACGGGCTGTTCGGGGCGGACGTTCCCTTCGAGATGTTCGACCAATATGAGGTCAAGACCGGTGGATTTTCCGCAGAGTTTGGCCGTTCGACCGGTGGCGTGGTTAACACCACCACCAAGCGCGGATCCAATCAATATAAGGCCGGGGCGAATGTCATCTGGTCGCCAAATGCAGGCAGGTCCAATTCGCCGAGTTCCTACTTCATCAATACCGCAGGCGCAAAAGTGCCCAAGGTTTTCAATGGTCAGGACAAATACGAAACCTTGGATTCCAACATCTATGCCAGTGGGCCTTTGTGGAAGAACAAGCTGTTTTTTTATGGGTTGTATGCCTTGCGCGACTACCAGCGCGAGGATATCACCACCAACGGAACCCAGCATCAGGATCGCTCCACAAATGATCCATTCTGGGGGGCCAAAATCGATTTCACGCCAATCGCCAATCATCGCCTGGAATATACGATTTTCCGGGACAAATCGCGGCTGACCGAAACCCTGACACCCTATGATCTTGCGACGCTGTCCAAAGTGGCGGGTTCCGAGCCATCGCTGCTTTATTCTGATCGCGGTGGCACCACCCATATTGCCAGCTATGCAGGAACGTTCATGGACAAGCTGCAAGTGTCCGCGTTGTACGGAAAGAGTAAGCAAAACCTCACTGATTCCGGCACGCAGGATTCCCTGCCGTTTATCTATGATGGTCGTTCGGGCAGCTTGATCTTTGTGCAGGGCAATCCCAATCTGCTGATTTCGGTGGCGGAGGATCAACGCGTAGCCAAGCGTCTCGACTTGGAATTCCCCTTGGAACTGTGGGGCAATCACCGTCTACGCGCCGGGTATGACGTCGAAAACAACACGTCCAACGATCTCACAAAGTATTCGGGGGGGTTGTACTATCGCTACTATGCGATACCTGTCAGCGGCGTGGTCAACGGCTCGCTGGTACCTACCGGTGTACCCGCTGTCGTCCGCACACGTGCGTACAACAATGGCGGCAGCTTTGCCGTGAACTCCAGCGCGTGGTATTTGGAGGACAATTGGTCGCTGCTGTCATCCCGGCTCAATCTGCGTCTCGGTCTGCGCAACGAGACCTTTGAGAACCTCAACGCTCTCGATCAGCCCTTCATAAAGATTAAAAATCAAAAGGCCCCACGCTTGGGAGCAACCTACGATCTTTTTGGCAACAACAAGACCAAGCTCTCCTTGAACTACGGCCGTTACCATCTCCCGATCGCTTCCAACACGAATGTCAGACTGGCGGGCGGAGAATCCTTCATCGAGAATTTCTACGTTTTGAGCTCCGTCGGATCAGATGGCAAAAATCCGGTGCTCGGGGCAAAAATCGGACCCGAAAACGTCTATTCGGACGGGACGATCCGGGATCGCCGCGAGATCGTGGATATGGATATCAAGCCCATGTATCAGGATGAGTGGATGGCCGGCATCCAGCATACCATCAACAAAAATATATCCGTTGGCGCCAACTTCATCACGCGTAATCTTGATGGCACGGCGATTGACGACGTCATTGTCGACCATGCGCTGAATACCTGGGCAAAGGCCAATGGCTTTCCGAGCTTCGATGCTACCGGCGAGCACGCCTACGTGCTCGCCAACCCAGGCCGAGCCATCCACATGTTCTGGGATTTCGACGGCAGTGGGACTTTGGACGCAAATGAGGAAGCCGTGCTGACCCCGGATATGCTCCAGTACCCCCGCGCCACTCGCAAATATCACTCCATTGAGCTGTATGTCGAAAAAATCTGGGATAAGAAATGGTCGGGTAACTTGTCCTATATCTGGGCTCAATCGTATGGTAACTACGAAGGCTGGGTGTTGTCGGATAATGACCAGGACGATGCCGGAATCACGGTGCTCTTTGACAGCCCGCTGGCGACCTCGAACACGTATGGCAAGTTGCCCAATGATCGTCGCCACCAGGTGAAAGCCTTCGGCGTCTACGCGATTAATTCGGAGTTAACCTTGGGCGTGAATGCGCTTCTCGCCTCGGGCCGGCCCATCAATAAGATCGGCCTGATCGTAGATCCGGTGCGTGGCGGCAGTTCGAATGACTACATGCTCTCACCCCGCGGTTCGCTCGGCACCACGCCGTGGATATTTCGCACTGATTTGTCGCTAACCTATCGTCCGAAGTGGGCCAATGACCATCTGACCGCTTCATTGACCGTTTTCAATTTGCTCAACGGTAGCGCGGTCACTGAGGTGGAAGAAATTTCCCAAACCGCAGCAGGATCGGCCGAACCGAGTTACGGTGTGGCCAAAGCGTGGCAGAGCCCGCGTTCTTTCCGGCTGTCGGTCGGAGTTAATTTCTAAAGATAGGATTTTCTTAGTCGCTTGCAGCTCCCTCCCTGAAAGGGGTGGGAGCTTTTTTGCACCAGTGAAGGATGGAAGTATCTGCCCCACTCGATCCGGACAGATCCATTCTGGATGGCTCGCGCAGCTCAATTCTCCGGCTTGTGCAACTGGGGCAGGATTGCCGTGAAGCAAGTGAACGGGGGTAACCCTTGGTTTTCCCTTGGCAAAACGCATGAGGGTGCAATTCTTCCGTCCATCATGAATGCACGCTCCATTGTGAAACATGCGCTCATTTTCGTCGCGGTGCTCGGTGCCCGTTCTGCCATTTGCCTGGAAGCCCAGACCGCTGACGTTGTGGTTCCTAAGAAAGAGGAACCCGTGAAACTCGAAAAGTTCGTGGTGACCGGTTCGTATATCCCCTTTGCGGCCGATGCGACCGCGATCCCCGTCAAGGTGGTTACGGCGTATGACATTCAGAGCTCGGGCGAGTCGGGCGATTTGCTGGAGGTGATTCGGAAAATGCTGCCGCAGTTTGTGGGTAACTCCAATCTCGGTTCCTCCAATTCCAATATCAGCGGCGGTTCCACCAACGGTGGTTCGCAGATCAAGCTGCGCAATGTGCAGACGCTGGTGCTGATCAACGGTCGACGCGCGGCGTTCGCTCCAGTCACGGCCACGGGCGGATTTACCTTCGTGGATGTGAATGCGATTCCGGTTTCCGCCGTGGAGAAGATTGAAGTGCTGAGCGACGGAGCTTCTGCGCTGTACGGCTCCGATGCCGTTTCCGGCGTGGTTAATATCATCTTGAAGCATGATTTCGACGGGACGGAGATCGGGGGTGGCTATCGATTCGCCACGCAAAAAGGCCATTGGGCGGAACGTTCGGCGCACTTCGCGACCGGGGCGAGGTCGGGAAAAAAATCCATCACCATCTCGGGCGAGTGGGTCAAATCCGACCCGTTGTTTGGCAATGAGCGTGACTTCTCAAGAGATCAAACGCTCCAGACCGGGATGTTTCCCGGCGCGGTCTATCTGGCCTCGGGCAGTTACTTGCTGTCGCCCAGTGTGAATGCCCCGCCGTTGAATACGGATTCATCGGCCGCCACCTTGGTGGGCAACGGCACCTATCTCGGACCGCTCGACGACCTCTCGGCGCTCTTCAATCTTTCGCCCTCTGTGACGCTTCAGCTACGCAACGAGCGCAAGGCGGCGACGATGGTGTTTGACAGTATTTTATCCGACAAGGTCACGCTGTTTTGCGACCTGCTGGTGTCCAATACGAAGACCTTTTATCAGCTCGCAGGCGCGGGTATTTCCGGCATGCCGCTCGCTTCTGCCAATGTCGTTGACGGGGGTGGCGTGGGCATCACCGCGCCCGAGCACCCGCAAAATCCGTTCGACGATTTCGCCTACGTGACCAATCGATTCATCGATTATCCACGCGGATATTACAGTAACAGCAATTCCCTGCGGGTGGTTACCGGGATCAGGGGAAAAATCAGTGATGCCGTGTCGTACGAGACCGGGATCAATCTGAACTGGGTGAAGGAGAAGTTCACGAATACGAATGTCATCAACCGTTCGGCCTTGGCTGCGGCGATCGATGCGGGGAAGGTCAACCTGTTTGCTTACCGGCAGACTCCGGGAATTTTGGAGAGCGCGCGAGTTTTTGGCACGGCTACTTCGCTGAATCGCAGCACGCTGAAAAGCTGGGATGGACGGATCTTCGGGGAATTGCCCAAACTGCTCCCAACCGGCCCGATCGGCTTTGCTCTGGGTGGCGAAGTCCGGAAGGAAACGCTTGCGGGCTCTCCCGATGCCGGCAGCAACGCGATCACTGATATTGCCGATCCGTTGTTGGGCAAGCCGACACTCTGGGATGGGGCGACTTCGGCCGATTCATTTGTGAGCAGCCGCACAATCCAATCGCTGTTCACCGAGATCCGTTTGCCGGTGGTGTCGCGCGCTCAAGGGATCAAAGGCATCCATGAACTGGAACTCGATGTCGCGGCCCGGTACGATCGCTACAGCGACACCGAAGATCCGTTGGTGCCCAAGGTCTCCCTCAAATATCTGCCAGTGAATGATGAATTCGCCCTGCGTGCCAGCTACTCCAAGGCATTCACCGCACCGGACCTGTTTACGCTCTTCGGACCGACCGGGGTTGGTTATACCGACAACATCGTGAATTTGAAACCGCTGAATAGCCCCACAATTGTTCAAGGTGATCAGGCCTTCTTGCGGTTGCCGAGCAATCCCAAGCTTCAACCCGAAAAAGCCACGTCTTACAGCGGTGGGTTCGTCTATTCTCCCCAGGCGATCAAAGGCCTAACGGTTGAAGCCAATTATTTCCGAATTCATCAAACCGGACTCATTGGGCAGATCGACGAAATCGACATCCTTCAGGATGTGGAAACGTTCGGACCCGCTTCGAAATACGCCGCTTGGGTGCGGATCGGGGGATTTGGCGGCACGCCCATCGCCGCTGCGGGCGATATTTCCAAGGCCGTCGATGCGGCGAATGGTTCTTTTCGATCAATCTACCTGACGAACTACAGTCAGAATTTCGTTTCAGCGAAACAGGACGGCGTGGACTTGAGCATCGATTACACCACCCAGGTAGGTTCCGTGGGAAAGCTGAACCTCTCCTTCGAAGGGATGTGGTTTAACAGCTTCACCGTGGACGGAACCGAATACGTCGGAACCACGAACGGTAATGCGGCCCTCAACGGCGGTACCATCCCGCGATGGCGGGGTTCGTTTCGGACGAGCTTGGATCGCAACGATTGGCAAGTGGGGCTTGGCGTCACCCATATTCCAAACGTCCTCGATACGGATGCCGATCCGGCCGCGTCCGTGGCGTCATTCACGTCGTTTGATCTGTTCGGCAGCTATCGTTTTCCCCGGAACATAATATTGAAGGGACTGATCATCCGGGCCGGTGTGAATAATGTTTTCGACCGGATGCCCCCGCTCGCGCCCGCAGCTTGGACTGACGCCAATGCGGACACGGGCACTTACGGCGCGCTGGGCCGGGTGGTTTACATCGACGTGAGCTACAAATTTTGAGGCACACTCATGGTGACGGAATTTCAGAGCGGCATCGCCGTATCCCGCCCTGCCAATGAAAGGTTTTTTTAAACGCCCTTTTAAAACAGGACGTCGAGAATCTGGGCGAAAGCCACTTCATCCGATCGGGGAAATCCCCGGTCAGGTGCCGGCACGCCGACGATTGTCTTCTGACTCCAGTTGATCGCCCGCCGGGTCGTCACCCCGTCGGTCAGGGCGAGGTGACTGATCATCACTTGGCCGACCCCACGGACGGCAATGCGCAGCGGTGCCTTCGGTGAGTCGACTGGCACGGAGAATTCCCGGCGGATCTTGGCCGTGGGCCGCGCCGCCTTCGCGCGGAATTCTATGGTGTAGCGACTGGCTGTTTCCCGCCAAGTGCCGTCGAGTTGTTGCTGCTCGACGATTACTTTTTGCACGGCCGGCGCGAAGTTGATCACCCAGAATTGCAACTGCGATGATCCGCAAAACGGCGTGGGTTCGTGCACGATTTTCGCGTTGGCCGTGGCGCGTTTCAACCAGTCGCGCCAGGCAGCGAGGCGTTGTTCATCCAGGTCGAGGATCGCTTCGTTTTGTCCGCAAGCTTGGGGGTCGCGACTGCGGGCCCACATCGTCCGCGCGGCCTTGCGTCCGGCACTCAATTCCCGATTAAAATTCATCGCGTCTGTCTTCATCTGTCTGAGGTGGAGCGCGACCTCCGGGCGCGCTGGTTTGTGCTGCCGCGCTCGAAGCCCGCCCGGAGGTCGGGCTCCACCTGAAGGCCCAGGAATCCGGGCAATCAACCGCCTCAACTTGAAAACATCCCGCGCGGCTTTTCGCACGAAGACATCGCGCGCCGCCAAATACACTCGAAACGCCAGGCTCGCGGCAATCGCCGCCGGTGTCTTTTGCGCGGCGAGCCGGCGGAAGAAACGCAGTTCCGTTTCGTACGGTTTGACGGATTCATTTCCGGCGAAGGTGTCCCAGCGATCATTGATCTGCCAGCGCGCGTAGCCGCAGAACGCCTTCTCGTCGGCCGCGAGCAATTGCCGAGCGAGGGGGCGGGCGGGTTGACCGGGAAATACGCGCTTCAAGCCTTCAGCGAGCATTGACACCGCGTCGTCCGCGTCGGGTTGCAGCCAGAGATTCGCCGCCGCAGCGTCGACCACCGTAGTCGTTTCCAAAGCGAGGCGATACGCTTCCCATGAGGTCACAAGAAATCCCTCGGCCTGCACTTCGGCGCAACGTCGCCACCACGAGCGGATGTTGGCCAGCCGATCACCGAATACCGGCAGCGCTTCGTAGCGGAACGCACCGTTCATCGGACAACCATAATATTGAATGCCTTGTTGCTTCAGCGGAGTGGCGAGATCGCGCTCGGCGAAATTGAAAAACTCCACCCGCGGCAATTTCCGAAACGGATAATAATACCAGTCGTACGCAATGATCCCGGCGGGCAGCAGCGGTATCGCCTCGGGCACGAAGTAAAGCATGTCGGCCCACATTCCCATTTGGAGATTATGTTTCTGGCAGAGTGCCTGCAGTCGCTGCACGTGGCCGGCGAAATGCGCGCCCAAGCCGATGCGCGCGACTTCCTCGCGGCAGCGCGGGCATTTTCCGAGATGAAACGATTCGTCGAGTCCCACGTGAACTTTGCCGGAGGTGCAATACGGCGCCATGTCGAGCAGCAGCCTTTCCGCCAACTCGAGTGTGCGGGGATGCAGCGGGCAGATCTGCCCTTTCTCCAAAGGCCGGCCGTGTTCGTCGCGCAGTTCGTTCAAATCGCGGAAGTCTGGATGCTTGATCAGGTATTGGGTATGACCGAGCAGATTGATGATCGGCACCACACCGATGTGATTTTTAGCGGCAGTCAGCACTAATTCACCGAGCTGTTCAAAACTGTACGCATCGTCGCGACCGATGCCGGGCAGGCTGGGGTAGTGGACCGCGTCCTCGAGGTGGAGATACAATTCCTGATAACCCCAGCTCGCATAACGCGGCAGTTGTTGCTGGAGAAAATCCAGCCGTTCCACCTGCCGCGCGAGATCCCATTGAAAAGCGCGGATGATTGTGGGGGGTGCCTCGGGGTTTGCCATGGTGAGCCTGCTTGCTGGCGATTCCGCACAATGAATCGCTTGCAAGCAAGCTCGGCGTAACCACAGGCCTCCGTGCCTGTGGGCTGGGGTTTTGTAGGTTGCGAGCTTGTCTCGTTCTGCTGATCAGCAGAATGACCGTGGTGCGACAAGCGCATCACCTACCACGGAGTTCGATCTCAGTGGGTGGGCGTCGGTTTCCACACCGGACGCTTATCGCCGATGTGGAAATCGGCGACTACCCACCACGGAGTTCAACTCAGCAGGCAAGGACCAGCCTTCGCCAAGCTTCGGCCCGGCAAGCGCCTGCTGCTACACCGAAAAAACAAGGCCGCCGCAAGCAGCGGCCCTACAAAAGACAAAGGCTAAGCGTCGCTGCTCCGCTCAACCGCGTTTTTGCGCGATGAGTTGCTCGAGCTTCACGATGTCGGCGGAGAAAAGGCGGATGCCTTCGGCGGTTTTTTCCGTGGCCATCGCATCTTCATTCAAAGCGAAACGGAAACTCTTTTCGTCGAAGGAAACCTTCTTCAAATCGGCGGTCAGCGCGGCGACCGGATCGAGTTTGCGCACGAGCGGTTCGTTGCTGGCTTTCAACTCGGCAAGAAGCGTGGGCGCAATGGTGAGCAGATCGCAGCCGGCGAGCTCGGTGATTTCGCCGCGGTTGCGGAACGAGGCACCCATGACCTCGGTCTTGTAACCGAAACGTTTGTAGTAGGTGTAAATCTGCGTGACCGACTTGACGCCCGGGTCTTCGGTCGGCGCGAAATCTTTGCCGGTGCTTTTCTTGTGCCAGTCGAGGATACGCCCGACGAACGGCGAGATGAGCGTGATGCCGCCATCAGCGCAGGCGACGGCTTGGGCAAACGAGAAAAGCAGTGTGAGATTGCAGGTGATCTTTTCTTTTTGGAGCTGCTCGGCGGCTTTGATGCCTTCCCACGTCGAGGCAATCTTGATCAAAATGCGTTCGCGGGGCGTGCCGGCTTTTTCGTAGAGCGCGATAATTTCGCGCGCCTTGGCGATGGTGCCGTCGCGGTCAAAGGAGAGGCGCGCGTCCACTTCGGTCGAGACGCGGCCGGGGACGATTTTCAAAATCTCCTGGCCGAACAGCACGAGCAGACGGTCGATCACGACCGGCAGCGCGGCGGTGGCGCCTGCTTCCTTGATCGCCTGATCGATGATCCAAGCGTACTCGGGCATCGCGGCGGCCTTGAGAATCAGGCTGGGATTAGTGGTCGCATCTCGCGGGGTGAACTGGCGCATGCTGGCGAAATCGCCCGTATCGGCGACGACGACGGTGAACTGTTTGAGTTGGTCAAGCTGCGTGGTGGTGCTCATGGAATGAAATCAGTTAGTGGGCAACGGGTGGGCGCGCAAATAATTCTTCATCCATTCTAAACCGCCGGTCTCCTCATTAAAGGCGCCGTCGAGTTGCGATTCAAACGCCGCCTCGAGCGCCAGCTTGAAACCGGGGCCTGGTTTGAAACCGAGGATGATGAGGTGTCGCCCGAGAATAATCGGCTTGGGCGCGGCGTGTTCAACTACGAGTCGTTGCGCAGCGATCCGCAGGAAACCGAGGCGTTTTTCCGTCTCAACGGAGACGAGCGGCGGGCGCCCGAGATGATCGGAGCGCATCACCGCGATCAAATCGTCGATGGTGGCGGGTTCGATTTTGCGGGCGAGGCGGCGGACGGTGGTATCGCGGTATTCCGACGGACCGTCGTGATGGAGGAGATGATTAATGACGAGTGGGCGCACAGACTCGATCAGCTCATGCGGGGCGCCGAGGCGTTGGAGAAACGTTTCGGCGAGCGGGCCGCCCGCCGCTTCGTGTTCCATGCTGGTCCAGCGCAGGATGCCGCGCCGCTCGATTTGTTTAGTCGTGATCGCCTTGCCGAAATCGTGCGCGAGGACGGCAAACGTGAGTCGTCGCCGGGTGCGCTCATCGCCCGCGCGCCAAGAGTCGAGGCCAACCAAGGCATCGAGGCAGTGTCCGGTGTGCACCAGTACATCGCCTTCGGGATGCCATTCCGGTTCCTGCGGCATGCCGTCGAGCGCGGCGATTTCCGGAAAATGCCCGAGCCAGCCGGTTTCTTTTAAAACTTGGAGACCGCGCGAAGGCTTGGCGGATTTGGTCGCCCATTTATCCCACTCGCCCCAGACGCGTTCGACGGGCAGCTCCGCATAACTGTCGCGAATGGAGTGGCAGAGCGCGGCGGTTTCAGGCGCGAGCGTGAATTCGAAGCGCGCCGCGAGTTGGAACGCGCGGAGCACGCGCAAGGGATCTTCGCTGAAGGCCGCGCTCGTGTGCCGGAGCAAACGGGCTTTGAGATCGCGTTCGCCGCCGTGCGGGTCGATCAGACGCTGGGTGAACGGATCGTAGGCGATGGCGTTGAGCGTGAAGTCCCGTCGGGCCGCAGCTTCCGCTTCGGTGAGCTGCGGATCAGGCGACACCGCAAAGCCGCGATGGCCGGCCCCGGTTTTCGATTCGCGACGGGGCAAAGAGAAATCGTATTCGGTGCCCTCGAGGCGCACCTTCAGCACGCCAAAACTGCGGCCCACCACATCGGTCGGGCCGAACGCGGCGAGCGCGCGGCCCATGGTTTCGTAATCGAGCCCGAACACCTCGATGTCAAAATCCTTGGCCGAGAGTCCCATCAACCAGTCGCGCACCGATCCGCCCACGAGCCGCGGTTGCCCGCCGGCGGAGCGGAGGGCCTGAAGCGCGGCGACGAGTGGCGGAGGAAGAATCATGCGGCGGGACGTTTCCACGCAGTGAAAACGAGCAAAGCCCAACCGGCAAGCAACGCCACACCGCCGAGCGGCGTGATAGGACCGAGCAGTTTGCTCGGCCCGCCGAGCGCCAGTGCGTAGAGCGAACCCGAGAAGAGAATGACGCCGGCGACCCAGCAGACCGCTACTTTGGTATTCGGTCCCCCGTGGGCGTCGCGCCAGCCTGCGAGCGCTAGCAGGGCGACAGCGTGGATGAGTTGGTAGAGCACGGCGGTGCGCCAGGAATCCAGTTGGCCGTTGATCAAAAGCGTGGCCTTCAAGGCATGCGCCCCGAACGCGCCCAGCGCGACACCAAGGAAGCCAAGCAGACCGGCGGCGAGAGTGATCCAGCGGGTGGAGGAATTCATGTCGCACGAGTGTGTGGACAAGCGCGCCGAAAACAAACACATCAATTCAACCACTCTATGAACCGTCTGGTTTTAGTTTTATGGCTAATCGCCGCTGTGAGCGGGCTGCATGCGCAGGAGGACGAAGCCGCGCCAACCGCGACGGTCGCGATCGCTTCGCAGCGGGTTTTTCGCGGAGTGAAGTGCTCGGGCGCGAGCGGGCAGGGAAGTTTTCAGGTTGCCCGCGACACGTGGCGCATGGGCGCAGAGTTTATCCAGCCCTTCGATCACGACGAGCCGGACGAGGGGAATCTGAACGCCGATTACGGGTGGCACGCGACCAAACAGCTCAAACTCGAAGCGAGCGTGACGTCGCGCTGGTTTTCCAAGATGCCGCCGGGTGCGACGAGGTATTCCTTCGAGGCCGGAATCTCGGCTGCGTGGACATTGCCCAAGGATTTCAGCTTGGAGCTGGCCGCCTTTCACGACTGGCGGCTCAAGGCCGACACGCTGCAAGCCACGGTGAACTACAGCATGCCGCTCAAAAGCTTGGGCGCTTACCTCGAATGGAGCGCGAGCGTCGGAACCGCGACCGCCCGCGATCTTCGCCCCGCTGCGGTCGGTTCGTCCGCGCCAGTTCGGGATGCTTACTCTTATTATACCGCGTCGGTTCGTCTGCCGTACCGCATTGGCCCGCATTCCATGCTCGTGACGGGTGTTCATCTCGCGAAAACTGACAACCAAAGCCCATTTTGGTCGCCGATTGGTGCTCGGAGCGGCACTCGCGTCTGGGCCGAGCTCGGCCTAAGCTTCGATTTCTGAAGCTTTAGCTGACTTCGGCCGGATATTTTCACTCCAGGCGAAAAATGTGAAAGCTTCGCTGTTGACAGGCTAGGTCAAACCCTTTCCCTTGGGCCCCTTTCCGCAATGAAAACCTATCTGGCCAAGAAAGAGACAGTCCAACCGAAGTGGTATCTAATCGATGCCGAGAATAAGGTGCTGGGCCGTCTCGCCGTTAAAGCAGCAAATATTATCCGTGGTCGCAATAAGGCCACTTACACCCCGCACGTCGATACCGGTGACTTTGTCATTGTCATTAACGCCAGCAAGGTCGTCCTCACCGGCAAAAAGGAAGAAGCGAATTCCTACATGTCTTTCTCCGGCTACGTCGGCGGCGAACGCCACCGTAAACTCGCTGAAGTCCGTGAAAAGAAGCCCGAGTTCATCGTCACGCACGCCGTCAAAGGCATGCTCCCGAAGAACCGCCTCGCCCGCACGATGCTGACCAAGCTCCGCGTATTTTCTGGCGCCGAGCACACCCACGCAGCGCAGAATCCCATCAAACTTTGATCTGAACCATGAGCGCTACCACCGTATTTCTCGGCACCGGCCGCCGCAAGACCTCCACCGCCCGCGTCCGCATTTTTGCCGGCACCGGTAAGTTCGTCGCTAACGACCTCGATTTCGACGCCTATTTCAAGCACGACAACTTTGCCCGTCGCGCGGTTGCCCCTCTGACCACGGCTGATGCGAAGGACAAGTTCGACGTCATCGCCAACATCGCTGGCGGCGGCACGAGCGCCCAAGCCGGTGCAGTGGCCCACGGCATCGCCCGCGCGCTGCTGAAGTTCAACGCCGAGCTCCGCGTCACCTTGAAGAAGGCCGGTCACCTCACTCGTGACCCGCGCGAAAAAGAGCGCAAAAAGCCCGGTCAACCCGGCGCCCGCAAGCGCTTCCAGTTCTCCAAGCGTTAATTCGCTGGGCTGGAACCCAACTTTCATCCGAAGCGGAGCGCCTCACGGCCTCCGCTTCTTTTTTTGGCCGCGTAGCCACAGGCCTCCGTGCCTATGGGATTTCAGGAGATAGGTGGCGAGCTTGCCTCGTTCTGCTGGCCAGCAGAATGGCGCGACCAGCACGCCACCTACCCGGCAGGCAGAGACGCCTGCCGTTACACGACATATCACCTCCTGTTGCGCTCTACCTTACCTTGCCCCACCCACACGAAACTTCTCGATTCCCGTCGGGGAATTATTAACTCTGCTCCTCCTTAAATGAATGTCGGCATCGTTGGCGCGTCCGGTTACTCCGGCGAAGTTCTGGTCAAGCTCCTCCTCGGTCATCCGCAGGTCAAACTGACGGCGGTCACCTCGCGTCAACACGCGGGCAAACCCCTGACCTCGGCGATTCCCGCGTTGCGAGGCACCGCCGCCGAGCTGCTCAAGTTCAGCGATTCCGATCCGGTGGCGCTCGCTGCGCGCACTGATATCGATATCTGGTTTCTCGCGCTGCCGCATGGCGCCGCCGCCGATTTTGCCAAAACGCTCGTGCCCACCGGCAAGAAGATCATCGATCTGAGCGCCGACTTCCGGATCGCCGATCTCGCGACCTACGAAAAATATTACGGCGCGCACCACGCGCCCGCGCTTCTACCGCAGGCGCGGTTTGTGCAACCGGAGTTGACCGATCCAAAATGGCGGAACGAGATCAAGCTCGCCGCCGCCCCCGGTTGCTATCCGACCAGCACCTTGATCCCGCTCGCGCCGCTGCTGAAAGCCGGCCTGGTGTCGCGCGATCACATCGTGGTGAATTCCTTCAGCGGCGTCAGCGGCGCGGGCAAGAAGGTGGAGGAAATGTTTCTCTACGCCGAGCGGACCGAGAGCGCCAAGGCTTACGGACTCTTGAAACACCGGCATCTCGCCGAAATCGAAGAACAACTTTCCGTCGCGGCCGGCTCCACGATCGTTCTGCAATTTAATCCCCACCTCGCTCCGATGAAACGCGGCATCATCACCACGATCACACTGCCCGCAGCTTCTGGAGCGACGATTGATCAGGTCTACGCGACATGGCGGGCGGCTTACGCCGGCCGGCCCTTCGTTTCGATTCTACCCAGCGGTGAAACGCCTGATTCCGCCCACGTCATCGGCACCAACCGCGTGGATATTTCCGCCGTGCACGATGCGCGCACCGGCAACTTCGTGCTCACCTCCGCCGTCGATAATCTCGTGAAAGGCGCGAGCGGCCAAGCCGTGCAGATTATGAATCTTTGGTGCGGTTTCCCCGAGACTTCGGGCCTGCTTTGATTTTACCCCACGGACCCATGATTCAAATTACTGTTACTCCCGATACGGCCGGCATCACTGACGTTCCCGGATTCGAGGCCGCCGGCGTCGCCTGCGACATCCGCCAGAAAAACGACCTGAAGCGGCTCGACCTCGCCCTCGTTTTTTCGCTCCGTCCCTGCACCGCCGCCGGTACTTTCACAAAGAACGCCGTCAAGGCCGCGCCTGTCCTCCTCGACGAAAAACATCTCACCGAAGGCGGACCTTTTCACGGCATCATCGCCAACAGCGGCAACGCCAACGCCTGCACCGGCGCGGAAGGCTTGCGCGATGCCCAGGCGATGGCCCAGCGCGCCGCGTCTTCGTTGAACCAAAAACCGATGGCATTTTTCGTCTGCTCCACCGGCCGGATCGGTCAGCCCATGCCGATGGATCGCGTGGTGAAAGGCATCGAGAACGCGGTTTCGGAAAGAGGTCGCACGCCCGCGCACGGCAAAAAAGCGGCGGATGCGATTCTGACTTCCGACACGAAGCCCAAGACGGTCACCGTCACCTTCACCTACGACGGGAAAAAGCACACGATCGCCGGTTTCGCCAAGGGCGCAGGTATGATCCAGCCGAACATGGCGACGATGCTGGCGTTCCTCGCGACGGATTTTTCCGTCCCGCGCAGCTTCCTCCAGAAAACCCTCTCCGAATGCGTGGCCGGGACGTTTAACTGCGTCACCGTCGACGGTGACATGAGCACCAACGACACCGTGCTGATGCTGGCCAACGGCCACTCCGGCGTAAGCGTCGGCGACAAGAGCCCGCGTGAACTGCGCGTGCTGTTTGCCGAAGCCGTGTGGAAAGCCTGCGAGGTGCTCGCGGAGAAGATCGTGTCCGATGGCGAAAAGATTACCAAAGTCGTCGAGGTCCGGGTCGCCGGCGCCGCCTCCGCTGAAGATGCAGCCAAAGTGGCGCGCTCCATCGGCAATTCCCTTTTGGTGAAATCTTCCTGGTTTGGCGACGACCCGAACTGGGGCCGCTTGGCCTGCGCCGCCGGTTACTCCGGAGCCAAGCTCACCGAGGCCAAGCTCGATATCCTCTACAACGACACCCCGGCCATGACCGCCGGCAAGCCGCACCCCGAGCTCAAGCCCAAGTGGAAAGAGATCGTGAAAGCCCGCCGCTTCACCGTGACGTTGAATCTCCACCTCGGCAAAGCCACCTACCGCCTCCTCGCCACCGACCTAACCGACGGCTACGTGAATTATAACAAGAGCGAGTGATTTCGCGATGCGCGTAATTCGCCGCTCTCTCTCGTTTGTCTGTTCAACTCAGGAGAGAGAAGCAGAGGTGTGGCTTAGATGTTTGATAATTAGTGTCTGCCCGGAAACTGCTTGTTTTGAAAGTCGCGGGTGATTTTGGCATTTTCCTGCGGGCGCTTTTGTCAAGTCTGCGGGTTTTCGCGGCGCGCTGAGCCGGATTTCCTGAAAATCCTCGACGCTCAGACACACCGCTCCCTTGGACTTCGCTTTCCTGATCCCATCTTTGGGTTTTTTAGGCGGCCGCGGGTTCGGTCGCGGCTCGGCGCCGGGCGCGGGTTTGGATTTCGCGGCCGATCACATGGAGGTTGTAGGCGAGGATGCCGTATCCGGCGTAGCGTTGATAACCGGCGAGTCCGACATCGAGACAGCGGCTCAGGCCGTGGTGTTCGAGGCTGTTGATGTCGCTTTCCACCGCGCGCCTCGCAGCTTTCGCAACTGACCGACAACCTTGCGGCCCTTGACCACAAATCGGCGATGACGCCGGACCTGATGGCAGCGATCGAGGGGGTGGTGCAGAACCGGCCCGAACCGGCGCAGCGGTTCTAAGGAGACGGGCATGACAACACCATTGATCACCTGGGGCGGCTGGGACGGGCATGAACCGGACAAGGTTGCGGCCCTGTTCGCCGGCTGGCTGCGTGAGGCGGGGATGGCGGTTCAGGTGACCGACAGCCTTTCCTGTTTTGACGACGCCAAGGCCTTGAAGGCGGTCGATCTGATCGTGCCGGTCTGGACCATGAGCCAGATCGGCAAGGAGCAGGCCCTGAACGCCTGTGCCGCAGTTGCGGCGGGCACCGGGATCGCGGGCTGCCATGGCGGCATGTGCGACGCCTTTCGCGACAGTGTGGACTGGCAGTTCATGACCGGCGCGCAATGGGTGGCGCATCCGGGCAACGACGGGGTGCGCTACGGCGTGCGCATGACCTCGGACGATCCGCTGGTGGCGGAGATCGGGGATTTCGAGGTCGAGACGGAACAGTATTACCTGTACATCGATCCGGCGGTGCGCGTCCATGCGGTGACCGATTTCCCGGTGGCCGATGGCCCGCATGCCGTCAACGGACCGGTGGCCATGCCGGTGGTCTTTACCAAATTCTACGGCGCGGGCCGGGTCTACTATAACGCGCTGGGCCACAAGGCGGATGTGATCGGCACCGGCCCCGCCGCCGAACTGATGCGGCGCGGGCTGATCTGGGCGGCGCGCAAGGGGTGATGCCGTCGCCCTACGGGGACATGACAACGACTAGATTTCCCGGTTTGTGAAAGCTTTCGGCGATCCGGTGCGCCTGTTGCAACTGGTCAAAGGGCAGGACCTCTCCCAGTGCCGGAGTGTAGCCGCCCTGATCGTGCAGGCGCACCAGTTGCCGCATGTCCGCCTGACCCTCGCCAGAGGTGCCGGCGATGACCCGCCGCCCCTGTCGCCGGGGGCGCAGGGCCGCACCCATGGTTCCGGCCAGATCGGCCGTGATCAGGCACAGCCTGCCACCGGGGGCGAGCAATTCCCTTGCTCCGCGCCAGCCATAAGTGCCCATCACGTCAAGGATCACGTCGAAGGTCCCCGATACCGGCCCTTCGCGGTAGTCGTGCACGGCCTTAGCGCCCAACTTGCGCGCCAAGGCATGGTTGGCGGTTGAGGCGACGGCCGTGACCCTGGCCCCAAGCTGCGCCGCGATCTGGACGGCGGCGCTGCCCACCGCCCCGGTGGCACCGTTGATCAGCACCCGCTCGCCTGGCTGCAGGCCCGCCTTGACGGTAAGGAACTGCAGCGCGGTCAGCCCGCCGAAGAAGAAGGCCGCTCCCGTCTTGTGGTCCAGAGTTGTGGGCAGCGGCAGGATGGACCCGTCCGCGCGGATGGTCAGGTATTCGGCATGGGCGCCGCCCTTGAAGCCCTTGAGGCCGAATACCTTTTGCCCGATGGCGAAGGTCGTGACGCCCGTGCCAAGGCCCACCACTTCGCCGGAAAAGGCCCAGCCCGGGGCGACGCGGGGGCGGCTCCAGCCGATCACCAGCCGCAGCAGCAGGCCGAACCCGCGCGGGACGCGGCCCGACCGCAGGCGGGCATCCCCGGCGGTCACGGGGGCGGCGTGGACCCGGATAAGGATCTCTCCTGCAGTGGGGCGGGGAATTGGGACATCCTTGAAGACGATGGTCTTGGGCGGGCCATAGGCGGTGTAACATGCGTTTTTCATGCGGGAACTCGGCGAATTGAGGGAGTGATGCGGTGGATGACCCATTCGGCAAAGCCGATGTTGAGCGCCCACTAGGTGACGAAAATGACGTCCGAGGCGAGGCCGATCGGGGGTGCGCCGGTTACAAGGTAAATCGGGAAGAACACGAGTGCCACGGTGCCCGCGCCCATGCCGATGGCATAGGCGCGGATCACCCAGGCCCGGTGGCGCGGGATGTCACGCGCCAGGATGGCGGTGATGGCCATTGCAAGCGCCACTAGCAGCGCAAGGCCGAAGACCCCACGGGCGACGTCGATGACCGGGGTGCGTTGCGGCACGACCGAGAGGAGCAGCGAGAACGCCGTCAGGCCAAGCACCACCCCGGCGCCGACAAAGATCCGGCCGGTCGGCCCGGTGCAGGTGCCCAAAGCGGCGGCGCAGGGCCAACGCAAAGTTCATCGGACCGGCGATGCCGAATGCGGCCCTCGCCAGCACATGCAGAAACCAGGAGACGGGGGCCACGGCAAGGTGGGCACTGTCCTCGGGATAGGTGCCTGTCGGGATCTGAACCGTTTCGACCATCGCGGTCAGGACCGGGATAAAGATGCAGAAGGCCAGCAGAAGGACAAGCGGCACCGGCCGCGAAAAAAGGCGGATCATTTGGGGACTCCGGGGGTGAAAGGGTCAGTCGTCGTGGAAGGTAAAGACCTCGTCCAGCCCGACGCCAAAGGTGCGGGCGATGCGGAAGGCCAGTTCGAGGGTCGGAGGCTGAAAAAGGGGTCAGGTTGATCTTGTTATAATCGCCTGCTCGCAACGTCCGTAAAGATGATCCGAAGAAGGGGAGAAAGGGGTCAGAGGGGAGAAAGGGGTCAGGTTGCAAAACTTATAATTGACGTCGGGCAGGCGCCAGTCATGGTCGGGGCATGGCGAGAAAACTGCGGTTGGAATTTCCCGGGGCGTGTTACCATGTGATCAACCGCGGAAATTATCGGGCGAATATCTTCAAGACGGAGGGCGCGCGGGCGACGTTTGAGACCTGTCTGTTCGAGGCCGGGGCAGAGTATAATTGGGTGCTGCACGCGTTTGTGGTGATGAGCAACCACTACCATCTGGCGTTGGAGACCCCGGATGGGAATCTGAGCAAAGGGATGCAGTGGTTGCAAGCGACGTTTGCCAACCGGTTTAACCGGTTGCGAGGGGAACGGGGCCACCTGTTTCAAGGGCGCTACAAGGCCTTGCTGGTGGAGGAGGGCGGAGCGTTGGGACAAGTTTGCCACTATCTCCATCTCAATCCGGTGCGGGCAGGGATTGTGCCCGCGGCCGAACTGAAGGAGTACCGGTATTCCAGCTACTGGTATCTGGGCCAGCCGAAGGCGCGACCCAAGTGCCTGGATTTTCAAACGGCTTTGATCGAGGCAGGAGAACTGGCCGACACCCCGGCCGGACGGCAGAAGTACGGCGAGTATCTGGCGTGGCAGGCAATGGAAGGACCGGCGGGCCGGAACAAGGCGTACGTCTCGCTGAGCGAAGGCTGGGCCTTGGGCACGAGGGACTTTAAGGCTGGCTTGGTGAAGGACCATGCGTTGGCGGCCAGTACGCGGGCGTGGGCCGCTGCCGGGGCGCAGGAGATCCGCGAACAGCAATGGGAGGAGCGGCTGGCGGCCTGCCTGACGCAGCAAGGGAAGTCGGTGGAACTGGCGCGAAAGGAGCGCAAGTCAGCCGGGTGGAAAGTGGCGGTGGCCGACGAGATGAAACGAACGACCCCGGCGACCAACGGCTGGATTGCTGCCCGGTTGAACATGGGGAGCGGCCGGGCCGTGAGCCAGTATGTCGGGAAATTAAGGCGGGCTTCACTCAAGAGGAAATAATGTAACATTTGCAACCTGACCCCATTTTCCGGCCCCGCCGCCACTCCGGTGAAAAAACGCGTACCGGCGCAGGAAATGGTCCGGCACGCCGCCCAGCTGACCTGTCAGTTCATCCGGCTAGTCCGCCCTTGCCTCGACTATCCAGTCCCTTGGCACGAGGCCTTGCCCCTCTTTCAGCGCCGACTCGATTCCTACCTCTAGCAATTTACCGGACACCGATGGCCTCTCCCGGATCATACCATGATCGGGTGGTTAGTTCTGGGGCGCTCAGTTCGACCCCCAACCCCAAAGGTTGACTTCGTCTGGTCACTCCCGTCCGGTCGCCCCCGGCGGGCGGGGCTTGGTCCCATTGCCAGTCGACTTCGGAGCAAACCTTCACAAGTGATGATACCCACGCAATCATCACGCGGGTCCCATTCATAGATAAACCCTCTAAATAATCATGAAAACTCTCCTGTTTTTTTTCTCGCTCCTTTTGTTGGTCACGACTGCTACCGCAGCCGAAGAAAACAATTCGTACACCTACGCTGATCCGAAAACTTCGCCCGTCCTCGAGCAGTTACATAAAAAAGCGGCGCAACAGTTGGTCGCGACGCAGAACAGCTGGCTCAAGCTCTACGGGAAACTTCCTCCGAAATTACGCCATGCCTTTGAACCCGCTGCGATTAAGGCAGCTCAACTGCGCAGGCCGGCGATGAAATTTCTCATCAACCGCTGGCCCGATCTGGCACTTGAACTGACCTTGGGCCACCTGACAAGGGCCACGCTTCCGGCCAACGTGCTTGCACTGCTCGAACGGCAGTTGGATGGCACCGGCGACGTTATGCGCCTGTCCAGCAGGAGCAGCTTTGATGGTAAGACTTCCTTTTGCATCGATCCGGATGAGCTGCAACTAAGCGTAAAGGGAGAGACCTTTTTCAATCCGGCCGTCTACGGGCGACGCTTACTGCAACGATCGAAGGAAGGCCTTCCCGTCCATGGCATCGTGCTCGATAATCTCTTCGCTTGGTCGGAAGAACCCTTCCGCCTTCTCGATGCACTGGAACGCCAGGAGAACAATATCCCCGCCGACGGCTTGGGCGTAATCGTGGGAACAAGTATCGTTCCGCTGAAGACCACCGCCGCGCTCGACGATCTGCGCCGCACCCTATTGCTAAGTGAAAGTTACCCTGGCCCGCTGCTCCACCCAAGACCGAAATCGGAAGCCGAAGCGCTCGCGTACACCCGTGAATGGACCACCGGCCCGAAGACACTTCTCTGGGTGCCGGTCGATTTCGACGAAGCGCCCGGATCGACGTTCACCCGGAGTGCCGATACCGATTATATTGTCGCGCAGGCCGACGAATGGTTACAGGCCATCTCCCGCAGAATAACGAGTATTGAAGCGACCTATTTCCCGGAAGTCCTGCGCCTGCCGGCTGGTTCATTGGGATTTCCGAACTTTAACGGCCGTACTCTGATCAACGCACTCGCCGCCTACGATGCGGCCCATGGAGCGACCGGGCGATGGCTGGGCACCTCGTGGGACCGCGTGGCGTTCGTCAGCTCGGTCCCCATACCGAATCCCGATGGGTCGATCGCCAGAGGTGCTGCCACGGTAGACGGGCGATACATGATGTTCTATGGCCTGATCGACCGCTTCTTCATGCATCACGAACTTGGGCACTCCTATCTCTTTGGACACTCGGATTATTTTAGACCGGCTACCGCCAATCTGGCCGGTCCCGGCACGGTGCTTACCGGCATAAATTGGGATTTCATGGGCCAAGCCGGTGGCGATCAGCGCTCGCATCCAAACGGGTTCTACAAAATGAATTCCTACTGGTTTGAACCTACGGAATGGAAGGACGCTTCCGCAGGAGGAAGATTTTATCTGTCGGCCCACGATACCGGACCGCGAAATAAACCACGGGGTTTGCTGATCAGAACCGATGGCGTGCGCGAATACTGGGTAGATATGCGGCGACTCTGGCCAGAGGAAACCGACTTAAGCACCGGAGTGCAAATTCACTACTGGGAACGCCGAAGTCCGACCGAAGTATACCCAATTGGAATGAACGCTATCGGTCGACCCTCACCGTCCCTTTCAACTGAGAGCCCGTTCCAAGCCGGTGAAGTCTTCGAGGACCTCGATCGGGGCGTACGCATCACCATAAGCACCGTCGGCCTCGATCCCACTGCACTCGGGGTCCATTACGCTTTGATCGACGTGGAACGGTTCTAAGTTGGGTTTACGGACCCGTTTCAATATACAACGCGATGTGGCCTAAACCGATTGGAGGTTCGCCTCATCCAGTAACCAGCCTTCGCCGATGAGCTGACAGACGCAGGGCGGTTTATCCTCACAGGCAGGAAAAAGGGTCAGGTTTAAATAAATACATGCGATAGAAACTGAATAAGGGGTCAGGCTTTACATTTTACCCTCCCGCTTAAAACGCAGGAAAAAAAGAAACCCGAAGGGGTCAAATTTGTCGTTTGTAGTCGCAACGTCCGCAATGAATAGGCGGCATACGACGCGCCAGCGAAGCCTTCACGTGGGACTTGGCCGGCGAACGGCGATCCTGAAAGCGCCTTGGGGACAAGTCGCTCCACCTCGGTTTCGGCACACTATTATGCGAGGAAGGCAAAACGGTTCAGGTCCAAACCTATGCGATGGTCGGCAAAGCACGGCGTTCGGAGCGTGCAGCGGCGAGGCACTTGTCACGTAATAAGTGACAAGTGAGGGGCTGAACAAGGCGATGACGATTTGGCCATCTCCTGTGTCTTCCGTGATGTTTTCCGAGGGCAACCTGCCCGCCAAACTACCGAGCAACGGCCTATGTCCGGCGAGCAAACCAGGCCAGACCTCCTGACCCCAGCCCGTGGAGTGAGGGGTAACGAGGAAACGAGCTGAGCCTGCCACGGCACCAACCTGATGAATGGTATCGAGGTGGAGCGCGACCTTCCGACTTCGCCAAGGCTACGACGGACAAGCCGGGCGCGCTGGGTGCTGGCTCACGTTGCAAAACCCGCCCGGAGGTCGGGTTCCACCACGGCAGAGGCACGCGCGGTGAATCTTGTG
>JBBRBC010000060.1:0-22130 GCA_038206205.1 Opitutales bacterium
TTGCGAGGCTCACATATTCCTGATAAGCACCCCGGGTCAGCAGCCCGGCGAGAATCGCCACGCTGGCAAGGGCCGCGAGGGCGAGCACGATGAGTTTGGTTTGAACGCGTTTCATGGGTAAATACGGCAAGGTTTCGCCGGCTGGACACGGGGGGGCGCATCGCGCGAGGTATGCAGGAATGCGAAATTCATGAAGCAGGGAATCGGCACAAATCGGCGTGAATTGATTAAAAAATGACGCGGCCAACGATCTGGTTACCTCTCCGCAGTTGCACCGGGCTCGCGGTTGAACCTAAAAAACGCATGGGGTGACACAGGTTTCACGGATTAGCACGGAGCACAATTGGTTACAGAAAAACCGTCTTTCACCTCGCAGATGAAGCTCAACCAGAGGTGGGGTTTGCGGCCTCTCCTTCATCCGGGGCAATCGGTGCAATTCGGGTGTGCGCATATCGGTTGAACCTACTCGCACCTTTCACCCCTCCGTCGAAAACTTCCCCGGCTTCGCCGAGGGCGTGGACGGCTTCCAGATCAGGGATAACCTCCGCATGCAGGCCACGAAGTTTGGCCCACTTTTCGAGCAGGCGCACGTGAGAGCCGTGGATTTTCTGAACAGTCGATTTGCCCTGTGAGTCCGGACTTGTCGGGGTGGCGTTGTTGGCCAGGCGGTCGAATTGCGGGGAGTGGGCGTCTCAGAGAAGGAATACGGCAATATTTGCCTGAAGTTTTTTGGGATTTGCCGAACGCGGTTCTGCGGATCGCAGGGATTTATCAGATACTTTTAAAACCTTGAAAGAAAGCGGCTAATGGTGGGGGAGGAGGCCTTGGCATCGCCGTTGCTATTTATGGCTCACTCCCCCTATGTCCGATCAAGACAACGACAATAAAACAGAACAACCGACCGGCCGTCGTCTGGGCGAAGCTGCGGACAAGGGGCAGTTCGCCAAGAGTCCAGAGTTGAATGTGGTATTTATTCTGGCGGCGACGTTGGGGGTGATCGCCTTCACCGCGCGGGCGACCGTCGATAGTTTGATTCAATATCTCACGAGCATCTTTACGAATTATACGGTCACGAAAGTCGATATTGATACCATCACTTTGCCCTTGGGTGAATTGCTCATGGTCATCGGCAAGGGACTGCTGCCGGTTTTGTTTGCTACTGCCGGTGCGGCGATTTTGGCGAACGGCCTGCAGAGTGGTTTTCACCTCGCGAACAAATCACTCGAGTTAAAATTCGAATCGCTGGATCCCGTGGCGGGATTTCAACGCATGTTCTCGAAGGCGACGCTCGTGCGTTCGGGGCTCGATATAATGAAACTGCTGGCGATCGGTTTCGTGCTTTATCTCGGGGCGCGCACACTGAGGGAAGATCCGATGTTTTCCGCTCCGGTCGAGGCCGCCTATCTGGGCCAGTTTTTAAATCAGGCCACTATTTCATTTCTCAGCCGGTTACTGCTCGCGCTCAGTGTTTTGGCCGCAATCAGCTATGCGTGGGAAAAACATAAAACTAATCAAGACCTGATGATGACGCATCAGGAGGTCAAGGATGAGACGAAAAGTACCGAAGGCGATGGGCGGGTGAAAGGGGTCATGCGGCGGATGGCCCGTCGGCTTTCCCAAAAACAGATGCTGTCCGCCATCGCGACGGCGGATGTGATTGTGACAAATCCCACGCACTATGCCGTGGCCCTCAAGTACGAGCGTGGCCTCGACAAAGCCCCGGTGGTGCTGGCGAAAGGGGAAAATCATTTTGCCCGGCGCATCAAGGCGCTCGCGGCCGCGCATGGCGTGCCGACGATCGAGAACAAACCGGTGGCGCGGCTGCTCTACGCGATGGGCAAGGTGGGGGAGCCGATCCCGCCCGAACTTTTCCAAGCCGTGGCAGAGATACTCGCCGTGGTTTACCGCACGCATCGTTACTATTTCCACGAGCTGAAGACTCGTCGCCTGGAGAACGCCGCTTGAGCCGATGCCTATAAGCTCCAACAGTTTTATCACTCGTCTGCTGCAGCGTGCCGATCTGATCTTCGCGCTGGCTTTGTTTGGCATCATTTTGCTGTTGGTGCTGCCGATCCCGCCGTTCCTCGTCGATATGATGCTGGCGCTCAGCCTCGGTTTGTCGCTGCTGGTCCTGCTCGCCATCGTCTACGTGAAGGATCCGTCCGAGTTTTCCGCGTTCCCGACCATCTTGCTGTCGCTGACGCTCTTTCGGCTCGCGCTCAATATCAGTTCGACGCGTTTGATTCTCACCACGGGTTTTGCCGGTCATGTGATCGACGCGTTCGGCCATTTCGTCATTCAGGGCAACTACATCGTCGGTGCGGTGGTGTTCCTGATCTTGGTCGTCATCAATTTCGTGGTCATCACGAAGGGCGCTGGCCGCATCGCCGAGGTGAGCGCGCGTTTCACTTTGGATGCCTTGCCCGGTAAGCAAATGGCGATCGATGCCGAGTTGAATGCCGGTATCATCGACGAAGTCACCGCTACCGCCCGCCGCATCAAGGTGCAGAAGGAAGCGGATTTCTATGGAGCAATGGACGGTGCCTCGAAGTTCGTGCGCGGCGACGCCGTCGCGGGTATCTTGATCACCTTGGTGAACATTATTGGTGGCTTCATTATCGGTGTTTTTCAGATGGATCTTACGTTGGCGGAGTCGCTGCAGAAATTTACGCTCCTCTCGATCGGTGACGGTCTCATCTCCCAGATTCCCGCCCTCATTATTTCGATCGGTGCTGGTTTGCTCGTCACCCGCGCCTCCGACAGCAATAATCTGGGTACGCAAGTGCTGAGTCAGGCGGTACGCTACCCGAAGGCGCTTACTTTTACGGCGGGATGTCTGGCGCTCTTCGGCCTGATGCCAGGAATGCCAATGCTGCCTTTTTTCGGTTTGGCCGCGCTGGCCGGTTTTATGGCCCGCACTTTGAAACGCGATGAAGATACGGGTGTCGCCGAGTCCGCGACTGCGCCGCCTCACGCTAAGGCAGGCAAGGCGGGTGCTCCCGGCAAGCCCGGCGAGACGCCGACGGCCGGGGCTGGTGCGGCTGCGCCGAGCAGCGATGATGTCCGCAAACTGATTGATGTGGATGTGTTCGCCATCGAGATCGGTTATGGCCTGCTTTCGCTGGCCGACGTCAAGATGGGCGGCGATCTGCTCGCCCGGGTGACGGGGGTGCGCAAGAGTCTCGCGCGGGAAAAAGGTATTATCGTCCCGCCAATCTCCGTCCGCGATAATCTCGAACTTGAGGCAAATGATTACCGCTTCCTGCTCCGCGGCAAAACGCTCGCGAAAGGCGCGCTCGTTCCCGGGCGCTTCCTCGCCATGAATGTCGCCGGCAGCAACGTCCGGTTGCGCGGCCAGCCCACCCGTGAACCCGTTTTCAATCTCGACGCGACGTGGATTGACGAGAGCGAAAAGAAAACTGCCGAGATCAATAATTTCACCGTGGTTGATCCTTCTTCGGTGCTGATCACGCATCTCTCCGAAACGCTCAAGGCCAACGCGCATCACCTCCTCGGCCGGCAGGATGTGCAGGTGCTGATCGATCATGTGAAGGGCACCCATGCGGCGCTCGTCACCGAGTTGCTGCCTGATCTGGTGAATATCGGCATCATCCAGCGCGTGCTGCAAAATCTTCTGCGGGAGAACATCGCGATTCTCAATCTGCCGTTGGTTTTGGAAGCGATCGCCGACTTTGCCTCGCTGTCCAAGAATCCGGATGATCTCAGTGAACTCGTCCGCCGTCGCATTGGTTTGTATTTTGTGCCGGAGTTGGAAGCCCGACCCGGCGTACTGCGCGCCATCACGCTCGATCCGCGCTTGGAGCAGATTCTCGCCAGCAAGATTCACCGTTCGCCCACCGAAGTAGGGCTCTCGCTCGATTCCGCCACCGGTCGTCACTTGGTGGAGGAATTGAATCGCCGCTCGGCTGATCTGATGGCGCAGAGCCAGACGGTGATTCTAGTGGTTTCCACCGAGACGCGCCTGCCGCTCAAGCGCTTCCTCGAGCCTTCTTTCCCTCGCCTCATCGTCCTTGCCTTCCAGGAACTGCCTTCGTCTACCGAATTGGAAAACGTCGGTATCATCAGCACTCCCGCGCATCTGGCTCGGCCAATCGAACAGGTGAAAGTTGCTGCCTGATTAAACCATCGCCATGAAAACCGTCCAACTCCCCACCACTCCCGGCACCTGTTTCAAGTTCACCGTTTCGACGGCGCAGGAGGCGGCGCAAATCATCCGCGACCAACTCGGCGAAAACGCGCGCGTCCTCTCCGTGCGTACCGTTTCCCCCGGAGGGCTGACGGGTTTTTTCTCGTCACCCAAGCTGGAGGTAATCGCGCAGATTGTTTCTTCGGAGGTCGATGGCCCCGAGACGATTTCACCCGCGCAAGCGGATCAATCTTTGTCGCTCGTCCCAGCCCGGACCGTAACCACCAAGCGTTACGGGGCACCCGGCGCGACTTTTCAATCCGAGAAAAATCTGGGCAAGTTGCTCCGGCGCTCCGGTTTTTCCGAGACGCTTTTGCAACAGTTGGAAACGTCCCCGGCGTGGATTACCATCAGTGAACTACCCTTGCACCGCGCCTTGGTCGAGACGGGCCGTCATCTTTGTGAAATGGGGGCGGCTCATTTCGATCGCCAGCCTCTGACGCGTGCGGCCTTTCTCGGCACGCCCGGGGTCGGCCGGACCACGGCTCTGTGCAAATGGCTCGCGGCCGAACTGTTTCGCCGGGCGCGGATGGGGCATGTGATCACGGCAGAGTTTGATCGGCCGAGTGCGACCGGCCCGCTCACCGTATTTTGCGAAGCGATGGGAGTGCCGTTGGCGCATTATCCCGCGTCCACTGAGCCGGCCACTCCGGGAGGATTTGTGTATTTCGATATGCCTGGTCTTTCGCTCCGGCATCCGGCGGAAAACACCGCCATTAAGGATTTTCTGAATCGTGAAAAGATCGAACAGCGCGTGCTTGTGCTCAATGCAGCTTACGAACCCGGAGCTTTGCGTTCGGCGTACGCCATCGGGCGGGATCTGGGAGCGACCCACGTGGTCTTCACCCATCTGGATGAAGTCACGCAATGGGGCCGACTCTGGGATTATGTACTCGATGGGGAACTGGAGCCGCTTTTTCTCGCGACCGGGCCATCGCTCACGGGTGATTGCGAGGAACACGTCCTCGAGGCCCTGGCTCGGCGTACCTTGCCAGTTGGTCCGCAAGAGGACGAAACCATCGACCCGGATGAGGTCGAGGTTCCCACGGCCACCTTCAACACGGCCGCCTGATCATGCGCTTTATTTTTCTTCTCGGAGGTTCGTTCGGTTTCGCCGTCGCGGGTGCCACCAGTTGGTATTCCCAATCCGGTCCCAATCGGATTTTCTTCGATGCGGCCTGTGGCTGCCTCGTGAGCGCACTTCTCTTCCGCTGGTTCTGGACCGTCCTCCTGGGTGGTCTCCGTGAAACCGTCCATGCCCGACACAAAGCCGCGCAAGCGGCCTTGGCTGCCGAGCCCAAGTCTAATCGTAGTTGATAATTTTTAACCCACTAAAGTCATGAGTACAGCTGCTGCCACTAAAGTCCAAAGTACGGATTCGAAACCTGCCGTCGCTTGGCGCGCCTACACCGGGGTCACTACCGGTGCAGTCACCGAAAAAGATTTGATCGAACGTTTCCTCCCGCTCGTCCGCAATGTCGTGGATCGAATCAAGATGACGCTGCCCATGCACATCGATGCCGATGATCTGTACAGCGTCGGCGTCACCGGCCTATTGGCCGCCGTGCGCAAGTATGATCCGGAGCAGGGCAATACTTTTGCGAGCTATGCGGCCATGCGTATCCGCGGATCCGTGCTCGATGAATTGCGCCGGATGGATTGGTGTCCGCGCCGCACCCGGGCGCGCGCGCGCAAGTTGAAAGAGTCGATCAATGTCTTGGAGCAAAAGATCGGCCGCACTGCCAATGAAGATGAGATTTGCGAGGCGCTCGGGCTGAGTCATAAGGAATATGCGAAATGGCTGGAAGAAGTACGGCCCGTTACCTTCATCGCGCTGGATCAACACGCGGAAGGCGAGGAATCCGAAGGAGCTTCTCTCCATGAACTTCTGGCTGACGAAACCGATAAAACCGGGCGGGATACCTTGGAGAAAACGGAGCTGTTACAACTTCTCACTCAAAGAATGACGAATCTGCCCGATATACCACGGAAGATACTCGCCATGTATTACTTTGAAAATATGCGTCTCGCCGAAATCGCCGAAGTATTCGGCCTGACCGAATCTCGTATCTGTCAGATCCATTCCCAAACCATCCTCGGCTTGCGCTCGTTCCTCGGCCGGGCGCGCAATCGCTGAGCTGCGCCCATGCTGATCATTGTTGGAGCAATCATTGTTTTGGGGAGCACCCTCGGCGGTTTCATGATCGCCGGCGGGCATCCTGGCGTGCTGCTCCATGTGTCCGAATTTGTGGTGATCCTCGGGATTCCGTTGGGCGTGCTCATCATCGCGACGCCAGTGCATGTGATCATGGAGATCATCCACAAAACCAAAGAGGCGTTGGCGGGCAAGACGGCGAAAAAATCCGATTTCTTCGATCTGCTCAAATTGTTGTATGAACTCTTCATGATGGGCCGGCGCAACGGGCTCATCGCGTTGGAAGAACATGTGATGGATCCGGCCAAGAGCGCGGTCTTTCAAAAATATCCGACACTGCTCAACAATCACGAGCGGCTCCATTTTCTCTGCAGCGGCTTGAAACCCGTCATCGACGGCAAGATCAAGCCGGACCAACTTGAAAGCCTGATGACCGCCGAACTCAAGGCGAAGGAATCTGAGCAGAGCCACCCCGTGCATGCGCTCCAGATGATCGGCGATTCGTTACCGGCGATTGGGATTGTGGCGGCCGTGCTCGGTATCATCAACACGATGGCGGCCATCTCGGAAGGACCGGAAGCGGTGGGCGAAAAAGTGGCCGCCGCCCTCACGGGCACCTTGATGGGGATTTTCTTTGCTTATGGTTTTATCAACCCGCTCGCCGGACGAATCAGTTCCAATAATGCCTCGGAAATGCTTTTTCTGAATTGCATCATGCACGCGGTCGCCGGCTTTGCCAAGGGACTGGCACCGCTCACCGCCGTCGAGGTGGCCCGCCGCTCCCTCGATAGCTCTGTCCAACCCGGCGCCGAAGAACTCGAAACGGCCGTCAAGAGCCTCGGCAAATAAGGAGCACCCACCAACATGGCCGGACATGGAGGAGCATGGAAGGTGGCTTTCGCGGATTTCATGACCGCGATGATGGCGCTATTTCTGGTGCTCTGGATTTCCGCGCAGGATCAGAAAATCCTGATCGCCACTTCCCGTTATTTTCGAAACCCCTTCACTTCGCCGTTGAGCGATCATTCGGGGGTCATGCCGTTTAACAAGGATAGCACGAGCAGCCAGTCCGCCAAAGAGGACACCACGGCCGCCGGGAAATCCAGCGACAGCAGCAAGCAGGTCCAACTCCAGTTTTTGAATTCGGTGGCGGCGGATTTCAGTCGGCTCATCAATCTGGATCAGCAATCCGATCAAAATCCGCTCGATCTCCAAGTCACCTCCGAAGGCTTGCGCATTACACTTTTTGATCGGCCCACGCGCCCCATTTTTGTGGGTGATACGGCAGAATTTACGGAATTCGGCGAGGGCTTGATGCAGAGTCTGTCGTGGATGATCGAACGAAATCATTTCAAGGTGATTATTGACGGGCATACCCGGGCCGGTTTGCAAATGCCCCGAGCGGAATATTCCGCCTGGGATCTTTCGGCTGACCTCGCTAATGCGACGCGTCGCATGCTGGTGCATTATGCGGTTGATGCCACGCAGATCGAACGGGTTGCAGGCTACGCCGACACCATTCCCTTGCCCGGCGAAAAGCCCGGCTCGGAAGCCAATCATCGGGTGACGCTCAGTCTGTCGATGAAAGCGAAAGCCCGCGATGCGCAGCGGACGACGCCGGAGGTAAAATCGACCGGAAAGTTCATGTCGCTCGGCTCTGGTTCCAACCCCAAAAATTTAAAATGAAACCCTTTCTTCTCGGCAAAAGATCCATTGAGACGGCGTCATTGCGCGTCGCGCATAATGCCGCTCCAGCCTCGTCGCGCGGTGCGGCTCAGCCGGCGCAGCACGGACCCAATGTGGAAGTGGTGAAGCAGGGTGATAAAATCGTGCGGCTGGTCGTGACCTGTTCCTGTGGCGAGCGCATCGAGGTGGAATGCCTGTATCCCGCCGGAAAGTAGACTCACCCACGGCTCATTGACTGGAGGGAGCCTGATTTGGGCTGGGCAGTTTCTGCCTTGGAGGACGGCAATTATTGCCAGAATCACTAAATGAGATCCGTGCTCTCGGTTGTCCAGCATGTGGTGATAGGATTGAAATTTTTAAGTCATTGGAAAACACTGCTTAGTGTCACGATGACGCCTGTTGGCATCGCCGTTGCTATGATGGGTTCATATGAACATTGGGCTTTATCAAAGCGCAGCTTCGATTTCCGCCTTGGAGCGTTGGCAAGAGGCCGTCGCTCAGAATATCACGTCCTCTCAAACCACGGGCTACCGCAAGCGGACCGTGGAATTTTCCGCCGAGACGGCGGGCAAGTGGAATCTGAATCCCGGCACCAAGCGCAGTTCTGAAAATGAAATGAGGTCGGTGTTTACCCGGGCATCCACAGGAATCAGTTTCTCCGGCGGTGAGACGCAACCGACCAGCCGTGATCTTGATATCGCGATCCGGGGTGAAGGCTTTTTCGAACTAAAAACCCCGGATGGTGGTCGCGCTTACACGCGCAGTGGCGAATTTCAAGTGCGCGCGGATCGCACCGTGGTGACGGCCGGCAATGTCGAACTGCTCACGGATAGTGGCAATCCCTTGGTGATGATCCCAGGTGGGGAGCCCCTGACCATCAATGCGGACGGCACGGCTTTTCAGGGTACGACCGCACTGGGCCGCATCTCGCTCATGAAATCCGGCAGACCCGAAACGCTCATTCCTTCCGCCGGTGGGTTATTCACGGCCACCGCCGATTCTCAAATGAGCAAAGTGACGAATCCTGACGTCATGCAGGGTTACTTGGAGCAAAGCAACGTGAAGCCCCTGCGCGAAATGGTGGACATGATTCTCATTTCCCGCGCCTACGAGGCCAACCAAAAGATCATTTCGACGGTGGATCAGCAGATGGAAAAAACCCTCCAAGCCCTCGGCTAACGCGCCGCGACCACCCATGAATTCCCCAGAAAAGGTACAGCAATCACGACTGCATGGCCGCGCCCGGTATGGGGCCGGGCCGGCCCCAGTCGTGATGGGGACTCTTTCCAAAAACTTCCACTCATGAATCTTTCCCTCTATTCGGCAGCGACGGGCATGGAGGCTCAGCAACTGAACCTGAACGCGATTGCCAATAATCTGGCGAACGTGAACACCCCCGGCTTCAAGCGCAGCAAGATCGAGTTTCAGGATCTGCTTTATCAAAAGCCCCGCGCGGTCGGCAGTGATTCGGGTGGCGGCAATATCGTGCCCACCGGCATCGAAGTCGGCAACGGTTCGCGCGTCGCCTCGTCTTCCAAACTTTTCACGCAAGGCCAGCTGACCAGCTCCGGCGAAAAACTCGATCTCGCCATTCAAGGTGATGGCTTCTTCGAGATTCAGCGCCCCGATGGTACGATCGGTTACACGCGCGACGGCTCCTTTAAACTCAACGCGCAAGGGCAGGTCGTCACGACTGATGGTATGCCCGTCCTCAGCGGTTTCCAGGCGATCCCGGCGGGTTCCAGCATCACGATTTCTTCCAGCGGTCTGGTCTCCGTGGAGAGCGCGAGTGGCACCCAAAGCTTCGGCTTGACGATGACGCGTTTTGCCAATCCCTCCGGCCTACGCTCGATGGGCGGCAATATCTACGAGGAAACGGCGGCCAGCGGCACGCCGGAAAGCGGCAAACCGGGCGAACAAGGTTTCGGCACCACGCTGCAAGGCTACATCGAAGGCTCGAACGTCAACATCATGGAAGAGATGGTGGCGCTCATCATCGCCCAACGCGCGTATGAGATCAATTCGAAGTCCATCCAGACTTCGGACGAGATGCTCCAGAACGTCGCCAACATGAAACGCTGATAACGATGCTCACCTTTCGTCCATTTCAAATTCTCGCGTTGGCCGGCGCACTGGTCCTTGGTTCGCAACTTTCGGCCACGACCACGGCTGGCACCGTTTCGGATACACCCGTGCCCTTCGCCCAAAAAGATTTCATGGCCGCCGTGGCGCGTGAGTTAGCCGATCATTTCAATCTCGAGGGCGATCTTCAGTTGGAAATGCTGCGCACCTGGAGTACGCCCGATCTCGTCGCGCGCGAATGGCAGGTGCAAGTCACTGAGTTTCCCTCGCTGCCTTCCAGCTCGATGCTGGTGCGTTGCCGCGTGCTCGCCGACGGAATTTCCACCGGGACGGAATCCACGCTCATCCTCCGCGCGGCACACTGGCGCGATGCTTGGGTGGCCCGCCAACCACTCGCGAATGGCACGGCCTTTGATGCCGCGCTGCTCGAAACCCGGCGCGTTGATCTCTTCCGTGATCGTGACGCCTTACCCGCCGCCGTGGGTGATCGGACTTTTAACTTTATCCGCTCGGTCCAACCCGGCCGCATTTTGACCTGGCGTGATGTGGGCCGCCGGCCCCTCGTGCGCAAGGGCGACCTCGTCGAGGTGTCCGCCGCCGAGGGCATGCTGGTCATCACCCTCAAGGGACTCGCCATGCAAAATGGCGCCCAGGGTGAAGCCGTTACCATTCGCAATCTCGAGTCCCGCAAAGATTTTACCGCATTTGTCGTCGATGAAAACCGTGTCCAAGTCCGCTTCTAAGCCCGCGCTGATCGTGCTGTTCGCCGCCTTCTTGGTGGCGACTCCTGCCGTGCAGGCTGATTCCCTCTGGCCGACCAGCGGGGGCGGGGACCGCAGTATGTTCGCCGACCGCAAGGCCTCGCGCACCGGTGATATTCTCACCGTGATTGTCGCCGAAAGCGCCGCCGCCAAGAGCTCCCAAAGCAAATCGGCCAAACGTGATTCCGCTTTGCAGGACGCCGTGCAACAATTCATCTTCAGTGTCGCCGCCAGCAAACTCGGGACCCACGCCGGTGAATTGCCCTCCACGAGCACGACGGGCAAATCCACTTACTCCGGCGGTGGCGAAGTGGCCAACTCCCAAACCTTGGATAGCCGCGCGGCTGTGCTCGTCACCGATGTGCTGCCCAACGGCAACCTCGTGATCGAGGGCGTCCGGGTCGTCACTTTTTCGGGTGAGACGCAATATGTCGTCCTGCACGGCCTCGTCCGCGCGGATGACATCACCTCCACCAACACCGTGCTCTCCACCAATATTGCCGATGCCCGCGTAGAGTTTGTGGACAAAGGCACGCTGAGCGACGCGCAAAAACGCGGCTGGCTCAGCAAGGTCTACGAAAAACTTCGGCCCTTCTAAAACGATACCCGCCATGACACGGATGTTACACCGCTATGCTTTATGCCTCGTTGCCACGTTACTCGCGCTGGCGACGACGGCGCATGCCGCCCGGGTGAAAGATATCACTTTGGTGGAAGGCGGACGCGATAATCAACTCGTGGGCTATGGCATCGTAGTTGGTCTCGCCGGCGACGGAGACAGCAATGCCGCGACCACTCTGCGCAGCATCGCCAATACGCTCCAACGTTACGGCATCACCGTCAGCCAGACCGATATCAAGGCCAAGAATGTCGCCGCAGTTATGATTACTGCGGACATCGCTGCGTTTTTGAAACCCGGTGCGCGCATCGATGTCACCGTGGCTTCCATTGGTGACGCCAAGACGTTACAGGGCGGCGTGCTTTTGCAGGCCCCGCTGCTTGGTGGTGACGGACGCGTTTATGCGGTGGCCCAAGGGCCGATGGCCGTTGGCGGATTTCTCGGCGGTGCGGGTGGGGCGGGTGGGGCGACGGTGCAGAAAAATCATCCCACCGTTGGCCAGATCAGCAACGGTGCCATCGTGGAGCGTGAGATTCCCACGCAGATCGTGCATGATGACGTTTTGCGCCTGCTGTTACAAAATCCTGATTTCACCTCGGCCTCCCGGATGGCCGATGCCATTAATCAACGCTGGCCGGCACTTGCTCAGGCCGTCGATGCCGCCACGGTGCAGGTGAAGGTGCCGGCTGATTTTCACGGCCGTGACGTCTCATTTCTCGCCGAGCTCGGCACGATCGAAGTTGATCCCGATTCACTGGCCCGCATCATTATCAATGAACGTACCGGAACGATTGTCGCGACCTCCACGGTGCGGATTTCCCGCGTAGCCATTGCGCACGGTTCGCTGACGATCACCGTGACTTCCAATCTCGGCGTCAGTCAGCCCGCGCCCTTCAGCCGCACCGGCCAAACCGCCGTGGTACCCAGCACGCAAACCACCGTGAACGAGGTCAAAGGTGGCTTCACGGTTTTTAATGAGCCGCCCACCATCGAGCGTCTCGCGACCGCACTGAATTCCCTCGGGGTTTCCACCCGCGATCTGATGGCGATTTTCCAATCGCTCAAACGCTCCGGCGCTCTCCAAGCCGAACTGATCATCAACTGAGCCATGTCCATTTCTGCCACCACTGCTCTCGCTTCGCATTCGGCCGATACTGCCGCCGCCCGGCAGGCCCGTGCTTCCGCGCTCGGCCTCGCCCAAGCCGGCAACACCAAGGCGCTCGCTAATCTGCCGCAGGATCAGCAGTTGAAGTCGGTGTCCGGGCAGTTCGAGGCGATTCTCCTCCGGCAATTTCTGCAGGACAGTGTCGGCAAAATTATGGGCGGCGAATCCGGCGGTCCCTCCGCAAGTATTTACGGCTACTTACTCACCGATGTTCTCGCCAACAAACTCAGCGAAGGCGGCGGCCTCGGCCTCTCCTCCGTCATTCAAAAACAACTTTCTCCGCGCGCCGCGCACCCCGCCGGCACGCCGAAACCCACGCCATGAACGAACCCTGGATTAATATCACCGAATGCCTGCGCCGCGAGCTCGCCGAATACGGCTGCCTCCTCCGGCTTTTCGAGGACCAGCAGAATGCTCTCTTCGCCCGTGAGGCCAACACGGTCCTCCGCCTCAGCACCGAGATCGAACAACAAGTCCGCTTTCTCCACGAGTCCCGGCGCACCCGCGAGGAAGCTGTTGCCACCTTCGCCGTCTCGCATGGCCAGCCTGTCAGTGCCACGCTGCGTTCCCTGATTCCACTTTTCGCTGCGGAAGTTCAGCCGCTGCTCGAAGCCTTGGTCAGTGAGATCAATGTCCTCATCCACCGCGTGCGTCGCGTGTCCCGGCACACTCACACCTTGCTGGCCCGCACCGTTGATATCCATCAGCAGATGCTCCGCACCCTGCAGCCCGATTCATTCTTGCAGACCTATGCACCGAATGGGCGCGCGGCTCTCACCACCACGCGTTCCGCTCCGGCCCTGCAAGCGGCCGGCTGAGCTCTTCGGCCATAAACACTTCTTACTTCACTTTTCATGTCCGGCCTATTTTCCAGTCTTAATGCCAGCGTCAAAGCACTCAGTGCGCAAAGTCGCGCGCTGGAGACGACGGGCAAAAATCTGGCCAACGTCAACAACGCCACCTACTCCCGCCAACGGGTGATTTTTGGCGATCGCGGCACGGTGGAAACCCCGGAGGGTGCGGAAAGTCTCGGGCTCGAAGCCCTCGGGATTCAACAACTGCGCGATGTGCTCCTCGATAAACAGGTGATCCGCGAAATCGCGCTCACGGCCTCCACCACCGCCGAACAACAAACCTACCAACGCACGCAGGCCAGTCTCGGTCAGACCGTGGGCAGTACTTCCGGGGCCAATGGTTCTGCCGGTGGTCTGGGCGGCGCGATCGATGATTTCTTCAATGCCTTTCAAAGTTTTGCCTCCCGCCCCACCGATGACGGGGAAAAACAAACGCTCCTGCAAAAATCCGCCATCTTGTCCGACCGCTTTAATCAAACGGACAGCCGTTTGGCTCAGGTGCAGAGCGATATTAATTCCCAAATTGCCAGCGATGTGACTGAAGCCAACCGGCTGTTAGCCGCGATTGCTGATCTGAACAAACAGATTGGCCGCATCGAGATTGGTCGTCCCGGCACCGCGATTGATCTCCGTGATCAACGCCAAGCCCAGCTGGAAGCCCTCGCGGCCAAAATCCCGGTCGAGAGTCGGGTCGCGAATGATGGCATGATTAACGTCGTGATGAAAGACGCCTCCAACGCCGACGTGATTCTGGTGAACGGCCCGAACACGACTGGCACGGTCGCCTTCACCGGCACTACTTTCACCGGCGGGGCTTCCGCGACTGTCCTCGCTTTTTCTTCCGGCTCGGTCTCCGGTTACCTCAATGCCCGCGACGGCGCCGTGCAGACCTTGCGTGATCAGCTCGATACCCTCGCGGCACAGATGGTGACGGCGGTGAATGCGGCGTATAATCCAACGTCAGCAGTTGGGTTTAATTTTTTCGATCCCGCCGGTTTGACTGCGGGCACCATTGAAATGGATGCAGCCCTCACTTCTTCGAGCATTCGCGCCGGCACCGGGGCGGCCGGAGAAAATGCCCTCGCGCTGGCCGTGGCAGCCATCGCCAGTCAGGTTTTCTCCACAGGCACCGGCGGTCTGATCAATGGCACGATCGCCAAAGTTTACACCGGTGCGGCCAGCGATCTCGGTCAGGCCCTCTCCACCGTCAACACGCGGCTCGATGATCAGACCGGTCTGGATAAGCTGGTCCGGACCCAGCGCGACAGCGTGAGCGGCGTCTCCCTCGATGAAGAAATGGCCGAATTAGTCCGCTACCAACGCGCCTTCCAAGCCTCCTCCCGGGTTTTCAATATCATCGATGATTTGCTCGATTTGGTCGTCAACCGTCTCGGTAATTAAACCCCACTTCCGCCATGCGCATCGCTACCACCACCGCTTCCGAAAACATCGTCCGTCAGATCCAACAGATCAATACCCAGCAGACGCGACTGCAGTCGCAGGTGGCCAGCGGCCTGCGGCTCACTCAACTCGAAGATGATCCTGCGGCCGCTGGTCGCGTGCTGACGCTCAACACGGAGCGCCGTGCCATCGATCAATTTGGCAACAATGCTAATCGGGCGCTGGAGATCACTCAGGCGACCTTTAGTAGCTTGATGCAGATCAAGAAAATTTCCGATCGCGCCACGGAACTTGGTACTCTTGGAGCGGGTACCCAAAGTTCCGATCAAACCAATGCCTATGCCTCGGAGCTCGATCAGTTGATCGAGCAATCCGTGCAACAGGCGAACAGTCGCTTGCGCAACGACTATACGTTTGCCGGTACCGCCGTGAATACGGCTCCCTATACGGTAACGCGCGACGTGAATAATAAAATCACTGCGGTGAATTATGTTGGGAATACGAATCAAATTCAGATTCCGCTTTCCGATACAGCCTCGGTCTCCTCCGGTGCCGATTCCGCCACCACGCAGGGCATTGAGGATTTCCTCAATGGTCTCGTC
Source organism: Opitutales bacterium (assembly GCA_038206205.1). Classification (GTDB taxonomy): domain Bacteria; phylum Verrucomicrobiota; class Verrucomicrobiia; order Opitutales; family Opitutaceae; genus Didemnitutus. The sequence continues at coordinate 15,533 of JBBRBC010000060.1, forward strand.
GCGATGCGCGATGCTTTGGCCGCAGGGAATAACACGGCCGTCACGGCCGCCCAAACCGGACTGATCGCGACTGAGGATGTTTTTGTCGCCTCACTCGCGCAGCAGGGCGCGATCGAAATGCGGATTGAGATCAATCAGGCGCAACAGAAAGACCGTTTGCAGAATCTCCAACAACTCATCTCCACGGAGGTCGATGCCGACATGCCGACGACCATCGTCCGCCTCAACCAGGCTCAGCTGGCGTATCAAGCTTCCCTTCAATCTTCCGCCAGTATCATGCGGATCTCACTTCTAGACTACATTAAATAACAAACACCGCTCCCATGAAAGTACTTCCTGATCTCAGACCATCAGACTTCGAGCTGCCACAGCGCAACTCTTTCACCCTCCCGCAGGGCATCATTGGCTTTGGCGATTATACGCACGCTGAAATTCATTATATTCCCGAGCACCTGCCGTTTCTCTGGCTCAAACTCACCAAGGATAAAGAGGCCGACGGACTGCATTTCATTGTGATCGAACCGGCGGGTTTCATTCCCGGCTATGAGCCCGAATTGTTTGACGAGGATGCCTCCAGCCTCGATCTGCAGGATCCCTCTGAAGTCATGCTCTTGAATATTGTTACGATGAGCAGTCAACAGCCGGTGGAGGCCAGCGTAAATCTCGTCGGCCCCATCGTGGTGAACCGCCGCACCCAGATCGGCCGGCAGCTCGTCGTTTCCAATTATCAACGCTACAGTGCACATCATCCCCTGGCCGACGTCTCCCAACAAGAGGCCCGCGCCACCGCCTGAAAAAATCACCCGTCATGCTTGTACTATCCCGCAAAACAAATGAGGCGATTCTCATCGGCGATTCCATCGAAATCCGGATCAACCGCATCGAAGGCGATGTGGTGAAGATCGGCATCATCGCCCCTCGGGAGATTTCCATCTTCCGCAAAGAAGTGTTGACCGCCATCGCGGCCACCAATCAGGCCGCCGCCTTCAAGCCCACTTCTGCGCAGTCTCTCCCCAATTTACCGAAAATCACTCGGGCCAAGGATTCGGCCCCCGTTTCACCCGCCATGGATGGTGCCCCTCGTCAGACCACTGCCGAACGGGCCAAACCTGCCTCCGACACACCGAGAAACTCGGCGAAGGCTACTGCTGCTTAATTAAACACCTCCAACCCGCACTACCATGAGCGTCATCAATACCAACATCACGGCTATCGCCGCTGCCCGCAATCTAAACGCCAGCCAGGAGATGCTCGGTCGCTCTCTGACCCGGCTCTCCTCCGGCTCAAAGATCGTCAATCCCTCCGACGATGCCGCCGGTCTCGCGGTGTCCGAAAAACTCGGTGCGCAGAACCGCCGCATCAAGGCTGCCGTCACCAACGTGCAGAATACTATTTCTTACACGCAGACCGCCGACGGTTTCATGAGCGGCATGACGAAGATTCTCTCTCGCTTGAGCGAACTCGCGATCTTGGCGAAGGACGTCACCAAAAACTCCACGGATGTTGCCCTCTATCAACAAGAGTTCTCCGCCCTCCAAGATCAGCTTCGTGCGACGGTCGGTGGTTCAACGACTGAAATCGGTGGCACCGCCGCGATAGCAGCTCCCCTCGGGGCCTTCAACGGCATCACGCTCTTTGGCTCCAGCGCTACCGGCCTCATTGTCACCATTGGTCAGGCCGTGGGACAAGAGATGACCATCGGTCAGACCAATCTCCGCGATGGCGCGATGGGGACTATCATCGGGCAGTCGAGTGGCGGAGTTTACAATCGAAGCATTAGCGATTCCAGTACGATTGGAGACATCACGGCCGCGATTCAAGATGTCGCCACCGAACGCGCCTCACTTGGTGCGTCGCAGTCCCGGCTCGAACTCGCGGCGACGACCTTGCAGGTGGAATTCGAGAATCTCGGCGCCGCCATCTCGCGCATCCGTGACGTCGATGTCGCCGAAGAATCCACGCAGTACGCCAAGTACAATATTCTCGTTCAGTCAGGCACTGCGATGTTGGCGCAAGCCAATCAAACCCCGCGAACCGTCCTGCAACTCCTGCAAGGCCAGTAACGCCAGTAGAAGTTTAATCGATTCGAACCCACGCCGTTCCCGCCAGGAGCGGCGTTTTTGGCCATCCGCCAGTCGGCCAATGCCGCCCCCGGACGGCCGTACCCGATTAATCGTTCTCATTTTATTCTCCTGCTCGTTCTCGCGATCAAACCGCTTTGCCTCGAAGAGAACGATTACGATTACAAGTAAGAGAACGAGAATGATTCAGCCCCCCGAATAGCGGCGTCCTTCCCGTAGCCATGTTGAAGCGCAGCGACAACGCGGTTCAACAACAACGCGGACCCCGCCGCCCAGCCAAGCTTGCGGTCACCCTCCCTCTCCTTCTCCCTTTCACTCTCACTTCTTCACTTTCCGCCCTTGATATTCTGCCCCACCACCTTAATTCAACTCACCAGTCTGCCCATTGCCCAGCCCCCAGCCCCCGGCCCGACCAGACAGTTTGTCAACATTCAACACGTGACCCCTTCTGGATTTCCCCTCCGTCTTTCCTTAACCGTTAAGGGGCGACCGGAAGATCTTCCGGGGCCTTGGGGGAAACGGTGAAGGCGATTTTATCGACCACAAACGCCGGGCTGCGGTAGCCGAGGACGACCTCGTAGACTCCGGCCTGTGGCAAGTAGGTCATCACCCCTTTCTGCTTAATGTTTTGGGGCGTATGCCCGCCGGGTCCCTTGGGGAGCGACCACCAGCTGAGGCCTTTGCCGTGGGAGCGGATGCCATCGGGCCGGGTGACGTTGTCCGAACCGTAGAGCCGCTCGCCGCCGACGGTCACGTGGACGTCGTTGGTGGAGGTATCTTCTAGCACATTGCCCTTAGCGTCGACAAAGCCGACTGTCGGGCGGCAGCGCAGATGGACGTAGCGCACGCCCGGCTCGTTGAAACGCACGCGATACGTCATGTGCTCACCCACGACCGAGCGAATGACCGTGGCTCCCGCTTCCTCGAAGCGTTCCCATGCGCCGCTGCCGCTTTCGGCTTCGATCATGACGACGCCGTCGCGTTCGGAATGAGTGGGCTCTCCGGCAGCCGGGGCCGGCAAAGGGGCGGGGAAAGTCACCGCGGCGGCCGCGACAACTTTAGTTTGGGCGCGAGCGCCCAACGGCATCAGGAAAACGGCCGTGAGGGAGAGGAGGAGTGTTTTGTTCATCGACTGAGAGCGAAAAATCACGCCGCTGCGTTGTCAAAACTCTAATCTGAGGGCGAATTCAGAAGCACCGCCTATTCACCAAGGACCGATTTTATACATTTCTCGCCCGGTCCATTTAACGTGAAGCTGATTTTTTCACTCTCAAGCCGCAGTAATTCCCGTGGATGAAAATTTTTTTCACAAGTGGGTTCTCTCAAGCAATGTATGCTGGATTTCAGTAAGTTACGGCGAATTCAGAAGGGGTCACGTGTTGAATCTTGACAGGCACCTTGATCAGTTGCTTTCGCCGCGTTCGCAATGAACCAGCGGCGCAGTTCGTGCCAGCAACACGGTTGCGACTGCTGAAAGCTGACGGAAGGCGTCGGCTGAGCGTGGCGATGATTGCAAGACTGACGCCCTGCTTGTTGCCGCTTTCGCTCTGGTCGTATTATTTGCCGAAGGGGGGCGCATAAGGATTTTTGCGGACTGTCCGCGCGGACATCGCATTTCGTGGACGATCCGAAGGAGTCACTTGATTGGCTTCATTGGTAGAGGTTGGCTAGGCCGATATTTTTGTGGCCGCCGGGCATTCCACGCTGTAACACTGCAATCTTCCCCTCTCCCGATACATGCCTCTCCCTCCTCGCGTTGCTCTCCTCGCTTGCTCCGTAGTGGAGCGTGAGTTGGGGCATCTTTCAGCCGTGGGATGCCGGATTGTGGAGGCGCGGTATCTGGATATGGGGCTGCAAGATCGCCCTGACGTGCTCAGGGCGATCATGCAGGCGGAAATTGATCAGGTGTCTGTGCGGGACGATTTGGACGCCGTCGTCCTCGTCTACGGCTTGTGCGGGTGCGGCACCGCAGGGCTCGCGGCCCGTCGATACCCACTGGTGATTCCACGGGCGCACGATTGTGTGACGCTGTTTCTTGGGAGCAAGGAGGCGTACGTCGAGCGCCAGCGCCTGTGTCCGTCCGGCTTTTAATACACTCCCGGCTGGAATCGCGGGAAGCGGGTGCCGGGGCCGGATAAAATTGAGGCGCTGAAGGCGGAGTTGTCCCAGCGCTATGACGCCGACGATGTCGCCTTTCTGCTGGAGAGTGAACAGGGTCTTTGGGCGCATCACGACACGGCGGTGTACCTCGACCTGGGAACCGACGACGCGGAGGAGGCGGCAGACTATGCGCGCCGCTGTGCCGACTGGTTGGGTTGGAAATTCGAGCGGCTCAAGGGCGATCCCTCTTTGCTGACAGCGCTTTTAACCGGAGACTGGGACAGTCAGCGATTTTTGATCGTGCCGCCGGGGGCGCGGATCGGTCACAGCACCGACGCCGCGATACTCAGGGTGGACGCGTGAAAGGCCCGATTCAATTGACCCTCCACAGGGAGGACGGCCCGCCGATGGTCTGGCGGTTGGCGGAGTCCGCTCGTTCCTTGGCTCGGGAATTGGGGCACCGCGGTTTCGCCCTCAACACGCGTTGCGGGGAACGCGGACTTTGCCGGGGTTGCGAGGTTGAGGTGCTGGAGGGCTCGGTTGAAGAGGACGGCGTGGCCCGGCTGGCACCCGCTCGGGTGCGCGCGTGTCGCTGCCTGCTCGTCGAGGCGGCTGAAATTCATCTTCCGAAACGTTCTCTTCTGGAAAACCGGCCTCAGGTGGAGGATTCCTTTGTGGTCCTGGTGCCGGTTCGGGTTTGTCCGGCCTTTGAGTGGATCGCGGGCGTGCGGGATGTGGCGTTTGCGGTGGACATCGGCACCACGACGGTTGCCCTGATGCTGCTCGAATACCCGTCGGGAAAGTGTCTGTCCAAGGCGGGTGCCTTCAATGCCCAGATCAGTCAGGGCGATAACGTCATCACCCGGATCGAAGCATCGGGTACATTGAGCGGCAGGGAAAGCCTGAAGAGGGCGATTCTACATGACACGCTGGAACCGCTTTTGCGGGAGGCGTGTCGCAGTGCGGGCGTTTCCGTGGACCGCCTCGCCGGCGGTTGCGTGGCGGGAAATACGACGATGTTGCACCTGCTGTGTGGAGTGGATCCGACGCCGATGGGTTTTGCGCCGTTTACTCCGGGATTTCTCGACGCGAGACGCACGTGGTGCGCGGCGCTGGGCTGGCGCGGTCCGGCGGGAGAGGTTCCGGTTCAACTTCTGCCGTCTGACCCCTTATTCACTCGCCTTCGGATCGTCCCCACCGGACTGGAGCGACAACGGAGCGCAAGGAGGAAGCAGGGCGAGTGTCAGCTGTGCTGGCGCGAGACGTGCCGCTTGGATCATTGATGACGTTGCGACTACAGCAAACAACCAAGCCTGACCGCCTCCGTCAGCTTTGACCCCCTCCGTCAGCTTCTGGCTCGCCCGGGTGCGGCCGAGCTGACCCCGCGCGGCCATGCAGCCCGACGAATCCAGAGCGCACCGGTCCAGGACTGATGGCGTCGTTCGGCAACCGCTTCGACCCACTCCCGGCGCGGAATCGGTCGAGGGACTGCTCGAAGCCGTGCGGGGCAAGTTTTATGCGGGCCAGTCCGCGCAAAGCTTCCACCGCGATCGACGCATGCTGCTCTACGCTCTCACGTGGCCGGCGGTCTGGCTGGAACATCGCGGGCTCACCTGCCCGGCCGTCCGCTACCAAAAACTGATCGCCACCCGGCTTGGCGACATCGCCGTTCATGGCGATCCGGCGCGTTACGGCGCACCCGGCCTGAGCTCGTCGAACGGCTACTTTCCCGCCTATCTGCTGAAATGCCTCCAGGACTGGTTCCAGCATCACGGCGAAGAACTTTACGACGAGCTCAAGCACATCCGTAACGCCCTCGACCAGGTCCTCGCGTCCGTCCAGTTTGCCGCCGCGGTTCAATGCGACGCCCAACACACCGAGCTGCTCGCGGCTACGCACCGACTGATCCACGGACGCCGGTCGCAACGTGAAAAACCCGACGACCGGCAGCTATCCCTGTTTTGAGATACGCCCGCCCTTATCGTGGTGACGCGTCGCTGCCCGATACGTCCATCGTCACTCTCCGCCCGACTCCGCCGGAACCATCGTGACGGTCGCCGATTTTATCATGACGATCACCCCCTGAAAGAGCGTGATGCGGAACACCTGTGTCCCCGGATCATACCTTCCAGCATTGCCAGAATCGCCTTTTTCGCCATGATGCCACTCATGCCCGCTACGTCCTACCGCTACCTGACCAACATCCCCGGCGTCCGTTCGGGGCGCACGATCATCGAAGGCACCCGCATCGGGGTGCATGATGTCGTGGGCCTGCTCCAAAACGGCGAGACCATCGACACGCTGATCGCGCGCTGTTTTCCGAACGTGACGCGCGCGCAGGTTTACGAGTGCCTCGCCTACTACGAGGACCATCGCGGCGAAATCGACCTGCTCGTGGCCCAGCAGCTCGCGCCCGG
>JBBRBC010000061.1:0-22067 GCA_038206205.1 Opitutales bacterium
GAATGTGGCGGGGTGGAAGGGGCGTTTCTCCTCTGAAAGCACTGCCCGTGCCGGGAAGATTCGCGACCGAAATCTTCCAAAAATAATCGCAGCTCACTCGGGAAATTCTCATTTGTGGAGTTTCCCGGCAGACACTACATATACGACATCAATGATTTGAGGGAAGTTTGCGCTGCCGCAGCCCGCGTGGGTACAGGTTGACGTAATCGTTGCCGGCTGGGGCGAAATTGTCTTGGCCAAAGGCAAGGCGGCGCTTCTATCTTCCGGTTCTAATGATCAAAGCCAAACGCCAGACCAAGCGTCCCGAAGATATCAATGCTGCTCTTGCGAAAAAGAAGGGGCCAGTCTCGCAGTTCATCGCGCGCAATTACCGGCACTTCAACGCCGCCGCGTTGCTCGACACTGCGAAAGGTTACGAGGCGCATATCGCGGCGGGTGGTCAGATGTTGGTGACACTCGCGGGCGCAATGTCCACGGCTGAACTCGGTCTCACGCTCGCCGAAATGATCCGGCAGGGGAAAGTGGGCGCTATCGTCTGCACCGGCGCGAATCTGGAAGAGGATATTTTCAATCTCGTGGCGCATGATTACTACGAGCGCGTCCCGCAATACCGCACGCTGACTTCGGCCGACGAGCAGGCGCTGCTCAACCGCCACATGAACCGCGTGACCGATACCTGTATCCCCGAGGGCGAAGCGATGCGCCGGATCGAAGCGGCGGTGGCCGAGGAATGGGTGGCGGCGGATCGCGGGGGTGAACACTATTTCCCGCACGAGTTCATGTACAAAATTATTCGTTCGGGGAAGCTGAAGAAATATTACCAGATCGATCCGAAGAATTCGTGGATGCTGGCGGCGTGCGAGCGCAACCTGCCGATCTTCGTGCCGGGCTGGGAAGACGCCACGTTGGGCAACATGTACGCGGGGCGCGTCATCACGGGCGAAATCAAGAACGTCCATACCGTGCGCACCGGCATCGAATACATGGCGCGGCTCGCCGAGTGGTACACGCAGAGCGCCAAGCGCCTGCGCAACGGCGAGGGCTCCATCGGTTTTTTCCAGATTGGCGGCGGCATCGCGGGCGATTTTCCCATCTGCGTCGTGCCGATGTTGCATCAGGATCTCGGTCGCACCAGCGTGCCGCTGTGGGGCTATTTCGCGCAGATCAGCGATTCGACGACCAGTTACGGCAGCTATTCGGGCGCGGTGCCGAACGAGAAAATCACCTGGGGCAAGCTCGGGGAAAAGACGCCGAAGTTTATCGTCGAGTCCGACGCCACGATCGTGGCACCGCTGATCTTCAGTTGGGTGCTGGGGCAATAGCGCTGCGATCGGCGCAGGCGGCACGTCGGCAAGCGACGGACCAGTCAAATCTCCAGGCGAGCCCTATTGGGATTACGCTTCAGTTGATCTGCGTAAGTTTACTGCGGCCGCCGTTTTTCGGGCAGGAGTATAACGGGCCCGGTTGGACTGGGCGGTAGCAACTGGAACTTTTCGATGGCGGGATCGATTTGGACTTTGGGCGGGGTTAGGAGGATTGCGGGCTTGAGCGGAGTCGGAGGGGCGGTGGGCGTGACTTTGCTGACGGGGCCGGTGGCGTAATTGGCTTTAATCTTCTCGGCGAGTTTCTCGGCGGCGGTGAAGAGAGCGGCGCTATCCTTGCGGCGTTTTAGGAAATCACGGAGTTTTTGTTCCGCATCGCCTTGGGCACCGGCGCGGGTGGCGAGCATCAGCCAAGCGAGGGCCTCGGTGTAATCCTTGGGGCCGCCGCGGCCGCGGGCGGAGATAATCCCGAGGTTATACTGCGCTTCGACGTGCCCGGAAGTGGCGGCGGTGCGGTAGTGTTCGCGGGCGAGCACGGGATCTTCGTCGAGGTGTTGGCCGTGGTCGAGGAGGCGGCCGAGACGGAAGTTGGCGGCGGGGTGGCCTACATCAGCGGCTTGCTGGAGCAGCGTGAGCGCGCGGGGAATGTCTTGGGGAAACTCGCTACTGCCCTCCAAGAGTTCTTCGGCGAGGCGATAGCAGGCCTCGGCATCACCGTTCGTGGCGGCTTGCTTGAGCTTCGCCGGCGTGTCGTAAGGACTGCCATTGCCGCCCGTGGTCGAGATGAGTTGCGGCGGGGCATCGTCGTTCGTGGCGGTGGCTTGCGCGAATGGGGGGCACGTGACGAAAGCGGTAAAAATAAGCGCGAAGAAGAGCGGCGTGGAAAATCTCATGTCGGTGCAGAAATGACCGCATCTCCATTCGGATTCAAGCGGAGAGCGCGAGCGAGCTCGCTCCGACAACGAAAAGATCGACTCAAGCCGTGATCGAATCCAGCGAACAACTCTCGACCGGCGTCTCGCAGTTGGGGCGGGCGATGATGCCGGGGTAGGGCTCCGGGGCGAAATGCTTGGTGGGCTCAGTCAGCAAATGCTGATCACAGACGATGAAGAGTTCGGCCTCGGTCATCGCGCGCCGCATGTCGTGGAGAAATTTGCCTTCGGCGTCCACGCTCTGGCCGACGAAGTTGAGATATTTCTTCATCTTGGCGACGTGGGCGCGCTCGGGGACTTCGGGATTGCGGGTTTCTTCGTAGAGGCGGGTGACGTATTCGCGGACGTCGGCGAGCGTGATAGGCACGATAGACGAACTGGTTTGCAGCTCGCGGCATTGCCGGAAAATCCAGGGATTACGGATGGCGTGGCGGCCGATCATCACACCGGCAGCACCGGTCGAGGCGAGTACGGCGGCGGCTTTGTGAGCGGAAGTGATGTTGCCGTTGGCGAGCACGGGACAACGAACGGTGCGGGCGGCTTGACCGATGAAATCGTAATGCACCTCGCTGTGGTAACCTTCTTTGACGGAGCGACCGTGGACGCTGAGTAAATCGACGCGGTGTTTGTTGATCAACTCGAGCACGGTCGCGTAGTTGGCCGTGGAGTCGAAGCCGATGCGCATTTTGACGGTGAAGAGCCCGGGCACGGCATCGCGGAGTGCGCCGAGCAGCGTGTCGATCTTGGCAGGATCGCGCAGCAGGCCGCCACCGACGTTCTTCTTGTAGATCTTCGGGGCCGGGCAACCCATGTTGAGATCGATGCCGGCGATGGGGTAATGCAGGAGATCCTTGACGGTGCGCACCATGTCGGAGACGTGTTCGCCGATGAGCTGGGCGAAGACGGGCCGGCCCGTTTTGTTCTCCGTGATCGAGCGGAGAATATGTTTTTCCGGCCGGGATTGGGCGTGCACGCGAAAGAACTCGGTGAAAAAATAATCGGGTGCCCCGTAGTGGGCGCTGACGCGCATGAACGGCAGATCGGTGACGTCCTGCATGGGCGCGAGCGCTGTGAGCGGGAGGCCGGGCGTGATGCGGGAAGGAAGCGTGCGAACAGCGGGTATCATATCTCGCGGGGTGGGGGCACCCCGCCTCCACTGGTGGAGTTCACTGATCCCCCTCGTCCTTGGATTCTTCTTTCTGTTGCTTGAGGACGCGTTCGAGAATTTCGCTCATGTCTTCCACGATGTCGAAAACGGCGCGGGCGACAAAAATGGGCCGCTTTTGCTGGAGCGCGAGGACGATGGAATCGCTGGGGCGGGCGTCGAGTTCGAGGATTTTAAGGCCCAGCTCGTTCTTCATCTGCAGGATGACGCGGGCGAAATAGGTGCCGTCGTTCACGTCGTTGATGACGATGCGTTCGAGGCCGATGCCGAAACCGAGGAAGATGTGGCCGATGAGATCGTGCGTCAGGGGGCGTTCTTTTTTGACCCCGCTAATCGTCATCGAGATCGCACTGCCGACGCTGGGATCGACATAGATGACGAAGGTTTTCACGTCATTGCCCAGGAACACAGCACAGCCATTGGCGGTGGGCATGAGACCCTTGATCGTGACTTCGATGACATCGTGCATGGTGAAAATGTGAGTGCGCCAGAGGAAAGTGCAAGTGGGGACCGGGCGGGCAACAAGTAAAGTGCGGAGGCGGTACGATGAGCGTGCGTTGGTTGCCTGTGGTTCCGTACCGGTGAGGAGTAGGTGGCGCACAGGTCGCGTCATTCCGCTGGCCAGCAGAACGAGACAAGCTCGCAACCTATCTGTTGAGATCCAATGCGAATGGAGGCGACAGAGCGTCGGGATGGAAACCGACGCCCACCCACCGCAGATCAAAAGCCTAAGAGGGCGATGCCTTGTTTCTTGGCTTCGGCGATGACGGCAGGCTTTTCGAGCACGATCACTTTGCCAGCTTCCAGAGCGGCGGACGTAATGCCGGCGGCTCGCATTGTTTCGAGCGTGCGCAGGCCGAAGACGGGAACGTCGAAACGATAATCCTGGGCGTTTTTCACGGTCTTAACGAAGAGGGTTTCGTCGGTCTTGAAGGTGCCGGCGCGGCGGAGCATGTCATCGGTGCCTTCGAAGGCTTCGACGGCGAGGACGGTGCCTTTGCGCACGACGCAGCCCTGGCCAATGTCGAGGCGGGCGATCTCGCGGGCAATGTGGATGCCGTGGTCGAGGTATTCCTGTTCAATCGGGAATTTCTTGCCGGTCATGGTGCCGGCGTCGGCCAGCTGGTCGTCAATGAAGGCGCGGGCGTCGAGGAGCGTGACGCCCAGTTTTTCAATTTCTGTCGCGATGGCCCCGAAGATAGTTTCGGCGTTGCGGCGCTTGAGGGAGAAGAGAATTGCTGCCGCTTTGAGATCAGGGGTGAGACCGTGGAAAAGCTTTTTGGGTTTCACTTGGCCGGCCATGAGGGCGTAGCCGGCACCGAAATCCTTGAGGGCGGAAAGCATTTTGCCGATTTGACCGACATTGAGGGTGAGGCGCTCGGAAGCGGGAAAGGAGTCGAAGAGTTCCGGGCTGGTTTCGTCATCCATCGCGATCAGGCGTAGCGGGACGCCGGCTTGCCGAATGGCGGCGGCGGTGATGATCGGGTAATTCCCGCGACCGGCGATCAGGGCAATGGGACGAAGGGGGGCGAAATTGGCGGGCAGGTAGGCGGAGGGCATGGGGCTGGGGAAGAGAAGCTGAGAGTTGAGAGTCCAGAGCTAAGAGGCAGATCCGAAAAGACAAAAATACTGAAAGGCGGAAGACTAAAGCGAAAACGTGAGAAGCGAATGGGCGAGTCGTGGGACAGCCTGCTGGAGTAGGTGGCGCGCTGGTCGCGCCACGGGGAGTTGCGAGGCGAGCTCGCAACCTACGGGGCCGAGGTAGGTGGCGCGCTGGTCGCGCCACGGGGGAGTTGCGAGGCGAGCTCGCAACCTACGGGGCCGAGGTAGGTGGCGTGCTGGTCGCGCCACGAGGAGTTGCGAGGCGAGCTCGCAACCTACGGGGCCGAGGTAGGTGGCGTGCTGGTCACGCCACGGGGGAGTTGCGAGGCGAGCTCGCAACCGACGAATACCACGAAACCCACGAAACGAAACGAAACCCACGAATACCTCAAACTCACTGGCTCGGAGGCCTGTGGCTACGCCAACCTGCTTACGACTGGGAGCCGTAGTATTTCTTGTAGCTGCGGTAGTAGCGGTAATTGCTGTAGTACTCGATACGCCGCGGGGAAAGGCCGTTGAGGACGACGCCGAGGAGCTCGTTTTTGCTGTCTTTGAGCTGCTTGATATAAAGGCGAATGTGTTTCCGGTAGGCGCGATTGAAACGGCAGACGTAGATGATTTCGTCGGTTCGTTCGGAAATGAGGAGCGCATCGGTGACAGCACCCATCGGGGGCGAGTCGATGACGATAAGGTCAAAATGCTTTTTCAACGATTCGATGAACTGGCCGAAGACGGGGTTCTCGAGAATTTCGGTCGGACTCTTGGAGCGACCACCGGAGCGCAAGAGATAGAGATTTTCCTCTGATTTCACGATGCCGAGGGCCGCATCGGAGAATGGATCTTCGGGGATTTTGGCACCGGCTTCGAACCAGGCAATGAGGCCTTGGTCGTTGGTCAACTTGAAGTGGCGATGGAGCATCGGCCGGCGCATGTCGCAGTCGAGGAGCAAAACCTTTTTGCCGTGGCGGGAAAAAGAGGCCGCAAGATTACTGCTGATCATCGTCTTGCCCTCACCGGGTATCGTGCTGGTGACGAGGATTGCCTTGGGGAAATCAAGCTTCGATTGGATTTTCACCGAGCTGTAAACACTGAGAAATGATTCGGCCCCGATCGAGGTCTTGTCGTTGTTGACCATCGTGTGGCGATCAGCGTCCGGGACATCGCCGAGCTCGGGGATGATGCCGAGGAGATTGACGCCGATGAAGCTTTCGATGTCCCAGGCGCTCTTCACGCGGTCGTCGAGAAAGCTGAGGCCGATGGCGATGCCGCAGAAAACGGCGACGAACAGGAATGCGCAGGTCTTGCCGATGTTTTTGAAATTAGGCGTGTAGGGTGCGCCGGGTGGCAAGGCGCGGTCGAGGGGTTTGACCGGGACGTTTTCCAAATTCTTGGAAGTGGTGGTTTGATTCAGACGGTCGAGGATTTGAATGTAGTTGGTCTTGGCGACGGTGGCTTGGTTCTCGAGGCTTTTGAAAACGACCGAGAGATCGCCGAGGCTGAGCTGGGCTTTTTCCGCTTCGCGGTATTCGCTCTCGTAGGATTTTTCCGACTGGGTGGCGTTGACGAACTGGGTGCGCAGATCGGAGATGGACTGCACAACATTGCGGGTAATTTGCTGGGTGATGACTTCGATGTTGTTGGCCACGTCGATCAGCTTGGGGTGACGCTCGAGGTAGCGTTCGCCGAGGATGGATTGCTGTTTGTTGTAGTCGGCGAGTTGGGCTTTCAGCGCCGCGATGGTGCCGTAGCTGGAGATGTAGGAAATCTCGAGCAGGTTGGCACCTTCCTTCTGCATGCGCGTGATTTGGCCGAGAAGATTCTCCAGCTCAATGCGGGTGTGGCGGGCGGCGGTCAGGGTGGTGTTGATGGCGCGCAGACGGTCGCTGATGATGTTGATGCTGTTGTCGAGGGAGACGAGGTTGTGCTTGCGGCGATAATCCTGGAGGCGTTCCTCGGCGGTGTCGGATTCCTTGCGCAGTTCCTCGGCGCGGCTCCTGAGATAATCGACGGCGAACTCGTTTTTGCCGCCGACATTTTCGATCAGGTAGCGCATGAACTGTTCGACATAGCGGTTGGCGATGAGCGCGGCGCCTTCGGGGTCGCGATTTTCGGCGGTGATGGTGATCAGATAACTATTGCGGATTGATTGGACGGCTGGGGTGGAAAATAAACTGCCAGCACCCGGCGGATTTACACCGGGGACGGCATCCTTGAGATAGGGGCGTTGCAGCGTTTTGATTTCCTCGGCGGTGAGCGATTGGGTGACCATGTCGCGCACGCGGCTGCTGCGCAGGGTTTGCCGGTAGGTTTCTAGATCGAATTCCGAGCGGACGGATGTATCGACGACTTGCTCGCTGGTCACGATGCGCTCGGGGCGCTCGAATTGCATGGTGGCCGTGGCGCTGAACATCGGCGTTTCTTTCGCCTGCCAATAGCCGTAGATGAGCGTAACCAACAGGGCGACCGGGAGGGCGATCCAGACGCGCTCGCGCAAAATGATGAAGTAGTCACGCAGGGTGCGGCGTTCCACCACTTGTTCATCGTTGCCGTGCAGCGAAACCGGGGGCTGGGGTGGGCGGGATTGGCCAAGGGATGACATGCGCTATATTAAATAAGGCGTTCGGGAATATAGACGATATCGCCGGGTTCGAGCAGTAGAATGTTATCCTCGTTTTTGCCCTGACCTTTTTTGCCGCGAATAAGACTTTCCACGTCGACCGTGAAGGTTTTCTGACTGCCATCGGGGTTGAGCCGCGTGATGGAGACAGCGGTGCCTTTGCCAATGTCAGTAATACCGCCGGCTTTGGTCACGAGTTCTACGACGGTGAAGGTGGATTCAATCGGTAAAGTGTAGCGGCCGGGATTGCGGATCTGGCCTTGGATGGAAACTTCGCGCGGGGCGTATTCCTCGACGTTGACGGTGACCTGGGGGTTGCGCAGGAATCGTCCGTCACGAAAACCGCGCTGGATGAGATCCTGAGCTTCGGCGACGGTCAGGTTGCCGACGGCGACTTCGCCGAGGAGGGGAAGATTGATGCGTCCGTGAGCATCGATGCGGGTCAGTGTGGTGAGATCGTCTTCCTGAAAAACTGCGATGCGCAGGCGATCGGCGAGTTGGAGGCGGTGAATGTAGCTTTTCTTGGCCTCGGTGTCGTTGCTCGCGGCCCGGCTCAGGCCCGGGGCGAGCAGGCAGAGACACAGGAGGATGAAACGGATTATCATGAGGCTGGTTTAGAAGCGGCTCGAGAGGTTTAGGCTGATACCGTTACTGGTAAAATCAGACAGGTCGAGCGTAGACCAGTTTTGCAGGTGGACGTAGCTGAGACTCGCTTTGAACTTTTCGCTATAGATGAAGGTGATGCCGGCATCCCAGGTGATGAACACATCCTGACGTTGCCGGCCACGGGCATCTACCTGTCCGTTCAGAAAATTGTTTCGACCGCCGCCGAGGCCTCCATCGATCTGCCAGCGGCGAGTGAGAATATAATTGGCGTGAAGGTTGGCTGAAATGGAATCAACGGAGATGGCATTCGCGGTCGTGCTGAAATCGCGGGAGAGTCGGCCGACCATCGCAAATTTGCGGGTGGCGTTCCAATTGAGCTGGGCCAACGCGGAAAAATTGCTGAAATTTCCCGAGGAGATGTTCTGCGCGAGGGGATCGGTATTGATGTTGCGGAATTGGTAGCCGAAACGGACGGTGCCATTCAATTTTGGCAAGATACCGCCGGTCGCGCCCAAGCTGAAATTATGATCCGTGGAGCGGCCCTCGGGAGTTTCGGAGAAACGCACGCGATAGCCACCGAGCAAATCGAGCTTGCTGGTATAGACGCGGAAGACGTCCACGGCTTGGGTGTATTCCGTGAGGTTACTCAGCACCACTTTGTCGGCATAGCTGCGGTGCAAATAGCCGGTGTTGGAGGTGACGTACATTTTCTCGTTGATCGGATATTTCAGATTCAAATCGACGGGGTAACTCCAGGAACTCGTGCGCAAGTTGATCGCGCTGTCAGCGCGGGAAGCTTTGGTGGCCCCGATGGCCAAGGTGCCGGTCAAGCGTCCGGTGGTGCGGGCTAATTCGAGTCGGAGCGAAGGGTTCCACGCGTTGCGATCAGAGTTGGTGCTGTAGCGTTCGTTGCCGATCTGGGCTCGTGCGAGCACCGAAAGGGTTCCGGCCCCCCGGCGGTATTCGGTACCCAGAATCGCCGTGGTGATGGTGTCGCCGCCGCCACCACTTTGGGCGAAAATATTCGAATCGTAGCCGAAGGTGAGTTCACCGAAAACGAAGATCTGGTTCCGCGTGCCGTCGATGTTCAGCAGCGCAAAAACGCTCTGCGGGATAACCAGCAGAGCGAGCAAGACGACTTTCAGAATATTATTTCTAGGGTTAGGGCCCACGGGGGAGGATGCAGTTTAGATCCGGTCGGGACTGACCGTGATGTTGTTTGGTGGGGCTTGGGGGATGACGGGCACGGGAACGATTTCGGGAGGGCCACCGGTATTGTCGCCAGCCGGTCCGAATTCCGCGCTTTTTTCGATGGTTTCGAACGAAACGGTGCGGCGGGCATTGCAGGCGACGGTTACTTTTTCGTCGAGCTCAGCCAGAAGTTTTTTGTCGATTTGATCGATGGTAACCGTGGTTGGCTCACCGGCGGCACCGGGGCGGATAACCGCGCGCTCACCACTTTTTAAAACCTGGCCGCCCGTATCGGTCTTACCGGTGCGGACAGTGACATCGCCGTCGATCAGATAAACAATGGTCTCGGCTGGCGTGGTACTGATGGCAATTTTGCGGCCGCGAATATTCACGGTGGCGTGCTCGGTGGCGTAATTCATCGTGGTGCCCGAGACCAGTTGGCTGGTGCAAACCCCCACGAGACCGCGCCAGAGAAAAATATCGCTCTGCGAAGCGGAAGGCTCGGCTTCAGTCGTGTTGCTATTGGGCTGGAACCGTTCTTGGACAAAACGATTGACCTCAATGCGAGTACTGGCGTCGACGTACATGGCGGTGCCATTGGAATAAACGTAAGCTTGATGGGACGCCAAATCGGTTTCGATGATCGTGCCAGAGGCGTCAAAGGCGGTCGCTTGTTTTGGCTCGAAGACTTTTCCGTCTGCGTAGATATGGCCTGTGCCCTTGGTTTCGGAAAGATAGAGTTTGCTGGTCGGTCCCTTGGTGGGGCCGACTTGGCCTTCGCCGAAGGCCGGTGACCCGCAACCCACGAGAATCCCGACGAATAAAACGGTAAATTTGGGTGATGTTTTCATCCCAGTTTTGTTGCTGAATTTACAGGGGGCTTCAAATGCTTATTGGGTATAAATGGGTAAATATACCCATTGATGGTGTGGTTCGTCTCTAGGGTGAGTAAATTTAGGCTAGACCAGTAAGTTAATGAGCTTTCCTTTGACATAAATCGAGCGTTTTAACGGCTTGTCCAGTAAATGAGGAGCCACTTTGGGGTTTTCGTAGGCTAATTTGACAAGTTCCGCCTCGGTAATGCCGACGGGAACTTGGACCTCCCCGCGATGCTTGCCGTTTACCTGAAAAACAATCGTGAGGGTGGTGGCAACGAGTTTGGCCGGATCGTAGGTCGGCCAGCCGGCCGCCGTGATCGAACCACTTTGTCCGAGTCGCGCCCACAGTTCTTCCGTGATGTGCGGGGCGAGGGGCGCGAGCAACTTCAAGACATCGAGTATCGCCGAGCGCGGCAGCACGGGCTCTTTCTGCAACGCGTTGAGCAAAATCATCAGTTGCGAGATCGCGGTGTTGAAGCGGAGGGCTTCGGTATCCTCGCCGACTTTCCTGATCGTCTCGTGCAGCAATTTGTCGGTGTCGGCCGTGAGCGCGCCGGTGTCGGCGATGCGCGGATTGAGCGCGCCTTCCTCGTTCAAGCATTCGCGCCAGACTTTGCGCAGGAAACGATGGACTCCCTCGATGCCTTTCGGATTCCACGGTTTCATCGCATCGAGCGGCCCGAGGAACATCAGATACATGCGCAGCGAATCCGCGCCGTATTGGCGGATGATGTCGTCGGGATTCACGACGTTGCCGCGGCTCTTCGACATCTTCACGCCGTCTTCGCCAAGGATGATTCCTTGGTGGAAAAGTTTCTTGAAGGGCTCGCTCTGCGGCACGATGCCGAGATCGAACAGGACCTTGTGCCAGAAGCGCGCATAGAGCAGGTGCAGCACGGCGTGCTCGGCGCCGCCGACGTAGAGATCGGGCACGTCCCAATATTTCAGCGCCTCGGGTGAGGCGAGCGCGGTGGCGTTTTGCGGGTCGAGGTAACGCAGATAATACCAGCACGAGCCCGCCCATTGCGGCATGGTGTTGGTCTCGCGACGCGCGCGCACCCAGGCCTCGCCGGCCGGACGCAGTTCGCTGGCGGGCAAGGCGGCACCGGTTTGGATGTTCACCCAAATTTCCAGCCACTCGGTGACGTTCGCCAACGGACTTTCGCCGAGACCACTGGGCAAATACGATTGCACCTCGGGCAACACGAGCGGCAGAACCGCAGCGGGCAAGGGCAGGGCGAACTGCGTGACGCCGTTCTCGGAAAACTTCACCGGTTGCGCCGGCAGATCGGGGCGGAGCGTGGCGGCGCGTAGATAATCCGCTTCGCTCACCCAGACGATCGGGAACGGCTCGCCCCAATAACGCTGACGCGAGAAGAGCCAGTCGCGGAGCTTGTAGTTGATCGTGGCTTTGCCCGCACTGCGGGCGGAGAGTTCGGCGGTGATTTTTTTCTTCGCTTCGACCCAATCCAATCCGTCGAGACCGGGGGAGTTCATGAGTTTTCCGTCGCAGGTGTAGGGCAATTCCTCGGAACCATCGCTCGCGGCAATCACGCGGATGATCGGCAGGCTGTATTGCACGGCGAATTCGTGGTCGCGCGTGTCATGCGCCGGCACGGCCATGATTGCGCCGGTGCCGTAACCCATGAGAACGTAGTCGGCGATCCAGATGGGCACGCGCTCGCCGTTGACGGGATTGATCGCGTAGCTGCCGGAGAATACACCGCTCTTGTCCTTCGCGAGGTCGGTGCGCTCGAGGTCGCTCTTGCTCGCGGCCTTGAACCGATACGCTTTCACAGCGTCGCGCTGTTCCGGCACGGTGAGCGAGTCGACGAGCGGATGCTCGGGCGCGATCACCATATAAGTGCAGCCGAAAAGCGTGTCGGAGCGCGTCGTGAACACCTTCAAATCTCCCAGCGACGCGTTCTCCAGTCTAAATAAAACTTCCGCACCTTCACTGCGGCCGATCCAGGCTTCCTGCATGCGCTTGGTCGAGTCGGGCCAATCGACGTCTTTCAATCCGTCGATCAGTTTCTCGGCGTACGCGGTGATGCGCAGCACCCATTGGCGGAGATTGCGACGCTCGACAGGAAAGTTACCGACCTCGGATTTGCCGTCGATCACTTCTTCGTTGGCGAGGACGGTTTTGAGTTCGGGGCACCACCAAACCGGACGTTCGTCGACGTAGGCGAGGCCTTTCTTGAAGAGCTGGAGGAAAATCCACTGCGTCCACCGGTAATATTTCGGATCGGTCGTATCGACCTCACGCTCCCAGTCGTAGGAAAAACCCAGCGCTTTGATCTGCCGGCGAAAGTTGGTGATGTTATTCTGAGTATTAGCGGCCGGGTGTGTGCCGGTCTTCACCGCGTGTTGTTCGGCGGGCAGACCGAAGGCGTCCCAGCCGATCGGGTGGAGGACATTGAAGCCGCGGGCGCGCTTGTAGCGGGCGAGAATATCCGTGCCGGTGTAGCCTTCCGGGTGGCCGATATGCAGCCCCGCGCCGGATGGATAGGGAAACATGTCCAGAATATAGTATTTGGGTTTGGTGGACCCATTTTCGGCGCGAAACGCCTTGGTTTTTTCCCAGATTGTCTGCCAATATGGCTCGATCATGAGAAACTCGTAGTCTTTGCAATTAGTAGCTGCCATTTCGATAAACCCGCACTGTGCGACATTCAACAACACCGTCAATCCTCCTCCGTCTCCTCGGATTTTTTCTGTTTTGCTCGGCCCTCGCCGAGGTCCAAGCGGGCAACAGCCGCGGTTTCAACCGCCTGCTCGAAGCCGTCGTCCGCATCGATGTACGCGAAACGTCTTTTGCGGATGGCGCCCAGCGGTTCGTCAGCGGAATCGGCTCGGGCGTGATTATTTCCGAGGACGGCCTCATTTTGACGAATGCCCACGTGGCCAGTCCGCTCGCCGTGGAGATTTCCGTCACGCTGGCCAGTCTCGAACGCGTGAACGCGAAGCTCGTGGGCTGGGATCACTGGACGGATCTCGCCGTCATCCGCGTGGATCTCGCCGACCTGCGTCGCCGCAAACTGAAATTTTCCTACGCCGAGTTTGGTGAATCCACAAGGTTGACTCCCGGTGAACCCGTCTACGCCGTCGGCACGCCGTACGGCCTCACGCGCACCGTGACTCGGGGAATTATTTCCAACAACAACCGGCCCTTCGAAGACCCGCGCGGCATCCGCGGCTACGAAGTCGGCATGTTCAACAACTGGCTGCAAACCGATGCCGCGATCAATCCCGGCAACAGCGGCGGCCCGCTCGTGACCGAGGACGGCAAGGTGATCGGCATCAACTCCCGCGCGTACATCGGCGCGGATAATCTCGGCTTCGCCATTCCTGCGAGTATCGCCCAGCGCGTTTCCACCGCCCTGGTGAAACAGGGCGCGATCACCCGCAGTTATCTCGGGATCGTGCCGGGCGTGCTGCAGGATCTCGAGCGTTTCTACTCGCTCGCGAGCAACACCGGCATGCTCGTGAACAGCGTTGATCCCGGGTCGCCCGCTGCGCGCGCCGGTCTGAAGCCCGGCGATATCGTACTCACCCTTAACGGTCAGAAAATCGACGGACGTTTTCCCGAACAACTGCCGCCGATTCAAAACACCATCGCGGATCTGCCGGTCGGTTCCAGCGTGAAGCTTGGTGTGAAACGCGGCGCGCTGGCGCTGGAGCTCACCGCCGTCAGCGAAAAACTCGAAAGCCGGGTCGGAGAGGAATGGGCCTTCGAGAAATGGGGCTTGAGTGTCCGCCGGGTTTCCCGGGCCTATGCCCGGGAAACCCAACTCTCCGATGCGTCGGGCGTACTGGTGATCGGGGTACAGGCGGGTTATCCGGCGGCCTTGTCCGGCATCGCCGTAGGCGATATCATTATGAAGGTGGCCGGGGAACCCATCGGGACGCTGGCCCATCTGAAGGAACATTATCAACACTACGTGGACACCCCGGCTCCCGTTCTGATCGAAGCCCAGCGCAATCGCCGGATCGCCCTCTACGTTTTCAAACCATGAAATTATTCCGTTTCCTCTTTTGTGGCACGGGTCTCCCGACCCGTGAATCCCTGCGCCACGGGTCAGGAGACCCGGGCCACTTTTCAATCCGTATTCTCTTACTCGGCGTGGCCCTGGCACTATCCAGCCGTGCCGCCGATCTGCCGGCGTTGATCCAGGAACGCCTCGCTTCGATCGTCGCGGTGGAATTCGTGATTCAGACGGAGACCGACCGGCATCCGGTCACGGTGGCGGGCACCGTGATCGACGATCAGGGCACGATCATTTTTCTGGGTGCGGCGATTCCCCCGACCATTTCCCCTGACCAAGTGAGCAATTTCAAACTCCACCCGCCGGGCGGCAGTGAGGAATACACGGCGACTTATCTGGGACCGGATGCCTTGACGGGCTGGCATTTTATTCGCGCGGAGGAGAAAGCCCGCGCGGCGCTGGTGCCGATCACGCGATTTGCCGGCAAGGAAACGGTCCAGCCGCGACTAGGCGATGAACTCTGGGGCCTCGGACTGCGGGGCAAAGACGAGGATTTCGTGCCCTATTTCTTGAGTTCGCGAGTAGCGCTGGTCGCACGTTTGCCGAATGAGACGGCCGTGCTGGCGCAGGATATCGCGGGTCCGGGTCTGCCGGTTTTCACGCCGACGGGCCAATTTGCCGGGCTCGCTCAAAATGCCTACGGCCAGAATTTCCTGCTGTTTTCCCGTGGACAAAACAACACGCCCATCATGCTGGTGAATATTGAGGAAAGCAGCGTGGTGCTGCTCGCTGCGGAAGTGCTGCCCAAGCTCGGCCGTATTCCGTCAGCGATCAGCGGTCGGCCGCTGGCGTGGATCGGCGTCTATGGCCTGCAGCCGGTCGATCCGGAAGTGGCCAAGTTTTTGAAATTGGAAAAACAATCCGGCGTGGTGATCAGCGATATCATGACGGGCAGCCCGGCGGCCTTGGCCGGTTTGCAGGATCGCGATATTGTGCTGGCGATCGACGGCAAAGATTTGCCGCGCCTGAAGCCGGACCAAGTCGTGATCAGTTATGCCGGTCAGGAAATCGCCCGGCGGCGTCCCGGTGACGTGATGACTCTTTCCGTTTTGCGCGGCACGGAACGGCATGAAATCAAAGTCACCTTGGGTGATGAACCGAAGATGATTCGGGAGGCCGCGCGGCATTATTTCGCCCGACTGGGGCTGACGATTCGGGAATTTCTTAAATACGATGGATTGATTAATCGTTCGGCTCCGGGGGACGAGGGCGGGGTGGTGGTCCATTTTCTTAAACCGAACAGCCCGACCGCTACCGCCGGAGTGCAACCGAATGATTGGATTAGGGAAATCGATGGTGTGCCGATTAAGAATTATACGGAAGCCATTGAAAAACTCTCCGTGATCGAAGCGGACAAGGCCCGCAACGAATTCGTCTTGCTGGCCAGCCGCGGCGGTGAGACGCAAGTACTCCGCATCAAACTCAATTAATCATGTTCACCGGTATCATTGAAGAAGTCGGTCGCGTCGGGGCCTTCGCCTTGGCGGAAAAAGCCTGGTCGTTGCAGATCGCGGCGGCGCTCGTTCCGGCGGACGTGGCCCTCGGCGACAGCGTGGCCATCAATGGCTGCTGTCTGACCGTGACGCGGTGCGATTCCGGGACTTTGTGGTTTGATGTGCTCGAGGAGACTCGCCGGCTGACCGTTTTCAACGAACTGAAACCCGGTTCGCTGGTGAATCTGGAACGCAGTCTTCAACCGGAAAGCCGGATGGGCGGGCATTTTGTTTCCGGCCACGTGGATGGATTGGGTCGGGTGGAAGTTTTTGAAGCGCGCGGCAATGATCACTATTTGCGGATCGCGGCACCGGCGGGGCTCGGGCGCTATCTCGTGCACAAAGGCTCCATCGCGGTGGACGGTATTTCGCTCACGGTAGCCGAGGTCGCGGGTGATAGTTTCGCTGTCTGGCTGATCCCGCACACGCTGGCCGCCACGAATCTGCGGGAAAAGAAAACGGGCAGCGGCGTCAACCTGGAGTTCGATCTGCTCGCCAAGTATGTTGAAAAGTTGGTCCAATTTCGTTCAAGCTGATCCCTGTTGAATGTCCGAGAACAACTGCTCGCTTTGAATGACGAACTTCGACGCCTGAAGTCGGAAGGCCGGAGGAGTGTGACGATTTCAGAGGAGAATCTGGATGATCTGCGACAAGCGGTCGCGGCGGTCACCACCTTGGATATCACGGAACCGGTCGCCCGCAACGCATCCGTCAGTGCTCCGTTGCCGGTCGCTCTGCCTGAGCCCATGGCCCGTCGCGAATTGCCAACAGCGGTGCCGACTCCGAGCGCTCCCGTCACGCCGCCCAAGCCCGTCGGGCGCGCGATGGCGCAGGTTTATTTAAGCACCCCTTTGCCACCCGCACCGCCCGTGGTGAACTTGCCGGCGGGAGATAAAAACACCCAATGGCAGGCCTTGCGCGAGATGGTGGTGAATCATCCGGTCTGCCGGGCTCATGTGCGGCCGGGCAAGCAAGTGGTGTTTGGCGTGGGGGCGCTCGATGCGAAGATTTTTTTCTGTGGCGAGGCCCCCGGCGCAGAGGAAGAAGTGTCGGGCGAACCCTTTGTTGATCAAGCCGGACAGCTTTTAAATCGCATGATTCAAGGCATGGGCTTGAAACGGGAGCAGGTTTATCTCACCAACGTCATGAGCTGGCGGCCGGAGCTGCCGGTCGAGGCCGGGGGGGAACAGCTCATCAATCGCGCCCCTTCATCCGAGGAAATTAATTTCTGCCTGCCGTTTCTGCGGGCGCAGTTGGCGATCATCCAGCCGCAGCTCATCGTCGCCTTGGGGAAAACCGTTTCCGAAGGGCTGCTGGGGCAGGGGAAATTCAAGACCCTCGGCGAGATTCGCGGACGCTGGCACAATTTTGCTGAATTGCCATTGATGGTTACTTATCATCCGTCCTACATTTTACGGAATCAGAGTAATAGCTCGAAACGCATGATCTGGGAGGATTTGCTGCAGGTCATGGCACGAGCTGGAATTCCGATCTCTGAAAAACAGCAAAAATATTTCCTTTGATGAAAAACCTTCCCCGTATCGCGCTGCTCTTCCTTGGCGCCGCCTTAACCCTGTCGGCGGCGGACCGGACTTTCGATTTCGAGGTGCTGCAATTTCGGGCCAAAGCCATCGCGGCCCAGCCCTACACTGCACCCTCATCCCATGTGCCGGACTGGTTGTTGAATTTGGATTACGATCAGCTCCGGGATATTCGCTTCGATGAAGCCCGGGCCATCTGGCGGGCGGAAAAACTGCCGTATCAACTGCAATTTTTTCATCTGGGCCGGGGCTTTAAAAACCCGGTACAAATTCATGAGCTGATTCAAAAGGAAGAAAAGCTGATCGAATTTTCTCCCAAGCTTTTCGATTACGGCCGGAATAAAGTAAGCGGTCGGGTTCCGGCGAACATGGGTTTTGCGGGCTTTCGCATTCTGACCACGCTGAACAGTCAGGCGCATCTGGATGAACTCGCGTCATTTCTGGGCGCGAGTTATTTTCGAGTGCTGGGCTTGGGGATGAGTTATGGGTTGTCCGCTCGCGGCTTGGCCATCAATACCGCTGAAGCCGGCGGCGAGGAATTTCCGGTGTTTGATGATTTTTGGGTGGAACGTCCACTGCCCGGGGCGAAGAGCATCACCGTTTTCGCTCTCCTGAACAGTCCGAGTGTCGCGGGGGCTTATCGCTTCATCATCACGCCGGGCGCGGCAACCGTGATGCAAGTGAAGGCGACCCTTTATTGCCGGAAAAATCCTGTCATGCTGGGCATTGCGCCGCTGACAAGCATGTTTGCTCATGGGGAAAATACCGGCTGGTCTCGGCATGACTTCCGTCCCGAGGTGCATGATTCGGATGGTTTGTTGGTGCAGACTGGCGCCGGGGAATGGCTCTGGCGGCCGCTCTTGAATCCAGCCCAAGTCCGCGTGGTTTCTTTTGCGGATTCCAATCCCCACGGTTTTGGTTTGCTGCAACGGGACCGTGATTTTGCCCACTACGATGATCTTGAGGCACATTACCACCTGCGGCCCAGCGTCTGGGTTGAACCCGTGGGCCAATGGGGGCGCGGTGTCGTGCGCTTGGTTGAAATACCCACCCCCGATGAGACCAACGATAACATCGTGGCGTGCTGGGTTCCGAGCCAGTTGCCGCCCGAAGGTGAGCCGATCAATTTCGAATACCGGCTGCACTGGATGATGGAGCCCGGCGAGCGTCCGCCGGCTGGCTATGTGCATTCGACGCGGCAAGGAGCAGTGTTGAGCCACCCGGAACAGCGCCGGTTTGTCATCGAATTTACCGGTCCCAAGCTGGAGAAATTGCCGGAAAATTCCCAGTGTGCTGGCGTGGTGACGATTGGGGAAGGGGCCAAGTTAGTCTCTGAATCAGTCACCCAAAAAAATTCTTACACCGGGACATGGCGTGTCGCCTTTGTGGTGCAACCCGACGGAACCAACCGGCCGGTGGAAATGCGCTGCTTCCTCCGCACGAAGCAGAATGTCCTGACAGAAACATGGAGCTACCTCTGGAATCCCTGACCGCGTTTCGCCCGCGCACGGGTACGCCTGATCAATGGAATGCCGCCTTCGTCCGCGTGGAGGACTATCTGCGCGCCCACCGCGTGCACAACCGGCTGCAACAAAGTCAGATTCTTCATCGGGTGCTCTCCCGGGCGGCGGCCCAACATGAGAAGGAACCGCATCTCGACCCCACTACCTTGGCGGCCGAAGAGATCGACCGCATGATGGACGAATGGTTTGGCGAACTGCTCGGAGATAAAAATCTCCCGCACGAACGCATCGCCATCGAGGGACGGATTGCCCTTCAGATGTGCGACGGGGTGACGCGCTGGCCCTACGCTTTTCTCGACATGGAAAATATCCCCGCCGAATTTGCCCATGACATGAAACGCCGCTCCGTGCAGGCCGGGCCCGACATGACGGTGACCAGCATGGTGCCGCGCGAAATCGAACTCGGTACCCTCACCGAAGTCGCCGGGCAAACTTTTGAGCAGATTGAAAAATGGCCGATCCTGCGCGTGAGCCTGCTCTGGGCCGTGTTTCTCGCCGTCTTGGCTGCCGTATTTTATACCACCCGCTAAGCCCGATGAAACGGTACTTTGCAGTCGAACAATTGGATAAAAAACGCGTCAGCCGGCGACGGGCGACGTTTTTCACCCTCGTGTTTTTGCTGACCACTATCGCGGTCTGGTTCATGGCTGATTTGCTTTGGAAAGGGCCGGTCAGCGCCGTGGGGGTGGTGGTCTTGGTTTTGTTCACGATATTATTCGCGCACATTGCCATGGGTTTTTGCACGGCCATGCTCGGGCTGTATGTCATCAACCGCGGGGATACGGCGCGGATCAGTCGCAGCATCGAAGGCGAATCGCTGGAGGAATTACCGCTCGGCAGCACCGCCATCGTGATGCCGGTGTTCAATGAGGATTCCAGCCGCATCTTCGAGGCGCTCCGGGTCATCTATCGCTCCTTGGAGAAAACCGGCCGGTTGGTTGACTTCGATTTTTTTATTCTCAGCGATACCAATGATCCGAATAAATGGATCCAAGAGGAGATCGCCTGGTATGAACTTTGCCGGCAGTTAAACGGATTTGGGCGGATTTTTTATCGCAAGCGTCGCATCTCGATCAACAAGAAGAGTGGCAACGTCGGGGACTTTTTGCGCCGCTGGGGTCAAAGCTACCGCTACATGGTGGTGCTCGATGCGGACAGCGTCATGACCGGTGAGGCCATCGTGAAAATGGTCGCGATGATGGAACGAAACCTCGGCGTAGGTATTTTGCAAAGTGCGCCCCGCATCGTGAACGGCGTGACGCTCTACTCGCGCCTGCAGCAGTTTTCCAACCGGCTCTACAGCCCGTTGTTTCTTGCCGGCTTGAATTACTGGCACCAAGGCGAAAGTAACTTTTGGGGACACAACGCGGTGATTCGCGTGGCGCCGTTCATGGAACACTGCGCGTTGCCCGAGCTGCCGGGCGTCGAACCGTTTGGGGGAAGAATTCTCAGTCACGATTTCGTGGAGGCCGCGCTGATTCGCAAAGCCGGCTGGCAGGTCTGGCTCGCCTATGATTTGGAAGGCAGCTTCGAGGAAGGCCCCCCGACGCTGATCGACAGCGCTAAGCGCGACCGCCGTTGGTGTCAGGGTAATATGCAGCACAGTTGGCTGTTATTTGCCCGCGGGTTTCATCCGATCAACCGCTTTCATCTGCTCCAAGGCATCATGGGATATCTGGCGTCACCGCTCTGGCTGCTGTTCATGCTGATCAGCACCATGCATCGTTTCAGCGAGGCCATGCATCCGGTCCCGAGCGAGTTCGCGGCGCAAAATTACACCATGATTTTTGATTACGCCGTACCGTTGCCCGAGGCGTTGGCTTTGTTTGGTTTCACCATGGTGCTGCTTTTCTCCCCCAAGCTAATCAGCCTGCTGCTCGAGTTGAAAAATCGCCGGGCAGTGGCTTACGGCGGACCCGTTCGACTTTGTTTGAGTGTATTTTTGGAAATGGTGGCTTCAGCTTTGCTGGCACCGATCAACATGATCTTTCACGCGAAGTTCGTGGTGTATATTTTACTAGGGCAGGGCGTTTCCTGGGTCACACAGCAGCGAGCGGCCAGTGAGGAATCGGATTGGCGTGAAGCCATCATCACGCACTCGGGGCAGATGGCCTTTGGTTTAATCTGGGGCACCTCCGCCTATATTTTGGTGCCCTCATTTTTCTGGTGGTTGCTGCCGGTCTTGCTCGGTTTGGTCCTTTCCGCCCCGCTTTCTATTTTTCTCGCCAAGGCCAATTATGGGCGCCGCGCGCGTGAACTCGGGCTGTTTCTTACCCCCGACGAAACGGAGCCGGCTCCGGTTTTGCCGCTCTTGGAAAAACATTTGGAAGAATGTTATCGCCACATGCAACCGATCCGCGAACTGCGCCAGGATTACGGACTGATGCAGGCCGTGTTGGATCCCTACGTGAATGCGGTGCATGTCTCGTTGCTCCGTCAACGACGACCGGGCAGTCATTCGGTAAGGAAGTATTTCATCGAGTTGCGCCGACGCCTCTTGGCCGATGGTCCGCAATCCTTGAGTCAACGCGAAAAAATGGCCCTGCTCCTCGATCCGGAATCGATGAACTGGCTCCACGAGCAATTGTGGAAGAAGCCGCCCGATCTATTGTCCGAGTGGTGGCGACTCGCGATGCGCCAATACAACGTCCTGACCTCGACCCCCGTCACCGCGCTATATCGGTGAGTCGGTGGAGTCTGTCGGTTGTATTGCCCATGTTGCCTTTGGAGGGCTGCTGCTGGCGGCAGCCGATTCTGCGCCTGCCATCCGATCGAGTAGCCTCAGGCCTATGCTGCGCCGAAGCCCGGCGAAGTCGGGTCCGTCCTGTGGGCTTGGGATGATTTAGGTTGCGAGCTTGCCTCGCAACGTGGCGTGCCTGTGGTGACGGATGGGGGTAGAGTAGGCAGAGAGTGCAGTTGAGGTGATTGAACCGACCGTAGATATCAGTTCAACTGCTGCACTCTCCGTCCCGGGGGTGATTCAATCTGGGCCAAAGTGGTGGGAGCGGGATTCCGATCAATTTTTCCGAAAAGCAGGTTAGGGCTGAGAGCATGAAATCAATAACCCTGAGTAAAGAGGAGACGAAGTTGATTGAAGTGCTGCGCGCCCACCCGGCGCTGGCCGGGCAAGTGGAGGCGGTGCTGGCGG
>JBBRBC010000062.1:0-21568 GCA_038206205.1 Opitutales bacterium
TCGCCTTCTCTGAACGAAAGAGGTCCAGCCGGAAGTTCCCCCGGTTCAACACGTGGTACACCCCCGCCGCCGACTCCAAGCGCAATGGTCTCGCCATGCCCGTCAGAAAACCAACTCACCGCATCAGCGCAAGCGCAAACAACCAAGCCTGACCCCATCGTCACGTGTGACCCCATCGTCACGTGTGACCCCATCGTCACGTGCTGACCCCATCGTCACGTGCCGCAAAATACGGTGACGATAGTGGGTAGGCGGGACCGCGACGAGTGTACAGCCGCGGCGGCTGCCCGCCGCAATTCACGAGTGAAATTCGCCAAACCGGACGGCCCAGTAGTCCGTCCCTACCTGTAATCCTATTTTGCGAATACCAGTAGGATCAACTTGAACGCGAATTAGAATGAGGGTACCGCGAGGTCTCGCTTGCATCCACCACCGCCGCCTCAGACCCAATCCGGCCGGTTCAACGCCATCCGCAGCGCTTCCTTCAAGCGCACGCTGTCCACCGG
Source organism: Opitutales bacterium (assembly GCA_038206205.1). Classification (GTDB taxonomy): domain Bacteria; phylum Verrucomicrobiota; class Verrucomicrobiia; order Opitutales; family Opitutaceae; genus Didemnitutus. The sequence continues at coordinate 507 of JBBRBC010000062.1, forward strand.
TTTCAACAGCACGGCACTCAGTCCGGCCATCGTGGTTCCCCGGCTCAACAGCTCGGGATTCAGATAGCCTGTCATGAGAATGCGCTTGGCTTGGGGCTGCTGCTCCATCGCTTCTATCAGAAAATCCAATCCCTGTTTTTTTCCGGGCAACATCTGATCGCTCAGTAAAATATCGAAGGATCGTTTCCCCAACAAGGTCAGCGCCTCGTTCACATTCTCAGCCGTTTCGATTTCAAAATCATCACCGAGCAGATCGCAGATGATCAGGGTCAGCTGCGGTTCATCTTCCAAAATCAAAAGGACCGGACGTGGAGTGGGCTCGTTCGACATGGGAGATTACTGCGCAGCAGCGACCGCCTGATCATGAACTTTGGCAGCTTCCAACACGGTCTTCACCAATTCCGGCAGCGACACCGGCTTGAGCAAATAACGATAAAGCGCCGCTTCATTCACACTGCGCAGCAACATTTCCGGCTTCATGTAACCGGTAACCAAGATCCGCTGGGTATTGGGATACTCTTCGCGCACATGTACCAAAAAACTCAAGCCGTTCCCCCCTGGCATCAAATGATCACAAACCACCACCTTGTACGGCTTCTTGTGCATCATGAAGCCGGCCTCGCGCGCGGTGTTGGCCATATCACAGTCAAAATGCACACTCAGCGCTTCCGCATAGAGCTGCACCAGTGATTTCTCGTCGTCGATCAGGAGGACTGAGCCCGCTTTGGGCTGAGGCAGGTCTTTAACTGGTTCGGTCATCTCGCTGCATCGTGGGGGTCGTCTGGATCATGGCAAATCCAAACACTCCGATTTTCGCGCCTGATTTGGTTTGCCTGCCGGATACGCCGCATGTTTTCCTCCCGCCTACGTTCATGGGTAAAATCGACTATCATGCGGTGGCCCGCGAGGGTGCTTTTTCCACCCTCCCACCTGACGTTTTGACCGCCGAGAACCTGTCGTCACCCAATGCCTCGGGCAATACGCCCCTGCATCTCGCCGCTAAATACGGCACCCTCGCTCAACTGCCCGCTGCTTTGCTCACCGCCCAGCTCTTGACGCAAAAAAACGACGCCGGGTACACGCCCCTCCATCTCGCCGCCCGGAGTGGATTCCTCAACCAACTGCCGCCGACGCTCCTGTCCCGCGATCTACTCCTCGTCCGCACCAATAGCGGCTATACCTCACTCCATCTGGCCGCTTCCGCCGGAGCGCTCGACCAGATTCCCGCCGGAGTATTTTCCGCCGATCTCACTCTCACCAAAACCGATCACGGCAATACCCTCCTCCATGAGGCCGCCGAAGCGGGCACGCTCGATCGATTCCCCGCCGATTATCTCACCCAGGAAAATCTGACTTCCTCCAACATGAGCGGTGAGACCGTCCTCCACGTCGCGGTTTTCAACGGTCATCTCGATCAGATTCCGACCCAATTTCTGACGACGGAAAATCTCACGCGCAAAACTTCCAACCACGACACCGTGCTCCACGCCGCCGCCATCTCCGGCCATCTCGGCCAGATTCCCGTCAGTGCCCTCACCCCAGAAAACCTCCTCCTTCCGAGCAAGAGCGGCTACACCGCCATCCACGCCGCCGCTGAGACCGGCCATTTGCATCAAATTCCCCGCGCCCAACTCAGCATCGATCTCCTCCTCTCACGCAACGATTACGGCGACACCCCTTTTCACGCCGCGGCTGTCGAAGGTCATCTCGACCAGATTCCCCCGGAATTCTTCAACCGTTCCACCGTGCAGATCCGCAATTACAACGGCGGCACTCCGCTTGGTGCCGCCATCCGGCACGGGCACACCGACCAACTCCCCCTCGAATTTCGCCCCCGTCCCCCCGGCCTATGCCGACGTTTTCTGATAATGATCGGTCTCAGCCGTCCACCTAATACTTGATTCCAGCCCAACTCCCGGCTTCACCTCCTGCCGCTCTACACTTTCAATCCTCCTTTATTATATTCCGATGAATACCACCATCACCGCCATCACCGCCCGCGAGATCATCGATTCCCGCGGCAATCCAACAGTTGAAGTCGATGTTCGACTCGCTTCCGGCCACCTCGGCCGCGCCGCCGTGCCCTCGGGCGCCTCCACCGGCGAGCACGAAGCCATCGAACTCCGCGACGGCGACAAAAAACGCTACGGCGGCAAAGGCACGCTGAAGGCCGTCGCCAACGTCAAAGCCAAGATCGCTCCCGCGCTCATCGGCTTCGATGCCTGCGACCAGATCGGCATCGACCGCACCATGATCTCCCTCGACGGCACCAGCACCAAGTCGAAGCTCGGCGCCAACGCCATCCTCGGCGTCTCGATGGCCGCCGCCAAAGCCGCCGCCGCCGCCAGCAATCTTCCGCTCTACAAATATCTCGGCGGACCCAACGCCAAAGTTCTTCCCGTCCCCATGATGAACATCATGAACGGCGGCGCGCACTCCGATGCTCCGATCGATTTCCAAGAATTCATGATCATGCCCACCGGCGCCCGCTCGTTCTCTGAGGCGCTCCGCATGGGTTGCGAAGTTTTCCACTCGTTGAAGAAAGTTCTCAAGGACAAGGGTCTCGCCACCGCCGTCGGTGACGAAGGTGGCTTCGCGCCAAAACTCGAATCCGCCGAGGCCGCCCTCGACGCCATCGCCCTCGCCGTCAAGAACGCCGGCTACAAACTTGGCAAGGAGATCAACCTCGCCCTCGACGTCGCTGCTTCCGAATTTTATCTGAAGGACAAGAAGAGCTACATCTTCAAGAAATCCACCGGCCAGATTCTCTCCGGCGACGAGATGGTCGAGTTCTACACCAAGCTCACCAAGAAATATCCGATCATCTCCATCGAAGACGGCTGCGCCGAAGGCGATTGGACCACCTGGAAGAAGCTCACCGATGCGATCGGCGATAACGTCCAGCTCGTCGGCGACGATCTCTTCGTCACCAACACCGAGTTCCTCAAGAAGGGCATCGAGACCGGCACCGCCAATTCGATTCTCGTCAAGGTCAACCAGATTGGCACGCTCACCGAGACCTTCGACGCCGTCGAGATGGCCAAGGAAGCCGGCTACACCGCCGTCATCTCGCACCGTTCCGGCGAGACCGAGGACGTGACGATCGCCGACATCGCGGTCGCCACCAACGCCGGCCAGATCAAGACCGGTTCGCTCTGCCGCACCGATCGCGTCGCGAAGTACAACCAACTCCTCCGCATCGAGGAAGAGCTCGGTTCCAGCGCCATCTACGGCGGCAAGCTATAATTAAGAACACGGATTGGTCATCAACCCTTCCCTGCTGTACGCAGCACAAGCAATGGAGGCCGGACCGCAAGGTCCGGCCTCTTGACGTTTTGGGGCTCAGCCGCTGTCTTTGCCCATAGCCGCGCTTGAGCGCAGCGAAAGCGCGATGCCTTTTTTGTAGTCGTGCTTGAGCCAACGGCGAAAGCGCGGTGCCTTTTTTGTAGTCGTGCTTGAGCCAACAGCGAAAACGCGGCGCCGCCTCGGCCCCGTTGTCGCTTCGCTCCAACGCGGCTACTCCGCAGCAATCGGTGTAACCGGATTTGAGCCGCAGGCAAAAATACGGTCTGAAACTCCCGCAACTTGACTCACCTCCGTTGCGAGCTTGCCCCGGCAATCAAAATTGCCTCGATGATTCCCATGCCACTCGAAGGCGCGCATCATCTGCCCCGGTTAACACCGAGTCCTATCGCGGACATTGCTGCGTCCACTGGGCGATGACGATCAAGGGACGCGCCACCGGCTGGTTGAATGAAAATTGGCGTCAGAGTTTCATCTCCGTTCTGAAGAACCACATCCCGTCATATGTCGTGTGTATCCCCGCCTACTGTTTGATGCCCGATCATCTTCACCTGCTTGTCGCAGGCCTGACCAACACCAGCGACCAACGACTTTTCATCCGCGCCACGCGACGAGAGATGAATCGGTTGCTCCGGCCGCTAAAACTTCAAAAGGAACCCTACGACCACCTTTTACGTCCATCCGAAAGCAAATCCGATTCATTCGCCGCGCTGGTTTACTACATCGCAGAGAATCCGGTCCGAGCCGGATTGGTATCCCGAGCACAAGACTGGCCTTTCTCCGGAGCGTATGTTCCAGAACTCCCCGAACTCGATCCACGCGATGCCAATTATCGCGAAGTCTGGTGGCCTTATTGGAATAAATGCATTTCCAGCAGCAGCATTTGAGCGCCATTCCCGAAGCCTCACTTGAGAAAAGCGAAAGTGCGGGGAATCCTCGGCCCCGTTATCGCTTCGCTCCAACGCGGCTACAAAACGTCCCCACGCTCGTGTGCCTCACCCTATCACTGCACTTTCGCTGCGCGCAAGTGCAGTGCCTTCGTTCGCGGCGATCCCCACCTCACTCCACCCGCAGAATATACCCGCGCAGGTATTCGCTCTCGGGCATCGTCACCAGCACCGGATGATCCGGCGGCTGGTTGCACCACTCGACGATTTGCACGCGGCGCTTCGCATCGTTTGATGCTTCGGCGAGCACGCCGCGCAGCTCGGCATCTTGCATGTGATGCGAACAAGTGTACGTCGCGAGAATGCCCCCGGGCGTCAGCGCTTTCAGCGCGCGCAGATTGAGTTCCTTGTAACCACGCAGTGCGTTATCCAACGCGCTCTTCGATTTCGCGAAGGGTGGCGGATCGAGAACGATCAGGTCCCACGCGGGTGCGACGTCGCGCTGACCCGTGAACCAGTCGAAAACATTGATGCCGACAAATTCCGCCGTCACGCCGTTGCGCTCGGCATTTTTCTTCGCCTGCCCGATCGCATCGAACGCGCTGTCCAGTCCGCGCACCATGGTCGCGCCCGCACGCGCACAGTGCATTGCAAACGAACCTTGGTTACAGAATGCATCGAGTACCCGGCGACCCTTCGCGTACTTCGCCACGGCCGCATGCTGGAGACGTTGGTCGAGATAAAAGCCGGTCTTCTGTCCGCCTTGCAGATCGAGCCAATAATCAAAGCCATCGATCGTGGCCCAACGCGGTTCCCAAATTTTCCCGGAGCGCGTGTGTACTTCCGGTGCCAAGCCTTCCAGCTTTCGCAGATTCGAATCGTTACGATAAATAATCTCCGCGGCGCCGGTCAATTGCGTCAGCAAATCCCCGATCAACAAGCCGTGCTGGTCCATCGCCAGCGTCTGGATTTGCACCACCAAGGTATCGCCGAACTGATCGACCACGATGCCAGGCAACTCGTCCGACTCCGACCAGACCAAGCGTTTAAAAGGTGAAGCGATTTGGCTCCGTCGAACGATCGCCGACTCCAACGCCTTTTTGATGTACGCTTCATCGAGCGTCACCCGTTCGCGGCTCAAGCGTCGCCAGATGATTTGCGAGCGACTGTTGTAAATGCCCGAGCCCAAGAATCGTCCGGTGCGATCACGACACTCCACCACTTGGCCGTCATTGGTGGCGGGCAACATCGCGTCCACCTCGTTGGCAAACACCCACGGGTGTCCGTTCAACACACGCGAGTTAGCATTGGGCTTCAGCTTGATGGCTTGGATCATCCGGTCACTGTCACTGGTATGCCTCGGGCTTAGAAGCTAAAAATCATTTATCCCAATTTCCCGACTCGAAATATCGCAGCGCCCCACATTCGCGCCAATTCCCAGCGTCCCCCTCAAGCCGCGATCGGCGCGTGATCGTCGTGCGCTTTGATTGCCGTACCCCCGATCTGATCGACCGATTTCCCGGCAAGCGTTGATTCAGCGGTTTGATGAAACCCCGTCTGATCCTCGTAGCCTTCCGGAGCCCGGAGGCAAAGATACCAGATAAACGCCGTGCACGCCGCTACCACCAGAAGGCAAGCTATGACGATCATGAGCATGCCTCTATCATCGGAACATTTCTCAAGAACTTAAATCCGCTTTTCGTCTCCTGAAAATCTTCAGGCTTTCTTAACAATAAGTTGAGCGTACACTCCCCCCTCCAGCCTTTCTCATGGCCCGGGCAAACCGATGCCCTCAAATACACTTAGCGCAGTGCACGATATTGAGTTAACGCGGCCATCACCAACCCACAGAGTGTCACACCGAAGAGAATAAGCACAGCCAAAGTCATGCTCTTTACATCGTCACTTTGCGGCCAAACTTGAGTGCCTCCACCGGCCAAAAATCCAACGTACGCACCTATTCACCTGCATCAGGAAAAAATTAGGCTTCCCACTTCCAGCTCCGTTCCGTTTGTTCACAGGTTTACCACTGGTCAGCCCCAGCCCATCCGGCGACGGCGACCACCTATCGCACTCCCGCTCACTCTCAATTTTCACCCGTGTCCACGCCCGCTCAGGAAATCGCCCGCCGCCGCACCTTCGCGATCATCTCGCATCCCGATGCGGGCAAGACGACGCTGACTGAAAAATTCCTGCTGTACGGCAACGCCATCCATCTCGCCGGTGCCGTCAAAGACCGCAAGAACCAGCGCGCGACCGCCTCCGATTGGATGGAACTCGAAAAACAGCGCGGTATCTCCATCTCGTCGACCGTCCTTCAATTCGATTTTGCCGGCTTCGCCGTCAACCTCCTCGATACTCCCGGCCACAAAGATTTCTCTGAGGACACCTACCGCGTACTCACAGCCGTGGACGCCGCCCTCATGGTGATCGACGCCGCCAAGGGCGTGGAAACCCAGACGCGCAAACTCTTCGAAGTATGCCGGCGGCGCGGCGTGCCCATCTTCACGTTCATGAACAAGTGCGACCGGCCCACCCGCAGCCCGATCGACCTGCTCGACGAACTCGAAAACGTCCTCGGCTTGCAATCCTCGCCCGTCATCTGGCCGCTCGGTAACGGCCCCTCTTTCAAAGGCGTGTTTGATCGTCGCACCAAAGAGGTCCACCTTTTCGAACGCGTCCCCGGCGGCAAATTTCAGGCCCCGGTGAACGTCACCTCGCTCGAAGATCCTGTCGTCCGCGACAAGCTCGACGACGACACCTACATGCAGGTCAAAGAGCAGCTCGAAATGCTCGATGGCGCCGGCCACCCCTTCGACCTCAAGGCCGTGCAAGCCGGCCAACAGACGCCCGTTTACTTCGGTTCCGCCGTGAATAATTTCGGCATCGAACTGCTCTTGAATGGATTTTTGCAGGACTCCGTTCCGCCCGCTCCACGCAAATCCGTGAGTGTCACCGTCCCCGGATTCCCCCAGCCCACCGTCGCGCGCGAGATCCCCGTCACCGATCAAAAATTTTCCGGCTTCATCTTCAAGATCCAAGCCAACATGGACGCGAAGCACCGTGATCGCATCGCATTCCTCCGCGTCTGCTCCGGCAAATTTGATCGCGACATGGTCGTCACCCACCAACGCACCGGCAAATCGGTTCGCCTCTCGTCCTCACACAAACTATTCGGTCGCGAACGCGAGACGGTCGACGAAGCTTGGCCGGGCGATGTCATCGGCCTCGTTGGTCACAGCGAGTTCGGCATCGGCGATACGCTCACGACCGATCGCAGTATCATTTACGACGAGATCCCGCGTTTCCCCTCGGAAGTTTTCACCTACATTTCCAATCCCAATACCGGCGACTCCAAGAAATATCGCGCCGGGCTTGAACAACTTTTGCAAGAAGGCGTCGTCCAATCATTCAGCGCGAAAAATGCTCCGGCTGGTGCCACGCTCCTCGCCGCTGTCGGTCCGCTGCAATTCGAAGTCGTGCAATGGCGCCTCCAAAGCGAATACAACGCCGAGTCGCGCCTCACGCCCACCCCGTGGACCGTTTTGCGCTGGCTGGTCATTCCCCCGGCGATGATGACGCCCAACAAAGGTTTCGACTTCTCCCGCCTGATCGTCGCCACCGGTGTCAGCTTCGGCTCTGACAAATTCGAGAATCCCATTGCCCTCTTCCCCAACGAGTGGACGACCCGTTACTTCACGGAAAAGAATCCCGAGTTCAAACTGCTCGAACTTCCCCCCGAGCAGACGACCTGAAGAACCGTCGCACGGCCTCCGCGCCTGTGGGATTGGGGACTGACCGTAAGTTATGAGCTTGTCTCGCCACGTGGCGCGGCGAGCGCGCCACCTACCACGGGGCGAACCATTCCACCACGACAGGCAGAGACCAGCCTTCGCCCGGCTTCCGCCGTCGCCAAGAACTTGACGGACACGACAGCCCGACCAGCACCTGCCGCTACGTCAGTTTTGCTGCAGCCCGTTACCTCCTGCCACATCTGGATTCGCGAACTCAGCGCGCAGAGTTGCTCAACGAAAAATTAATCACCGGCAGTTATTTTCACCTCGAGCCCCTTGGGCAAACTCTTGCTTCAGTCCGCAGCGGCCGAGATGTCCTATCGGTCAGTAGCGTTGATTCCGCATTGAGCCCGGTGAGTTTTTTGTCCTGCTGCTATCTGCGCCCCCGGCCCGGCAACTCCGGCTCCGAGCAAATTGCCCACCCAGCACCCGATGATTCCCACCTTGCTCAATTTCGCCCTGCCCCTCGCCACTGCTTATGCAGAAGAGCAGGAGCAGATCGTTCTGCGCGATGGGGTGTCCCTGACCGACGCACAATGCGCCGATGCCCAGTTCGCCGGAGTGAAAGAGCCGAAACGCGTTCGGGTGCTAAAAGTTAAAACCATCCCGATGCCCACGCAGACGATCCTCGCGAAAGCCAACGAATATGTCGGCATGATTGGCGCCCACTCCAGCACGCTGAATTACGGCCACGCCATCATCCTCCGGGAAGATCGTTGGGCGGATCGCGCGGCCTTGGTCCATGAACTGGTCCACGTCGCCCAGAACGAACGTCTCGGCGGCCTTCAAGAGTTCCTGAAGGCGTACCTAAATGAATGCCTGACCGTGGGCCATGCCAGCAGTTCGCTCGAACGCGAAGCCATCGAACTCACCAAAAAAATCTGCGGATAAACCCGAGGACGCAGCGGGTTTTTCAGCTCGTTCGTGCTACCCCTCGAGCGTCCCGACCAATACGGCGCGGCGAGTATCTTTAGTGGGCAGCAAACAAACCCTAATATTTTATACCTGGATTCACTCCGATCCATTTCACAGCGGACACCGGGCGCGAACACAACGGTGGAAGTCGAATAGGAGATCAACTTCGTTATTATGAAGTAAAGCAAGGGGCTAGCTCAATCCGTCTGCCGAGGTAAACCGTCAATTCATTTTGACGCCGCCTGATCATGCACTATCAATGTTTTGCCTCCACGGTCGGCCCATAAGACAAAACTTGATCCAGATATGAAAAAGAAAGCATCGGGCAATAGACATCAGGCAACACCAACTGTCTGGTGGTTGCTGTCTGTTTGTTTGATTCTACCCTGGACTGCGGTGCCATCGCGAGCGACCACAGTGATCCCGCCGGAGTTCCCTCAGTTGGTGAACGAGTCCGACTACATTGTCCGGGCCGTGGTCAAGTCGGTGACCTCCGAATGGCGCGGCCCCAAAGGGCAAGGCAGTATCTTCACTTTGGTCGAGCTGGAAGTGCGCGAAGTCATCTCCGGTACACCCCCGCAGCCACTCGTACTGGAAATGCTCGGAGGTAAAGTCGGTGACCAGGAAATGACCCTCCAAGGCGCGCCCCGATTTCGCGTGGGTCAGGAAGACATCCTTTTCGTGCAAGGTAACGGGCGAAACATTCATCCGCTGATGGCCATGATGCACGGCCGTTATCCGATTCGCAAAGAGCCCGGAACCGGGCGCGAGTACGTGGTCCGCAGCAATGAGGTGCCGCTCGAAGATACCGCCGAAGTGGCCTTGCCGATGGCGGAAGGCACGGCGGCCGAGCTGCAACGCCGCATGAAAAATCCGGCCCGAGCCTTGACGCCCGCCCAGCTGGTCCAACGCGTGAAAACAGCGGTCAATCCCGCCTATCGCAAGGTGAAGCCACGGTAACACCGATGAACTTTACCCGCGCCCTTCTCATTACGGCGGTTTTTGTTCCAGCACTGTCGGCTTATGATCTCATTCGGGATGAGGCCGGATACGTGAAGACGTGGGAGCCCGGAACCATTGCCCTGCAGATTAAAATACCCCTCAGCCCGACCCTGTCCGACGGCAACAATTATGCGAGCAGCGTGCAGGCCGCCATGCAGGCATGGAATACCAAGGTCGGCGTGGTGCAATTCACCTCGCAGATAATCGACACGTCGCTCAATCCCCCGGCCGGCACTTACACCGATGACAATCGGATCAATGAAATTACCATGGACAGCAGGTACGGTTCGGGCTCCAACCGAAAGGACTTTGGTTCCAATACCCTCGCGATCACCCTCACCACTTCATTGGGTGACAACCTCATTGAATCAGATTTAGTTTTCAACACCGCCTACACTTGGAATTCCTATCGGGGAAACCTCAACAGCCAGCCGGATATCCAGCGGGTCGCGATTCATGAGTTGGGTCACGCCTTAGGTTTGATTCATCCCGATGAAGCTTCGCCCCCACAAAACGTGACCGCCATCATGAACAGTCGAATCAGCTACATCGACACGATGCAGTCCGACGATATTGCCGGCGCCCAGCTCCTGTACGCAGCTCCGGGATTCGTACCCGGCAATAATAACTTCGCCAGCGCAATCCCCATCAACCTGAACGGCCCCGCTGCTGTGCTCACCGGCTCGAATATCGCGGCGACCAAACAATCCGGCGAACCGAACCACGCAGGCGCGAACGCAACCACCGGCCACTCGGTGTGGTGGAAGTGGACGGCTCCGGGCAGCGGCAGCACCACGATCGACACCTTGGGCAGTAATTTCGACACCGTCCTTGCCGTTTATACTGGCGCGACCATCACCGCGTTATCCGTGGTCGCTGCCAATGATGATGCCGAATTACTAGATCCAGCCGCACCCAATCCGTTACGCAAACGCACCAGCATCGTGACGTTTAACGCCGTCAGCGGCACCACGTATTACATCGCCGTTGATGGCTGGGGCAGCACCGTCCAAGGCGACCAGTTCACCTTCACCGGCGCGATCACGCTCAATCTCAATTATGCCGGCTCCCTCGACACCACCGCCCCGAGCATCACCACACAGCCTGCCAGCCAGACCATCACAGCCGGCACCGCCGTGACTTTCACCGCCGCTGCCAATGGTAATCCCGCTCCGACCTATCAATGGAAAAAAAACACCGTCACAATTCCCGGAGCAACAAATAGCAGCTACACTATCGCCAGTCCCGTGGCTGGTGATGCCGGCAACTACACCGTCGTCGCCACCAACTCAGCCGGCGCAGCCACCAGCAACGCGGCGACGCTCATCGTGATCGTCGCGCCCAGTAACGCGGTTATTAGTATCACGGTACCGTGACGACGACACTGCCGGCGTGAAACTAACGAGCGCGGCGCGCCCGCTCAGCACGCCGTTAGGCCAATCGCGGACAGCCCGGCGATCCGTCCCTACCGGTGCCGCTGCGCCAAAGACTAAATGCTCTAAGAGTGACTGGTCTAAATTCCGCGTAAGCGTACGGATTCGGTGATTTCACGCACTGGATTTTAGGATTTCTACCGGGAGCTGTACGATGGATTTCAACTGCGATGCCGTTGTGCTGTTTCACTCGTACAAGCGGGTGAAACCATCCGCAGTTCTCCCGTTTCGCTAGAGAATTCAAAAAGGAACACCCTGGACTAAATTTCACTCTGCGTGTGATGCATTCAGGCTAAGTCCGCAGGAAAGAGAGGACGGCAAACAACCAAGCCTAATCCTATTTTCCGCCTCTATATTCCGCCTTCTGGGTGCCGGAGTGTAGCCGCGTTTGAGCCGCAGGCGAAAGCGCGGTGTCTGGCGGCCCCGTTTTCGGGCTGCGCCCTCATTCGAGGCTACACGCACGTTGCAAAACCATATTCACGGGTCCGGAGATACGTGCCACTTCCCCATCACATCGGGCTCCGTGCTCTCCGGCCATTTGACAGGCTCAGGCCGTCCTGAGCGAAGTCGAACGGACGCGTCCTCCGCTTTAAATGCTTTATCCCTATTCGCGGCGGAGTTGAGCTCATCCTAATTCCTCGGGATCAGGATGTCTGAGACTGAATCCGTCCTGAAAACGCACAGGGTTAAACCCAACCCGACTTGATCGCCTTTACGGCAGAGGGCGAAATGGGAAAAACAACCCCGTGTTAAATCCCATAAACCGTTTCGGTTCTTCAGAGAGGAAGATTCGCTTTTCAAGGGTTTTGTCAACATTCAACACGTGACCCCTTCAGAATTTGTCACTCGGATGAAATGCACGGCCCGTCCTTCGCCAGAACTCCCGGTTCCCATCCCGACTACGTGCAGTTACCCTCCCTCGCCGTCGATCACTTCAATTTATTGCGGGGGCGCTTCGTCGCCTTTTTCGGCGTGAGCGGGCGACTGCTTGCGGGCGTATTCGGTACCTCGGCCTTGGCCTGACTCTTGCCCTTAGCTTTCTGGGCACCCTTGATCGTATCCTTGATCGTGTCCTTTATCGCAGCCTTCGCCTCACCTTTCGTCACCGGCTTCGCTTTGCTTTTCGTCTTAGCTTTCACTGGCACCGCGACGTTTCCTGCGGGTTCGATCTCGATCCCAAAGACATCGGACAAAGCCGCCGCATCCAATGTCCCGGCGTCCGCTGGAGCCAGCGCGGCCGCATCCGCTGCGACACTGATGAGTTCAAGGTGATCCACCCCGCGCAACGCGAAGAGCAACTCCGGCTGCGTATCGAGCCGCGCCCCGACGCCATAGAGCACGGCGGCCAGATGCTTGCACAGGCTGGCGGAATCCGGGCAACTGCATTTTAGTTTTATTTCCGCTGGCAGAGGGAACAGACCTTTAGCGCGATCCGTGATGACCCGCATAACCGCGTCCGACAACTGACCTTGCAGGAGGCCGACCAGCGAATCGATTTTCCCGGCGCATTCCGCCTTGATCGCTTGCCAACGCTCGGCTTTGAGCGGCGCGACTGTAATCGTGCCGTGATAAAGGGACGAGCCCATGACCATCGCCGAGATCTTTCCCGGAGCCAGTTGGACATCCAGCACCGAGCCATTGCGCACATAGCTGCGACCGCGCGGCAGGCGGTTGGCGTAATCGCTGAACGATTCGAGATGCGCGCACCACGCCTTACCCCAGAAGGTGGACGCGATGGTCCGGCCTTCGATCCTGACGGGCGAGAGGGTGACGCCTTTCTTCGCGAGTTTCTGCGCGTGCTTCGCCACCTGCACCCGGCGCGAGGCGACCGACACATAGGGTTTAAAAGAATACCATGACATAGTGACAACCGATTGAAGCAGCGGGGCCGCTTGGTCGAACATTATCTGTTTTGCGTCCCACTTATTCCCCCTCATCCCAAGAGGGATACTGCTTCGGGGCTTTGCCGGTCGATTCGATGACCTCGATTCGTGCGTCCGCTTGGCCCGGCGGATCGATGCGTTCAAGTTTGTGTTCGAACTGCCACGAGTCCCCGTAGTCGAATAGGAATTTCATCACACCTTTCACCGGCAGTTCCGTGGCGCCCACCACGATTTCGGCGGCACACTCTGGCTTCTCATCGTCATACGGGGAGAAATACGCTCGGCCACGGCCCAGCCGGTCCCGATAGCGGAATTCGTCGAGATGTTCCGAATCGGTAAATTTGAACGCACTCAGCACGGCCTCGGCCACATCCTCAAGGGAAGCGCCGTCGGGCACGGCCAAGCGCCGCCACACGTCACCCGGAACGCGATAATCGGCAAACATGACCTTAAACACATAAACTCCGGGCGGCACCGCCGACGAAGTGAGTCCAAATACTTTTTCCCAAGCGGGGAAAAACGGACGGAACGCCGGTTGCAAAAATCCAAAATCCGCATCTTCCGGCTCAGCCAACATCCAAAGCTCCGTGTCGCCCTCCTTCACGATTTGCTCCAGCATCACCCACGCCACCGCCGTGCCCCAAGGCGTACGCCGCGCCTTCTCCAAGCACCAGCCACGTCCGACTCGACTCGCTGTTCCCAGCGGCCGCGCCTGGACCTCAACGAGCCCGAATCTCGCCTGCAGTTGCGTGTTCCAGATGGAAGGGGCCCCGGCAAACGCGTAGAGATGACAAAACACATCGAAGGTCGTCCAGTGGGAAGTTGTGAGCTTCACGAGAAACTTCAGGTTATCCCGATACTGTTCCGTTCGCCGATCCTCCCCGCCGCCCAACACCGCCGCATCGCCCCGAAACAACCAGGCTTCCAGCAACGAAAAATATTGCTCGACCGGATTCAGCCCGCGCCAAACCGCCAACGCTGCCGCCTCACTCCGCAATCGTTTTCCGTCCACGACGACGAGTCCCATCACGCGCAACAACACGAAGGGCCCCGCAATATTCGGGTAGTCGCGCAACAACGGCCGGGTCTGGTCCAATTCGACAGGCGGCGTGAGCCGCGCATTCAGTTCGGCCAACACCTCGGTCGGCAGGTTGTCCTGCCGGCTCTTCGTCACGAGTTTCCGCTCGCCCATGAAGCTGGCAAGATCTCGATATCGCGCAAGATCGTGCCGGGACCGGCGGCGGTGATCGACTGCGTGGTTAAAATTTGCCGGGAGTGAACCGCGCTTTTCTGAATCAATTTCATGGTGAAAACAGGTGAAGTTCAAAGGCCGAAACAAGATCAGCGGCAAGTGAATCCTTCGTCTACCCAAATCCGCGCCGCCCCTTGTGGGTGCGCCGGGAAACGGTCCGGCCACATCGCAGGATGTCGGAGGCTGACGCATCGAGCGTTTGATCGGAACTGATCTGTAAGTGGCGAGCTTGCCTCGTTCTGCTGGCCAGCAGAATAGCGCGACAAGCGCGCTACCTACACGGAGCGATCCCCTCATTCCTCGGTCTTCAGTCCTCAGTCTTCCGTCTTCAGTCCTCGGTCTTCAGTCTTCCGTCTTCAGTCTTCAGTCTTCTGTCTTCTGTCTTCCGTATTCAGTCCTCAGTCTTCCGTCTTCTGTCTTCCGTCTTCTCCCGCCACTCCCTCCCCCACTTATTCGCTGCTGGCGGTTTTCAGATCAAGGGAGACAAATTTCAGCAGTTCATCATTGCGCATTTCGGTGAGGGGAATTTCGCCGCCGTCGGCCAGCACCTCGGTGGCCATCGACTGTTTGTCCGCGATCATCCGGTCGATTTTCTCCTCGACGGTGCCGCGACAGACGAACTTGTGTACGAGCACATTTTTCTTCTGCCCGATGCGGTACGCGCGGTCGGTAGCTTGGTTCTCCACGGCGGGATTCCACCAGCGGTCGAAGTGAATCACATGGCCGGCCTCGGTGAGCGTGAGCCCGGTGCCCCCCGCCTTGAGCGAGAGAATAAAGAACGGCGGGCCCTCCTCGCCTTGAAACTGCGCCACCAGCCCGCGCCGCTCCTGCACGCTGGTGCCGCCGTGCAACACGAGCCCCGGCCGCTGAAAAATGCCCGTGAGAAAATGCTGCAGCGGACCGGTCATCTCGCGAAACTGGGTGAACACGAGCACCTTTTCCTGGCGCGCCGCAATCTCGCCCGCGAGCTCGGCCAGCCGTTGAAATTTCCCGCTCGCCGCCGGATCGTAATCCCCGCCGCCCAGCCACTGCGCCGGATGGTTGCAGAGCTGTTTGAGCCGCATGAGTGTGGCAAGCACCACGCCGCGCCGCTGGATGCTCTCGACGGTCTCCAGTTTTTCCGCGAGCTCCTTCACGGCCTGCTCGTAGAGGATGGCCTGGCGTTTCGTCAACGCGCACAAGGCCCGCATCTCCGTCTTGTCCGGCAGATCGGCGATCACGCGGCGATCGGATTTCAAGCGGCGCAAAATATACGGGCGCACGAGTTGCCGCAACGGAGCGAAGGCGCCGGCCTCGGTCTGCTGCGCCAACTGCTTCGTGTAACGCGTGAACTCCCCGGCGCTGCCGAGCAAACCCGGATTAAGAAAATCGAACAGCGACCAGAGATCGCCGAGACTGTTCTCCACCGGCGTGCCGGTGAGCGCGATGCGCACCGGAGCCTGGAGTTCCTTGACCGCGCGTGTCTGCCGCGTGCCCGGATTCTTGATCGCCTGCGCCTCGTCGAGAATCACGAGACTCCACGGCCGGTGACGCAGCCACTCTTGCTTGAGCAACATTCCGTAAGTGGTGAGCACGAGATCGACACCCGCCAACGCGCCCGCAGGATCGCGCGCCATCGCGGCCAAGCCGGCGGCGTCGGTCTCCGACGGATGCGCGGCCCGCAACCGCAGCGTCGGCGCGAAGCGCGCCGCCTCATCCAGCCAATTGCCGAGCAGCGAAGCGGGCAACACCAGCAGTGCCGGAGCGGCGTCCGGTTGCTCCGCCCGCGCCTGCAACAGCGCGGCCAGCACCTGCACCGTTTTGCCGAGGCCCATGTCGTCCGCCAAACACGCGCCGAGCCCGAGCTTCGTGAGAAAACGCAACCAGTACACTCCCACCGCTTGATACGGACGCAACGTCGCCTGCAATCCCGGCACAGCAGCCAGCGCCGGCGGGGCGGACGGATCGCGCAAAGTCGCGAGCGTTTTTTCCAACCAGTCGCCCGCGCGCACCCTCGACCAAGCGCGCACGTCCGCTTCTGCCGTCTCGGGCGCATCAGCGCCAGTGGGCGCGCCGGCCAAGAGCCGCAGGCCCTCGGCGAAAGATACGCCCCCCTGCTGCCGCGCCGCTTCGAGCGTGTTCCAATGCGCGAGCACCGTCTGGAGTTTCGCGTGATCCACCTCGACCCATTTGCCTTTGAGCATCACGAGCCCGGCATCCGCCGCCGCGATCCGCGCCCACTCCTCCGCCGTAATCGCTTCGTCGTCGAGCGTCAGCGCGACTTTAAAATCAAGCAGCGCGGCGAGACCGAGGCCGGCGGTTTTCGCCCCGCCGACGGTGATGCTGACCGTGGGTCGCGACGGCCGGCCCGCCTGCCACCAATCGGGAATGCGCACGAGCAGACCGCTGTCCTCGAAGAGCGGAATATCGCGCAGGAAGCGATGCGCCTCACGCGGCGTCCACGTCTGCGGCTGGAAAACGCGATGCGAATCAACCAGCTCGCGCGCCAGGGCGCTTTTTTCCGCAGCGCGCTGCACCGGCGCCAGCAGCGCGAGCAGCGCCGCCCGATTGCGCGCCCCCGCGTACTCTTGCAGCGCGCGGCCGAGCGGCAGGTATTGCGGCTTCGCCTGCTCGGAGATCCGGTGCGTGTAAGTCGCCAAAAACGCGAAAGGTTTGGCCGGATCACGTTTATTTTCGGCCAGATGAAACGTCACGCGACCGACGAGGTGCCAGAGAGGATTTTGCGCCTTGAGCCAGGCCGGCGCACCGCCTTTGGTGACGCCGATTTCTAAAATCGCCAGCGCATCCAGCTCACCCCAGAGAGTGCGCAACGACTCCGGGCGCAAATATTCCGCGCCGAGCATCGGCGGAGCGGCGTCCGCAAACGCCAGCAGTTCCTCGTCAGGTGGAGCCGCGAGCGAAACCGCGGCGGCCAGCTCCGGGGTATGACACAGCCGCGTCAAATAGCGCCGACCGAATTCGCGCCAATACGCCTCCGCCGGCGGCAAGGAGGCATCGAGCGCCCGCGTGGCGAGGGTCAGGAGAAGCTGCGCCGACGACTGCGCCGCAGCGGCGCGCAAGGCATCCGCCACGCGCGGTTCGAGCCCGGCACCTGTTTCCTCCCAATGCAAGCGCCCCTGAGGTGATAGCGAAATTGGCACCCGCCTGTTCTTCCCGCGCACCGCTGGCTGTCAACCCGCGAAGTAAAGCCGCCCGGCATTTGATCAAATCCATCAGGCCCACCTTCGTTCATCGCCTTTGTCGTGGCACGGGTCTCCCGACCCGTGAGCGAGGGGATCACGCGGCATAAGACCCGTGCCACTGCCCCTCCAAGCAGGAGCCGATTCGACAAGCTCCGGTCTCCGACAAGCTCCGTATTGGGGCATTGGACCCAAAGGGAAGGCGTAAGGCTCGGTGCCGGCCGCGCCAACAACGTGGGGAAATTCAATTTCGCCCCAACGGCCCCGTTGAGGACGTCAGCCGCACGATCCACGCCCACCCCACGATGAGCGCAGCGATCAACGAAGCCGCCTTCGCCGTCAGCAAAAACGCGATCCATGCACTGTAGGACGGTGCGCAGCGTCACGGGGGTACCACCAAACTTTCAGCCCTCACGGAACTGCGCTAAGAGCGACGCGAAACCCGAGGTAGTTCCTGCGATAGACCGGCTCGTCTCTGAGGCGGAGACCGGAGCGACAGTAATTCGCCGAGTTATTCCAACTGCCCCCGCGCATGACTCGATATGTTCCCGAAACGGCACCTTTAGGGTCGCTCACGCTGCCGCCACGGTAGTTGCCATACCAATCGAGGCACCATTCCCATACGTTTCCATGCATGTCGTATAGTCCCCAGGCATTCGCTTTTTTTTGGCCGACTGGTTTGGTCGTACTGCCACTATTGACCATGTACCACGCCATCACTTGGAGGTCGCTGGCCTGATTGCCCGTGGCGCCAGCCCGGCAGGCATATTCCCACTGAGCCTCGCTGGGCAACGTGTAGACAAATCCCGCGGGCAGTCGGCCGGCGGCGCTTTCGCGCAGCGTCAGTTTCTCGCAGAACGCCATCACTTCATTCCAATTAACCGCCTCCACCGGCATCTCGTCACCTTGGAAATGCGCCGGATTCCCACCCATAATCTCCCGCCATTGCGCCTGTGTGACCTCTGTCTGGCCTAACCAGAAGCCACGCGAAATTCTCACCTGAGTGACGGGCTTCTCATCGCTTTCACCTTGCTCGTTGCCCATCGCAAAGGAGCCGGGCGCGATCCAGATCAGTTTGAGGCTGAGATCGGCTAGTGAGCGGCTGTCATCCGCGATTCCTGCCGCTGCCGAAAAACTCTGTCCGACTCGCGACTTGTCTGCCGCCACCTCTCTCTTGTTGGCAGGGTCCCCACCGTCGGGCGCGCGCTTGTCACCGGAGACCACTGGGATCGCCGGCGCATTTTCACTGACTCGTGGCTGGGACTCCGGCTCCGGAGTTTTATCGTTAAGGATATCAACAAAGAGTCGCGTGACTTTACCGTCCTCGATGACAAACGCTTGATCCACTGATTTGCCGAGGGCGGAGAATGTGGCCGCATAAGTTCCCACAGGCAACTTGTCGAAATCGACTTCGTCGCGGTACTTTTCATATCCGTTCACCCCAAGCGCGGTAATATTGATTTTGCAGTTCAGGGGCAGGGTTTGAATCAGAATACTGCCAACTTTTTTCTCCACCGGCGGATGAGTCGGATTACCGGATTCGACCGTCTTCCGCTTCGGGGTAAAAGGATGCGCCCTGTATTCCAGAACCTTGAGAAATCCGACATCAACAGTGGCCTCTTGCACATGATACCCTTCTTTTTCAAACCGAAGAAGATGTCGGGAGGCGGAGACGCTGCTGATAATCAGTCCGCCTTGTTTCTCGGATGTCATTCCCTTGAATTCTCCGTCAACATACACCCGCGCACCAGACTCGCAGACGAGCCGAATATAACCCAGATTATGCTGAGCCGGCAGTTGCCCGATGCCGAGGCATCCCCAAATGACGGCGAACGCGCAAAACCACGTCATGCGATGAGTTAAAGAAAATAGCCTCATACCACTGGTGACCAAGAAAACGGGCTCAGGTTGCAGACAGAAACACTTCTAAGGTGAATCGGCCAGTACACCCTCCCGCTCCTTGACGACGCAAGTGAGAACGCCAGTTTCCACTCACTATGATTTGCAAACTATTGCAGCCGTAAGCCGCTATCTTAGCAGGCTACTGTCTCGGCGCGGCCAACAGTTGAAAACAACTTACCACCGTACTCATCTACCAACTGCACCCAACTCGTCAGGGTTTTTGTAATTCATGTCTGCTCATCTTACTCACCGCCGCGCGCTGCTCCTGATGCTGGCTTCGGCCGCCTGCTTCACGGCCAATGTCTTGCTCGTGCGCGCGCTGGGTGAGAGGCACGCAGGGAATACTTGGCTGGTTTCCGTGGCACGATTCGTCGTGGGATTGGTCATCATCGCCGTGGTGTACCGGCGGGAATTTCAACCCGCGCATCTCTTTCAAAAACGAAAACTTATCGAGCGCGGGATCATCGGGGGCATCGGCGTTTATTTAACTTACCTGACCATCGTGAAACTCGGAGCCGGGCGTGCGACGTTCATTGGCAACTCCTATGTCATTTGGGGCGCATTGCTGGCCGCCTTGATTCTCAAGGAGAGACTCAGCCCCGCCGTTCTGATCAGCAGCCTAGCCGCCCTGACCGGCATCGGATTGCTGACCAATGTATTTTCCACCACGGACCATCCCGGAATCTACGATCTGCTCGCCGTCCTCGTCTCCCTTATTTCTGCCTTTGTCGTGGTCACCATCCGCCAACTGCACGGCAGTGAACACACCTCCACCATCTTTGCGGCCCAATGCGTTTACGGCCTGATCATTTGCGCGATCCCGGCTTGGGTGACCTATCAACCGCTCCCACTCGAAGCGTGGGCCGTCATCATGCTGGCCAGCATCGTCGCGGCCGTCGGTCAGTTGTCGATGACGCGCGCCTTCCGCGATCTGCCAGTGGCCGAGGGCTCGCTCCTGCAAATGCTCGTGCCGCTCGGTATCGCGGTGGGCGGTGCCGTATGGTTTCACGAACATTTTGCGATTCATGAAATACTCGGAGCTGCGCTCATTTTGGGCGGCACGGCCTACACCGCGCTAGGCAAGACAACCCCGAATGCGGGAGCGACGGATTAGCCAGAATAGCATTTTCCCGGGCAGAGAGTAATTTGTAGGGTCGGCCCTTGTGACCGGACGGTGGATCGGCACGCCCACAAGGGGTGGCCCTGCGCCGTTGGGTCCGGCTATGATTAAGCGATTCGGCCTCGGTGCGGCGAACTCAATCGGCCCCGTGGCACCCCATCCAGGGTGGATTCATTCTCGGCGCTACCAAACGGCAAAGTAACCTATTGGGTTACTTGCTTGAGAGTGCCGGATTCGTTGGGGGATTAAGCGGCGGCGGCGAGGCTGGTGCCCTCGATGCGTGAGAGGTCAATCCGCGGTCGGAGGAATATCGCGAAGGTTGGGTCTTGGGGTAGAGCAGCCAGATATTCCGGCAGGCTGTTTCTGAGGGCGCAGGCGACGACCATTTCCGA
>JBBRBC010000063.1:0-21240 GCA_038206205.1 Opitutales bacterium
ACGGCTTGCGCCGACGCAACGGACTTGGTTTTCTTTTTCATGGGTGGTGGTTCTTTGGGTTTTAGACTTCCCTCTGCCTTTATTGGCAGCGGAACCACCATCCACCCAGCTATCTTTTAACGACCACCGGGACGCTTCCCTAGAGTTCACCCTTGGGCTTCTTTAAATTTGGCCAGAACTGTTTTTACGCTGAGCAATCGATCAGCAGGAAAGAGGGAGTTGATCCGACCAAGGACCTGTTGGACCAAGCCATCAGGGCACGATGCTCCGCCAGTGATTAGTATCCGCTTCGGTGTGTTATCAAGTTCCGACCAGAGTGGATTGATAACCGTATGCCCGCCTGTCCCATGGGCCAGTGAGGGGAAAACGAAGTGTTCAATTTGCTGATGCGAAAGAATGTTCGTTTCTGATTGTATAAAGAAAGCATGCGGCCCGAGCTTTTTTTCGCAGAGGCGATAGAGCTGATAGGTGTTGGAGCTGTTCTTCCCTCCAATGATGAACGCCGCATCGATCGGCAAGGTCAGGGCTCGCGCAAGGGCATCTTGATTTACCTGGGTGGCGTAGCAAAGCGTATCCTTTCGACCGGCACCGCCGATATGTCCTGGCCCATCGATTTTACCATACTTGGCGATGAATACCGTTTTGAAGAAATCGATGATTTCGTTCGTTTCATTCATCAGCAAGGTAGTCTGATTCACCACGGCAATTCGATCAAGGTCTCGTTCGGGATTAAATCCCGGGGTATACATTCCCTCAAATTTATGGAGGATTTGCCGACGGCCCGCTGCGGTTTGATTGGCGAGATAGGAGCCGAGCAATTTGGCTTCCTCCAGATTTCGGATGATTATGGAATGGGCGTGACGCCGGGAATTTGAGAAGGTGGCTTTGGTTTCCTCGTGTTCACTTTTGCCATGAATTACAATCGTGTAGCCTTCGCGACCAAAGGCTCGCGCAGCCTTCCAGACCTTTTCCACGAGCATGCAGGTGGCGTCATATTGGGCGACGCGAATGCCTTTTTTGACCAGACGTTTTTTATCTTCATCCGTCGCACCAAACGCCGGGATAATAACGACATCGTCACTCGTGAGGGTGTCCCACAGGTAACGGGGTGGGTTGGTGGCCGTGCTTTCTGTGAGCGCTGCTGCGGGATAATGAACCCCTTTGTCTGATTGGAGGTATTTTAAACCGCGCCGCAGGAGATCTTCGTTCACAAATGGATTGTGGATCAATTCGCTTAACATGAAGACGCGATGTCCCGGGTTTTCGGCGAGCGATTCATAAGCGCGTTCGATGGCGTTTTTAACGCCGAGACAAAAACCAAAGTGACTGGGGATAACATAGCTGACCGCGCCAAAGTCCAACACGGCTGGCTGGGTGGCGGAGCGCTCGTTAGTGCGTGCCAAGGATTTGATCGCCTCACAAAGACTGCTTTGGTAGAGCGCGTGAGCATCATCGTCCTGCTGGTAGATGGCCTTATTGCGGTCTTTCTCGACTCGGAATTTATAAATATAGTCGTTCTCTCCGAGATGTAGGTAGGGAATTTCAATCAGATACGGCTCGAGTTGGCTGAGAGCATCCGCCAAGACTGGGGCCAGTGCTTCCGGTTGTTTTTCTAATTCTTCGATCGACAGGAAAAGCAGGTCGCTTTCGGCAGCGAGTGGTTCGGTGACTTGGACGAAGAACACCTGCCAGAGTATGTCATGGGTGATGAAAGAAAAATACGCGGCTGGTGGCGTGTGGCGGGGAAAAACTTTGGTCAGACGAGTGAGTGCATCCTGACCGGCGAAGGCCGGTTCCAAGCGTCCGCCGCTAGGTCGAACTGCCAGTTGATTGCTGGAGTTGAAGGCAAGCAAGAGCGGTTGGGAGGAATCAGCAGGCACTGGCATTCTGTCACGCAAACACAACCGTCCATGCCGTCAACTCCGGCTTGGCACGACTTGCATCATGCACGGCGACTGTCCATTTTGCTTTTATGGATTTATCGGAAATGCGCCGAAATTATGCCGAGCAATCACTCGACTTGGGTGATCTGATGCCCGAGCCCTTTGCTCAGTTTGATCAGTGGATGCGCGCGGCGATTGCTAGCCAGTTGCTTGAGCCCAATGCCATGGCTTTGGCCACAGTGGGCCCCGAGGGCCAGCCGACATTGCGTACCGTACTCCTTAAGGGATTCGACGAACGCGGCTTGGTTTTCTACACCAACTACGAAAGCGCCAAGGCCCGCCACCTATCCGAAAATCCACAGGTGGCCTTGTTGTTTCAATGGTTGCCCCTGGAGCGACAGGTTGCGGTGACGGGACGGGCGGAAAAAATTTCAGCAGCGGAATCTCTCGCCTATTTTCTCTCCCGCCCGCGGGAAAGTCAGATTGGTGCCTGGGCCTCACGGCAGAGTGAGATCATCACCACCCGATCTATGCTGGAAACGAAGTTTGCTGAGATGAAAGCAAAGTTTGTCGCCGGGCAAATTCCGTTGCCCGGATTTTGGGGGGGGTACCGGGTTACCCCTGAGACATTTGAATTCTGGCAAGGGCGTCCCAACCGGCTGCATGATCGATTCAAATATACTCGAGCGGCCGCACTGGAATGGAAAATTCAGCGACTGATGCCCTGAATGATACAGCCAAAAGCGATCATTGCATCATTCAAGCAAGGTGCTTTTCGTTAAGTTTTTTCCAGAGACGAATCCCTGTTTGGATCAGGGCTGACGTACACCCAAAATAGCGACGGAGTTAGTCAGGAAATAGCCAAGGGGCGTCGGCTTACTTTAATCGCGGATCGAAGGAGAACGGCTGCCTCTTTCCCTTCTTGGCTTTGGCGTAGTCGGGGTGGTGGGGATTGAGCAGATAATTGAATTCGCCGGGCACCACCGCGCTGGGCACGCGCAGGGCCAGCGAACGTTGTTCCTTTGCCCATTCGTTGCCGATGAGCTGCGTGCTTTGGGGGTGCGGGTATTGTCGCCAGTCTTCGGGAAAACGGGCGGGTTTCTCCACCAGATTTTCCGGAATCTCCACGGAGACCAACACCCACGAGAGGGCAAACAGCCGATCCTGTTCATCTGCATTGGCCAGCACTTCAACCATGGCGAGTGCCCGCGATTCTGCGCAATAAGCGATGCGCCAGCCGGGCGACGACCAGCGTCCACCGTAAAGCCTGGCACCCTCACCGGAAAATGCTGTGACCGCGTACTTGGCTGAGCACAGCCGCCAGACCAGCAACGAACTCATGAGAAGACGCCGTGCTCGATGCGCCCAATGACGTTCTCGACTTCGCGCGCTCCGGGCTCGGTCTGGGCGTATTCGAGGGGAGTCTTCCAGCCGAGGGCGAGAATCTTGGCGTTGAACCACCCGCGGGTGTTTTCATCCGTGCCAAAAACTTCCCGGGCGCGATCAAACAAGCGCATGAGCCGGGCGGCGCGTTCGCCCTCGTGGACCTTCAGGCGCGCCTTGCCGGCCACGCGGCGGGCGTAGGTGCGGGCGGGAATCTGGATCAGTTTCGCCAGCTCCTCCGTGCTGAAGCCGGCCTGCTTTCCGAACTGCACCACCTCCATGACGGGCAGGCCTTCCTCGACGCGCTGCACCATGGCATGGTTGTCCTGATATTCAGGGTAGGTGACTTCCTTCGCCTTAGTCTTTTTCATAGCTCTACCTTCGACACGAGCCTCCGAAACACAAGCGCTGTTTTGCCAAATGGCACATTAATAAATGCCATTTGGCATCAGGTTATTTGCCGTACAGATTAAACCCGCTGTGGGCCAGAATGTAGCCGTTGACTTGAATTTCGAGCCGGTGTTTCCCGGGGTAATGTTTGCGGGTGGTGAAGTTCCGGATCGTCTGGCGCTGGCGCAGGATCAGCCGTTCTCCGGGGGCGAGGGTGATTTCCCTCAGTTTGAAAACTTTGGGCGAAGTGCCGCCCGCTGCTTTGACGTAGTGGATGCGGTAGTCGATCGCGAGTTGTTGCGGCAGGCGGGCGGCCGAGGTCAGGCAGAATGAAAATTCGAGGGTTTGGCCGAGCATGAACTTGGCGGGAGCGAGCTTGAATGATGTGAGCGTGAGGGCGGGCTTGCTGGTAAAATTGAATAAGCCGAGCGCGCATTGATGGCCGGCTTTGATCAGGGTGCGGGCTGCGCGCTTCGCGATCCATTGGGTATGCGGGTGGGCGAGATCCCATGATTTCAGGCGCTCCAGCATCCAATCCGGGTGATCCTTGGAAATATCGTTGAGATGGTTGGCCACCGATTTGCGGACGTAGAGGCTCGGGTCGGCGCGGAGGTTTTCCAGAATGGATGCCACGGGAGACGGATCGGCGATCAAGGTCTCCATTCGGAACGACCACGGCAGGCGCGGCCGGCAACCTTCGCTGGCGAGTCGGCGAACATGCTCGTTTTCGTCGCGTGACCAGCGTTCCATCACGGCGAGGGTGCGGTGAAGATCGAGGCGCAGAAATTCCCGAATCGCGAATTCGCCCGAGGATAATCGGGTCAGGTAATGCAACGCGTCGAGGGATTCGTCGAAATGATCCCGGCCATAAACGCCGACGTAGTCCGGCAGCATGATGCCGACGAAACTGTGTTCGATCCTTGGCGCCAGTTTGCGCAGGACCGTAAGTGCTGCGGGGTAATCTGCGGGTAAGGTGGCGCGCAGGGCGTGGGTGCCGTGCCGCATTCGCTGCAGGAGCGTGAGTGGTTCCAGCCCGGTGGTGGCCAGTTTGATGAAGCGCTTTTCATCGAAGCCTGGGTGGCAATCCGCCAGCAGCGCGGCGAGTTGGCGGAAACGCGCGGAGTTGAACATTTCCTTCAGCGCGGGTGGGGCTTCGTCGGCCATGGGAAAGAGGGTAGGGCGGTACGAGCGTAAGCGACATTCGGCCATCGTCCCAGACGAGCCGCAGCTCATCCGGAGAATTCGCCCTACCTTATAATTTCAATATCTCCGCCAGTTTGGTGGCGTCACCGCCGCCGCCCATTGCGAAGTCGGGTTTGCCGCCGCCTTTGCCGCCGAGTTTGACCGTGATCGCGCCGATCAACTTGCCGGCTTGATGGCCGGCTTTGATTGCGGCGGGCGAGCAGTACGCGACGAGACTGACTTTGCCCTCGAAGGTCGCACCGAGTTGCACGGCACCGTCGCCGAGTTTGTTCAGCACTTGGCTGCCGAGGGAACGGAGCGCATCAGGAGAATCTGCCGTGACGACGGCGGAAACCCACTTGATGCCGTCCTTCGTCGTGGCCGTGGCGGCGAGTTCTTCGGCGAGGGCGGCGGAAGCTTTGGCTTCGAAGGCTTTTAGTTTTTGCTCCATTTCCTTTTGCCGGGCGAAAACGATTTCGAGTTTCTGGGCGACGTCGTGCGCGCCGGAACTGAGGCGGGCGTTGACGGCTTTGAGCGCGGCTTCTTCATGGGCGATGAAATCGAATGCGGCTTGGCCGGCGACGGCTTCGATGCGGCGGGTTCCGGCGGCGATAGCCATCTCAGCCACGATCTTGATGACGCCGATTTCGCCGGTGGTGGCGACGTGCGTGCCGCCGCAGAGTTCCATCGAGTAACCGTTGAGACTGGCTTTGCCGGTCTGTGATTCACCGCCGCCGATCTGGACGACGCGGACATCCTTGCCGTATTTATCACCGAAGAATTGGAGGATATCGGCGCGGCCGGAGACCTCGGAATGGAGAACTTCTGCGTAGAAGACGCGTTCGTTATCGATCACCTTTTCGTTGATGAGCTGTTCGCACTCCTTGATCTGGGCGGCGGTGAGTGCCTCGAAGTGAGTGAAGTCAAAGCGCAGGCGATCGGGAGTCTTGTGCGTACCGAATTGGCGGACATGCGTGCCGAGCATTTTGCGCAGCGCCCAGTTGAGCAGGTGGGCGGAAGTGTGTTGGCGCGCGATTGCGCGGCGGCGGGAGAAATCCACGGCGAGGGTCGCCGGGGATTTGAGCGCTGAGAGTTGAGAGTTGAGAGCCCCAGCAACTTTGTGCAGGTGGCGGCCGGATTTGTCTTTTACGCAATCAACGATGTCGACTTTTTCGCCGTTGATGAGTGCGTGGCCGGTGTCGCCGACTTGGCCGCCCATCTCGGCGTAGAAAGGAGTTTGGTCGAAGACGAGATAGGTGTCCTTCTCGGTCTTCACGACATCCACGAGCGTGGCGTGCGTTGCGTGAGTGGAGTCGATAGCGTAGCCGACAAACTTGGTGGCTTCGGCTGTGGCTTCGCCTTCGGTGGAAGCGACGATGATGTCGGTCTTGCGGGCGGCACGACCACGGTTGCGCTGTTCTTCCATCAGTGTGTTGAAGCCTGCTTCATCAACCGTCAGGCCACGTTCGGTGGCGAGGACCTGTGTCATGTCGAGGGGGAAGCCGTACGTATCGTAGAGTTCAAATGCATCCGCTGCAGAGACCGCGCCAGCGGCTGCGGCTTTGGTGAACAACTGCAAACCACGATCCAACGTCTTGCCAAACGACTCTTCTTCCGCGCGGATTGCGCGCTCGACCATCACGCGTTGAGTTTTCAGTTCTGGGAAAACCTCTCCGAGTGATTCGACGACTGGGCCGACGAGCGCCGTGAAGTCGCCCATCTTGAGTCCGAGCGTTTTGCGGCCGTACATGATGCCGCGGCGGAGGATGCGGCGGATGACGTAGTTGCGGCCTTCGTTGCCGGGGAGAATACCGTCGGCGATGGCGCAGCTCACGCAGCGGGCGTGGTCGGCGAGGACGCGGAAGGCGATGTCGATTTGCTCCTGCTCACTCAGGCCGTCGCGCTTGGTGGGGACGGATTTCGTGTAGGTCTTGCCGGAGAGCGCGGCGAGTTTGTCGAGGGTCGGTTTAAAGACGTCGGCGTTGTAGTTCGAGGGCTCGCCGTTGAAATCCTTGAAACCATTCGTCGTCGCGTAAATGCCAGCGACGCGTTCGAAGCCCATGCCGGTGTCGACGTGTTTGGCGGCGAGGGGAGCGAAGGTGCCGTCGGCGTTCGCGTTGAACTGGATGAAGACGTGGTTCCAGATCTCGATGCAGCGGGAGTCGGAGGAGTTGACGCGCTTGCGGCCGGCAACTTCGTCGTCGGAGGGGAGGAGGTTGAAATGAATCTCGGAGCACGGGCCGCAGGGTCCGGTGTCGCCCATCATCCAGAAATTATCCTTCTTGTTGCCGTTGACGATGTGGACGGCGGGGTCGAGTCCGGCGGCTTTGAAAATACCGGCCCAGATGTCGTAGGCTTCCTGGTCGAAGTCGGCGGGGTCGCCCTTGGATTTGTCGGGCGAATAAACGGTCGCGAAGAGACGTTTCGGCGGGATGCCCCAGCACCCTTTGGCCGGATCGCCCGTCAGCAGTTCCCAACCCCACTGGATGGACTCTTTCTTGAAGTAGTCACCGAAGGACCAGTTGCCCAGCATCTCGAACATGGTGTGGTGGTAGGTATCGAAACCGACATCCTCGAGGTCGTTGTGTTTGCCGCCGGCGCGGATGCATTTCTGGGTATCGGCCACGCGTTTCCAAGGGGCGGTTTGATCGCCGAGGAAGTAGGGCACGAACTGGTTCATGCCGGCGTTCGTGAAGAGCAAATTGGGCGATGTCGGCATCAGGGACGCGGACGGCACGACGGTGTGCTGCTTCGAGGCGAAGAAATCGAGGAACGACTGGCGGATTTGGGCGGAGGTCATAGCGAGTGGATTCCAGAGGCGAAGATCTGGGAAAGGAAGCGAGCAGCTAAAATCACCGCAAGGCGGGGGGGAAGGCTAATTTTCGTTCCGCCAAATTGACAGGTGGGGTGGTCTGCCCAGTTGCGATATTGTGGATCGGGATTATTCTATGCCAAGTATTCCAACCCATATAACTCATCGCGGCGGCAATCGTCGGTAGTGAGCCAATTCGCGTTTGCTGCGGTGGGTATTCACGCAATGTCTGCCATTATCAGATGCCGATTGATCGGCGTGAGCTCCGCCAATTTACGGAATTTCAAGCCGTTGCTGTCGGGAGACCGAACTCGGCTGAGTGCTCGATGTAAGGGGATGTCCGGGCTTGAAGTGAGATCAATCGGATCGCTTGGTTCGGATAATTCGGGCGAATGTCACTCATAGTCTATTGTCTTAACTGTTATACTTTAACGTGAAAGTGCCTAAACAAGAAAAAACCACAAATGAGAGTCTGGCCCTGCAAGCTCGATTCGGAGCTGCCATTAAATCGCATCGATTGCGGCTTGGGGTAACGCAGGAGGAGCTGGCCTGGCGGGCTGATCTGCATCGAAGCTATCTCGCGGACATCGAACGGGGCGGGCGCAATGTTACCTTGCGCAGCATCGTTAATCTGGCGAGAGCGTTGCAGATCACTTTGCGAGAACTGCTGTCGCAGAGCCTCGATCTCGGCATCGTCAGACCCCACGAGGATAAGGATAAGCCGAACGGTCTGGGAGAAATTTTGCTGGTGGAGGATAATGTCAGCGACATCGAGATGACGCTGCGTGCCTTCAAACGCGCTAACTTCGCCAACCCGATCAAAGTCGTGCGCGACGGTAAAGCCGCTTTGGATTATCTGTTTCGTAAGGGTCGCTTCGCGAAACGCCGGGACGTCCTGCCGCAGTTGGTCCTGTTGGATTTGAATCTGCCCAAAATATCCGGTCAGGAAGTGCTCCGTCAGATAAAAAGTCACCAAGCGACGCATTCGATCCCCGTCGTGGTGCTGAGCAGCACGCAGCAGGATGTCAGTATCATTGAATGCGGTCGGCTGGGGGCGGATAATTATCTGATCAAACCGGTGGAATTCGAAAGTTTCAGCAAAGTGACCCCTACATTGGGGCTTCATTGGACGCTCGCCCGGCCGCTTGCGGCAATCCAACCTCGCAAATAACCGATTACCCACTCATTGAGAAAACGATATCTGCCACGGGCCAGTGGCGGGTATTACCGCGGTGATCCCATGGAAGATCTCTGGCTCATGCACACTGAACAATATCTGGAGGCCACGCTCAAGGAACTCGACGACCTGAAGGCCGCCATGGATGAGCATGCCATCGTGGCGATCACCGATCCGCAGGGTAAGATCACTTATGTGAACGATAAGTTCTGTGCGATATCCCAGTACAGTCGCGAGGAACTCCTGGGGTGCGACCACCGCATCATCAATTCCGGCCATCATCCGAAGGTATTCATCCATGACTTATGGACCACGATTGGGCACGGTCAGGTGTGGCATGGCGAGATGAAGAACAAGGCCAAGGATGGATCGTTTTATTGGGTGGACACCACCATTGTACCTTTCCTCAACGAGCACGGCAAACCCCGGCAGTACGTCGCAATCCGGGCGGTCATTACGGCGAGGAAGCTGGCGGAAGTCGCTTTGCACGAGAGCGAGGAGTTGTTCGCCAAATCATTCCGCCTGAATCCCGATTGCGTAGTCATCGCCCGTCTTTCCGACCGGGTAGTCCTTCAAGCCAACGATGCGCTTTGCCAATTATGGGGCACGACACCGGCGGAAGTGATGGGCCAGCCGGCGCGGGAGTTCACCAGGTGGAAAAGCGATGAGCAAAAGCAGGCTTTTCTGCAGATTTTGCGGGAGCGGGGTGAATGTCTGGATTTTGAAACCACGCTTCAGGTGGCTGATGGTCGGCTGTTGGAATTCAATGTCTCCTCCCGAATGATCACCTTCAGAGGAGAATCATGCGTACTGAGTGTCATGCGGGACGTCACGGCGCAGCGGCAGTCCGAGGCGGCGGCCGCTCACTTGGCCGCTATCGTGGAATTTTCGGACGACGCCATTATCGGCAAGGATTTGTGCGGCATGGTAACCAGTTGGAACGACGGGGCGGAACGGATTTTCGGGTATCCGGCGGAGGAAATGGTGGGCCAGTCCATCACCCGGTTGATTCCGCCGGACCGGCGGCAGGAGGAAACGGAAATTCTGGGAAAAATCCGCTGCGGAGAAAGTGTGCGGCACTTTGATACGGTGCGCTTGCGCAAAGACGGCGGTAAGGTGAACGTATCGGTCACCATCTCCGCGATCAAGGATTCAGCGGGGCGCATCGTCGGAGCATCGAAAGTGGCGCACGATATCACCAAACAAAAAAAGGCGGAAGCGGCGGTGCAGGAAAGTGAGGAACGGTATCGCACGATGGCTAATTCCATTCCGCAGCTTGCGTGGATTGCCCGCGCCGACGGGTTTATCACTTGGTATAATCGCCGCTGGTATGAATACACGGGCACGACTCCGGTTCAAATGGAAGGCTGGGGCTGGCAGGTTGTGCATGATCCCGACGCGCTTCCTGCCGTGATGCAGAGATGGAAAGAATCCATCGCCAACGGGAAACCCATGGACATGGAGTTTCCCTTACGCGGGGCGGACGGGCGTTTCCGCACGTTTCTCACCCGGGTCGAACCATTGCGCGATAAAGAGGGAAATGTGGTGCAGTGGTTCGGCACGAACACCGACGTGGAAACGTTGAAGCAGGCCGAGGCGAAAGTGCTCACGCTGAACACCGAATTGGAAAGCCGGGTGGCCCGGCGCACCGCGGAGCTCGAAGCTGCGAACAAGGAACTGGAGGCGTTCTCCTATTCGGTCTCGCATGATTTGCGCGCTCCCTTGCGGGCCGTGGATGGATTTTCTCAGGCCGTGCTGGAGGATTACGCCGACGTCCTGCCCGAGGAAGGCCGCCGTTACCTGCAGACCATTCGTAACGGCGCGCAAAAGATGGGCGCATTGATCGACGACCTGCTGGCCTTTGCGCGGTTGAACCGGCAGGAGATGCAGCAAGGCTCGCTCAACATGGAGGAACTCGTACGCGGCACCCTCGTTGATCTCGGCTTCCCCTGGCCGGAACGACGGGTGGAGGTGCGGGTCGGCGATTTACCGTCCGGCACGGGCGACCCGGTCCTCTTGAAGCAAGTCTGGCTCAACCTGATTTCCAATGCGCTGAAATATACCAGCAAACGTGAGTTGGCGGTGATCGAGATCGACTGCATAAAGCAGAAGGAGTCGATGGTCTATTTCATCCGCGACAACGGCACGGGCTTTGACATGCGTTATGCCGATAAATTGTTCGGGGTTTTCCAGCGGCTGCATCTCGCGGATGATTACGCAGGCACTGGCGTCGGGCTGGCGATCGTGCAGCGCATCGTCCATCGCCACGGCGGACGGGTCTGGGCGGAGGCGGCGGTAAATCAGGGGGCCACGTTCTATTTCACACTTCAAGGGGGCCATAAATCATGAACGACATAACCCCCAATGCCGTGGAAATTTTATTGGTGGAAGACAATCCGCAGGATCTGGAGCTGGCCTTGCGGGCCTTGGGCAAAGCCAAACTTTCCAACCAGATTCAGGTCGCCCGCGACGGGGCGGAAGCGCTGGAATATATTTTTTGCGAGGGTCCGCATGCGTCGCGCCAGATCGAGCAGGGTCCCAAGATTGTGCTGCTCGATTTGCAACTGCCCAAGGTGGACGGGCTGGAAGTGCTGCGGCGCATCAAGGGCGACCCCCGGACCTGGCACATCCCGGTGGTCGTCCTGACTTGCTCCAAGGAACAAAATGATGTGATCGAGAGCTATCGGCTGGGGGTGAACAGTTACATCGTGAAGCCCGTGAATTTTGAGAGCTTCGTCCAGGCGGTGGGGGATATCGGGCTCTACTGGCTGCTGCTCAACCAATCTCCCGCCAAATGAGGCAAAAATAATCATGCGCCTGCCGCTGAAAGTTCTCCTCGTCGAAGACAATGCCATGGATGCCGAGCTGGCGTTGCGCGAGCTGCGCCACGAGGGCTTTGATCCGCAGTGGACGCGCGTAGAAACGGAGGCCACCTATCTGGCGGCCATCAAGCTGGAATTGGATATTATTTTGTCGGATTTTAAAATGCCGCAGTTCGACGGGCTGCAGGCGCTGCGATTACTTCAGCACTGCGGCCTGGAGATTCCCTTCATCATCGTCTCGGGCACGATCGGCGAGGATACGGCGGTGGAGGCGATCAAACTCGGCGCGACGGACTATCTGCTGAAGGATCGTCTCGCCCGTCTTGGGCCGGCGGTCAAACGCGCCTTGGAGCAAAACCGGGTGCGGTTGGCGCGTAAACAGGCGGAGGTCGCGTTGCATGAAAGTGAGGAACGCTTCCGGCAACTGGCAGAGAACATCCATGAAGTCATCTGGATGACCAATCCGGCGCGGAGCGTGTTTCTCTACATCAATCCCGCCTTCGAGATCATCTGGGGCCGCTCCTGCGAAAGTCTTTTTCGCTCCGCCCAAGTCTGGTTGGACAGTATCCATCCCGAGGATCAGGCGCGAATCCGGAGCGCCTCCCTGATCAAGCAGGTGCTGGGCGACTACAATGAAACCTACCGCATCATCCGCCCCGACGGTTCGATCCGCTGGATCAGGGACCGGGCTTATCCCGTGAAGGATGCCCGCGGTGAAATCTATCGCATCGTCGGCGTGGCCGAGGATTTTACTGAGCAAAAATTGCTGGAAGAAAAGTTTTTGCAGTCCCAGCGACTGGAAGCGATCGGTACGCTGGCTGGTGGGATCGCCCACGATTTTAACAACATCCTCTCCGGTATTGTGGGCTTCAATTCCCTGGCCCGGCAAGCAGCCACCGGCAATGCGGAGTTGCTCGATTACCTCGACGAGATCAGTCGCGCCGGGAATCGGGCGGCGGATCTTGTCCGGCAGATTCTCGCATTCAGCCGCACCGAAACTGAGGCGCTCGTGCCGATCCAGCTTCGCCATATTATCGCCGAGGCCGTGCAGCTGTTGCGGGCCTCACTGCCCAGTACGATCCAGTTCGAGATCAGTCTCGCTTCGAATATGCCCGCCGTGTTGGCCAATGCCACGCAACTGCACCAAGTGGTGATGAATCTCGGCACCAACGCCAGCCATGCGATGCGGGATCGGCCGGGCCAGTTGAGGGTTCAACTCGATTCCTGTCTCCTGGATGATGCGGCGATCCGGGGGATGCCGGAACTTGCTCCCGGTCCCTTTTTGCGGCTGACGGTCAGCGACACTGGTTGTGGCATGGATGCGGCGACTCAGCAACGGGTGTTCGAACCGTTCTTCACGACCAAGGAACCGGGTGAAGGCACGGGACTCGGACTCTCGGTGGTCCACGGTATTATCCGCCGGCATCATGGGGCCATCCGGTTGACCAGCGAAGTCGGGCAAGGCTCTGCGTTCGAAATTTATTTACCGGCCATCCCGACGACACCCGTCAAGAACAGTCATGAACCGGGATTGATCCCGCGCGGGCAGGGCGAACGGATACTATTTGTGGATGACGAACGGGCGATAGTTCGTTTGGGCGAACGGATGCTGCAGCAGTATGGTTATGTGGTGGAGTCGCAGTATGAGGTGCTGGAGGCGCTCGCCCGGGTGGAGCAGGACCCGCAGGCCTTTCAATTGGTGATCACGGACCAGACAATGCCGGGCATGACCGGATTGGAATTCGCTGAGCGAATCCGCGCCATGCGGGCTGATTTGCCCGTGGTGTTGACCAGTGGCAACAGTAGTTCGCTCAACCCGGAGCAGGTGCAGCTCGCCGGGGTGTGGGAAGTTTTATCCAAGCCATACACGGCGTCCATGCTGGCTGAGGTCGTCCACCGGAATCTTCAACGCGACCCGCGCCGCTGAACATGTCGCGCATTTTGGTTATCGATGACGATCAGATGTTGCGCCGCGCGCTGCTGGTGACGTTGAAAAAAATGGGACATGAGGTGAGGGAAGCCTGTGATGGCCGCGCGGGGCTGCAGGCGTATGGGATTGAGTCCTTCGATCTCGTGATTACCGATCTGATTATGCCTGATATGGAAGGCGTGGAGACCATCCGGGCCTTGAAGAAATTGCGCACTGATCTTCCCATCATCGTGATATCGGGGGGAGGGCGCGGCAGTCCGGATAATTATCTGCTCATCGCAAAAAAAATTGGCGCGAACGTGGTCTTGGCCAAGCCGTTTGACTTTGCGGCGCTTAGCGCCGCCGTGACGATGTTGATCGGAAAGAATGGCCGTACTGCCGGAGAGACTCGGGACGAGGAAACGAGCTGAACCTGTCACGGCGCAAACCGGATGAACGGTATCGAGGTGGAGCGCGACCTCCGGGCGCGCTGGGTGCCGGCACTCGCGGAAAAACCCGCCCGGAGGTCGGGTTCCACCACCGCAGAGGCATCCGTTGTGAATCCTTCCGCCTTCCGCCATTCGACTAGCCACTGGACAAGGCACTCCCAGATGTATAATTATGCGAAGTAGCTAGTCAGGGCTATTTTCCGAAATACTAAATATCATGGGTTTGATTTTACTTACGGCATCCATTCTCGCCCAAATTGGCGCGGTGATTCAGGCGAGCCGCTTGGCTTGGAAAAAACGCCAGCCCGGTTGGGTCATGTTGGCCATTGCCGTGGGCTTGATGCTCGGGCGACGGGTCGAAACTATTATTGTCCAGTATTCGAACGGAAGAAGTATCGATCCGATCGCGGAATTTCTTGCGCTGATGATCTCGGTGTCACTCACCGTGGGGTTTTCGTGGTTGTTGAGCTGGCCAATCGCGGTGCCCACCGAGCTGGTGGCGGCTAACGAGCCGGTCTTACAGCCCATGAATCGACTCAAACAACAGGCTTTGCTCCTTGGCGGACTGGTGCTGTTGAGCGTGGCCGGACTGATCTACATCACCTATCAAGCCGACCCGAAATCCCTGGCTTGGGTTCTCGGGTTTGCGAGTATCCTCCTCGTGGTGTTGCCGCTGAGTCTGGCTTTGCTCTATCAAGTCAGCGCGGTCTCGCAGCAGGCGGCGGTGGCGGCGATTAGCAAGCAGCGGCAGTCCGAGACCGCCATGCATCAGGGGGAGTTGGCATATCGTACACTCATCGAGACTTCGCACGACTTAATTTGGTCGATGGATGCACAGGGGAGATGGACGTTTTTGAATTCGGCTGCCTCGAAGATATTTGGCTACGAACCGGCCGAGATGCTGGGCCTGCCCTTCATGAAATTTCAAACTCCCGAGCAGGCTAAACTCGATCTGGAGGTGTTCGCTCTCATTAAAAGCGGGGCACCGAGCATCAATCACGAAACCTCTCACCTGAGAAAAGATGGATCCACGGTTTGGCTGAACTTTAACGCCGTGGTGCTGCGGAACGAACAGGGTGGCGTCATGGGCGCGACTGGCACGGCGCAGGATATTACGGAACGCATCCGGACGGACGCAGCGTTGAAACTTGAACAATCCTTGTTCAGCAGCTTGCTCAAAACAATCCCCGATCACGTGTATTTTAAGGACCGGCAGAGCCGCTTTGTGCGCATCAACGATATCATGGTGCAACGCTTCGGCCTGCAGCATTCGGCACAGGCGCTGGGCAAAACGGATTTTGATTACTTCGGCGAGGAACACGCGCGCCAAGCCTACACGGACGAGCAGCAGGTGATGAGCACCGGGGAGGCGATCATCGGCCTGGAAGAAAAAGAAAACTGGTCCGACGGTCGGATTACTTGGGTGTCGACCACGAAAGTTGCGGTCCGCGATGCGGACGGGAATGTCACCGGACTGGTCGGCATTTCGCGTGATATCACCGAACGGAAGCAAACTGAATTCGCGCGGGACCACTCGCTGGCTTTGATTATGGCCACCTTGGAGTCCACGGCCGATGGAATTTTGGTGGTCAACTCAGAGGGGAAAGTCGAAACCTTCAATCGTGTCTTTGCCCGGATGTGGGGCGTACCCGATGCGGTTCAGCTCACCCAAGACAGCGAACGCATTGTGCAGTGCATGCTCGATCAGGTCAGCGAGCCACAGCAATACCTCGGGCAAGTCAGTTATCTCTCCGTACACCCTGAAGAAGAAAGTATGGATCAACTGAAGTGCAAAGACGGTCGGGTGATCGAGCGTTACTCCCGGCCGCAGTTGAGCAACGGAAAGGGGATGGGGCGGGTCTGGAGTTTTCGCGACATCACCGAGCGGAGGTCGGCGGAAGTGGCGTTACAGAATAGTGAAGAGAAGTTTCATGCGCTTTATGCCCAGAGTTCCTTGGCCATCGTGATCACGACTTTGCCCGAAGGCCGGGTGTCAGATGCCAATACCGCCGCCGAGGTCCTGCTCGGTCGCCGGTTGGCTGATGTCCGCGGGCTAACGACGACGGAGATGAACGTTTGGATCGATCTGGAGGAGCGCAACCAGTATGTGCAGTTGTTGGCCCGGGATCGGACCGTGGATAATTTCGAAGCACGGATGCGCCGCGCCGACGGCACTGAAATTGCGGTCCTCTCCAGTGGTCGGGCCGTACATTTCGGCGGGCAAACGTATCTTCTCAATTCGCTGCTCGATATCTCCGCCCGCAAGCGCACGGAACTCGAACTGCAGCAAAATCGAGAGCAGTTCATCGACTTGTTTGATAATGCTCCGGTCGGTTATCATGAAGTGGATCATGAGGGGCGGGTAACGCGCATCAACAAAACCGAATTGAAAATGCTGGGTTTTTCCGCCGACGAATTACTCGGGCAATTCGTTTGGAAGATTACGGCGGATGAAGCGATCACCCACGAAGCGGTGTCAGGGAAATTGCACGGAGCAAAAAATGAGGCACAAGTTTTCGAGATGAAACTTAGGCGCAAGGACGGATCGCTTTTCCCCGTACTGGTGGAGGATCGAATTCTGCGGAGCGAGGATGGCACCATTACCGGCATCCGATCCGTGGTGCAGGATATCACAATCCACAAACAAGCGGAGGAGAGGGCGCAGCATCTGGCTAATTTCCCGGAGTTAAATCCCAATCCGGTGCTGGAATTCACGGCCGATGGGGCGTTGGGCTACCATAATCCGGCGGCCCTGAGTATGGCGCAGAAAGTAGGTTTTCCTAATCTGAAGGATCTCTTGCCACTGCGGACCAAGCAAATCGTGGCGGAGTGTTTGGCGGCCGGTCAACCCCAGTTACGCTTGGAAACCCAGCATGGTCCGAACACGCTCTCTTGGTCTTTTTATCCCATCAACGCGCAGCAGATCGTCCATTGTTATATCGGCGATATCACGAAGCGGCTGCAATTGGAGGAGCAGTTCCGCCAGGCCCAGAAGATGGAAGCGATCGGGCAGCTCTCCGGCGGGGTGGCGCACGATTTCAATAATTTATTGACGGTGATTTTGGGGAACATCGGATTGCTGCAGTCATCCGGAGTGTTGACGCCCGAGGTGACGGAGCCCTTGCAGGCGATCGGGCATGCCGCCAACCGCGCGGCTAATTTGACCCGGCAATTGCTGGCCTTCAGCCGCCAGCAAGTGATGCAACAGCAGAATCTCGATTTGAATGCCGTGGTCGGTCACATCTCCAAGATGTTGCGCCGGGTCATCGGCGAGACCGTGAAGATCCGCTTGGATTACGCTTTGCAGAGTCTGCCGATTTATGCGGACCCCGGGATGCTGGAACAGGTGATTCTCAATCTGTGTATCAATGCACGCGATGCCATGCCCCAAGGTGGCCAACTGACCTTGCGGACCACGGCGGTGGATATTTCAGTCGAGGAAGCCCGGTTAATGGTGACGGCACGGGCTGGCTCGTTCGCGCTGATGATAGTTTCCGATACCGGTACAGGGATTGCCCCGGAAAACATGAAGCGAGTCTTCGAACCGTTCTTCACGACTAAGGAGGTCGGTAAGGGCACGGGTCTTGGACTGGCCTCAGTTTACGGTATCGCGCAGCAGCACAATGGCTGGGTGACGGTCGAGAGTGAGTTGGGCCGGGGGACTACTTTTGCCGTGTATCTGCCCCTGTTGAATACTCCTCCGGCGGTTCGATCACAGCCGACTGACGCGGGAAAATTCCCGCGGGGCACGGAAACTATTCTGCTCGTTGAAGACGATCCTGCCGTCCAAATGGTGGCTAAGGTCACGCTCACGAGATTGGGTTATCAAGTCTTGGCAGCCGGGAATGGGCATCAGGCCTTGCGCATCTGGCAGGAGCGCAAAGCGGACATCGATCTGGTGCTGACCGATATGATTATGCCCGAAGGTCTGAGTGGAAAAGATATCGCCCAGCGCTTCAAAAGTGAGCTGCCGGGGATACGGATTATTTTCATGAGCGGGTACAGCGCCGATATTGCCGGAACTGATTTCGCACCGGCGGAGGGCGATTATTTCATTGGAAAACCATTTGAAATGCACGCGCTGGCGACTGTGATTCGAAAATCACTCGATACCGTACGCACTGTTCCGACGGTTGGGGCCTGACGGGCGTGCGAGGGGGATTGAATTGATTGGCCAAGTGGCACGGGTCTCCCGACCCGTGATCATGCAGTGGGTGGGCGTCGGTTTCCACACCGATGCTCTGTCGCCGATGTGGATCAGCCTGCGCCGGGCTTCCGCCGCCGCCGAGGCTTTGGCGGGCAAGTCGGCCCGACAAAAATCAGCGACCACCTTTCAGTTGGTTTCCGCGCATTTAGAAAGATGAGTTCGATTGCATGATTGCCTGACCCGGGGGGGCATCATGGGTCGGAGACCATGCCACCACCCGGCACGCAGGCACCTGCCGCTACAGCTCGGAGCTTATCCTCAAAATTCTCGCAACCGTTTTCTGATATTCCAGTGGAGGGCCGAGTTACAGCGAGGCCGGGGGAAAGGCGTATGACGGCCTCGCGGGAACTCGGCCCTCGCGGGGTTAATCTCAATGAAGTACTATTCGGTTAGGCTCCAACCTCACTTCCTGTTTCCCGGCCGCCCTCCAGGGCTGATTCATTTTAATTCCTCCGAGACCTCCTCGGCGTCTGTCTTGCAGACGCCGCGAGCGAGGACGGAGATGCGCGTACCCGGCCTGAGCAAGACACAGGCCCTGCAAAACATCAGTCGCTAGCGGTGCAACCGAGAATTCCCTCTGGGCGCGACGAGAATGAATCAGCCCCGGCCGCACTCCAATGCAATTAGGTTTGCGGGTGCCGAGCGGTCCGCGAATCTTACCGGGGTGAAGATTCATGTCCTCCCCTCCGGTCCGATCCAAACCATCGGCTATCTCCTGACTGACGCCAAACTGGGCGAGGCGGTGCTCGTCGATGCCCCCGGTGATATTTTGGCCAAGGTTCAACCCATCTTGCTCAAAGAAGGCTGCGTGCTGAAGGAGCTTTGGCTGACTCACGGCCATTGGGATCACATGCAAGAGGGTGCCGTGGTGAAGCGTGAGACCGGCGCACTCGTGCGCGCGCATCGGGCGGATCAGGCGATGATCGAGACGCCGGAAATGATGGAGGAATTTATGGGCGCCCGATTGGGCCTTAAGGGCGTGACGGTTGACGCTTGGGTCGCTCAAGGTGATCGACTCAAAGCCTTGGGTCGTGAATTCGAAGTCAGGCATGTACCGGGACATTGTCCGGGCAACGTTCTGTTTTATCAGGCGGAGGCCCAGGCGGCGCTCGTGGGCGATGCACTTTTTAATCGCGGAGTAGGACGCTGGGATTTTCCCGGAGGTGATTTTAATCTGCTGGCCCGTGGTATTCGTGAACAAATCTATACCTTGCCCGATGAGACGGTGGTGCTCCCCGGCCACGGACCTCGAACCACGGTGGGTGAGGAGAAAGCGCACAACCCGTATGTGGCGGGACTCACCCCATGAATTTGCTCGATCATGAATCTTTCATGCGCCGCGCCATCGCAGTGGCCAAACGCGGCTGGGGCGATACGCATCCGAATCCGTTGGTGGGCGCGCTGATCGTCGAAGAGGGCGAGAGGGTGGCGGAAGGGCATCACGCGAAAGCTGGCGAGGC
This sequence comes from Opitutales bacterium, assembly GCA_038206205.1. Taxonomy (GTDB): domain Bacteria; phylum Verrucomicrobiota; class Verrucomicrobiia; order Opitutales; family Opitutaceae; genus Didemnitutus. The sequence continues at coordinate 19,675 of JBBRBC010000063.1, forward strand.
GCACGCAGAAATTGTCGCGTTGCGGGCGCTGGGCCGGAAACCGAAACCGGGTGCGACGCTCTATGTGACGTTGGAGCCCTGTTGCACGCATGGGCACACCCCGCCGTGTACCGAGGCGATTGTTGCGGCGGGCCTAACGCGCGTGGTCGTGGGCGCCACCGATCCGAATCCTGCGCATGCAGGCAAAGGTTTCGAGCTGTTGCGTGCGGCCGGCGTGGAAGTGACCACCGGGGTGCTCGCCCGGGAGTGCGCCGATCTGAACCTGATTTTTAACCACTGGATCGCCACCGGCCGGCCGCTTTTCGCCGCCAAGTCCGGCGTCACGCTCGATGGCAAGGTGGCGACCCGCACGGGAGATTCCAAGTGGATCACCGGGGAAAAGGCGCGGGCCAACGGCCATGTCTGGCGCCGCTATTTCCCGGCGATCGCGGTGGGCGCGGGAACGTTGCGCGCGGATAATCCGCGACTGACGGCGCGCGTGGATGGCAAGGAATGGTGTCCGTGGCGTTTTGTTTTTGATGGATTGCTCCGGTCGGTCTTGGACAAAGCGATGCCGGGTGTTTTCACGGACGAGTTTCATGAGCGTACCATAGTGGTGACGACTCCTCATGGCGGACTCGGTTATGCCCGGAAACTCAACCAGCTCGGCGTCAAGACGTGGATCATGGAATCTCCCACGCCCAAGGTGAACTTCGCCGACTTCCGGAAGCGCTGTACGCAGGAGGGGATTGGGGGCGTGTTTTTCGAGGGCGGCGCTCAATTGCTCAGCGAGCTGATGCAGGCTCGGGAACTTGATTATCTCTTCACCTATCAGGCGCCGGTGTTGTTGGCTGATGACCGAGGGAAAAGTATTTTCAGCGGTTTGCGCACCGAGACGCTCGACGGGGCTATTCGTCTGAATCAGGTGCGGCACGAAGTGCACGGTGATGATTCCTTGATGCGCGGTTTCCTGAAGTATCCGGAAAAAATGTTCGTGGACGAAGCCACCATCAACCGGAAGCCAGGCGGCGGGTGAACCTGCGCACAGCAAAGAAATGCCTGAGTTCTCCCCACGAATCTCACGAAGGCCGCTCCCCGCAGCGGCTGCACGAATTGAAAACATGAGCACCACTTCGAAGGCTTTCCGTGATTCGTGCGACGCGGCCGTTGCGGTCGCGTATTCGTGTGCTTCGTGGGTCAACCTTCAGGCTCATGGTCATTTCAATCTTTCCTTATCCCAAACTTGAGTGGAAACGCTTGGTAAGCTGACCCAGACTTTTTGCCCACTAATCACACGAAGGCCGCTCCCAGCAGCGGCTGCACGAATTGAAAACATGAGCACCACTTTGAAACCTATCCGTGATTCGTTCGACGCTGCCGTTGCGGTCGCGTATTCGTGTGCTTCGTGGGCTAACGGTCAGGGTCTTGATCATCCATTTCTTCCTTACTTGAGAGTGCCGAGTTCTAGTGTACTGGATGATAAATAGCTATACAAAATTAGATTAGTCTGTTTATCTGTCGGAATGGCCCGCCCGATCAGCATTCTTACTCTTACGTCCGAGCAGCGCAAAGAACTGCGCTGGATTG
>JBBRBC010000064.1:0-20609 GCA_038206205.1 Opitutales bacterium
CTCTTACCAACAACTCAGCGCCTATCAGGAAATGCTCAACGAGCGCCCCAGAAAAATCCTCGGCTGGAAATCCCCAGCCCAATGTTTCCAAGAACTTAAATCAAAAGCTTCTTCAAGTTGATCCTTGAATGTGCCCTCTCATCTAGGACGTAAACTCTCATGACCAACGACGAAGCAAAATTCATCCTGCTGGCGTATCGACCCAATGGGGCTGATGCCAATGATGCTGCTTTTCAGCCGGCGCTGGAGCAGGTGAAACAGGATGCCTCATTGGGAAAGTGGTTGGAAGGGCAACAGGCTTTTGATCGCGCAGTAGCGGCAAAACTTCGGGTGATCGTACCACCGGAGGATTTGCGGGCCAGGATTATAGCGGGGGCACAAGCCAGCCGGCCAAGTGTTAGAGTGTGGTGGCGTCAGCCCAAGTGGCTGGCGATGGCCGCGAGTGTGCTTGTGGTGTTTAGTTTGGGCATTGCTGGAATCGTTTACCCCCGCGCCCAAACCTCGGATGAGCTGCCGGTATTCGCGATGGATTATGTGACCGGAGGATTTTTTCTAAGCCGACATAACACTGACTTGGATGAGTTGCGTAGTTGGCTGGTCAAACAAAACGCACCATTACCCAAAGAACTCCCGGCTGGATTTGCCCAATTGCGCAGCCGTGGTTGCAAGACCATCGTTTACCGAGGCAAAGAGGTGTCGCTCATCTGCTTTGGCGAAGGCAAGGAATACCACTTGTTTGTCGCGCGTCGTGATGATTTCCCGAAGATGCAGGTTACGGACACACCGCAATTCTTGGTTCGTAAAGGACATGCCTCCGCTGCTTGGTCGGATGAGAAAAATTATTACGTCGTGGTGACTGACGATAGTCTGAAAGCCCTCAAGAAATGCCTTGACTACAAAAATTCCTGAGAGCGCGGACTGTAGACGACAAAGCGATCCAACTGGACCGCCATGGCGCGTTTCACGCAGTTCGCGATGACAAAGGGTAAAAGCCCAAGGCGGCTGATTCTAGCCGGTGCCCAATGGGGATCGAAGTGGTGGTGAAGTTCGCGGAAAATCCTTAAGCAAGAGACTGTCGGAGCTGACAATAGATATGCTTATGCATTGTATTAGGCAAATACGTCACAGAGACGTTCCTAGAAATACACGACTTACAACATGGCTTGTAAACATCGCGCCAATGTGGCGCAAATTTTCAATTTTTCCAAAATATTATCACTTTACATAGGGTGTAACACCCATACTTAAGAGGCCTATGACAAGACACCACACTTTCTACCTTGTTGTTCTGCTAAGCGGCTTCTCGCTATTTGCGTCTGCATCTGACCGATGGGAGACGCTGCGGGCGATTAATATGGTAGAAAATCCTACCAATCAGACCGGCTATGGTTCCAAAGGCGAATTAGGGCCTTATCAGTTTCGATCAGGTACGTGGCGGATGCATACCAATAAACCTTTTCGGTTAGCAAACGACCGCACTACGGCTGACCAAGTAGCGGTACAGCACTATGAGTGGATCAAAGAACGCTTCGGTGAAGCCGGTATTGATGCGAACAGCTATAACATCGCCTTAGCCTGGAATTGCGGCATTTCTGCCGTGATCGCAGGCCGCATTCCCATGCAAACCTATCAATATGCTGATCGGGTTAATAACTTGGCTGAAAATTTTCGTGAAACCGCCCTTGTCGCTGAAGCTCCGATACCAGTTGTTGTGACCTCGAAGCCAAATGCTCTGGTTGCTGGATTGGAATTTCAACTCGCCAGCCAAAATACGATTCCTGCATTTAAGATCGCCGCGGAGCCATTTCAGTTTCGGATCGCTGGTGAATCGCCCCGTTTTGTCATTACTCCTACGCCGTCTCGTTTTGTATTAGTCTATAATTAAGACGCTAGCCTTACAGAAAGGTTGATTGCTGCGGCGACGAGCTGGGTGCCTGAGTGGCCGATCCCATCGTTGACGGTTCCGAAAGGTGGCGTGGAGGACGGCTGACACGTGAGGTCATGGCTATTTCGCGGTCAGCCACGATTCGGTCGCAAATTTTCTCTACATGAAGATGCAGCCAGTTAACCGTGGCACTGCCTTGCGTGTAGTCAGCGGGGCCATAATGATCAATGCGTCCTGCGTGCCGGAGTCGGTCGTTTTGCTCGAATTCTGCGCGGCTAGCGGGATTGTAGACAGCGTAGGTTTTGCCGCCTCCTTTACTGACAACTGAAAAACTCGGGACGTCGCTGGGGCCATCGGCGATGTAGATCATATGGGGGATCGGTATGCGGCGATCTTCGGCCGTGACCTTGGCATTCACTTCAATCGCGGGGTTCTTGTTTGTCCCTTTGTTGATTTCGAAGATCGCCCGGGTTTTCGTGGTGTTGTCGATCATCATGCCGATTTGGGCGATTTCGGCGGCGGCATCGAGGCCGAGTTCCTTCTGCCGGAGGAAGCCAGGCTGCAGGGGTGATTCGATGAATTCACAGGCCCAGATGCCATCGACGTACGGTGCGATGGCGCTGCCTCGGACCATCTCAGCCAGTCCCGTGCTGACGATGTAATGTTCGAGCACGATGTCGTGCTTGGTGTATTCAGATTTGGTTTTAACCCAAGAACGCGACTTCTCGAAAAATTGGGGCAAGCCAGGATAAAATTGGATTTCACTGCCACATTGCCGGAGGATTTTGTTATTCAATCCTGCCATGCTGCCAGCGAGCACGTGAGTCAGCAGATGGTTCAGGTAACTGATCTCGGGTGAAATATTGGTACCTCGGCGTTGATAGTGTTCGGCGAGGGCGTTGGTCTCGGCCCAGAAAGTGGCCTCATCCACGCCATAACGCCGGAAAAGAGGTGCCTGCATGTAGGAGGGAATCAGAGTCTTGTCAAAATCCCAGATACACGCGACGATGTTTTGATTGAAGAGCTTCGAGGCCATCGCGAATAAATTCTACTAGGCAACTCACGTTGCCCTGTATTGGCTGTGATAAAGCCGCTCGCTACGGCTGAAGCAATTCGCAATTTCCCGTTTGTTCGTGACCACATGGATCAACTCCCTGAAATCTATTCTTTTGAACGCCGCCTTGATGAACTCGATGCGCAGATGGCAGAGCCATCGTTCTATACCAATCCCCGGCGCGCCGCCGAGGTGACCCGTGAGCAGCAGCGCACGCGACAGTTGGTGGACAATTATCGGGCCTATGAGCGCGTCGTCGCGGAGGTAGCCGAACACATCGCTTTGGGCAAAGATCCCACGGCCGATGAAGAATTGCGCAGTCTGGCGCAGCTTGAGCTCCCCGAACTGGAGAGAAAACGTGTCGCACTGCACAAGTTGGTCTTGGAGGCCATGATTCCGCCCGAGCCTTCTGATTCCCGCAACACCGTGATGGAAATTCGGGCGGGTACCGGTGGGGATGAGGCGAGTTTGTTTGGGGCGGATCTTTATCGCATGTATGTCCGGTACGCGGAGGGGCGCGGGTGGAAGGTGCAATCGATGAGCTCGAGCGGATCGGATCGCGGCGGCTACAAAGAAGTTATTTTTTTGATCACGGGCGATCAGGTCTACAAGCAGTTGAAATATGAAAGTGGGGTGCATCGCGTGCAGCGAGTCCCGGTGACCGAGGCCAATGGACGCATCCATACTTCGACGGTGACGGTGGCCGTTTTACCCGAAGCGGAAGAGGTCGATATTCAGATCGACCAGGAAGATCTGGAAATCACCGTGCAGCGCGCCAGTGGTCCCGGAGGGCAGGGGGTAAACACCACCGATTCAGCGGTGCGGATCATCCACAAACCAACCGGCTTGATTGTATATTGCGCGGATGATCGTTCGCAGATCAAAAACAAGGCTCGCGCCATGGCGGTGCTGCGCTCCCGCTTGCTCCAAAAAAAAGAAGATGATGAGAAAGCCAAGTACGCGGCGCACCGACGCAGTCAGATCGGTACGGGCGACCGCAGTGAGCGCATCCGCACCTATAGTTTTCCGCAGAACCGGGTGACCGATCATCGGATCGGACTGACGCTCTACAGTCTGCCGTCTGTCTTAGAGGGAAATATCAATCAATTGCTTGAGGCGCTGCAGCGAGCCGAGTTTGAAGAGAAGCTGGCCTTGTTGACCGGTGGGCCGCTGCCGGTGCGGCGAATGTCTGCGGATGACCCGGAGTGATCATGCTGACCATTCTGGAGATCATTAAAAAAACGACCGAGTTTTTCGAAAAACGAGGTGTGGAGAGTGCACGCTTGAATGCTGAATTGTTGGTCGGGCATGCGCTTGGTTTAAAACGCATGCAGCTCTACATCCAGTTTGAGCGGCCGCTTGCGGAGTGTGATTTGGAAAAAATCAGACCGCTCGTGAAGCGTCGGGGAAACCGTGAGCCATTGCAGCACATCCTCGGCGGCATGGAGTTTGCCGGACTGACATTGAAGATTGATCGCCGGGCACTGATTCCTCGTCCGGAGACAGAATACTTAATTGAGCTGCTGGTACAGAGATTTTCGCTTCCCCCTTCACGGGTGTTGGATCTTGGTACGGGCACTGGTGTGATCGCTCTGGCGCTGGCCAAGGCGTGGCCGGAAACCACGGTGATGGCGGTGGATCTCTCCGCAGAAGCCTTGGCTTTGGCCCGGGAAAACGCCGTTGCGAATGGGTTGGACGCGAGAGTTACGTTCCTGCCCTCCGATTGGTTTAGCGCGCTTCCGGCTCAGGATAAATATGATCTGATCGTTTCAAATCCTCCTTATCTTTCCGATGAAGAAACTGCCGCAACTGAGCCGGAGGTGAGGGATCACGAACCGCACCAAGCGCTCTCTGCCGGACAGGACAGCGCAATCGCGCTCGAAAAAATCATCGGCGGAGCACGGGAGCGATTAAATGAGTCTGGCCGTTTGGTGCTGGAGACGGGAATTGCCCAGCACGCGCGTTTGCGGGCGTTGCTGCAGGCGCAAGGTTACCCCACGAGCGAATCACTGAAGGACCTGACCGGCCGCGATCGCTTCGTTTTAGCTACGCTTTGAATCGGTTGTAGCCAGCGAAGCTTCCCCTTTCACCCCAGTGGGGTGATCCTGCAATAAAGCAGCGGCATCGATGACGACCCGGAGTGCCTCGCGGAGGTGGATGTCGAGTTTGGCAGCGGTATCGGCTTCGAGGCTGTCGGTATCGCCTTCTTCGGTTGTTTTTGCCGGTTTTTGTCCGGTGGCTTCAGCGGCAATGACTGAGTCGAGTTTTACATCCCGGTGAATGTAGTCATCTTTCGCCAATCGGGCCAGCTCATGCTCCAGATGCTTTTTGTATTCCTCATCGGTTTTTTTCTGGGTCCGACGTTCTACCAGATTCAGTGAAATGGTTTTGTCTGAAATCTGCTCCTTAAAGCGATTCACGTTTTCGATGAGGAGAGAGAATTCTTCCAGTGATTTTTGGCGGGCTTGACTGGCGAGTGACAAAGGCTTCACGAAAGTGGAGGCGAGCGGCTTGCCATTGAAATTGGCGGAACGAATTTCATCCCAGCCCAAGGCGTGGGGCAGAATCGATTCGCCGACATACGGGAGATAGTCGTCGATGGAAGGCAAAACGATATCGGAAATGACGCCTTTGTTTTGGGTGGAGGCCCCACTGGGGAGATAATATTTTTGCACCGTGATTTTGGCCGCACCCGTTCGATTATCTTTCGCTTTGGTGAAGTGTTGAATGTAATCTTTCATCTCAAAAACACTTTGGACGCTGCCTTTTCCGTGAGTGGAACTGTCGCCCACGATGACGGCGCGGCCATAATTTTGCAGGGCTCCGGCAAAGATTTCTGAGGCCGAGGCACTGAAGCGTGAGGTCAACACCACGAGGGGGCCTTCATAGGTGAGAGGCGTCTCGGTGTTGCTATCCACCTGAGTGCGCCCTTGGGTGTTGCGGACTTGGACGACGGGGCCATTGCCAATAAATAGCCCGGTCAAGCTGACCGCTTCGGCGAGGAAGCCTCCGCCATTGCGCCGGAGATCGATGACCAAGGCCTTGATGCCATTCTGCTGGAGTTTGCCGATGAGCTCGGCGACATCACTGGTTAAGCTGTTCTGGTTTGTCTTGCTGTCGGGTGAATCGTCGGAAGGTCCGTAGAAAGAATTAAAGCCGATCACGCCGACGGTATTAACCACTCCAGCAACTCCGGGGACCTCATAGATTGATGCGGAAGCGCGGGAGGAATTAAGTTTGATGACATCGCGGGTGATGGTGATTTGCTTGGTCTTGGCAACGCCACCGGGTTCGGGGGTCTGAACCGTGAGGACCACTTTGGTGTCTTTCTTGCCGCGGATCATTTCGACGATGCGACGAAGTTTTATGCCGACAATTTCAACCGGTTCCGTGTTTGGCTGCTGCACACTGATGATTTTGTCATTGGCCTTGATCTGGCCGCTCAGGTCGGCTGGCCCACCCGGGACAACTTCCTTGATCACGCAGAGGAGATCATCATCGATGCTGAGCACGGCGCCAATGCCGACGAGTGATAGATGCATCTGAATTTTGAAATCCTCATTCGTATCTGCAGAAAAGAAGGACGAGTGAGGGTCGTACATCTTGGTCAGACTGGTTAAGTAGAGCTCTTGGATATCGCTGGCATCCAGTTCGGTGAGATTTTTCAGATTCCGCTCATAGCGTTTGCGCGAAACCCCCTTGGCTTCGTCGATGGTTTTACCATCGAGCAGGTGGGACAGCATCTCATATTTCAAACGCTTGCGCCACAGTTCATCGGCTTCTTCGCCGGTGTTTGGCCAAGGACTTTTGCTCCGGTCTGGGATGAATTTCTCTTGGGTGGTGAGATCGAAGTCCTTGCCCAGTTCAGTGAAAATCCACGCGGTACGTGATTGGACGCGTTGTTCATAGAGATTAAAAATCGCAAATGAAGCATCGATGTTTCCGAGATAGGCTAGGTCGGTCATGACCCGGGGACCGTATTGCTGGCGGAGTGCTTGTTCGTCGGCGGCGGTGAAAAAAAGATGCGTGGGATCCAAGTCCGCCATGAATTCAGAAATCAGCTGCGTATATTGAGTCTGACTGAGCGCCTCTTTGTTGTAATGAAAGTAGTCTAGCATCTGGACGAGGGTGCGCGTCTCATTGCTGATTAATGGGGTCGTCGTGTAATTGCGATCAGTGGCAGCAAAGGTGTTGAGACTGAGAGCAACGATTACAAAGGTGGAGCGTATGAGGTGGCGGATAGTCACGGATTAAAAATAAGTGGAGCGGGTGGATTTAGAAAACGACACCTCGCGGCATAGTTGCGGTTGTGCTAGAGATAATTGAAGAGCGTAGGCCAGAGGCAAAGCAGTCTAGTAAAGGCGATGAGTATTTTAATGTCTACTGAGGAGATCTTTGGCCTCATCGAGTAGGCGTTTCTCCCCATCGGTCAGCGCGCCGAAACCTGAACTGTTGATTTTATCCAAGATGCGATCCACCTCGGTCTTCAAATCGGCCGGAGAAGTGAGGTTAACCTTATAGCCGGTGGTGACCTTCTCGTTTTTTTTGCGTTTCAACCAGCTTGGAAGCTCGATCACGGGGCCAGGAGCGCGATCCAGGCCATTTCGTGCGTGAGAGTAACGATAATATAACCAACCTGTTAGGATGCCACCCAATTGGGCCGAGTGAGCGATCCCAGTGATATCAAACTTTCCCCCGGCGATCTCACTGAAGCCAAGACCGGCAAGATTCAGGCCCACGAGCAACCAAGCAAGGACCTTGGGTTGCACGCGTACGGGCAGGACAAAAAAGACCAAGAAGGTGATTTCTCGTTCGGGAAAAAGACAGGCGAAGACAATGAAAAGGGCGACGGTGGCTGCGGATGCCCCGAGGAGCTGAGCTGTGCCATCTTCGCGGAAGGCATGGACGCCTAGCCAAAATAGTGCGCCGACGACTATTGAGGTAACAATCACAGCGCTGAATCGCTTCGCGCCGAGTAGAGGCATGAGCTCTCGTCCGATCAAGTAGAGGCCCAAGCCATTGGCCAGGAGGTAAAGAATATGGGAGTGCAACAGCGCATAGGAGAACAAGGTCCATATTTTGCCCGTTGCTAAGGAATGGGGGGTGAGTGCAAACAGGTTTTCTATTGAGCTGTTGCCCATCCAACTAAAGACGAGCTGGAGCAGATACGCCGAAGCCATGGCGCAGAGTAACCAAGTCAGGACCGAGGTGCCGGGTCTATGGTATTCACTGCGCATATAAGTGCGGTCGGTTAGCATCTGACAGCAACGTATGTCTACCGTTCGTGATTACAAGCCCGAGTCGCAGGCATAATACGCTTATCATCTGGGCTGAACTTGACAGACTAAAGGATAGTCTTTGAGTCGATTTATGGCTAACAAAGCAGACAAATGGAAAGACAACGCTGCCGGTAATTTCTACGTCGATCAGCAATGCATTGACTGCGATCTCTGTCGCGAAACCGCTCCGCTTTTTTTCACGCGCCACGATGATGGTGGTTACTCTTTCGTCCATAAGCAGCCGACCACCGAAGAAGAAATCCAGCTCTGCATCGAAGCACTCGAGGGTTGCCCCGTAGAAGCGATCGGTAAAGACGGCAGCGAATAAGCTCCTCTCTTTTTTCGGGTTAATGGATGGAGGAGCCAGCCTGCAGGCGATCTCGTGCACGCCGAAGCCTTCGCTTGCAAGGTAGTCGATGCGATTACAAGTCAGCTGGCGTTTTCCAATGAAACATTTTTTACTGGAAAATCCGGTCATGATGGCGATGTTCATCACCTCACCACTATTTCCCATGCTCATCTGGATCATACTCATTATCATTCCCCTGCTCTTCGGCTTCTACGCGCAGATGCGTGTCTCAAGCGCCTACAAGAAAAATGTGCAGATCCCTTCGCGCGGTCGCATCACTGGTCGTGAGGCCGCGCAGGCCGTCATGCACAGCGCCGGGATTAATGACATTGAAATCGTTTCCATTGAAGGCCAGCTCACCGATCACTTTGATCCGACCCATCGGCGTTTGGCGCTTTCCGCGCAAAATTATCATGGGACCAGTCTGGCGGCACTGGGTGTCGCGGCTCACGAGGCCGGACATGCGATTCAGCAGAAGGTTGGCTATTCCATGATGACCTTACGTCAAACGCTTGTGCCGGTCACGCAGATCTCATCGGGGGCATCGCAGTTGCTGATTATCATCGGCATTGTGCTCGGAGCGAAAGGTCTCGGTGGCATCTTCCTCACGCTCGGCGCGGTGGCGCTCGCGGTGATTTGTCTCTTTCAACTCGTGACCTTACCAGTTGAGTTCGATGCCACGGCTCGCGCCAAAAAACAGCTGGTCACGCTCGGCATCGTGGATCGCGACGAAATGGCCGGCGTCAATGAGACGCTTGATGCCGCCGCATTGACGTATGTTGCGGCCTTCGCCGCTTCGTTCGGCAGTCTCCTGCACATTTTGCTCATCATTATGGGCGGGCGCAGCCGAAACGACTGAGCCGGCAAATTCTGTCATCGGAATACTTGATTGGCGGAGAATCCGTGGAGGAGCTGATTGAATATCTTAAATCCATGCCTGCTGCCTGGGGAGTGAAGGGCAGCATAACAGAGTCCTGCGACGGACCATCAATGTAGGGTTAAATCACGATGAAGCGGGTGCGGCCGCTTATTTCCTGCACGAATATCAGACATCCTGATCCCGAGGAATTGCGGTGAGCTCAACTACGCCGCGAATCGGGTAAAATGTATAGTTGGGTCCGGCTAATTCCTTCATTTTATTCGTTGGATCGTGCCGTAAGTCCTCGCGGGTCGGCTGAAATTCCGGGTGGTGGGATCAATCAGCACGAATCGAATCGCACCAAGCAATTCCATCTGCTTCACGCATCGAGATTCCGACTCCCCATCCCAAATTCCCCCCGCTGATCTCCAGCCGTCGCCCATGCGCTCTGGACCGGCAAGCGCGGATCGATTCACGGATAAAGACCTCAGGTGGTTATTTCTGTATCGGCGTCTTGGTGCACCAAAACCAACGGTGTCGGAGGCCTATCCGCGAGATCAGCGGTGTTTAGCATTCACCGCTCACGCCTCTGCGGAGGTCGCGCTCCACCTCCGAAACCGTTCATCCGCTTAGCGCCGTTACAGGCTCATCTCATTACATCGTCGCCTTTGCTCCACGGGCTGGGGGCAGGATCTCTGAGGCTGGACTTGTTTTTCATTCGTGAAGATTCGGGACCGTTCTGGCTTATCCGCGAATGGATGATTGCTTGCGAGAAATCTGAAAACGTCCCGCTTGCCTGACGTCGGTTCACGCTTAGAAACATTTAATGCCAGTCAAGCGTCGCCAACTGCGAGGATACGACCTCAAGCAGATCTACGGTTTTACCAGCCTGATCGGCGTCGATGAGGCGGGACGTGGTGCGTTTGCCGGGCCGGTGGTGGCGACGGCCGTGCTGGTCACGCGGGAATTTTTAGAGGGTCGCTGGGCCGTGGCGAAATCAGGCCGGGTGAATGACTCCAAACAACTCACGGCGTCCGATCGCGAAGAGCTCTGGGCCGAATTCGATGATCTCGTCAATCAGGGGCAGATCCACGCCAACTACGGGGTGGGGAGTGTTTCAGAAGTGGAATCACTCAATATTCTGGGGGCGACGAAAGTGGCGATGCGTCGGGCCCTCGAAGGCATTTATCCGCCCACGGCATTCCAGCAGAACGAGGAACCGGGGCTGTTTGCCAGCGTCGAGGAGAAGGCGGCTTTTCAACCTGTCGTGTCCTGCAAAATTCTCATCGATGGTCTGCCGCTGCGGCATTTTGCCTATCCCCATCAGGGTGTGGTGAGCGGGGATGGCCGCTCGCTCGCCATCGCTATGGCATCGATCATCGCCAAGGTGACGCGGGATCGGCTGATGGATGAGCTGGATAAAAAATACCCTCGTTATGGATTCGCCCAGCATAAGGGCTACGGCACCGAGGAACACCGCGAGGCGATCCTTAAACACGGTCGCTGTGGCATCCATCGCGAACTTTTTCTCCGCAAGCTTTACGCCAAACCACGCGATTTGGCTGGGCAAATGACGCTATTTTCCGAGTGAGCCGATTTTATGATTTGAAGAGCGAGGTCGATAACCAGTGACTGGCCGGCTATGCGGACACAGAGAACCTACCCTGTTTTTCGTTCCACGGTCTTGCTCCTCATTTTGGCGGTGGGGTGACGTGCGGTCGAGCCAACTGTGGAAGAACGGCTCAAGGCTCTCGAGACGCAGGTGCACGATTTGGCCAAGGAAAATACCGAGCGGAAGAAAATACTGGGTCGGAAAGACACCAAGGCACCAGTGATAGCAAATTCTGCGTGATTGAGCGCTCTCTTTCCAGCGATCGGTTGACCGATGGCCGCCAGCTTGGACTGAGTGTGGGGGGAGACTTGTTGAACAAAAAAATCAGCTACCTCTTGATGGTGGCGAATGGGAATGGCCTTAACGTGAGCGCTAATGACAACAGTAAGTTTCAGAAGACGGCCCATGTTTATTATGTCCCCCCTCGCGACCAAAGACACCAAACTCATGATCGGCGCGGGTGGTCTTTGGACTGAAGATACCGGTGCGACCAAGAGCGGCTTCGGTTTTGTCGGAAATCTTTTCACCGGTGTACGTTCAGCCGTGGGCCTCGATGCGCAGTTCAAACACGCCAGTTTGATTTGAGTGCCGAGTGGCTGCGCAATCCCTTTAAGCCCACGAATGTGCTGCCGGCGGCGAAATTCTCCGCCCCTGGCTGGCAAGTGACGGCGGCCTATTTTGTGATTCCGAATCGATTGCAGGCGTTGCTGCGCCGGGAGGAATTCGATCCCAACCTCTCGATCGACAGCAACACCTCGCGTTCCTGGACCTTGGGGTTGAATTATCTGATCAAGGGCGAGGATCTCCGTCTGATGGTCGATTATATCCACGGTGAGGTTCCTGGTTCCCCCACGGATGGCGGGCGGTTGTTGACGCGCATGCAGCTGCTGTTTTGAGTGGCGGGGCACTGGGTTCTCCTATGCCCCCCAAGAAACATACTACGCTCGACAAGGTTCTCGGCCGGCTCGACCAGCTCGATTCCACCAACCTGCACAATCTCGTGCAACGGCTGGCGCGTGAGCGCACGTTTCTCGAAGCAGTTTTCAACACCCTCCATGAAGGGGTGCTCGTGGTCGATGCCGATGGCCTGATCGAGTATGCCAACGATGCCGTGGAGAAACTCGTCGGGCTCACCGACTCGGCCGTCGGCCTCACTCTCTGGCGTTTGGTGCCGGGTCTGCGGGCCTCCTTGGAAGGCTTGGAAGATAATCCCGTTACGGCCCCGGTGGTCACTCGTGAGTTTGAACTCGCCTATCCCGTCCCCCGGGTCGTGCGGCTCTACATGGTGCCCTTCGCCAACGGCGAGACGGCCGAACGGCGTTTTGCCATCATCCTTTCCGACATCACCAGCGAAAAACGCTCGACCGCCGAATTGATCGAGAACGAGAAAGAATCGTCCATTCTGCTCCTGGCGGCCGGCGTGGCCCACGAACTGGGCAATCCCCTGAATTCGCTCACCATTCATTTGCAGCTCATCGAGCGGAAATTGAAAAAACTGAAGGAATCGCGCGAGACCCGTTCGCTGGAAGATTCGATTAAAATCTGCAGTGATGAAGTGACCCGGTTGGATGGGATTATCAAAAATTTTCTCGAAGCCATTCGGCCGCGCCCACCCGATTTGTCCGATATCAATCTCCCGGAAGTAATCGAGGAAGTCCTGCGTTTTCAGACGAAGGAACTCGATGATCGCGGCGTGAAGGTGGAAGTCGAACTGCCCGTGAGCACGCCGGTGATCATGGCGGATCGGAATCAGCTAAAGCAGATATTTTTTAATCTGACCAAAAACGCCATGGAGGCGATGCAGCCTGGCGGCCGTTTATCTCTCAAGGTCCGGACCGACGACGACTCGGTCTACGTGGCCCTCGCCGACACGGGCAATGGCATCCGGGCGGATGAACTCGCCAAATTATTCCAACCCTACCACACCACAAAAGTCAGCGGACATGGGCTCGGCCTGATGATCGTGCAACGCATCATGCGCGATCACGGCGGCCACGTCGGCATTGAGAGCAAGGAAGGCCTCGGCACCGTAGTGACCCTGCAGTTTCCCCAAAAGCATCGCCGCGTGCGCATGCTGCAATCCGGTTAAGGGGCGGCAAGGCCGTTACATCGCTTTCAGACTTTGTAGAGCCGTCGCTCGTCGACGTGCCTTCTTCGCGATAGTGGCGCGATCACCAGGGTCGGCCATACAGTGCGAATGCAAAACGCACGACCAGCATTCCTGATTTTTTTGCCTTTACCGGACCTGAAAGGTAGAGGCGGTTGCCCTCAACCGCCAAGCCTTGGATTAATTTCAGCAAGGGCGCGGGCCTTACGCTTCCGCTTCGACCGTGGCTTTGCCCAAGCGTTTGGCGCGCTCTTTGATTCGGCGGATGATATCGTCGGTCGAAAGACCGTAGGCGGCGCGGAGGCTTTCCACGCTGTTGCCGTGCTCGATGAATTTATCCGGCCAGCCGATGCGCTCGACGGGCGTGAGACAATCGGCTTCCTGCAAGGCTTCGAGGACGGCGCTGCCGAAACCACCGGTGACGACATGATCTTCCATCGTCACGAGCAACGGCACGACGGCGGCTTGGCTGAGGAGCAGATTGCGGTCGAGGGGCTTGATGAAGCGGGCGTTCACGACGCCGACGGACAATCCTTCCTCGTCCGCGAGACGATCGGCGACTTTGAGCGCTTCCTGCACCATGGGACCGAGGGCCCAGATAATAATATTTGAACCTTCGCGCATCACCTCGGCTTGCCCCAAGGGGATGAGGGCCGGTTGGGCTTTGATTTTTTCACCGGTGCCCGCACCGCGGGGATAACGGATGAAACCTGGGCCGGGGAGTTGCAACGAGGTGTGCAGCATATCCGTCAACTCGTCTTCGTTGCGGGGTTGCATGACGGTGGCGTTGGGGACGCAGCGGAGATAGGCGAGGTCGAAGAGGCCGTGATGCGTCGGGCCGTCGTTGGGTGAGAGGCCGGCGCGATCCATGCAGAAGGTCACGGGAAGGTTTTGCAGGCAGACGTCATGGATCACCATGTCGTAGGCGCGCTGGAGGAAGGTCGAATAGATGGCGCAGACGGGACGAAATCCCTTGGTCGCGAGCCCGGCAGCAAACAGCACCGCGTGCTCCTCGGCGATGCCGACGTCGAAGAATTGTCCGGGCACTTCTTTCGCTAATTGGGAGAGACCGGTACCGCTGGGCATGGCCCCGGTGATCCCGAGCACTTTGGGATTCTGCTTGGCAAAACGAGTGAGGGCGGCGCCGAAAACATCCTGCAAATTGGGCGGAGTGCCGGGGGCGGCTTTTTGATTGGGTTCGCCGGTGATGGGATCGAAGGGGCTGGCACCGTGAAACTTTTCCGGATGCGCGACGGCGGCTACGAGGCCTTTGCCTTTCTTGGTCAGCACGTGGATGAGCACGGGGACATCGCAGTGCTTGGCGAATTCCAGATTCTTCGCGAGTGATTCGAAGTCGTGGCCATCGACCGGACCGAGATAGCGCAGGCCAAACTTTTCAAACAAAGAGGACTCGACGAAGAAGTCCTTCGTTTCGCGTTTCCACTTGGTGTAAACGCGATTCATGCTTTCTCCTGCGGGAAAGCTCTTGAAGAACGCCTCCACGTCGTGGTGGACCTTGTTGTAGGTCTGGCTTGTGCTGATGCGATTCAGATAATTCGAAATCGCGCCGACGTTTTTCGCGATGGACCACTCGTTGTCATTGAGGATGACGATGAGGCGTTTCGTGGAGCTGACGACGTTGTTGAGCGCTTCGAGGGTGACGCCGCAGGTGAAGGCCGCATCGCCGCAAACCGCGACCACGTGTTCGCTGGAGCCGCGCAGATCGCGGGCCGTGGCCATGCCGAGGGCCGCGGAGAGGGCCGTGCCGGCGTGGCCGGCGCCGAAGGCATCATGGGGACTTTCCTTGCGATAAAGAAAACCGGAGGCACCACCGTTTTTGCGGAGCTTGGCGAAAAATTCGCCGCCACGACCGGTGAGCAGCTTGTGCACGTAGCCTTGATGGGCGACATCGAAGACGAATTGATCAGTCGGTGTATCGAAGTAGCGATGCAGCGCGATGGTTAGCTCGACTACGCCGAGGTTGGGGCCGATGTGGCCGCCGTTTCTGGCCGTGACCGCGATCAATTCCTCGCGGATTTCCTGAGCCAGTTGCGGCAGTTCAGTGGCGGCGAGCGCCTTGACGTCGGCTGGGCCGTGGATGCGGTCGAGAATGCGGGAGGAAGTCATCAAAAAATAGGGGGAGGGGGAGCGCGCGGCGAATTACTCGCTGCGGAAGTTATCGAAGGCGACGGAACCGTCCTTCTGTTTGCGAAGTTTTTCGATCTTGAGTTCGGCCTCTTGGAGACGGGCTTCGCAGATTTTCAGTAACTTCGTGCCATCCTCATATTTACCCAGCAATTCGGCCAGCGGTACGTCACCCTGTTCCATCGAATCAACGATGGATTCGAGCTTGGTCAGGGCCACTTCGAAGCTGAGTTTGGCGGGTTTGTCTGTTTCCACGTGGCCACTGTGCGAGGGGAGGGACTGATTTCAAACAATCTTTCAAGGTCCATGGAAGATCACGGATTGTCAGTCATTCGGGTAGGTTCAGATCCTGAGCCCAGCCCGTGGAGAGAGGGTAGGCGGGGAAACGAGATGAGCCTGTAATGGCGCAAACCGGCTGAACGGTATCGAAGGTGGAGCGCGACCTTCCGACTTCGTCAAGGCTACGACGGACAAGCCGGGCGCGCTGGGTGCCGGAGTGTAGCCGCGTTTGAGCCGCAGGCGAAAGCGCGGTGTCTGGCGGCCCCGTTTTCGGACTGCGCCCTCAAACGAGGTACACGCACGAGGCAAAACCATACCCACGGGTCGGGAGACCCGTGCCACTTCCCCATCACGTCAGGCTCCGCGCTGGACGCGCCATTCTGCTGGCCAGCAGAACGAGACCTGCGCGCCACCGACGATGACCTGCGGTCATTTTAAAACGCCAAACTACGCCAAAAGTCGTATTTGGGGTTGGCGGGCGGCTAAATCCGTGTGAAGTACGGCCATGCATTGGCTTCCGCTTACGGTTGTTATTCTCCTGCTCCTTCGTCTCGCTGCCCAGCTCGCGCTGGAGGCGCTCAATCGCTCGGAAACCCGCTTGCATGCGGGCGTGCTGCCCGGCGCCCTGACCGGGGTGATGGACGAAGCGACGTTTGCCAAATCCGCCGACTACACTGTCGCGAAGAGTCGCTTCAGTTCCTTCGAGCTGATCTATGATGCGGCGGTGTTGTTGATTGTGCTTTTCAGCGGATTGCTGCCGTGGCTGTGGGCGAAGTTCGATGCGCTCGCTCCGGGCGCGGCTTGGAGTGGGGCGCTGTTTTTGGTCGGCACCGGGGTGTTGCTCAGCATTCCGGGCTGGCCACTGGACTGGTGGTCGCACTTCCGTCTCGAGGAGAAATTTGGTTTCAACAAAAGCACCCCAAAACTTTGGATGGTGGATCAGGTGAAATCGGTGTTGCTCGGCTTGGTCATCGGATTTCCTCTCGCTTGGGGGTTGCTCGCGCTGGTGGATTGGGTCGGGGCGGCGTGGTGGGTGTGGGGTTTCGCCCTGCTGTTTTGCTTTCAACTGTTGATGATCGTCCTCTATCCGAAACTCATTTTGCCGTTGTTCAATAAACTGTCGCCGCTGCCCGAAGGCGAGCCACGCACGCGCTTGCTGGCTTTGTCGGAGCGCACGGATTTCAAAGCGAAAACCATCGAAGTGATCGACGGTTCCAAACGCTCCGCTCACTCCAACGCATACTTCACCGGCTTTGGACGCTTTCGCCGCATCGTGCTTTTCGATACACTCATCACCCAACTGGAGCAGGAGGAACTCGAAGCCGTGCTCGCCCACGAAATCGGTCACTATAAACGCGGGCATATTCCGAAGCGGCTCGTCACGGGTGCCATCATGTTGTTCGCCGGATTCGGCGTCGTGGCCTGGCTCGCGCAAGCCCCGTGGTTTAATGGTTCCTTCGGGTTGCCGGCCGGGCAGCTCGCGCCGGCTTTTCTGCTCTTCGGATTTTTCGGCGGGTTGGTGACGTTCTGGTTCTCCCCGATCGGCAATTGGATCTCACGCCAACACGAATACGAAGCCGATGCCTTTGCTAAAAATGCGATGGGCTCGGCGACGCCGATGATCGGTGCGCTCCGCAAACTCGCGCAGAAAAACTTGAGCAACCTCACGCCGCATCCGTTGTACAGTGCGATTTATTATTCGCATCCCACCATCACGGAACGCGAACGTTCGCTCAATCGGTGAGCCCGTTTGGCGTAACCGTGAAGAACTTCGCCCAGTGAACTCAAATTTGCCTGATGAGTGTAGGGCCGGCCCTTGTGGCCGGGCCTGTCGGCGAGCCCAGAGCGGCGCGCCGACAAGCGGCGGCCCTACATCGGAAAGCAGGCAGATATTGGGGTGTTTCGTTGCGATGCTTTTGTTCTGGCTGGCCCCGGCGTTGGTCGCGTCCGCCGCGCTCTCTGTCGCCTCTTACAACGTAGAAAATTACCTCGTCTCCGACCGATTAGTCGACCGGGTTTATCGTGAGGCGTACCCGAAACCCGAAGCGGAAAAGACCGCGCTCCGTCAGGTGATCAAGGCCATGAACGTGGATATTCTTCTGGTTCAGGAAATGGGCACACAGGTTTATCTCGACGAATTGCAACGCGACTTGAAGACCGACGGCGTGGATTTCTCCTACACGACGCTGCTCAAGGCTGCCGATCCTGAACGTCATGTGGCGGTGCTCTCGAAGATTCCTTTCAAGCAAATCAGCCCCCATGCGTCCGTGCCAGTGCGGCTGCGCGGCAAGCAGGACCAAGTGAAACGCGGCGTGCTGGAGATCAGCTTCGCCACGAGCGAGGGTGAGCTGACGTTATTTTTGATTCATCTGAAAAGCCGTCGCACCGAGCAGGACGATGATGTGGAAAGCCGGCAGCAACGGTTGCAGGAGGCTGTGGCGGTGCGTGATCTCGTGCTGGCCCGATTCCCGACACCGGCCAAGGCCATGTTTATGATCTGCGGCGACTGGAACGACACCCGAAACAGCAAGCCGGTGAAGGCACTCCAGAAGCGTGGGGAAACCGTGCTGGGTGAGCTGGTCTGGGCTGCCGATTCACGCGGTGAAAATTGGACGCATCGTTATCGAAAGGAAGATACGTACAGTCGCATCGACTACTTCTTGGCTTCGCCGCCGTTGAAATCATTCATCCGTAACGGGCGCGGGCAGGTGTATGATGGGCCGGGCGTGAACGAAGCCAGCGACCACCGGCCGGTGATGGTGACGCTGAATTTGAATGCCGGGAAATAGGACAAGGTTCGATGAGTTCGAGGTGAAACCCGACCTCCGGGCGGGTTGTTTGCCATTTACCCGATAAAACGCGCCCAGAGGTCTCGTTCCACCTTTTGAATCGGGCGCTTGCTGACTGAGTTTCCGTTTGACGAGGCCGACTAGCGGCGCGATTTTTGCCGTTCACACATTCAAACTATGCCTGATTCAATTTACGACTTGGTGGTCATCGGTGGCGGTCCTGCTGGTTACGTTGCGGCCATCCGCGCGGGCCAGTTGGGCAAGAAAGTGGCCTGCATCGAAATGGAGCGCGCCGGCGGCACCTGCCTCAATTGGGGCTGCATTCCGACCAAAGCTTTGCTCAAGAGCGCCGAGCTTTACCGCACGATGCAGAAGGCCGAGAGCTATGGCTTGAGCGTGACCGGTCTCAGCTTTGACTTCGCCAAAGTCGTGGAGCGTTCCCGGGGCGTCTCCGCTCAGATGGCCAAGGGCGTGGAATTTCTCTTCAAGAAAAACAAAGTCGATTACATCGTCGGCAAAGGCCAAGTGACGATTCCGGGCATGGTCGAGGTGACTTCTGGCGAACATCGCGGCAAATTTTTCAAGACGAAAAATGTTTTGCTCTGCACCGGGCAGAAACCAAAGCAGCTCCCCGGCTTGCCCGCCGATGGCGTGCGTGTGCTCACATCCCGCGAAGCGCTGGCAAACAAGACGCCGCCGAAATCCATCGCGATCATCGGTGCCGGTGCCATCGGCGTGGAGTTTGCGTATTTCTTCAACGCCTTTGGCTCAAAGGTCACGCTCATCGAAATGCTGCCGCAGATTTTGCCCGTCGAGGATGAGGAAGTCGCGAAGACGCTGAACCGCAGTTTCGATAAACAAGGCATCGCCGTTCATGTCGGCACCAAGTGCGATAATATCCAGGTCGGTGCCGGCAGCGTGAAGCTCGATCTCGTGAAAGACGGCCAGAAAACCGAGCTCGAAGTGGATAGCATTCTTGTCGCCATCGGCATCACGTCTAATCTGGAAGGACTCGTCTCGTCCAAGGTGAAGATCGAGCTTGATCGCGGCTTCGTGAAAGTGGACGCGAACTATCAGACCAGTACGCCCGGCATCTATGCTTGCGGCGATATCCAGGGACCACCTTGGCTGGCGCACGTCGCGATGTTCCGCGCGATCAACGCGGTCAACGGCATCTTTGGTCATGCCAAGCCCAAGCAAGTGGGAAACTTCCCCGGCTGCACCTATTGCCAGCCGCAAGTGGCCAGCATCGGTTTGACCGAGAAAGCGGCCAAAGAAAAAGGTCTCGCCTACAAGATCGGCAAATTTCCGTTCACCGCAGTCGGCAAGGCGGTGGCGTCAGGCGACTCGGAAGGTTTCGTCAAGGTCATCAGCGAGGCGAAGACCGGCGAGATTCTCGGCGTGCACATTATCGGCAACGAGGCCACGGAGTTGATTGCCGAGTATGGACTGGCGATGAATCTCGAAGCCACGGTCGAAGAAATTCACCACACGATCCACGCGCATCCGACGTTATCCGAAGCACTCGGCGAAGCCGCCGCCGCCACGACTAACGAAGCGATTCATATCTGAGGCGGAAGTATGCAGCTGGTGGGCGTCGGTTTCCACACCGACGCTCTAGCGCCGATATGGATCAGACATCCTGATCCCGATGGATTATGATGACCTCACTCCGCCACGAATCGGGATAAAATAAAATACAATTAATGCGGAGGACGCGGAGAGTGCGGAGCCTGATGTGATGGGGAAGTGGAACCCGACCTCCGGGCGGGTTTTGCCTTGTCTGTGTAGCCTCGTTTGAGGGCGCAGCTTGAAAACGGGACCGTAAGACACCGCGCTTTCGCCTGCGGCTCAAACGCGGCTACACTCGTGGGGAAAAGATCGGGGAATTGGGATAGGCCGGGCCAGACACCGCGCTTTCGCCTGCGGCTCAAACTCGTTCCACGTCGCTCACGGGCTGGGATCAGGAGGTCTCTGGCTAAAGACCGAAACCGGATTGATTGCCGGCCGGCCGCCACTTCTTGATCATGGCGGTGAGATCGGCGGCAATGATGGGCTTGGATAAATAATCATCCATGCCCGCTTCGAGGCATTTCTCGCGATCACCGGGCATGGCATTCGCCGTCAGGGCGATGATGGGTAGCCGAGGGCAAGTCGGATTTTGTCTTTCGATCTCCCGAATGGCGCGGGTGGTTTCGTAGCCGTCCATGTCGGGCATCATGCAATCCATGAAAATCAATTCGAAGCGTTG
>JBBRBC010000065.1:0-20389 GCA_038206205.1 Opitutales bacterium
GCGGGACCTCCAAGCCGGTCCCGCGTTGGGGGCTGAGCTTCATGGGCTCTGACCGAGGTATGACTACAGACTACGGCTGGTTTCCGATACTCACGTTTTTGCTTCAGGTTGGACATTCAGCTTCATCCTTGAGCGCGCCGACCCTTTCACCGGCACGGGCAACTTCTTCGTTCACCTCATGCGCGAGCTGCCGCTGGCCGCGCTCACCCGGAAATATCAGGGTGAACTCTGGGCCAACGAGATCATGCTTCTGCCGTATTACATCGCCGCGCTCAATGTGGAGCACGAGTATTTCGAACGGACCGGCACCTACGAGCCCTTCCCCGGACTCTGCCTCGTGGACACCTTTGAACTCGCGGAACCCCGCGAGCAGATCGAGATGGAATTCCTCAGCGCCAAGAACACCGAGCGCGTGAACGCCCAGAAGAAGGCGCCCATCCGCGTCGTCCTCGGCAATCCGCCCTACAACGCGTGGCAGCAGGACGAGAACGACAATAACAAGAACCGGAAATACCCGCACCTCGACCGCCGCATCAAAAACACGTTTGCCGCCGACTCGGCGGCCACGCTCAAGAACTCCCTCAGCGATCCTTACATCAAGGCGATCCGCTGGGCCAGCGACCGCATCGGCGACGAGGGCATCGTGGCTTACGTCACCAACTCGGGCTACGTGGACGGGCTCGCGACCGACGGTGTGCGCAAGCACCTCGCGCAGGACTTCGACGCGATCTACGTCGTGGATCTCGGCGGCAATGTGCGGAAGAATCCCAAGCTCTCAGGCACCACGCACAACGTCTTCGGCATCCAGGTCGGCGTGAGCATCGCCTTTTTCGTTCGTCGGAAGCAGAAGGAATTGAAGCGCCGCCACTGCGTGCTGCACTACGCTGCCGCCGGCGAGGATTGGACGAAGGAGCGGAAGTGGAAATGGCTCGAAGACAAAGCCGCCATCGGCGGTGTAAAGTGGCAGACGCTGAAGCCCGACGAGAGGCACACATGGCTGCATGACGACGAGACCGCCGGGTTTGGTCTATTTCCGCCGATCGGCGCGAAAGATACCAAGGCGTTGGACAGTCTCGACGCCCAGGCTGACGGAGGGGGTCAAGGCTGACGGAGGGGGTCAGGCTTGGTTGTTTGCGCTTGCGCTGATGCGGTGAGTTGGTTTTCTGGCGGGCATGGCGAGACCATTGCGCTTGGAGTCGGCGGCGGGGGTGTCCCACGTGTTGAACCGGGGGAACTACCGGCTGGACCTCTTTCGCTCAGAGAAGGCGAAGGCGGCTTTTCTGCAATGTCTGGATGGGGCCTGCGCGAAGACCGGCTGGGAGGTGCACGCGTGGTGCCTGATGTCGAATCACTACCATTTGGCGGTCTCAACGCCCAAGGCAAACCTCGTGGAGGGCATGCGCTGGAGCACCGTAACGAATCGCTGGCGGGGGAAAGCGCTGCACATGGGCGGACTGCACACCGTGAGCCGGTTGATCAGCGTCTGGCAGAAGGAGCGCCACCGATGAAGCAACAGAGCAAACAACCAAGCCTGACCCCCTTCGTCTTTTCTGACCCCCTTCGTCTTTTCCAAGAACAGTTGGACCAAGAATTTCATCCGCGTTCATCCGCGCCATCTGCGGAAAATTTCGGTTCGTGGTCCTGACTTCTATTCGTGCCCATTCGTGTGATTCGTAGGCCCTCACCTGCCTTTGCCCGATTTCAACTAGTCCGTATTACGTGACAAACCCCGCGCGACAGAACCCACCGAAGCCTGAGCCCATCCGCCCAACGCACATGTTTAAACCCGTCCCGTTTTGTTTGCTCCCACTCCGTCAAGCCCATTCCCCACACCCCAAAAGCTGACCCCTTCGGATATTTTCAGGCCCAGACATCCTGATCCCAGCCCGTGGAGAGAGGAGGAGCGAGGAAACGAGCTGAGCTTGCCACGACACAAACCGGCTGAACTGTATCAAGGTTGAGCGCGACCTTCCGACTTCGCCAAGGCTACGACGGACAAGCCGGACGCGCTGGGTGCCGGAGTCTAGCCGCGTTTGAGCCGTGGGCCAAAGCGCGGTGTCTTGCGGCCTCGTTTTCGGGCTGCGCCCTCAAACGAGACTACACCCACAAGGCAAAACCATACCCACGGGCGGGAGACCCGTGCCACTTCCCCATCACGTCAGGCTCCGCGCCCTCCGGCCATTCGACAGGCTCAGGCCGTCCTGAGCGAAGTCGAACGGACGCGTCCTCCGCGTTAAATGTATTCTTCCCGATTCGCCGTGAAGTTGAGCGCATCCTCATTCCTCGGGATCAGGTTGTCTCAGGCCACCTGATTTTCTTTCCGCTTAATTTATCCGCCAGCAGCCGTGTAATAGAATGCTTCGGCGTGGCAGCGTTTCCTTTCCCGCAGGGCGAAGAAATTCAGTAATCTTGTTTCAACCTTTGATAAATCGCTCGCCACGCCTTCACCAAAATCCAAATAATCGGATAGCCTGCTCAATTGGCCCTTCGCTGATTTCTCCTCGGGATTTTCCGCTCCCCCTACTTTAATTCTTTCATGAACTACGGTCACTTCGACGCTCAAGCCCGCGAATACGTCATCACCCGCCCGGACACTCCCCGCGCGTGGTCCAACTACCTCGGCTCGCGCCGCTATGGCGCGATCATCACGAACAATGCCGGTGGTTACAGTTTCACGCGCTCACCCGCGTCCGGCCGTTTCCTCCGCCACCGCTACAACTCGGTGCCGATGGATATGCCCGGCCGCCAATTTTATCTGCGCGATCAAGCGAGTAGTGATTACTGGTCGGCCGCTTGGCAACCCGTGGGCAAACCGCTCACCGAGTACAAAACCTCGACCCGTTTCGGTCCCGGTTACGCCGTGATCGAGAGCGAATACAGCAGCATTAAAACCGCGGCGACCTACTTCGTCCCACTCGATGCCGACTTCGAATACTGGCGCCTGAAGGTCACCAACACCGGCAGCACCTCGCGCTCGCTCAGCGTATTTTCCTTCTGCGAATTTTCCACGGAATGGAGCCTCGAGCAGGACGCGCTCAATCTGCAATACACGCAGTACATCTCCGAGGCCACGTGGAAAGACGGCATCATCCAAGTCTCCTCCTGCAAACGTCTGCCCCAGGACAAAGCCAACTTCGCCAACCGAGACCAGTCGCGTTGGTGGTGGATGACTCAAGTCGGCGGCACTATCGCCGGCTGTGATTGCGACCGGGAAAAATTCCTCGGCGTATACCGCAGCTATGATCGTCCCGAGACCGTCGAGCGCGGCACCTGCGGCAACAGTGAACATTTCTCCGACAACGGCTGCGGCTCGATCCAAAGCAATCTCACGCTCGCCCCCGGCGAGACCACCGAGATCATCGTGTTGCTCGGCATCGGCGATACGCCGATCGCCAAACGCACGCGTGCCAAGTTCGGCACCGTTGCCGCCGTCGAACGCGAATTCGCCAAGCTCAACAAATACTGGAACAGCCTGCTCGATACGATGCAGGTGCAGACGCCTGACGCCGACTTCGATCACATGACCAACGTTTGGGGCGCCTACAACGCGCTCATGACCTTCGAGTGGTCGCGCTCGTGCTCCCTCGTCTACACCGGCGTGGAACGCGACGGCTTCGGCTACCGCGACACCGTGCAGGATTTTCTCGGCGTCACCAACATGATCCCGGCCAACGTGCGCGAGCGCATGATTCTCATGCTGTCCGGCCAGGACTCGACCGGCGGAGCGCAGCCCGATGTTCGACCTTGGCTGCATAAGCCGGGCAAGATGAAACCCACGCCCGCGTCCCACTACCGCAGTGACGATTGCCAATGGCTTTTCAATTCCGTGCCGGCGTACGTCGCCGAGACCGGTGATGTCGCCTTCTACGAACTCGTCGTGCCTTACGCCGATAAAGGCAAAGCCACGGTGCTCGGCCATCTGCGTCGCGCCCTAGACTTCAATCTCGAGCGCACCGGAAAAAACGGTCTGCCCTGCGGACTCCTCGCCGATTGGAATGATTGCCTCAAGCTCGGCTACAAAGGCGAGTCCGTGTTCGTCACCTTCCAACTCCGCCTCGGTCTCAAAACCTACGCCGAGATCGCCGCGCAACTCGGCAAGTTGAAGGAAGCCAAGTGGGCGCTCGCCGAACTCACCAAGCTCGACAAAAAAATCGCGAAAGTCTGCTGGGACGGCGGCTGGTTTATCTGGGCTATCAGCGAAGACGGTGTCGTTTTCGGCACGAAGAAGGCGAAGGAAGGAAAAATTTATCTCAACACGCAGTGCTGGGCGATTCTCTCCGGCGCGGCCACCCCCGAGCAAACCGACAAATCACTTGCCGCCGTGAAAACGCACCTCGCTTCCGACTACGGCGTGGCGCTCTGCAATCCGCCCTTCGACAAAACGTCTGTGAAGGTGATGCGCGCCGTGCTCTTCAATCCCGGCAACAAGGAAAACGGCGGCATCTTCTCGCACACCCAAAGTTGGGCCGTGCTCGCCGAAATTGCCCGCGGCAACGGCGATCAAGCTTACGCTTATTATCGTTCGTTCATGCCCGCCGCGCAGAACGAGCAAGCCGAGGTCCGTGAGATCGAACCGTACGTGCATTGCCAAAGCACCCACGCCCCCGCCTCCAAAAAATACGGCAAGTCCCGCGTGCCCTGGCTCAGCGGCACGGCATCGTGGTCACACTACACCGCGACGAATTACATCCTCGGCATCCGCCCCGAAATCGCCGGCCTGCGCATCGATCCCTGCATCCCGAATATCTGGCCCGGCTTCACCGTGCAACGTTTGTTCCGCGGCAAGATGCTGCATATCGAAGTGAAAAATCCGTCCAGTGTCTGCCGCGGCGTGAAGTCCCTAACCATCGACGGCCAGCCCATCGAAGGAAACCTGATCCCCCTCAGCCAACTCAAGAAAGGTTCGAAGATCGTAGCGGAACTGGGCTAATCCATCGGCCAAATAATTATCCAGGCCGCCCGCAATCGCTGAAATGAAACTGACGTACCGAGCGAAGCGGCATCAATAGTGGACGTGAAGTTGAAGGGTTCGATCTTCGACACAGAGAAAATACAGGAGAAACACAGAGGGCACAGAGCAAGGCAGTCTGAGCCATTTAACGTGAAGGTCACGGAGTGCACGGAGGAGGCAATACGGGAATAGTCAGAGGGTGGGCGTCGGTTTCCACACCGACGCTCTGTCGGTAATTCTTGTCGGACCGTTTTGTCCGCTTAGCCTCGTCGACGGCAGAAACCTTGGCGAAGGCAGATCCGCCTGGGCGATCAGCGTCGGTGCGGGGACCGACGCCCATCACCGCATCCCTCCTCCTCAGTGCCCTCCGGTTCGACTCCTGCCGCCTCTGCGACAAAAGTATTTCTGGCTCCCTGCCTTCATCCGAGTCCTTCCGTGATATTTGTGGTCAAAATCTCTGGATCTCCTGCCGATAACGGCATCGAAAATTCAGCGGAAATAAATTGAGCCCGCCAGAGGGAGT
Source organism: Opitutales bacterium (assembly GCA_038206205.1). Lineage (GTDB taxonomy): Bacteria > Verrucomicrobiota > Verrucomicrobiia > Opitutales > Opitutaceae > Didemnitutus. The sequence continues at coordinate 5,475 of JBBRBC010000065.1, forward strand.
GAGTTGACCTCCACGCGCTCGGGTTTACCCGCAAATCACGCCGATCATCGCGAATGAATATCCGGGCCCCAGCGCCGGGCTTTATCTGGAGTCCCTTCGGAGCAGGGTATTCATTCGTGTTAATTCGTGTGGTTCGTGGGCAATCCTCCGAGTGAAACCCAGACTTTCCCACTAACCACCAGCCGTCGCCCCAGCGCTTTGGCTCGGCCAGCACGAATTTCCACGAATGGAGACAGGCCTAGCTCACGGGACAACGCGGAGTGAAACCACGTCAGGCTCCGCGCTCTCTGCGTCCTCCGCGTTAATTGTATTTTTTTCCGATTCATGGCGGAGTTGAGTTCACCCTAATTCCTCGGGATCAGGATGTCTGAGGCAATGGCGGACAAGGAAGGCACCCCGCCGACAAGTGACGCCCCAACAAAAATCCCGAAGCGGCCTGAATTTAATCTCGCTGCACTTGGAACGAATTAATCCTTGCACCGCCTCGCGCGAATCGTTCAATCCGACCTTTCGTGGACCCTTAGCTCAGTTGGTTAGAGCGTTTCCTTGACATGGAAGAGGTCACTGGTTCGAGCCCAGTAGGGTCCACCATTCAACTGATCGACAAGCAGATAGGAATATTTTTGCGATCAGCTATTTTGATTTAAGCTAACCCGTATAATGTGCCGTAGATAAAAGGCTAAGGTGGATTCCGCGACTCAAGCCCCCAATACCAACACCACCGCTCATGTGCGGGCTGAATTATTGCGTCAGGGTTACACGGATTTGCCCAGTGGTTTGGTCGCCACCATTCTGGTTTCCACCGGTTTGACTTGGATCATCTCGCGGGGCACCAACACCGATCACGTGTGGGCCTGGTGGGGTTATATGATCACGGTGGCGGTCTCGCGTCTGATCGGTCAGCGGCGCTATCGCCAAAACGCCACGACCGGCACCACAGTTTATTGGCAACGTTGGTATGTTCTCGGCGCCGTGCTCTCGGGCTTAGGTTGGGGCTACGCCGGCTGGACGTTCTATCCCATCATGAGTGAAGGCGAACGCTCGCTGTTGATTTTTATTTTGGCAGGCATGACGGCCGGGGCCACCCGCTCGCTCGCCCCCGTCCTTTCCGCCTGCTGGGGATTTCAACTGCCCATCTTGCTGCCGTTGATCCTGCGCTTCTTTTTCACCAACGAAATGGTGCCCACCGTCATGGGCGGGCTTTCATTTATCTTTATCATTTTCATGATGGCCATGGCGCGCAGCTACCATCGCTCGCTCGATGCCTCCTTACGACTGGGCTTTGAATACGCCGTGCTGGTTTCTGAACTTCAGGAAAAAAAACTGATCACCGAAGCGCTCAACCGCGGCTTGACGACCGAAGTCGCTCACCGGCAAAAAGCCGAAATTGAGTCGCGTTCCGCCATGGCGCGAGCCGAGGCAGCCAACACGGCCAAGAGCGAATTCCTCGCCACCATGAGCCACGAATTGCGCACCCCCATGAACGGCATCATGGGCATGCTCGAACTTTTAAAAAACACCCCACTCGACTCAGCCCAGCGCGAGCAACTGGATACCGCCACCCATTCCGCAGATGCGTTGCTGCACGTACTCAACGATATTCTCGATCTCTCCAAAATAGAATCAGGCGCGCTCAACTTTGAATCAATCCCGATGCATCCGGCCGCCGTCGCTGAAGAAGTCGCCTCGCTGCTCCGTCCGCGGGCCACCAAGAAAGGACTGAATTTTATCCTGAACGTCGATGCGGGTAGCCGGCAGCGGGTGCGCGGAGATCCCACCCGTTTCCGCCAAGTGCTGCAAAATCTCATGGGGAATGCGATCAAGTTTACCGAGCGGGGGGAGGCCGAACTCAAGTTGAGCGCCGAGAGTGATAGTAACCATCACCTCATTTTGACCGTGCAGGTGCGTGACACCGGCATCGGGATGGATCGCGCGATTATCGATTCACTTTTCAAACCCTTCACCCAAGCGGACAGCTCCATGAGTCGGCGCTACGGTGGCAGCGGCCTGGGCCTCACCATCTCCCAAAAACTCGTCCAGCGGATGGGGGGAGATATCACGGCGGAAAGCAACGTGGGCGCGGGCTCAATTTTCAAATTCACCATCACCCTCGCGCTCACAATGGATCAACCCGTCGCCCCAGCCCGGCAAATCGCATCCAATCCCTCGCTGATTTCCGGGCGTATCCTCGTCGTGGAAGACGACCCGGTGAATCAAAAGGTAATTACCATGATGCTCAAACGTCTCGGCGTGGAATGCACGGTCGTCGGCGATGGTTACGCCGCGTTGACAGCGCTGGCCGAAAAAGAATGGGATTTCTGCTTCATGGATTGTCAGCTACCCGGCATCGACGGTTTTGAAACCACCCGGCGCGCCCGCGCCATTCTTGCCGGTCGTCATCTGCCCATCGTGGCCTTGACCGCCAATGTCCGACCCGAAGACCGCGCCGCCTGTCTCGCCGCCGGCATGGATGATTTTCTGCCCAAGCCCGTTCGCGTCGAGAGCCTCCGCGCTTGCCTGCAGCAATGGCTCACGCCAGTTAGCTGAGGCATGTGCTATCGCTACACGCTCCAAAAACGAGAGTCACTCGGAGCTTACGAAAAAAACCTCACCTCTGCCCCGGAGGACTGGGTGCCGCACTACAACGTCGCGCTGACTACGCGCATGCCGGTAATCGTCTGGGAAACCAAACCAGTCGTACGCGATTTGGCCTTTGGATTCACTTTGCCGCCGCGCACCCCGGGCGAGCGTCCGCTCCTCCTCGCCAACAGCCGCGCCGACACCCTGCTCGCGAAGCCCGCCTTTCGCGACGCCACTGAGCATCGCCGCTGCCTCGTGCCCGCCGATGGTTTTTTCGAGTGGGAAAAACAAGGCACTGATCGTCTGCCCCACTCTTTTTATTTGCGCGAACACCAGCCATTTTTCTTCGCCGGAATCTGGCAACCAGCCAACGAGCATTCCCCGGAAGGATTCAGTATTGTCACCACCACGCCCAACGCCCTGCTCCAACCGATTCATGATCGAATGCCCGTCATCCTCGGACCGAACAGCGGCCCACTCTGGCTCGGCAACCAACCCCTCGATCCCGCCTTGCTGACAAAACTTTGCCGTCCGCTTCCCCCCGAAATGATGAGCAGCCATCGCGTCAATGCACGCATGAACCACGCCCGCTATCAAGCGCCCGACTGCATCGAAGTTATTTAAAGGTTATGACTAAACGTAGCCGATTTCATCTCAGACATCCTGAACCCAGCCAGTGCAACGGTGGCAAGAGGGGAAACGAACTGAGCTTGAAACAGGAAGTGTCTCGCGAAGGATGGAAAGGTTACGAAGGCCAGATGGTACGGATTCCTTCGCTCCCTTCGACTCCCTCGCGAGACAACTTCAATCCTACTTGAGCCCAGTTTGCTTGGCTTGGCGAAAATATGCCTGTCCTTGTTGTTTGGAAATTCAGCCGACACGCGAATAGCTTACGACACAATCCAGCGAATGGGAGATCAGGTAAAAACTTGCCCTAACCAGATACTTTAACGCGGAGCGCACGGAGGACGCGGAGTGAAATCACTTCAGGCTCCGCGCGCTCCGCGTCCTCCGCGTTAATAGTATTATTTCCCACTTCGCGGCGGAGTTTAGCTCGCCCTACTTCCCCAGGATCAGGATGTCTGAAGCTGGCGAAAATCTTCCCCATTAATCGTACCTTTCTCGCCTTTGCACTGGACGAGACCTGTTCCGATCTTCAAAACCTTGGGCTCGTGGCTACCCACTCGAAACACGACGCCAAAATGGTCGAACAGGCCCTCGGCACCGTCGTTGCCGCAATTATCCGTCGCCACCACCAGACCGCGCGCTTGCTTTTGCTGGGCATCGCCAATGGCGGCATCGTCCTCACCAACCGCCTCGCCCAACGCCTCCGCGCCGAGGGCCTCGTCTGCGGCACCGGCACGATCGACATTTCCTTTCATCGCGACGACATCGGCCGCCAACCGATTCCCAAGGAATTTTCACCCACCATCATTCCCCACGATGTGAATGGTGCCGCCGTCATCCTTGTCGATGACGTCGTTTACTCGGGCCGCACCGTCAAAGCCGCGCTCGACGAACTCTTCGATCACGGCCGCCCCGACACCGTGGAACTCGCCGTGCTCGTCGACCGGGGCGGACGCCGCCTTCCGATCGCGCCCGATTATTGCGGACTGAAATTTGCAGGGAATGATGCCCAAAAAGTCCGCGTCCATCTCGACCCGACCCAATCGGGCAAAGATTCCATATCCATCGAAACTACCTCGACTAAGCGCTCCTCGTCCTGAATTAAAACCCAACCTCCCCTCGTGCCCTGGCATAGAAAACATTTCCTCACCATCGAAGAACTCAATCAAAGCGAGATTGAGCAAGTCCTCGCCACCACGGGCGCGTTCCGCCGCATCCTCGACCGCAAGGTCAAGAAAGTCCCCGCCCTCCGCGGCAAGACCGTCGTGAATCTCTTTCTCGAACCGAGCACGCGCACCCGCATCTCCTTCGAGATGGCCGCCAAATTTCTCAGTGCTGACGTGATCTCCTTCGACGCCGCGGCCTCCAGCACCACCAAGGGCGAAACCCTCCGCGACACCGCGCAAAACATCCAAGCGCTCAACGCCGATATGATCGTGCTGCGCCACTCGGCCAGCGGCTCCCCGCTTTATCTCAGCCGCCTGTTGCACATTCCCGTGGTCAACGCCGGCGATGGCGCGCACGAGCATCCCACCCAGGCCCTGCTCGATGTGTTCACGATGCGCGAAAAACTCGGCAGCGTGAAAGGCCGCAAGATCGTGATCCTCGGCGATATTCTTTTCAGCCGCGTCGCCCGATCCAACATTCACGCGCTCACCAAACTCGGCGCCGATGTCACCATCGTCGGCCCCGCCACGCTCGTGCCGCGCTGGTTCGAGGCCCTCAACGTGAAGGTCTCGCATCATCTCCGCACCGCCCTCGCCGACGCCGATGTCGTCATGCTCCTCCGCATCCAGCATGAGCGCCAGGCCGCCGGACATTTTCCCTCGGTCGGTGAATACACCAGCATGTTCGGTCTCAACCAAGCCCGCGCTGAGTGGATCAAACCTGACGCGATCATCATGCATCCCGGCCCGATCAACCGCGGCGTCGAAATCGACAGCGCCCTCGCCGATTCCCCCCGCAGCGTCATCCTCGAGCAAGTCACCAACGGCATCGCCGTCCGCATGGCCGTGCTCTATCTCTGCGCCGGCGGCCAACCCGAACACGTCACCGCACCGGTGGAATAAAAGTAACAAGTTTCAAGTGACCAAGTACCAAGAAAATCAGCCACGACCCCATCTTGTTACCTGTTACTTGATATTTCTCACTTCTCTCTCCTGTCACTTGATCCTTGTTACTTAATACTTCTCTCCATGTCCCTCCTCTGGATTAAAAACGGCCGCGTCATCGATCCTGCGGCCAAGCGCGACGCCCCAGGCGATGTCTTCATTGTCGACGGAAAGTTTGTCGCCAGCCTCACCACCGCCCAAAAGAAACAGGCTAAAAAAATCGACGCCACCGGACTCATCGTGTGCCCCGGCCTCGTCGATATCCATGTCCATTTCCGCGAGCCCGGCCAGACGAACAAGGAGAATATTCGCACCGGTTCAGAAGCCGCCGCGGCCGGCGGGTTCACCACGGTCGTGTGCATGCCGAACACCGTGCCGCCCGCCGACAACGCCGGCACCATCCAGCTGATCAACGCCGCCGCCGCCAAAGCCCCCATCCGGGTTTATCCCACCGGCTGCATCACCGTCGGCATGAAAGGCCAACAGCTCGCCCCGCATGGCTCCTTGAAAAACGCCGGGGTCGTGGCACTCACCGACGACGGACTCTGCATTCAATCCAACGAGCTGATGCATCGCGCCGTCGAGTACGCCGCGATGTTCGATCTGCCCGTGCTCGACCACTGCCAGGACGATTCCATGACCGATAAAGCCGTCATGAACGAAGGCATCGTCTCCACGAGGCTCGGGCTGCGCGGCTGGCCGCACGCGGCGGAGGACATCATCGTCGCCCGCAACATCATCATCTCCCAATATTCCGGCGCGCACATTCACATGCAGCACATCAGCTCGGCCCACTCGGTTGAGCTCATGCGCCGCGCGAAGAAGGACGGGATCAACGTCACCGCCGAAGCGACTCCGCATCATATCGCCCTCACCGAAGAAGCGCTCGGCATGTACGACACTCATTTCAAGATGAACCCGCCGCTCCGCACCGAGAAGGACCGGCAGGCCATCATCGCCGGCCTGCGCGACGGCACGCTCGATTGCATCGGCACCGACCACGCTCCGCACACGCCCGACGAGAAAGATCGGGAATTCGATTTCGCGCCCAACGGCATCCTTGGCCTCGAGACGGCGTTGCCCATCTGTCTTGAGGTGCTGGTGCGTCAGAATAAATTCAAACTGCCCTTCCTCATTGATCTGATGACCCGCCGGGCCGCCGAGGTCCTCAAGCTTCCCGCCGGCACGCTCACCCCCGGGGCCAATGCGGATGTGTGCCTCTTTGATCCGGAAGAAACCTGGACCTACGATGCCGCGAAAGGATTCTCCAAATCCCGCAATTCCCCGTGGTCCGGCCAGATCATGACCTGCAAGGTAAAGACCACGATTGTGGGCGGTCGGACGGTTTTCCAGAACGGGAAAATGCTGTGAGTCAAAAGGTGGAACGCGACCTCCCATTGGGCCTGAGCTTGTCGAAGGGCTGGGCGCGTTTTTTCGGAAGCGTTAAGACTCAAGTAACTCCGTCGTAGGTGGTGCGCTGGCCGCGCCACGCTCGTTCTGCTGGCCAGCAGAACGAGACAAGCTCGCAACCTACCCAACCAATCCAGCAGGCACGGAGGCGTGCTGCTATTCGGGTTCCACCCTTTGAACACCGCGATGCGCCCCCCCTAAAATCATGCAGGCGGTCCCGAACCCCTTCGGAACCGCCTGCTAGAAACACACAAACACACACTAATAACACTAGCCGTTATTTCGGCACATCAATCGAAAGGTTTAGCTTTTCTAACGTAATTCCGAGTTGCTGGTCATATTCAGCCAAATACTTCTGGTAATCGTTGATTACCCAATTCTTCATCCGCAGAGATGCCGACAAAACAGTTCCGCAAAATATGCGGAGTTCTCCCTGCCTTACGCCCTGCTGATCAGAGAATATTTTTATCTAGGTGCACCGACACTTCAGTCCACGCGTGAAGGATATTTCCAACTGATAGTCGTTGGATCGTTCCACGACTGGACATCCTGATCTGACCTGCTAATCAACATTTCCCGCTAGACGCATTTGTATTATTTTTCTATCGGTCTACCCCTTATGGACTCACCCAAAGAAGATTCATTATTTCCGAACGCCAAAGCCTCCCTTGGCTGGGTGTTATTATTTCTGCTCTTCGTCCTGGGGATTTTCAGCTACCCGTACTACCCATTGGTGGATCTCGATCCGTCCTGGCGCATGGCGTACGGCTATTTCTTCCAGCAAAAGCTCCAGTTCGGCCGCGACATCGTGTTCAATTACGGCCCGCTCGGCTTCATCATGGGCAAAACCTATTCGGGGTTGCAATTTGCCTCGCTCATCTTCTCGCAGCTGGCGCTCGCGGTTTTAGGAGCGTGGGTGATTTTGCGCGAAGGCCGTCGGATGCGGGGTCTCACTCGCTGGGCCTTTTTCCTCGGCCTGCTCTGCTTCGGTGTCACCTATGAAGACGCTCTGCAAATCCTTGTGATTGCCCTGATCGGATTCCAGCTGCTGCGCCGGGAAGACAAAACCTTTCTCACCACCTTCTTCACGCTGGTCCTCGCGGTACTCAGCGTGATCAAGTTCACGAATTTCATGCTCGCGTCCGTGGTCACGGTCACCGTCGTGGGACTCGACCTCTGGCGCGGGCGCCGCCGCGAAGGCTGGCTCATCGCCGCCACCTTTCTCGGAGGATTCATCGCCACCTGGATCGCCTGCGGACAAAATCCCTTGAACTTGCCGGCCTATTTGCGCGGCTCTTGGGAAATCAGCGACGGCTACAATGCCACCATGGGGATCACGACTCCCTGGCCCCCTCTCTGGAAAGCACTGATCGTCCTCGGCGTCATCGGCGGTTATCTGCTCCTCCACCTCAAATTAAATCCCGACAAACCCCGCGCCGTCGCCAACGCTCTCGTCCTCGCGGCCTTCATCTTCTTAAATTGGAAACATGGGTTTGTGCGCGCCGACGGCCACATGATTGGGTTTTTCTTCTGCGCATTGCTCCCCTTGACCGCCTATCCGTCACTGTTGGACGATCCCCCCCGTTGCCGTCGGCTGCATTACGCCGTCTTTCTCATGGCCGGCATCATTTCACTTTGGGGAATCGAAGTGTCGCTCTACCACGCCATGCGCAGTTGTTTTGGCATTATTGAAACCAAAATCTGGAGCAATCTCGAGCGGACGATCGATCCGACCGGGACCAAACGGATTTACGACGCCAGACTTCTTGCGGTACGGGAGTCGATCAATCTCCCGCTGACTCGGGCCGTGGTGGGCAAAGCCTCGATTGATGTACTCGGTTTCGAACAAGCGACGGCGCTGTTCAATGATTTCAATTACAAGCCGCGACCCATCTTTCAAAGCTACTCGGTTTTCACGCCCTATTTGGCGCACCTGAATGGCCGATACTTCGAGGGCGACACCGCCCCTGACTACGTCTTGCTCAAGCTTCAGACCCTTGATGAGCGCATGCCCATGATGGACGATTCCGAAGTTCTTCGGCTGTTGCCGTACCGCTACGATTTTGTGCATTCCGAACGTGGTTATCAGTTGTGGCGCCGGCTCGAGGGCAAGTTCGACCCCGCCACCATCACCCCCAAACCTCTCTTAACAACCGACCTGGCCCTCGGCGATACGCTGCCGCTCGACGCCTATGCAGGGAAAAAAATCTGGGCCCGCATCGAACTCAAACATTCACTGTTAGGGTGGCTGCAAAGCTTCCTTTATAAACCAACGCCCGTCCGGCTCACGATCAAAGATGCCAACGGCATTGAAAGCACCTACCGCCTGCCCTTGCCCATCGCGCGTAACGGATTTGTCATCAGTCCGGTCATCGAAGATTTGCACTCCTACAACTTGTTTGCCAATTCCCGGTCCAACCGGGAGGCACGCAGCCTCTTGATCGGGGTTGAACCCGCCAACCGCTACCTCTTTTCCGGCCCGGTCCACATCGAGCTTGGCGAGTTGCCCCCCAGCCACGCGGCGAGCCGTTTTTTCAGCCAGCAATTGAATGAAAACTTTCCGATGTTTCGGACTTTCCCGGTCCAATTCGAAGCCCATGCCAAGCTTTCGCGCGGAATTATCGACGGAAAGGAAATCGTCGTGCTGCACGCCCCGAGTGAGATGATTTTCAATCTCCCACCCAAGGCCCAGGTACTATCCGGCTCATTTGGTTTTCTCCCTGGGGCGTATCGCGACGGCGGCGGCACCAACGGAGCCGAATTCATCGTGCAATGGTCCAACGGCGTCGAGCAGGCCGTACTATTTCGCCGCTCACTGGATCCCGCGAATGTGCCGACCGATCGAGGCCTGCAAAATTTCAGCATTCCCCTCAAAGATCTCAGTGGGGGCCAGCTCAGTCTCCGCATCGACCCAGGACAAGACAACAACGTCGCTTGGGACTGGACCTGCTGGACAGGCATCGAAATAAAGTGACGGACTAACCCGATGAGTCGTCCCTCACCCAACCCTGCCGGCTGGCTCTGGGCCACCGGAGCTGCAACCTTGGTTGTCGCCGCCCGTTGGCGTGAAATTGAATTACACAGCGGAGAAATTCCCTTTCTCGATCAATGGCTCGTCGAAGCCCGGCAAATCATCATCCCCTGGCTCGATGGCAAACTGACCTTCGCCGCATTTTTCCAACCCCACCACGAACATTGGCCCGTCTGGACGCGCCTGATCGTCTGGCTCGAAACTGCGCTGTGGGGGCAATGGAATAATCAACTGCAAGCGACGCTCAATGCCGTTCTCATGGGCTCGTTCGTCGGTCTATTCGCCGCCTGGCTGCGGCGCACCCTCCCGCTACTCCCCGCTCTATTGCTGACTCTGCTGGCCGTGGTGCTAGCGAGCCTGCCGCACAGTTGGGAAAATATCGTCTGGGGATTCCAATCCCATATGCCTTTGGCTCTGCTGTTTGTTTTCGTTTATCTGCAAGGTTCTTTGGCCCGCGCCATCGGCACGGCCGGCTGGTGGCTCGCGCAAGCGGCTGGTCTCGCCGCACTATTCACCCTCGGCAGCATGTGGGCGGCACCGCTCGCCATTTTGCTGACTCTGCTCTGGACGTCAGACTGGAATTGGAAACGGCTGCTCCCGGCCGCTCTCCTGACTTTGAGTGGGATCGCGTTGCTCATTATTGCGCGATTACAACAACCCACGACGGGCGCCTATGCAATGGGCGCGGCCAATCTTCCGCAATTCCTCACCGCGTTGCTCATGCAACTCGGCTGGCCCTCCGCTTGGCCCGGCGCGGCCCTGCTGGGGAACCTCCCGATTATTTTCCTGGCGTTGCGCCTGCGGGGGAAAAAGGAGGCCACCGCCCTCGACCGCACCGTGCTCGCTTTGGCGCTGTGGGCCGCCGCCCAAGCCGTGGCTTTCGCCTACGCGCGCGGCAGCTACAGCGGATTTGTTTCCCGCTATGCCGACCTGTTGGCCCTCGGCGTATTGGCGAACGGCATCGCGTTGTGGCGCTTATTTCAAGGCAGCCAAATTTGGTCGCGCGTCCTCCTCATAGTCGTGCTCCTTGGATGGAGTGCCGCTGTTGGAGAAGGCCTGCGGTTCATCAACAGCCAAGGCCACACCTTATATTTTCACGAGCACAGTGCATCGCGGATGCAATTGCGCCGTGCTGCCGTGACCCAGTTTCTCTCCACCAACGATCCCAGCGGACTCTCCTTGCCGGAGACCCAGGCAATTCTGTTTCCCAACACGAACGAGGTTGTCCAAGTCCTCGAACGCCCGGACTTCGCCGCCCTGTTACCGGCCAGCGTCGGATATAATCGCCCTCGTTCCCGCGGAGATTTCTACACCGAATCAGCCCAGGATTTGCGCAGAAATTGGGAGGAGTTCGCCTACTGCGGCGGCCTGCTCCTGTTCCTCGGACTCATTGTTTCCTTGCGGAACGGCGCGGCCCGAGAACCCATGGATTATCTGACGCCCAGCGCGGCCAGCGTAACCCCGGCATTGGCCATTCTGGCGTTGGGCAGCGGCGCGCTGATTTTCTCCTGGCCGCATCCCTTTGATTTTCATTCAGACCACAGCTGGACGGATTTCATTACCCCGGCGGACGGAATCAAGGATCTGAAATTCCACATCATCACCGAAACCAACTACCCCAAAGACAATCTGGTGGGAGGGGCCGGTCTGTGGCCCGAGAATTTCCGGAATGCTTTTTTCGGCACGCACATCGATGGCCCGGCCTTCACCGGCGTGGCCCAAAGCGACCCGTTCCCACTCAGCGCATCATCCTACATCATCCCTTTCGCCGGTTATCCGGCCAGCGCGGGCAATGCCCTCCTTCTGCGCATCGAGGATGACAAGGGAAACCTCGTGGAGGAAATCACCTGCCGCGAACCCAATCAGGGGACAGGCATGTCCGACATCGGTTTTTGGGAAGTTAATCTCGAACACCACCGCGGAAAATCCGCGCGCCTTGTGCTACAAGATCAGCGGAGCGACAACGAAGGCTGGGTGGCCGTCGCCCCGCCATACTCTGGTAATGATAGCCCAAAGATTTCCACGGCGCATCACCGCTTCTGGGCGGCCCAAGGCACCCACTCCGGTTTACGCTCACTCCAGATCATCAGTGCCACTCTCGCCCTGCTGGCGGCCATTTCGCTCTTCCCTCCGGGTCGGCGCTTGCTTTCCTGATTTTCAATACAATGTCGACCCCGTCACTCGCCGCGCATGAATTTGAGTTGAGCGTTGTCCTGCCCTGCCTCGACGAAGCGCGCACCATCGCCGCCTGTGTACAGGAAGCCTGCGAGGCCATGACCGCAGCCGGGATCAACGGAGAAATAATTATCGCCGACAACGGCAGCACGGACGGTTCCCAACTCCTCGCCGAAAAACAGGGCGCGCGCGTCGTCCCCATCACCCTGAAAGGCTACGGCCATGCGTTGCGCGGGGGCATCGCGGCCGCACGTGGTCGCTTCATCATCATGGGCGATGCGGATCTAAGTTACGACTTCTCCCATCTGCCCCGCTTCGTGGAAAAACTCCGGACCGGCGACGATCTCGTGATGGGCAACCGGTTTCTCGGCGGCATCCAGCCCGGCGCGATGCCGTGGAAGAACCGCTACCTCGGCAATCCCGGGCTCACTTTCATCGGGCAACTCTTCTTCCGCACGAGTATTCGCGACTTCCATTGCGGCCTCCGCGGCTTCAGCGCCGAAGCGTACCGCCGGATGAATCTGCAGACCACCGGCATGGAGTTTGCCTCGGAGATGGTGATCAAGGCGGTCACGCTGGGCATGCGCGTCAGCGAAGTCCCCACCGTGCTCCGGCCGGATGGCCGTGATCGGGCGCCTCACCTGCGGCCGTGGCGCGATGGCTGGCGTCATCTGCGATTCATGCTGTTGTTCAGCCCGCGCTGGCTGTTTTTCTACCCGGGATTGCTCCTCATGTTCGGCGGGGCTTTGCTCGGGGCACTCCTCCTGCCCGGCCCCTTGAAAATCGGCCACGTGCAACTCGACGTGCACACGCTGCTCTTCGCCGCCGGCGGAATTTTAGTCGGTTTCCAGGCGGTTTCCTTTGCCGCACTCAGCAAATTTTTCGGCATTCGCTCCGGACTGCGCCCCAGTGAAACCTCGTTTGAAACTAGGCTCAGCAAACTCACCTTGGAAACGGGCATTCTCACCGGTAGTCTGCTCATCACCATCGGCGTGCTGTTGTGGGCCGGTGCCTTGTGGTTTTGGCGCGAACAGGGTTTCGGTTCCTTGCAACCCGCCCAAACGTTCCGCTGGGTTATTCCCGGTTCCCTCTGTCTCGCCCTCGGTTGCCAGATGATTCTGACCAGCTTTTTTCTCGGCGTGTTGCGCCTCGACACGCGCGGAGACCACTCCTCATGAAACACCCCACGCCAAACAAATTCAGTTTTTGGCTCTGGGCAGGAGTCCTGCTCACCCTCGGCAAACTTTGGCTGACTCGCGGTCAACCGATTTATGCGATCGGGCCCGCCACGCACGACGACCGGCTTTTCTTGGTCATGACCGAGTCCATCATCAAGGGCGAGTGGCTTGGTGCCTACAACCAGATGACCCTGGCCAAGGGGCCGTTTTATTCCCTCTGGATCGCCGTCCTGTATTGGATCGGCATTCCACTCGGGCTCGGCGTGCAAATGGCGTACGCCGCCGCGTGCGCCACGTTTGCGCGCGCCTGTCGCCCGGCGATTCCAAGCGGCGCGTTGCGGTTTCTCATTTATGCTTTCCTGCTCAGCAACCCGATGTCCGTCGAGGGACCGACCCTCTGTCGCATTCTTCGCCAGCATGTTTACACCCCGCTTGAGCTCGTCGTTTTCGCCAGCCTGATAGCCCTGTACTGCCGACGGGAAGAAAGTTTTCGCCGCCAGTTACCGTGGGGCATTTCACTCGGCTTGGCCTTCGGGTGCTTCTGGCTCACGCGCGAAGAGAGTATTTGGCTCCTGCCCAGCGTGACGCTGCTGGCTTCGGCCGCGCTGTATTTCACGTTCAAAATTTCCCGGCAGCACGCGCGGAGAATGTTCACGATGTTCGGGCTGGCTGCGATTTTTGCCGCGCTGCCCATCGTGCTAATCTGCTGGCAGAATTACCGGCACTACGGCTGGTTTGGCACGGTCGAGTTTCGCGCCCCGGAATTCAACGACGCCTACGGCGCAATGGTCCGTGTGAAATCAGAACCCGTCCTACCTCTCGTCCCGGTAACCCGGCAGGCGCGTGAAGCAATGTACGCGGTCAGTCCTGCGTTTGCCACCTTGCGTCCTTATCTGGATGGCGAGATCGGCACTAATTGGGCGGAAAAAGATATGTATCCCGTCGAGGAACGGCAAATTCGCGGCGGCTGGCTCATGTGGGCTCTCCGGGACTGCGTGGTGGCCGCCGGCCACGGACACAATGCCCGCGAAGTGATGGATTTCTATCAGCGTATGGCCGACGAAATCAACCAAGCCTGCGACGATGGACGCCTGCCCGCCCATCCCCGGCGGAGTGGTTTTCTCCCGCTCTGGAAAGAAGGGCAGACGGCGGAAATACTTCGCACCACCTGGGTCATGGCTGATTTTGTCGCCGGCTACAAATCCTTCAGCGTTTACCCGCCGATGAGCGTCGGTACGGATGACGATGTCCGCATTTTCCACGATCTCACCCGTGACCGACTCTCCATCGTGGACCGGGGAACCAACATAATGCTATTCCATCAAATCGAGTTCAATAACTGGAAACTCGATGTCCTCCAGAGCGCCGGAAAATTTATCCGCCAATGGCTCCTGATCCTCTTTCTCGTCGCACATCCGCTGATGTTCATTCGTCTCATCCAACTCTGCTGGACTCGCCAGCTGACGTTCCCGTTGGTTTTAGCAACCGCAGCTTGGGGCGGCAGTCTCGCGTATCTGCTGCTAAATGCCACGGTCCAGGTCACCTCATTCACTGTGATGGCCGTATCCTCCTTCTGGCCCGTCTACCCCTTGTTGCAGGTTTTCACGATCGCCGTCTTCTGGGATGCAGCGGCGTGGTTTGGAAAAAACCCGCAGTGCAGTCAGAAAGATCCCCGGGGCCTTTAATCAAAGCCTTCAGGCCAACCCACCTTCATCTCCTCTGTCGTGGGCCGGGGGGGCAGACCCCGGATACAAACCCGCAAGGGTCGGGGGGGCCCGGCCACAACCCCAACAACCCCAAGCG
>JBBRBC010000066.1:0-20061 GCA_038206205.1 Opitutales bacterium
TTGGATTTGGCCACCGCAAAATCGTCGGTCAGCGCAGCCAGCCTGGCTTGATACTGCGGTTTGAAAATGCTCCAGGCCCGTTCGAGAAACTCCTTCATCGGCATGGCGTCAGGATGGATTGTAATACCTTCCTCCAAAAGGAATGGGTTATGGCTATGCTTGCGGAATTGATCCTGATGTTCGGGCAACGCCGCGAGAATCAATGGCAGTCCCGAGGGTTGCGAGTGCGATGCGAGAATCGCGCGATCAACAATTCGAAAGAACCGCTCCTCATCGCTCTGCCCGTACCGCACGGCCACGCTCGTGCTGCGGGTTCTTTCGTTGGACGCGACGGTTTGATGCGGCTCAGGCAACTCCTCGCCTAACGCTTCCGTGAGGGTGCGCGGAACTTTGGGCGAGAGATCTATTTCACCGCCGGAGGCGACGTCGACCGTAAACCGCCCGTCGCGGGGAACGTCGGGCGCGAGATCTATTTCATCCAGCGTGTCGCGATTGCCCTCGAACAGTTTAATCTCGTGAAGATTGAGCGCCAGCACTTGGAAGCGATCCGCCGACTGCAAAAGCCTCAGCAGCGGTTTGGTGTGAAAACTGTCGGCGACCACGGCCAGTTTGGGCGTCGTGCGTTGCAGTCCGAACACCTGGAAGAAATCCGGCGCGCCGAACACGACCAATCCATCCGTGGTGTGCTTCCAGAAATCATGATCGCGCGAAAGAGCCTCAAACGGTTCCAGCAGCGGACGAATCTCCTCTGTCGAATACTTTTTCTGCAACGACTGATCGAGTTCCTTGATCAGATTGCGAAAGCGAATCGGGTCTTCCTGATTGCCGGGATGATGCCGGTGCGTCGGCTGATAAAGCGAGAGGCACGGCGACTCGTGAGCGCTTAAAAGTGACGCGCGAAATTCGGTGGTGAGCAGATTCATAGTGTTTCAATCTTTGGTGAAGGTGTTACCCAGTTTCTCGATTTTGCGAGGTGCAGACGGTCTGGTTGGATGGAAAGTCGGAAGGTTGGCTTGGGTGGAACGGCCCGGATTGCGCCAGGAACTTTCATGTTTCGTTTGGCCTGCCGGATGTTCTCAACGGGTTCTTAACGTTTCAGCGAAATGCTATTTTCCACTGCGACCACGCCGGAAACGCCTTTAGCAATGGTTTCGGCCGAGCGCTTTTGGTCCTCGCTCACCGCAAAACCGCTTAGTTGAACTTTTCCTTTGAACGCGGCCACCTGAACATCGGGAAACTTGAATGCGGGCGAATTTCCGAAGGCGGTCTTTACCTGGCCGGTCAAGGCGTCATCGACCTGCTGTTCGGCGTCGGTCCGCGTGGCAGCTTCCCGGTTGCAGCCGATTGTAACGGCGTTCAGACCGAGCAGTCCCAAGGTTGTCGCTATCGTAAGAAGACGAATTGTTTTCATTTTATTCCTTTCAACACCGGTTGGCTTCAAATGGATTATTCCTGAACCTCCGGTTCCTGAGTTTAAGCGCTCGGGCTCGCAATCACCTTACAGCAGCAGTGTCTGATCGGCTATGGGGTCTTACCCACCGGAATCGCGGCATCCGCCACCTCATCTGCCGATGCTTGCATTGGTCAGGACGGGCAGCACCAGATCATCGCTCACGGCGAGCAAGATACTGCCCGCCACAATCAGCGCAGGGATAAACCAAAAACTTCCCCCTAGGTCGCTCAGTAATATTTTCAGTCTGGTCATGATTTACCCCCTGCGGAAGGCCGGCCGCCTTGTAACGAACTCATTCCGGTGCCCGATGCGGTCTCGGCGGCCAGCGCCTCGTAACCGGAGATCACGTCGAACAGTTCCTCGTCAATGCCGCTTTGGCGCAAACGGTGGAACGAGCCGTGCAGCGTCTCCAGCAGGTCGGCGATATTCTTATCAGCCCGTTGCATTGCCGCGAGCCGGCTGGCGTTCTCGCTCGCAAGGGATTCGGCGCAGGCGCGGAAGAGCGAAATGAAAAGATATTCACGGATCAGCGCGCGCAACGTGGTCGCTTCGCCGCCCACGATCTCGGGCGGCAATGGGGTCGGCCATGGTTTTTGGGCCAAACTCTCCGCCCACGCCGCGTCGAGCGGTAGCAAGCGTTGGCTCACGGGCGCGTAAAGTGCGCCGGACTGCGGGCGATTATGGAAAACGTAGAGCTGCGTATATTCTCTTTTGGCGCGGTGCGCTTCGCTTTCTATTTGAATCTGGCCTACGAGCGGCGAGATCGTCTGAACGGAACTCGGCACGGTGAAAAGACCGATCGGCGTGAGGCCCGCATCCGCCAATCGCGCACTCACGCGTTCGCCGACGGCCCAGACCTGCGGTTGCCCGGGCAGCGCCGCAAGGGTCTTGATCGCATAGTCGGCGATGATGTCGTTGAATTGGCCCACCAAGCCCTGATCCGATCCGAAAATAATTGCGCCGATAGCCGCAGCATCCGTCGATCCCTTTCGCTTCATGGCCAGCGTCACCGGCGATCCCGCACGAAAGCAGGCGCCCAAGCCCAGTTCAACCGTCCGGAAATAGTCATCCAACGCCTGAACGGATTTCTCATATTGCCCGACGCTCGACGCGGCCAGGGCTTTCATCGTGCGGACAACCGATTGAAGATCTCCGGCGCTGCTGATCTTTCGGCGAAGGTTGGCGATGGTGTCGCTCATGGGACGGGGTTGGTTGGGCGGGTTTTCATAGCTTGGCTCCGAACAGGGATCCCACTGCGGCGGTCAGGCCCATCGCCAAAGCGCCCCAGAAGGTAACCCGGATGATTGATGTCCAAACCGGCGAACCGCCGGCGCGGGCCGCAAGACCGCCCAGCAACGCGAGGGACAGCAGTGAGCCGCCCGATACGGTCCAAACCAGCGCTGGACCCGGAACGACAAAAACCAGCAGGAGCGGCAAAATGGCTCCAACGGTAAATGAGCCCGCGGAAGCGAAAGCCGCCTGCACCGGCCGCGCGCTCAAGGAGTCTGAGATACCGAGTTCATCCCGGGCGTGCGCCCCCAGCGCGTCATGGTTCATCAATTGGGTGGCGACCTCATCGGCAATATCGGCCGCGAGACCGCGCTTCACGTAGATGGCCGCCAATTCCGCATGTTCACCGGCGGGGTCGCTGATGAGTTCCAACCGCTCCCGCTCCCTATCGGCGCCCTCCGTGTCGGCTTGGGAACTCACGGATACGTATTCACCCGCAGCCATCGACATCGCTCCCGCCACCAACCCGGCCAGGCCGGCAAGGACCACGCTACTGCGGCCCGCTTCGGCCGCAGCCACCCCCACGATGAGACTGGCCGTGTAGACGATGCCATCGTTGGCCCCCAGTACGGCGGCGCGAAGCCATCCGACGCGGTGGGTGCGGTGCGTTTCGGAGTGTTTCATGAAAGTTTTGCGGGTTCCCTCGCGGTGGTCTCGCTCATGGCTTCTCTGGGGGTGATGTTTCCGGTGCGGGTTTCGATTTCTGATCTGGTTTGTTTTTGGACTCAGGTTCCGGCTTGGGCTGGAAAGGTGCCAGCGCCCGACGGGCGATATCGGTGATCGTCTTGCGATCCTCATCGCTCAACTTGTCCGCAGTTTCAAATCGCTGGCCCACTTCGGCCGGAATCTTTTCTGCCGCTTCGTGCACGGCAGCCTTGGCCTCAGTCATCTTATCCAGTGGCACGGCATCGAAAAGCTCGGCGGTCAGCGCCAGCAGCAGGGCGATTTGCGCGGACACCGACACCGGTGAGAACTCGGGTTGCTTGAGACAAGCGCGGATGCGCCGCCCGTGCTCGATGGTTTTGCGGGTGTCATCGTCGAGGCGGGCGCCGAAGCGGGCAAAGGTTTCGAGTTCCTCGAACTGCGCATAGGCGAGCTTGAGGTCGCCCGCCACCGCCCGGTAGGCGGCATGTTGCGCCTTGCCGCCAACACGTGAGACGGATTTGCCGACATCGACCGCAGGCAGCACGCCGAGTTCAAAGAGTGACGGCGAGAGATAAATCTGGCCGTCGGTGATTGAGATGAGGTTGGTCGGGATGTAGGCGGAAATATTCTGGGCCTCAGTCTCAATGATCGGCAGCGCGGTGAGCGAGCCGCCGCCGCGTTCCTGGCGCAAGCGGGTGGAGCGCTCTAACATCCGCGAATGGATATAGAAAATATCCCCGGGGAACGCCTCGCGCCCGGGGGGGCGGCGCAGCAGCAGGGAAAGTTCGCGGTAAGCCCGGGCGTGGTGCGTGAGATCGTCATAGACGACCAGCACGTCGCGCCCGGCTTCCATGAAATGTTCGGCGATGCTGGTCGCGGCATAGGGCGCAACAAAAGCCACGCCCGGCGCCTCGTTGCCTTCGGCCACCACCACCACAGTGTATTCCATGGCGTTTTTTTCGCGCAGGCTGGCGACCACCTTGGCCACGGCGGAGGCGCGCTGACAAATGGCGCAATAGATGCACACCACATTTCGGTCCCGCTGGTTGAGAATCGTGTCGAGCGCGATGGCCGTCTTGCCAGTCCGGCGGTCGCCCAAAATCAACTCGCGTTGGCCGCGGCCAATGGGAATGAGCGCATCGATGACTGTCAGGCCAGTCTGCAACGGCACGGTCACAGGTGCGCGATCCATAATCGCGGCGGCCGGTCGTTCAACCGGCAGGCGTCCGCTGGTCACCACCGGACCGCCGGAGTCGAGCGGCCGGCCGAGGGGATCGATCACGCGGCCCAGCAAACCCTCACCCACGCCCACATCCATGACCCGATGCGTGCGCTCGACTTCGTCGCCCGCGTGCAAATGCGAATATTCACCGAGGAGCACGACGCCGATTTCATTTTCGTCCACGTTGAACGCGATGCCGAAGACGCCGCCGGGAAATTCGAGCAATTCCTCAAAGCCCACTCCGGGTAAACCGGAAACCTGGGCGATGCCCGTGGAGACGCCGATGATCGTACCAATCTCGCGGGGCGTGAAGCTCGGGGTGAAGACGTTTCTCCCCTCGTCCATTCCGGCGAAGATGCGCTCGAAGACGCCCTGCAACGACTCGGGCGAGGTGCTCATGCGCCCACGGGCGCCAATGTCGGCGCAGTAGTTTTTGCCTCGGCCGCTGTTTCGGAAGTATGCGGTGGTGCGGTCGGGGGTTTCGGTTCAGGTTCATTTTTCGGAGCGGAGGAAGTTTTGTCTTCGATTTTTCCTATGGGTTCAGCCGCGGGCTTAGACTCGGGCTTCGGTGCAGGTTTGTCCTGCTGTTTTATAATTTCGCCCACTCCCCTTTCCAGCGACGTCAGATAATCCGCGATGCTCCAGGCCACTTTTTGTCCGTTCGCGTTGAGTTCGATTCCGCTGATCAAATCCGGCGAGGTCTCAAATCGCAGGTGGGCGTCGGTCGCAAAAGTTTCGTTGATCGCGTTTTGAATTTTGGCGCGTTCCTCTGCGGGAAGGTCAAATGCACTGCGGACGACGGCGGGCTCTTTCGCCGCCTTGAGCGCCGTCCCCATGATCTCTTTGGCCTTGCCGTCCATTTCTCGCAAGCGGCGCGTGAACACCGTACCCAGGCGTTCTTCCAGGCTCGCCGTGGCGAGATCCGCCAGCGCCTTGCGCGTGATAGCGAACACTTCCTGCTGCGTGCGGCGGGCGATGGCTTGGTTGAGGTGATGGGCGTCGTTCTTCAGCGTTTCCTGCCGCTTCGCGCTCAGGGCCTCGGCGGCTTGACGCGCTTTCTCGATCAGGCGCTGGCGTTCAGTCTTCGCCTCGTCGGTTGCCTTGGTTAATAGTGCAGCGCGCTGTTGGTCGAACTCCTCGTTTTTTTTCTGGAAGTCGTCGTGATCCTTGACGGCCTCTGCTTTCTTCGCGGCGGCATCGGCAAGTTCGGCTGCGATCTTTTTCTCGCGGGTGTCGATCGCGTTCAAGATCGGTTGATACAGGAAATGCTTCATCAGCCACACCAGAATGAGGAAATTGAGCAGCTGCGCCCCGACGGTGAACCAATCGATGAGCATGGGATTATTTGCCGGCGGCTTGGGTGGCCGCGGCGATGACGTGATTCCAGAATGGATTCGCGAAGATGAGAATCATCGAGACCACGAAGCAATAGATCGCGGTGGACTCGATCATCGCCAGACCGACGAAGAGCGTGCGGGTGATGGTGGCGGAGGCGTCGGGCTGCTGAGCCAGCGCCGTCAGCGCCGAGGCCACGGAACGGCCTTCGCCGAGCGCCGGGGCGATGCAGCCGATACTGGTGGCGAAGCCGGCGGTGGCAATCGAAGCGACGGCGATGATAGTACTACTGTCCATGGTGTTTCCTTTGTTTTGTTCGGGTTAATTCAGGTCGCGGGCGCCGGCTCAGGCTTGGGCTTGGGCTTGGGTTGGCGGACGCTGGTGGCGGCCGCGATGTAAACCGCGGCGAGAACGCTGAAGATGTAGGCCTGCACCATACCCGTGAGCAGGCCGAGCAGGGTCATGATGACGGGAAAAATATACGGAGTGATCGTGAGCAAGATGGCGATGATCATCGCCCCGCTCATCATGTTACCGAACAAGCGGACGGCCAGGGCGAGGGTGCGCGACACTTCGCTGATGATATTGAACGGCAGCATAATTACCGTCGGCTCGATATACGACTTGAGGTAGCCGCGCAGGCCCTGATCCTCGATGCCGAACAGCGGCACGGCCACAAATACGCACAGCGCGAGCGCCGCCGTGGTGGAGAGCGAACCCGTCGGCGGCTCGTAGCCGGGGATGATGGTGCAAAGTGCGGCGAAAGCGACGAACAGGAAAAGCGTGCCGAGAAACCCGATGTACTTCTTCGGATGGCGAAGACCGACCTCCGCGATCTGCTGCTCAATCCCGGTGACGACAATTTCCAGCAGATTCTGCCAGCGGGAGCGTTGATGCTCGGACGTCAGCTTGCGGGTGATCAGTTTTGAACCGACGGCCAGAACCAGCATCAAGCCCCAGGTGAACACAATCGTGGCATTGAGTTTGAAAAACCCGTACTGCCAAAAAATTATTTGGTCGGGACTAAGGTTCATAGTGGGGCTCCAATTTTCGAATGAACTAAACTTGGTGCTGCTGGAGCCGGCCCAAGGTGTGATCGAGGACCGCCTTCAATTTCTCGGCCGCGCCGTCGACAGCTTCGACCAATTCAGCCGCGTGATGAGTGACCGCGACCGGTTGGAGTCCAGCCGGCCGGGCTTCCATCACGCAGCGGATGTCGTTGCCGCCGCTCTTGCCGCCGTTCTCGTCACTGAGGTGCACCTCGACCCGCGAGATGCGGTTCTGGTGGTGGCTCAACGCACTGCGCACGGCTGCTTCGACTTCGGCGGTCAACGGGGCGCGACTATGAATCGTGTGGTCGGTATTAAATTGAATGATCATATTGTTTTTCGGTGGGTTGTTCATGAGAGGGAAAGCGGCGTGGGTCATTTGTTCGCCGCGATGGGCCGGGGGCATTTGCCGGCGACCGCGTCAGCCGCGTCACCGCGAAGCGGGCCACGATGAAACCGACCAGACACGTCGCCAACCGGGGCCACTGGCCGCCGGACACATAATAGAACCCGGCCAGCGCGATGCTCATCCGGAGCAATCCGCTGCCAAGAAACCAAAGCTCCGGCCGGGAAGATGAAACCCCACGGCGGACCGTCCACCACAGGCCACCGAAGAAAATCGCACCGAGGGCAACGCCTGCCGCGCCGGCCAAAATCAAACTGATGGTTTCATTCATGGTCGTCCTCCGGTTCTTCCTTCATCGCCTTGTCCTGCTGCGCCACCCAATACCACGCGTTCGCGCAACCGATCACGAGGCCGGCGACCAGCAGCGCGAGCGTCCACGCATGCTTGCCCGGGTAGTGTTCATCCAACCATAGGCCGAGCGCGGCACCGAGGAGGGTCGGCACAACGACCGACCAGCCGATCAACCCCATCATGCCCAGGCCGAACCAGACGCCTTGCGTGGATTTCCGCGCCTTGAGCTTGCGCGCCGCCTTGGCACCGATTTGCCCGGCGAGTTTTGCCCGGTCGTTGAGGGTAATCTTTAAGTCATCATTCATTTTGGAAGGTCGCAAAACGACGGAGAAATCCTGTTTCCAATTTCGTCATGACCGTGCGCACGCTTTGCTCGCTTTCGTCCAGCGTCAGAAATTCCTTGGTCACGGCCTCCCGCAACTGGCCGAGATCTTTCCCACCCAAAGCGTGACGCACGGACACGAGCACCTCCGATTCGGTCTTGACCAACATGCCTTCATCGACGGCCACAAAAATCTCGCCGCCCTCTGCGGTTTCGTAGATCAGGATGCCCGGGGCCAGCGCGGCGACGCAATCCAGCCGATGCGGCAGCAACCCGAACGCCCCGTCCGGCGTTTCCGCAACGATGCGCCGGACCTCGGTGGCCTCGGCAAAAATCTGGAAAGGGAGGAGAATTTTAAGTGTCATGGGACGCTGCGGCGGCTTCAGCTTTGGGTTGAGATTTAACGGCGGGGTCGGATTTTGATTTAGGCTGGTTCGCCGCATCCGGTTTCGTCTCGGGCTCATTCTTGCCGGTCGGTTTTTTTGCCTCGCCGATCGCCCCGATCATGTAAAGCGAACGCTCCGGATAATCCTTGAACTCATCACGCAGGATACGCTCACAGCCATCGAGCGCATCCTCGCGGCTCACGAGCTTCCCCTTGAGCCCGGTGAACTGTTCGGTCGTGAAAAAGGGTTGCGTGAGAAAACGCTCCAGTCGGCGCGCGCGACCGACCACGTTCCGATCCTCCGGCGAAAGCTGCTCCAGCCCGAGCATGGCGATGATGTCCTTGAGCTCCGCGTATTGCGCGAGCGTGCGGCGGATTTCCTGAGCGAGCGCGTAGTGCCGTTCGCCGACGATGCCGGGCGTCGCCATCTTGGAGCTGGATTGGAGCGGATCGATGGCCGGGAAAAGTCCTTCGCTCGCCCGCTTGCGCGAGAGCACGATCGACGCGGAGAGATGCGAGAAGGTATGGACCGCCGCCGGATCGGTAAAATCGTCGGCCGGGACGTACACGGCCTGAATGGAAGTGATGGCACCGGTATCGGTATTGGCGATGCGTTCCTCAAAACCAGACAGCTCCGTCCCCATCGTCGGTTGATAGCCGAGGCGCGACGGCATCTGGCCCATCAACCCCGAGACTTCCATGCCCGCTTGGATGAAACGGAAAATATTGTCGACAAGCAGCAGCACGTCGCGGTGCTCATCGTCCCGAAAATATTCGGCCATCGTCAGCGCGGCGAAACCCACGCGGAATCGGCTGCCCGGCGGCTCGTTCATCTGCCCGAAAACCATCACCATGTCGGGCAGCACGCCGGCATCCTTCATGTCGCGGTACAGCTCCTCGCCTTCGCGGCAGCGTTCGCCAATCCCGCAAAAAATGCTCATGCCCTTCTGATTGCCGATCATGTTGTGAATCATTTCGGTGAGCAAGACGGTCTTGCCCACCCCGGCACCACCGAAGAGTCCCGCCTTGCCGCCACGCTCCAGTGGCACGAGCACATCAATGACCTTGATGCCGGTCTCGAAGATTTCCGATTTGGTGGAACGCCGGGCCAAGGATGGCGGGGTGCGATGCACTGAACGCCACTGGACATCAGCCAGCGGTGGCCCGTGGTCGATGGTCTGACCAAACACGTCGAACATCCGCGACAACACACCCTTGCCCACGGGCACTTTCAGCGGCCCGCCCGTGTCCTTCACCACCATGCCGCGAGCGAGTCCCTGCGTGGGGGTCAGCGCGATGCCGCGCACATGGCGCCCATCGCGTTGCGCCAGCACCTCGATGACAATGCGGTCGTTGTCGCCCGCGAGGAGCACGGTAAAGATTGGTGGCAAACGTGTCTCGAAACGGATATCCACAACACTGCCACGAATCGAGACGACCACCCCGGAATTCTGGGGTGAATAATCCGTGGCGGTCGACGAGGCCCGATCTTTTGTAAGAAGTGTATTCATTCGAGATGGGTGGGATCGCAGTGGCGGCGTTATGCCGCGTCCAACCACTTCCGGGCCTCCCCGGCATCCTCGTGATCGAAGTAGCGGACCGTCGCTTTCGTGAAGGGCTTGCAGAATGTCGCCACGCCCTGTTGCCATTTCATTTCCCCGATCATGGCGAGCCGCTCGATGTCGGAGAAATGGGCGAGTCCAAGCTTGAGGTCCTCCCACGCTGCGCCGGCCTCCCAGCCGTCGAAATCGTGCATATCGAGTAGTACGCGTAATTTTCCGTACTGATCGACGAGTCGCTCGAACTCGGGTTGGATGTTCGCGTAATCCGTCTTGATCAATTTGCCGCTGACGTTGATGGAGAGAACTTTTCCTCCGCTTTCTTCAGTGAGTATAATAGGCATTTTGTGCTCCTTGAATAATAATGGTTATGACCGCGCTGCACACGCGCAAATCCGCGGGAGCCGACCGGTCGTTGATCCAACTTTATGATACAGGCATGAAATCAAAAAAATATGGAGTATTACCCTGCACGTGTTACTGGTTTAAGCGGTTAGGCCTGTTTTTGCTGCGGGCCATTTCCAATTTCTGATCTCCGGCAAATCCTGGCCATTCTTGTCGATGTAGCGCTTGTGCTCGATGAGTTTTTGTTCGAGTTGCTTTTTCAGCGCGGCACCATTGGTGCCCGTCTGCGGGAGACGGTCGATCGTGTCCATCACCAGATGAAAACGGTCGAGGTCGTTCAGCACCGTCATGTCGAACGGCGTGGTAATCGTACCTTCCTCCTTGTAGCCGCGCACGTGAATGTTGCCGTGGTTGGTGCGGCGATACGTGAGGCGGTGGATCAACCACGGGTAAGCATGAAAGGCGAAGATCACCGGCTTGTCCTTGGTGAAGAGCGCATCAAATTCATCTTCGCTCAACCCGTGCGGATGTTCGGACTGCGGTTCGAGTTTGAAGAGATCGACCACGTTGACCACGCGGATTTTCAAGTCGGGCAGATGCTCGCGCATGAGGGAAACGGCGGCGAGTGTCTCCAAGGTAGGCACGTCGCCACAGCAGGCCATGACCACGTCGGGAGCGCTGCCTTGATCGTTGCTGGCCCACGACCAGATGCCGATGCCGGCCGCGCAATGCTTCACGGCGGCAGCCATCGTCAGCCATTGCGGCGCAGGATGTTTGCCGGCGATCGTGACGTTGACGTAGTGACGGCTGCGCAGGCAGTGATCCATCACCGAAAGCAGACAGTTCGCATCGGGCGGCAGATAGACGCGGACGACGGACGCCTTTTTGTTCACGACGTGATCGATGAACCCAGGATCCTGGTGCGTGAATCCGTTGTGATCCTGCCGCCAGACGTGCGAGGCCAGCAGATAATTGAGCGATGCGATCTTTTTTCGCCACGGCAGGTGCGACGTGATCTTCAGCCACTTCGCGTGCTGGTTGAACATCGAATCTACGATGTGGATGAACGCCTCGTAACAATTGAAAAGACCGTGACGTCCGGTGAGAAGGTAGCCTTCGAGCCAGCCTTCGCACTGGTGTTCGCTGAGCATCGAATCGAGTACGCGACCGGAGCGCGCGAGAAATTCGTCGTTCGGCAAGATCGCGGCGTCCCATTGGCGTTCGGTCGCTTCAAAGAGAGCGCCAAGTCCGTTGGAGAGAGTTTCATCAGGACCGACGACGCGGAAGTTACGCTGTTCCTGATTCATTTTCGCCACATCGCGTAGGAAGGGAGCGAGCACATGCGTGTCGCCGATACCATTCGCCCCCGGTTCCGGTACCTTCGCCGCGTAGTCGCGGAAATCCGGCATCTTCAGATCGCGCAGTAGCAGCCCCCCGTTGGCGTGCGGGTTCGCACCCATGCGCCGCTCGCCCTTGGGGGCGAGTTCGGCCAGTTCCGGTTTCAGTTGGCCTCGTTCGTCAAACAGTTCTTCCGGGCGGTAGCTCTTGAGCCAGTCCTCCAATAGTTTGAGATGTTCGGGATGGGTGGCCGGATCGGAGAGCGGTACTTGGTGCGCGCGAAACGTCCCTTCGATTTGCAGGCCGTCGACGAACTTCGGCCCCGTCCACCCCTTGGGCGAATTCAGCACGATCAGCGGCCAGCGCGGACGGACCAGCTTTCCGAGCACGCGGGCTTCATGTTGAATCTCCTTGATGCGCGTAACGGCGACATCGAGCGTGGCGGCCATGGCTTGATGCATGGCCGCGGTGTCTTCGTGATACTCGACGATCAGCGGCTCCCAGCCGTAACCGCGGAACAATTGCTCGAGTTCCTCGCGCGTGATACGGGCGAGCACGGTCGGATTGGAAATTTTGTAGCCGTTAAGATGGAGGATAGGCAGCACGGCGCCGTCGGTCACCGCGTTGAGAAATTTATTGGAATGCCACGCCGTGGCCAGCGGCCCCGTCTCCGCCTCGCCATCGCCGACGACGCACGCGACGATCAGATCGGGATTATCGAACACCGCGCCGAACGAATGACTGAGCGAATAGCCCAACTCGCCGCCTTCGTGGATCGAACCGGGACACTCGGGGGACGCATGGCTGGGAATGCCGCCGGGAAACGAAAACTGCAGAAATAGTTTTTGCAGGCCGGCCTCGTCCTGGGAAATATTCGGATAGATCTCGCTGTAGGTGCCCTCGAGATAGGTGTTGCCCACGACGGCCGGACCGCCGTGTCCGGGACCGGAAACATAAATCATGTTGAGGTCGTATTGCTTGATGACCCGGTTGAGATGCGCGTAGATGAAATTCTGGCCGGGCGTCGTACCCCAGTGGCCAAGCAACATGTGTTTCACATCCGTGAGCGCCAGCGGCCGCTTGAGGAGCGGATTGGCGTAAAGATAAATCTGCCCGACAGAGATATAATTCGCGGCCCGCCAGTAGGCGTCCATGCGGAGCAGCAAGTCGGGCGTGAGGGCATGGGATTTCATAGGGTGCGATGGTGCGGCCGAATGGGGACGCGAGTTATTTTCCGGGCGGTTTTGGCGGAGTCGCGCGATTTATCGTTCTGCCATGGCGGGTGAAGTGACCAGTAGTTTTCCCGGGTGAATTCTCTGCTCTTTTATTCGTACCTTATTGCGGCTTTTGGAGGGTTTATCTGTTTTAATAGTTCAGTTTGGGGCAATGGCCGCCGGGTTTCCGCAATTATTGATGATTACGTTTAGGAGTGACGGTTGGATTACTTGGGTAGGGCGAGTCGTCCCTGACGAGCCGGGGGACGTACGGCTCATCCGGAAGGATGTCCGACTGTCGCTGCGCTCGGCACCACCCTACCTGACGCGCCGTCTCTTCTTTTGGTAATTCTCAATAATTGCTGCAGGAGTGAATGGTTGATCGGGCACCCGCAGATTCCCGGCAGACGCCTCCGGCACCATACCGCCAAACCAGCCCGGTAGCGTCATTTCAAACGTGCGGCCCAGGGAGGCGGCGGCAGGAGGTTAGAACGCCTACTTGGCAACCAGTTCGTCGACCCAGTAGCCCGCGCGATTATAGTGCCCGTAGAGACTAGACTCAAATTCGCGATTCAGCAGGGAGGCTTCACTATATTCGGGCGACTGCTTGATCGCTTCCCGTGAGAGACTGGCAACCACCGTTGATTCGGCCCAACTGACGCGCTCGATCCACTGTGGTGAAATCAGAATCTTTTTTCCCGGCCACCAATTCCGGGTGCTGACGATCAGGTAGCGAATGGCCCAAGTTTCGGTATCGATAATAAAATCCTCGACGTGTCCAATCTCGCCGTCGGTGGCTTGGATATGATGCCCAGTCACATCATGCGTGCTGCGCAGAGCGGGATCCCATGCTTTCTCGCGAGGGCTGCGATCACTTCGTATCGCCCGATCCCACATCGGATAAGAATACGCGCCCCAACTGTAGGCACCTCCCCAATACATGGGCATACCGTAGTAACCATAGTAGCGCTCCTCGAATTGACGGGACACGGGTTTGTCGGTGGCCAAGGCGGGACTTTCTTCGATTTGCTTCTTGGTCAGATCGACGGCGATATCCTTGCCCACTGTGTCCACGGCACCCAAGGCATAAGGGGACAGCAGCACCTGCTTGCCGGTTAACCAATTTCCCGTGTCTGCGATCAAGTAGCGAATCGTCCAGTGCCGGTCATCGAAGTAGAATTCCTTGACCTTCCCAATCTCGCCGTCGCGGCTGTTCAATTTGTAACCCTTCAGGGTTTTGGCTTGGTTTAGCATGATAATGGTTTGATTGAATTTTTATTGTTATCTTCAGCGCCCGGATTTGGGTCGCCTGAAGAAGGGTGGCGTGAGGGAAACAATTCTCTTCAAGAACCCTGACGAACACTAAGCCCTCACGGGTGGATTCGCCATGGGGTGATACCCTAATGCCATTCGGGTTTTACCGTTGAGGGTCGAGGGCTGGTCAAGCTTGCGTGGCCAGCTACAGACGGGCTGGCGCACGGCGCGCGGACAACTCCGCAGGACTTTTCTTCGGCGGGTGAGCAAGCCGCTGGCTCGCGCCCAGAAGCGCGCGTCGAGGTCGCGTTGCTGTCCGGCGCTGAGCAGATCTTCGCCCAGTTCCAGCGTCAGCCAGAGCGTGCGGACCAGTTCGAGCAGTTTCACGAAGCTCACCTGCAGCACCGGCACGGCACCGCCGGCCGCCTCCGCTCGCGTCTGCGCGATGAGGGCGGTGGCCACCACGAGCGCCGCCACTTCCTGCGCCGCCGTTTCCGGGGTGTGGCTCTGCAGCAACTCGCCGGTGCGCAGCTCGAGTTTCATTTCCCGATAATAAAGTTCATGTTGCCAACGTTGCGCGTACTCGCGCGCGAGTTCGAGGGCCGGGGCCGTTTGCGGGTCCAGCAAACTCGTCCATAACCGCAAGGTCTCCGCGCGGCGCCCGGGCCGGCCCACCTTCACCCGCACCTCGCGCACGTGCAGCCAACACAGGACGGGCCGCTGCTTTTTCGGATCGTGCACCGATACCTCGAGCTGCCCCCCCCCCCGTGCAGCAGGTCGGCACCTGATCGACTATCGCGGCGCAGCCGTAGAGCCGGTCCGCGAGGAGCAGCGCGGCCTTCGGCAACTGCGCCAACAACCCCAGCGCGAGCGCCCACTCCGATTCGTCCTGCCGGCCGAGTGCGAGCGCCAGCGGATTGTGCAGCCCCACTTCGAGCAGCACCACCGCGTTCAATTTCGCGAACGCCGTCTTGAGCCGCCGGCTAACCGCCTTCGCGAAAGCCCCCATCAATTGCGAGTGTTGCTCACACTGAACGTCGTCCCGTCCAGCGCCAACAAACGCCAGCCCCGCCGGCGAGGCGTCGGGAGGCGTCTTGCGCAGAAAGACCGTTTGCCGATGAACGTAGCTCGACCAGCACGGCGTTCGCTTCACGGTGATGCCACGGGGCCTTTTCCTGGGCGATCTTTTCTCCACTTACCGCAGGTAACGGCTGCTTTGAGGTCATAGATTGCTTTAGAGGGAAAGGTAGCGCGCAAGGCGGTGAAAACGGCAAGTACGTCGATAATTTTCTGCGTGACCGCTCCGCTCACCGGGAGGCGGCAGTGCATCCACCCGGTGTGAACTGCGAAACGCCGCGTGAATTGGGTCGCGATGCCCGCGATGGAAAGTGCAACGAAGATCGCGGGATTGCGCGGCCAGAGTCGTGGGCGCATTCATGATTATTTTCCCTGCGACGGAGCGAGTTTCAGGTTGAGCACGTCGCACGTGGACTGCGCGATCATGAGTTCTTCGTCCGTCCGGATGACACGAACAGTCACCCGGCTTTCGTCGGCGGAAATCACTGCGGCGTTCTTCGCATTGCTCGACTCGTCGAGCACGAGTCCGAGAAAGCCGAGCCCTTCGCACATGCGCGCGCGAATCGTCGGCGCGTTTTCGCCAATGCCGCCGGCAAAGACCAGCGTGTCGAGTCCTCCCAGCACTGCGGCGTAGGCTCCGATGCCTTTCTTCGCCTGATAACAAAACAGCGCCACGGCCTCGGCCGCGCGGACATCCTCGCTTTCGCGGGAAAGCAGATCGCGGACGTCCGAGCTCGTTTCCGACACTCCCAGCAATCCCGACTCGTGATTTACCAGGTGATTAAATTGCGCGGCGGTCATCTTTTCGCTGCGGGCCAGATAAGACACCAGACCGGGATCGATGTCGCCGGAACGCGTACTCATCACGAGGCCGGCCGCAGGGGTGAACCCCATCGTCGTGTCCACGCTGCGTCCGTCGAGCACGGCAGCGAGACTTGCGCCATTGCCAAGATGGGCGAAAATCACGCGTCCCTTGGCGGCCGGTCCGCCCGCAAGACGTTCGAGTTCCTGGAGCAAATAGGCGTAGGACAGACCGTGAAAGCCGTAACGGTGTAAACCCTGCGCTTCGTAGCGGCGTGGAATCGGCAGCAGTTGGGCCACGCGCGGCAGGTCGTGATGAAACGCCGTATCGAAACAGGCGACCTGCGGTAGCTTGGGAAACCGCCGGTGGAAGGCCTCGATCAAAAGAATTTCTTCCGGCAAATGTTCCGGATCAAACGGACTCAATCTGCGCAACGCCTCGATCATCTCCGGCGTGATGCGCTGCGGCTCGCTGTACTTCGTTCCGCCATGCACCACACGATGTCCCACCGCTTGCAATGGCACGTCGCCAAAGCGTTGCTCCACCCAATCCATCAACACCGCCACGGCGGCCGTATGATCACGGGCCGGCACGGGCTTAACGCAATTATCCGTTTCAATGGGGCTCTTCACCGAAAATGTGGCATCGGGCAGTCCGATCTTTTCGATCCGACCGTCGAGCACACGGCGCAACTCCCCTTCGGCCTCGAATAAGGCAAACTTGATGCTCGAGGAGCCGCCGTTGACTATCAGCACGGTGGTTTTTCTCGACTTCATGACCGTGCTCCCCGTCCAGGATTCAAACCGAACGAAGCCAGCTTCGCGCACGTCGATAAAAAATCCGTGTGCAAAATACTGCGGATGCCCAAGCCCTCGGCGACCTCGACGAACATCGCGGTGTTCTCGAGGTAGAGCACCTGCCGCGCGGACACCTGGGTAATATCCAGCGCCAGCCGGAACATATCCGCATCCGGCTTGCGCCGGTGAACGAAGCACGAAGAAACAAAGGCATCGACCACCTCGTCTAATTTGTAGCGACGAATGCGGTACGCGTTGAGTTCGCGGCCTTCGTTGCTCACCACGGTAATCTTGAGTTTGTACCGAGCCTTGAGTCGCGCGAGCAGGGCAATCATCTCGGGAAACGGCTTTGATTGCGCGTACATGAAGCGCCGAAACTGCGCCGGAGTGAATGATCGTTTCCGGTAGAAAACCACCCGGCTCAAGTATTCATCCAGGGTGATTTTCCCTTCCTCATGGGTGGCGAAATTCAGATGATGACGTTCGTCCATTTCCGGGTATTCGAGTCCAAATTTTTTCGCGGCGCGTGCGCGCTGATCGTGGTCCCATCCATTCGTGAGCAGTACGCCGCCAATATCGACAAACAACGCGGAGATGGAGTCGGGCTTCTTCATGGGCGGATTCGTTTAGGTTTCTTACTCGCACCTTTGAGTCCCACCAGGTGCAAATCAGTGGGCAGCGGCCAGCGATGACTAGGAGCGAGCAATTCCTGCATGGCCTCGGGGCCCCAACTGCCCGCGGAATAATTGGGAAAATCGCTGGGTGGCGTGGCTTCCCAGATGTCGAGCACGGGGCGTCAGGAGCCGCCACGCGGCCTCGACCTGGTCGGTGCGCATGAAGAGGGTTGCGTCGTTTTTCGTCACGTCCCACCGCAGTGTTTCGTAGGCATCCGGCGACGGAGCGTCGAAGCTGTCGCGAGAATTGAAACGTATATCGACCGGACGCAGGCGCATTTTCGCCCCGGGATATTTGGCCTGAAAACCCAGCACCATGCCTTCCTCGGGCTTGATCGACATCACCAACCGGGAGGGCTGCCACCCGAGCGAGGCGTCGGTGGGAAACGCCTGGGGCGGCACCGCGCGAAATTGAATGGCCACCTCCGATACCTGCGCGGGCAGGCGATTGCCCGTGCGCAGATAAAACGGCACGCCCTGCCAACGCCAGTTGTCGATCTGCAATCTGACCGCCGCAAACGTCTCCGTCTGGTAGTCCGGTGCTACGCCGGGCTCCCCGCGATAGCCGGGCACCTTTTTTCCGTCATCGCGCCCCGAACCATATTGCCCGCGTACCGCACACTCATGCACCGTCTCGGGGGAAATCGGGCGGACGGCATGCAGGACATCCACCTTCTTGTTGCGAATCTCGTCGGCCTCAAAGGAAACCATCGGCTCCATCGCGACGAGGCAGAGCAACTGCATCAGGTGATTCTGCCCCATGTCGCGCAGCGCACCTGCGTGATCGTAATAACCACCGCGATGCGCGACGCCCACTTTCTCGGCGACCGTGCTGCTCACATAATCCACGTAGCGGCGGTTCCAGATCGGTTCGAAGAGCGGATTGGCAAAACGGAACGCCAGCATGTTCTGCACGGTTTCCTTGCCGAGATAATGATCGATGCGAAAAATCTGCTTTTCCTCAAAGCTCGCGCGCAACACGGCATTGAGCGCGAGCGTGGAAGCGAGATCGTAGCCGATCGGTTTCTCAATCACGATGCGCGCACCTTCGCAGTCGCGCGTGAGCCCGGCCCGGCCGAGGTACTTCGGAATCTCCGCGAACATCGAGGGCGGCGGCGCCATGGAGAAAATGCGGTGGGCCTTCGTGCCCCATTGTTTTTCCAGCTTGGCGCAAAGCGCCCCCAACGACGCGTAGGTCGCCGGCTTTTTGAAATCGCCTTGCTGCTAACGGAGGTGCGGCGCGAACTGACTCCAAACGGCCTCCTTGGGCTTCCCCAAACGGGAGAATTGCATCACGCCATCGTGCAGCCTACGCCGCAGCGCCGCGTCCCCGCGTTTGATCCGGTCGACCGCGATGATCGCAAATTTGTCCGGCAAGCTGCGATCCCGCGAAAGGTCGAACAGCGCCGGCACCAGCTTGCGCCAGGTCAAATCGCCGGCGCCCCAGAAAATGATCAAGATGGTCGGATCAAGTTGGTCAGTCGGATTCATGGCGGCGATGGAATACTGTTTAAGTCGGATCGGCGGACCAAGTGCGGATCGCCCTTCTCAATGCAATCAAGTGCGGCCACCTTGCCCAAGCGCCAGAGATGGCGCGGCGCCTGACTGAACTCGGCGACCAAAAAAGTCTGCACGAGATCCCAAGCCACGGACGGACCTTCGGTCCTGCCGCCGAGGCAGAGAACATTCAGGTGATCGTCCTCCACGCCCTGCTGGGCCGAAAAATGATCGTGAATCAAGCAGGCGCGAACACTAGGAATCTTGTTCGCGCAGATTGCCGCACCAACGCCGCTGCCGCAGATGGCGATACCCCGATCCACCGTCCCGGCCGCGAGGGCCTCCGCGAGAGGAATCACGTAGTCGGGATAGTCGTCATCGGGCCGCAGGTAATGGGCGCCGAAATCCGTTACGTCATGGCCGGCTTCGCGGAGCTGAGCTGCGATTTCGTGTTTCAGGTCAAAACCTCCATGATCCGCTGCAATCCCAATGTGCATGGCGGTTTCCTCAGTGGATGGGTTCTTCGGCGTGCCCGCCGAATTGAAAGCGCAGCGCTGAAAGAATTTTGTCCTGATAATCGGCCTGTCCCCGCGAACTGAACCGGGCGTAAAGCGCCGCGCTCAGCACCGGCACCGGCACGCCTTCGTCGATGGCGGCTTTGACGGTCCAGCGGCCTTCACCGGAATCGGAGACGCGACCTTTGAATTGGGAAAGTTTCGGATCACGCGCGAGGGCGTTGGCGGTTAAGTCGAGCAACCAGGAAGCGATCACGCTGCCGCGGCGCCAGACCTCGGCGATGTCACCAAGCGGAAGATCGAATTGATAGTTGGTGGGATGACGCAGCGGCGTCGTCTCGGCATTAACTTTAGTCGTCTGGCGGCCGACATTAGCGGCGCGCAGCACGGCTAGTATTACTACGTTAAGTTAATGAAACGACAATATCATCGAACTTGCTGCCGCAGCAGAAGCAGCAGCCGGTTGATCTCACCAACCACGGCTGAATCGCGCGCAGCGCCTGTTCCCACGTCGCACCAAAAGTTTTTTTTGGCGCGTGCGTGAACCGAGAGGATGAAGAGGTACGCCAGCGCGGTGAGGACGAGATGATG
>JBBRBC010000067.1:0-19196 GCA_038206205.1 Opitutales bacterium
GGTGTGTTTGAGCGTCGAGGATTTTCAGGAAATCCGGCTCAGCGTGCCGCGAAAACCCGCCGACTTGACAAAAGCGCCTGCGAGAAAATGCCAAAATCACCCGCGACTTTCAAAACAGGCAGTTTCCGGGCAGACACTAAGTAGCCGCGTTGGAGCGCAGCGACAGCGCGGTTGGGAGCGCGGTGGGAGCGCGGCAACGTGACGGACCGCGTTTTCGCCTTTGGCTCAAACACGGCTGCAAAACTTGACGCAACGTAGCGCGACAAGCGCGCCACCTACCCTCCTTACGAGAGCTTGTTCGAGACGGGCAACGCGTGGAAGGGATCGCCGGAGGCGCTGGGTTCTTTGGCGGGAAGATAGATCGTGAAGCGGGTGCCTTCGCCGAGTTTGGTCTTCACTTGCGTCATGCCGTGATGGTGTTTCACGAGGCGGCAGACGATGGCGAGGCCGAGGCCGGTGCCAGTCTGTTCTTTGGTGGTGAAATACGGTTCAAAGATCCGGGAGAGCACGTCGCGCGGGATGCCGGGGCCTTGATCGATGACGGAGAGGGCGATGAGGGGGGCGACGTTGGCGAGGGACTCGAGGCCGATGAAGCGTTCTTCCGGAGTGTCTTTGAAAGTCTCGAGCGGAACCGGTTGATCGTAGCGCTCGGCGGTGATCCAAACGGTTTGCGGCGTGCTGGAACTTTGGAAGGCGTTCACCGTGAGATTGAGCAAAATCTGGATCAACTCGGTGCCGCCGATCTGGCCGGCGGTATCGATGTCGAGTTGCTTCACGGCGAGCTTGCTGCCGCGCAGACTCGGATGATTGCGCATGAGCGTCTGGACGTCCTCGAACACTTGGTTGATGGAAACTTCGGGAGCGTACGAGGTGCGCTTGTTGACGAAACGAAGATAACGGCGGGTGATGGCGGAGCAGGTGCCGACTTGTTTGGAGAGCAGATCGACATCGGCACGCACGGCATCGAGGTTGGCGCCGCTGAGCGAGCCGATGCCTTCCAAGCGGTGCTTGAGCAACTCGACGTAGCCGAGGATGACGGTGAGCGGATTATTGATGTCGTGCAGAGCGCCGGCATAAATTTCGGTGGTGGTGCGGGCCATTTCCTCCTTGAGCGTGGTGTCGTTGAGCTGCTCGTTGAGCGCCTTCAGGCGCTTGGAGGTGGAGGAAACGGTTTCGGAAATGCGGCGCAGGTGCAGGGCGCGGCTGACGGCTTCGCGAATGGTGGCGAGATCGAAAGGCTTGCTGAGATAATCGCAGGCACCGAGGCGGAGAGATTGGCGCGCGGTCTCGATCGTCTCGTAGGCCGTGAGCATGATGATCTCGATATGCGGATCGATGGCCTTGAGGCCGCGGAGCACATCGATGCCGGTCTTGCCGGACATGCGGATATCGAGAATGGCGAGTTGCACGGGATGCGTGCGGGCGTATTCGAGCGCTTTGTCGCCGTTGTCGACGGCCTGTACATTAAAATCCTGGCGGAAAACCATACGCAGTGAATGGCGCGGGCCCTCTTCGTCATCGACGATGAGCAGCGTGGGGAGGGCGACGACAGCGGGCGCGGGAGCGGTGACGGTGACGGTCGGCATGGCGCGGGGTGGGGTGGAAGTTTTCAAAAAAGCAGGCTCAATGCAAGGGAGGAGGCGTCAGGGAAACAGACGTAGGTGTGGGAAACCCCAAGGGAAAAGGTGATCGTTGCGGGCAACATCGGGTTAAGTCGGCAGGGGTAGATGGACGGTGAGATCAGGATCTCCCGGGGAAACGCGGGTGTGCAGTTCGAGACGGCCCTGATGGGCCTCGATGATCCGGCGGGCGATCGTGAGGCCGAGACCGACGCCGGTGTTGCGCGTGGTGAAAAACGGCTCGGTAGCGCGCGACACGGATTCAGGGGCAAAGCCGCTGCCATTATCGCGGACTTGAATGACCAACTCGGCGGCGCCCTCGGCGGTGGCGGCAGCATTCAGGGTGACGTGGACCTGGCGGTTTTCGCCCGTGGACTGGATGCCATTGAGGAAAATTTCTTGGAATGCGTGAGCGAGGTTGGCGCGGCTGCAGCGGAGCGTGACGGGCGGTAACTCGGTTTTGATTTCCAAATTCGCATTACCGCCGGCGAATGCGCGGGACTTCGCGAAGCTGGTCTGCAAAATATCGTCGAGCGGTGCGAGCTCGGTGTTGGGCTGATCGGCGCGGGCGAGAAGCAGCATCTGATCGGTGAAGCGTTGGATGCGTTGCGTTTCGCGGGTGAGGGCGCTTTTGAGCGAGTCGCGGAATTCGGCGTTGTTGATCTCGACGTCGAAGAGTTGGGCGTGCGTGGTGAGTGGGACGAGGGAGTTGCGGATTTCGTGCGCAAAACGCCGGGCGATCAGACTGATGAGTTTCAGGTTCGACGATTCGATCTCGGCGCGCTGGGCGGAGCGGATCTGCGTGAAGTCTTCGAGCAGCAGCATCG
Source organism: Opitutales bacterium (assembly GCA_038206205.1). Taxonomy (GTDB): domain Bacteria; phylum Verrucomicrobiota; class Verrucomicrobiia; order Opitutales; family Opitutaceae; genus Didemnitutus. The sequence goes on from JBBRBC010000067.1 coordinate 2,447, forward strand.
CCGTTTGCGGGAGTCGATCGCCGGAATTGCGGAGGGGAATCACCGTGGCGCGGAAGACGGTGCCAGCGGCGTCACCCGTCACATGGAAAAACGGTTCGACGGTGGCGTCGAGTTGGACGACCTCGAGGAGCTTGGTGAGAATCGGGGCCGGGACATCGGCCAGCTCGATGCCGAGGGCTTTCGGTCCGCGCAGAAAACGGGTGATGGCGCTGTTCGTGTAGATGATCTGCTGGGTGGAATCGAGCACGAGCGCACCGACGGTCAGGCTATTGAGCACGCTGCTGAAAATGCGGTGATTGCCGACGAGCTGCGTGTGGAGCCAGCTATTTTTAACGGCGAGACCAAGTTCCTCGAGCAGGTGATAAACGAGCAGCAATTCCTCGTCGGAAAATTCGCCGCCGGTGATGCGGTCGCCCAGCACGGCGACGCCGAGGGTGCGCTCGCGGTCGTTGATCGGGATGGCGACGAGGCCGCCGAGCACCTCGAATTCGCGGATGATTTTCGGATCGAGAAACGTGGGTTTGCTGCCGACGGGGGCGCGGAGAATCTGCGGATGCAGGGTCAGTTGGCGGCCGAGGCCGCTCTTGCGCGAAAGAGAAAAACAATCCGTGAGATCAGCGGTGAGCCCGACGGCGGCGACGCAAGGCAGCGTGTGCGATTCCGGGGCGGCGAGGGTGGGCAGGCTGTTGGTTTTTCCGGGCTCGAGAAAGATGGCGATGCGAGACAGGCCGACCACTTCGCGCAGTTTCAAAATGAAGTGCTGCGTGAGCTGGCGGTAATCGAGGGAGTAGCCGAGCACCTGGGTGAAATCGCGGAGGACTTCCAGCGCCGAGGACAGGGCGGCGGCCCGGCTGGGCATCGCATTGGGGATGGATTGGGAATGGCCCGGAGGAGTGGGGCCGGTGCCGGTCAATCGTTCCAGCACGGCGATGAGCGAACCCTGCTCGACCGGTTGGAAAAGAACGAGGTTGGCTCCGGCGGCTAATAATTTTTGCTGAGTCTCGCTGTTCTCGCCGACGGGAAGTATTACCACTAATTGCAAATTGGCGACGAGTGCGCGAGTGGCTGCGAGCTCTTGGTAAAGGTCAAGGCCCGGACGAGTGGGGGCAAAGACACAGATATCAAAAACGCCGGCCAAGAGTGGGCCTCGGGCATCGGCAACCTTCGCCCGATGCTGGACTTGAAAGTCGGCGGCGGACGCTAGCGTTGAAAACTGGTTCAACGTTTGGGGTTCGTCAGTTATGAGCAGGAGCCGGGTCACTTCCGTGTGGTTTCCCGTAACATTCTAGGGCTTATTGCCATTATCAAGCGTGAATTGGTGTGAGTAACCTCAGAAAACTGCTTCTGTTCGGGACTTGCTCATTGCTATCGTTGTAAAAATCCGCTTTTTCACAACTGGCTAGCCGATCAGGATGATTGCCGACCAATATCACGTCAAAACCGGACAAATTCGCACCGAATTTGTTCAATTTACCAACCAAGCCGGCTTAAAGCTAGCGGCCTGCGTTGATGCTGTCGGCGAATCACGTTCCCGGCCTTGGGTTTTGATCGCGCCAAAATATGGGGAAACGAAGAAGAGCAACCTGCAGCTCGGCTATCATTTGGCGGCGAATGGGCTGAATGTCCTGCGTTTTGACCACACGAATCATGTGGGGGAGAGCGAAGGGGAGTCGTTGGATTTCAGGTTGCCCGGTGCCGTGGCTGATATCACGGCCTGTCTCGATTTTCTTACGGACACTTATGAGGTGAGGCGCGTCATCATCATCGCCAACAGTCTTTCGGCGCGGTGCGCGTTGCGCGCGGCGGCGAATGACGAGCGGATCGTGAAATTCATCAGTGTCGCCGGTGTGGTCAACCTGCTCGCCACGATGTCCGAGATCTACCGGGAGGATATTTTCAGCCAGTATCGCGCCGGGCGGCGTTGGGGTGTGACCAATTTTCTTGGCCTCGAGGTACAGGGCGATCGGTTTCTTGAGTCCGCCATCACGGACCAGCTCCATGACTTGACGGGCACGTTGGCCGATGCGGCGAAACTGCGGGTGCCGCTGATATGTTTTTTTGCGGAACGAGATCTGTGGGTGCGCCGGGAAGAAGTGCAGCAGGTCGTCGCGGCCAATCCTGCGGCCCAAATTATTTTGGTGCCGGCGGCGATGCATGAAGTACGGGAAAATCCCCGGGCGGCTGAGCAACTTTTTCGCGAAGTCATTTGGTCCTGCCTCCATGACGGACCGTGTCCGTTGGAGGTGAGCGCGGGGTTGAGCGCCCCGGACAAGAAATTGATGTTGGCGCAAAATCGCGGTGAACGGGAGCGGATGCGACGCTCGGCAATGCCGGCGGAATCGGAGCAGGAGTTTTGGTCGGCGTATTTAAAAAAATATCCGATCCTCGAGCGTTCGGCCGATTATCAGGACTATCTCCAACTGCTCGTCCAGTTCGGCCGGCCGTTGCCGCCGGGCGCGCTGGTGTTGGATGCGGGCTGCGGCAACGGGATGTTTGGGCTTTGGGTGTTGCGCGAGGCCAGACTGCGCCAGGGGCGGGACGCTTCGGCGCTGCCGCTGGTTTATGTCGGGTTGGATCTGACCCAGCGCGGTCTGACCGATGCGATGACCAAGCACATCGAGGAGCGACGAGCAGCGGCGCAGGAATCCCTGCCGGGCGTGCAATATTCGATGATTGATTTTGATCTGTTGGACCAGGGAGGCCTGGCCGGGCAATTGCCTTTTGCTGACGACACCTTTGATCTGATCTGCTGCAGTTTGGTGCTGTCCTATTTGAAGCGCCCGGAAGCTTTGTTGCGCGAACTGCGCCGCGTGTTGAAGCCTGGTGGTACTTTTGTGGCGTCGAGTCTGAAGCCGCATTGCGATCTTTCCGTGATCTATCACGATTCCCTTACGCAGCAACTGACGGCGGACGAGTTGGAGGCCGGACGGGATCTGTTGCGCGCGGCCGGTCAGATCAAATTACGGGAGGAGATCGGGCACTATGCTTTCTTTTCGCAGACGGAGCTGGCGGGTCTCGTGCTCGATGCGGGTTTAAAATTGCGCGATACGCAGTTGTCCCTCGGCGACCAAGCAGTCGTGGTAAAGGCCAGCAAATGACCACTTACCTGATCATCTCATCCTACGCGAATTTTCTCGTCGCGATGCTCTTGGCGTTTGCCGTGGGGTTGCGCAGCCGGAATAACCGGCTGAATTTGCAGTTTGGCATTTTTGCTTTCTTCGTCGCGCTCTGGTCGGCGGGCTATCTCCTCTGGCAGAATACCAATGATCCCGAGCGGGCGCTTTTTTTCACGCGGTTGCTGATGTTTCCGGCCTACTTCGTGCCGATCACTTATCTGCATTTCGTCACGCGCTTGTGTAACGAGCACCGGATGGCCTGGGTGATGCGGCTGGGTTATGCCTCGGCCTGCGTTTTTTGCGCGCTCAGTTTCACGTCATTGATGGTCAGAGAAGTGTCCCCGGCGATGGGGATGCCTTTTTGGCCGCGGGCGGGCAGTGCCTTTGTTTTTTATCTGGTTTGGTTTGGGATCCTGATGATCATTGCGCTCTGGCAACTCCAGCACCATGCGCGCCATTCCAGCGGCCCGCGCTCCAGTCAACTGCGGATGATTTTCATGGGCACTGTGCTGGGCTTTGCCGGTGGGGCGACGAATTTTCCCCTCTGGCTTGATCTGCCGGTGCCGCCGATTGGCAACGCCTTGGTTTGTCTCTATCTCGTGATGGTGGCGCACGCCGTTTCGCGTTATCAACTGCCGCTGGTCACTCATGATTTTGCGTACGCGGCCATCTATGTGGGGATGGCGGTTACTTTTTCCTGTGTGATTTTATTGGCGGGGTTGATTGTGGCTCCGGCGCTGGGGATCGCGGTGACGGCTGAATGGTTGTTGAACGGTTTTCTTATTTCCATCGCGAGCAGTTTGTTTTTTCTCTGGGCGGTGCCACAAATGCATCGCACGGCGGATCGGGTCATGGCCCAGACCTATCTGCGGCACCGCAAAAACCAGTTGTTACAGTTGAAGGCCTTGGGCCATCGCATTGTTCGGCTGGGCACGGAGCAGGAAATTTTTGAAAGCACGGTGAGTGAGATTGCGCGGGTTTTCGATTTGCAGGCCGCCGCCGCTTATTCGCGGACGGAGTTTGACCGGGATTACCAACTGCGCGCGGCGCATGGCTGGCTGGAATGTCCGGCGGAAGTACCGATCGATAGCGTGCTGACGCACATGATGCACGGCCATGTCGGACCGGTCTTGATCGACGGTTCCGAGATGGAATTTAATGGCGGTATGCTGGCTGATTTGGAGCGGTTGCGCATGAAGCTGCCCATGGAGGCGGTCTTCCCTATCGCGAGTGACGATTTCGTTTCCGGCATCTTGTTGCTCGGTGCGCGCCAGAGCGGCGAGCGTTATACGGAGGCCGAACTGGCTCTGCTTGAATCGACCTGTTTGCAGGTGGCGGTCACGCTGCGTGCGCGCCAGTTGGAACGCCGCGCCAGCCAGACGGAGAAACTTATCTCGCTCGGCACGCTGGCGGCCGGACTCGCCCACGAGTTGCGCAATCCGCTCACGTCGGTGCAAACCTTCACCGCTTTGCTCAAGGAGCGTCTGCCTGATCCTGAAATGCTGCAGGAATTCGGGGCGGTGGTCGAACGGGATGTGAATCGGATCGCCAACATCATCGACAACGTGGCGGCGTTTGCTGAAAGCAACCAAGTCGTCATGGAGGCGGTGAATCTGCCCGAGTTGCTCACGACGATGTCGGCGATTGTGCATCCCGAACTGGTGCGCACGGGCGTCACGATCGAAATTCCTTCTGGAACAGTGCCGCCGGTGCGCGGAAATCACAGCCAGTTGCTGCAGGTTTTCCTCAATCTCACCCAGAATGCGATTCAGGCACTCGCGGGCCGGCCGGATGGCCGCATCGTCTTTAAATTGGAAACGCGTGTCATCGATGTGCCCCAGCCGTTGCTCTTCGTGAGCGTGGCCGATAATGGTCCCGGCATTGATCCGGTGGTGCTGCCACAAATCTTCGAACCCTTCGCCACCACCAAGGCCACGGGGCAACGTCTCGGCAAGGAAGGCATGGGGCTCGGACTCGCCATCGTGAAGCGCATCGTGCAACATCATCACGGCGATATTCACGTCGACAGTGCGGTGGGGCGCGGCACCACCTTCCGCGTGCATCTGCCAATTCTGGAATGAACCTGACGCAGCCCAAAATAGCTTTGCCCGGGCCGGCCGCACTGCGGGCGCTCGCCAAGGCGTTTTCCGATTTCGGAGAATTTGATCGATTTGTCGCTGGCTTGCAGACGGCACTCGCCCAGTCCGCAGCGTTTGAGCACACGGCCATCTTGCTTGATCGCGCGGTGCATGCGGGAAAGGTGCCCTTGGTGGCGGGCTCACTGAGTGTGCCGCTGGTGGGTGGTGGGTTGCCCCATGGTTTCTTGCAAGCCGCGCCTCGCAGTGAGAATCGTCAATTCGCCGCGGAGGATCTGCATTTGCTCGCCGGTCTCGCCGATTTTCTTTCGGCGGTGCTTGATCAAGCGGTGCGCAGGCAGGAGGCGCAACGCAGCCAGGAGTTGCTGCGCTTTTTGCTCAACCAGGCGCCGATCGGTCTGGCGGCTTACACGCCCGAGCGGCGCTTGCTCGTGGCCAATGATCTGGGGCGCGATTGGCTCGGGGAGGCAGGGCCGCCCTTTTTGGAAATAGAATCGGGCCACGGAAATTTTCATCTGCGGGCGGCCGGAAAACTTATTTTCGGCGAGGCCCGGCGCGCGCCTGATGGCGTTTGGGTGATCGCGTTGCACGATCTCACGCCCGGTCAGGTCAGGCTGATTGAAGCGCTGCAACGTGAGACTTTCCGTGGATTGGTTGAGGAACACCCGGTGAGCTTCGCGCTGGTCGAGTCACCCCAAGTGTGTGAAGGCGTGCTGCGCCAACTGCCGGCGCTCCGTCAGGCGCTGGCGGGCAATGAAGTCGTGGGACCCTACGATGCCAATCGCATCGGGATTGTGATGGCCGGGATGGGCGGCTCGGCGGCCCGGCATAGACTCAGGCAATGGCAGGGCCTTCTCGGCGATGTCGGCACCTTGCGAGTCGGCGTGGCGGAGTTGCGGCGTGACGGCTCCACTTCGGAAACGATGCTCGCAGCGGCGTTGCGGCGCAGTGGCCCCTTTGGCGAAACGGTGCGACCGACGGTGCTGGTCCACGACAACGATTCCGGCGTCGCCAGTTCCATCAGCCTGATTCTCGGCCGGGAGTATCGCGTGCTGAAAAGCATGGAGCTCGGTGCCACCCGCGAAATATTGCGGCGGGAAGAGGTGGATGTGTTCGTGACTGATTTGGATTTGCGCGGCGAGGTGTCGGGCACGGATCTCGTCCAGGAAGTGCGGCGGTTGCAGCCGACGATCCGTCCGCTCTTCACGAGTGTCCATGATGCGCCGCACGAGTTGACGCCCGAATTAGCTGCGGGTGGCGCCGTCGTGCTGCAAAAACCTTTCGCCCCTGACGTCCTGCGTGAAGCGCTGCGCAATCGGCTTGGTACCTGAATCCTGATGGGTGACGGATGCCCCCTGTGGGCCGACTTTGTCGGGGTTACCGCGCCCAAGTCGCCTTGTCGCTGGCAGCGCACCGGTCGGTGACGTCATCCTGATCCCTTCCCGTGGAGAGAGGAGGGACGAGGAAACGAGCTGAGCCAGTCACGGCGCACACCGGATGATCTGAATCGGAGGTGGAGCGCGACCTCCGGGCGCGCTTCTGGCCGGCTCTCGCGGCAAAACCCGCTCGCGGCAAAACCCGCCCGGAGGTCGGGTTCCCCCTCGGCAGATGCCTGCGCGGTGAAGCACCCCTAAAACGCCGCTGATCTAGCGAATCAAGTGCCTTGGAGTAGCCACCGGCATCAGTGTCGGTGGGCTCGTGGGCTTGTTCCGTAGGTTGCGAGCTTGCCTCGCAACGTAGCGCGACAAGCGCGGAACCTACCATGGAACGATTCAGTCCGTTTAATCCGCTTGTGTTATTCGGTAGGGCGGGACCGCTGAGCCCGTCGTGAATATCGACGCGCCGGACCTCAGGCAGTTTCTCCACTCAACCGATGATGGCTTCGCCGGCGTGGAAGCGGGTGAGAATCGTGAGCTGGTCGGCGATCAACCGATCCGGGCGGCAGCAAGGCAGGCCACCGCCGGATTGGATCGGATGTTTTCTGGCCCATTGCTCGAAGACGCCGGGCATGACGAGGCGTACGAGGGGAGGTTCGATCCCGCCGGTTTCCCGCAACTGGCGATAGAGGGGATTAAGGCGGGCGAGGACGGTGTCGAGCTCGTCGGCGAGCAGCGGACCGGTGGGCGTTTTGACGGTGCCGGGGCGGAGCTCGACCCACCATTCGTGGCCACCGCGAGAGTTGGGGCCGGCGCGTAATAAATACGGGGCAACATGGAAGTTGACCGGCACCCAATCGTGTTTCGCGCAGACCTCGAGGAGGGAGTCGTTGAGTTCGCGCTCACTGACCTGTTCATCAAAGGAGGCGAGCTGGAGCCGGATGCGACCGACAAAGTGGAGATGGGGAATCTCGAGCGAAACAAAGCGCACAATGTCGCCCACGACGTAGCGGCAAAGCCCTGCCGGCGTGGTGATCACGAGGGCGTAGTCGACGCCGATCTTGACTTGCGCTAAGGGCAGGCAGGCGCGTCCGAGATGAGCGGGCAGAGTGTCGTCGTAATCTGCCATGGGCAAAAACTCAAAAAAGATTCCGGCATCGGTGAGGAGGCGGAGGCCGTCGGCCGGCTGGCCATCTTGCACCGCAAACCAGCCTTCCGCGGCGGCATAAACTTCCCGGAACGTGACATGGTGCCCGACCAGACCTGGTAATTCGTGCGCGAGCAAACCGAGTGGAGCGCCGGTGTGCAGATAACATTCCAGATTGGGCCAGAGAGATTGGAGGGTGGTGAGGCGGGCTTTGCCGCGAGTGCCCCGGGTGCGGATGGTATCGGTGAACAGGCGGAGCGCGGTAGGTTTGCCTCCAACCAAAGTGACATCGTGGGATAGCATCGCATCGGCGATGGCCGCAGTACGAGCCGGACCATCGGGGAGCTGGGCGAGTTTGCTCGGTGGGGAATACAGATTGGCCTCGACCCACGAGGAGAGCGCGAGATGGGTCAGCGCCTCAAAATTCCCGGTGTAGCTGCCGGTGGCTTCATCGAGTTTGGTGCTGGCACCGATTTGGAGATGCCGACCGAGGAAGACCCCGGCGTGCCCTGCATCCCTGGCGTGAATGAAAGTGGCTGCGGAAATCCCGGCGTGATAATTTGTCAGCAGTTCGCTCGTGATGGGAAGCAAGCGCGGAGTCCCCGTGGTGGTGCCGGCGGTTTTGACAAAGAAGGAGCAGCGGCCCGGCCAGAGCACATCGGTTTCTCCACCGGCCATCGCAGCGATGAAGGGTTCGTAGTGGGCGTGTTCGACGAGTGGCTGGCTTTGGCGAAAACTATCATAATCAAAACCGGGGTGCAGGCCTTGTCGCTGTCCGAGCTGGCTGCGACTGAGGGAGGCGAGGAGGTTGGTGAAAATTATTTTCTGCGCGGCCAAGCCGTCGCCGGTCTGCTGGAGTTTTTTGGCAAAGCGGGCCGTGCGCAGTCCGGCGAGAAAATTGACAAGTATGCGGGGAGCCAGGGTCATCTTTAGGTTGGAGCAAAAGGAATAGTGCGGAAGATCGCCACTCTCCAATAATATTTTGAGCTGAAAAAACCGTAAAGCCGCGAGGAAAACAGGGGCAAATAGTGGGCTGATAGAGGCGAACGCCTCCAGTCGTTCGTTTCAGGAAGCAAGCGCGCGGGATTTTTTGTGCAGCGCCGCCAGCGTATTGGTTTGCGCGTGGGTGGGGTTTGCGCAGAACAGCCGGACATGTCGTCACTCCCGCCGATTATTTTCGAAGATGATTGGCTGATCGCCTTCGACAAGCCGAGCGGGTTGCTGGTTTCGCCCGATCCGCGGGCGCGGGGGCAGGTTTGCTTGCTGGGGCTCATTCAGGAAAAAAGGGGTGCGGGCGTGGCCAACGTGCATCGGGTCGACGCGGAGGCGAGCGGGCTGGTGTTGTGCACGAAAACCAAGCAAGCGTTGGATTTTGTCAGCGGGCAGTTTCAATCCAAGACCGTGGAAAATATTTATGAGGTGATCGTGGTCGGTTCGCCGGTGGCCGATACCTACGAGGTTGATTTTGTGTTGAAGGAAGACGAAGCCGCGCCGGACCGGATGTGCGTGGTGAAAAAACATGGGAAGGCGGCGCTGACGGAATGCCAGGTTCGGGCCCGTTATGGCCGGTTCACTCATCTGGAGTGCCGGTTGGTGACGGCGCGCAAACATCAGGTGCGGATTCATCTCTCCGCCAGCGGCACTCCGGTGTTGAACGATCCGGTTTATGGCGATGAGACCCGGCTGCTGCTGTCGGAGTTCAAGCGCGGCTACAAAGGACGGGAAGCGGAGAAGCCGTTGATCGGCCGGCTGGCGTTGCATGCGAGCCGGGTGACGTTCATTCATCCCGAGTCGCGGGAGCGGATGACGATTGCCGCACCGCTGCAAAAAGATCTCGCCGTGGCGTTGAATTATCTGGGGAAGTATTCTCAGTGAGCGAACAATGTCGCTTATCCTCGGGCTTTAGCATTGTCGGGCGTTGATTCGAGTCTTACAGAATTAATTTCAAGAATTCCTATCGCCCACTTTGTCTTAATGAGCCTTCCCGTAACTTACTCTGTTGATCGCGATGGTATCGGCTGGATTGATTTTAATGACCCGACCAGCCGGGCAAATGTGCTGGATGCGGCCATGCTCGCAGCCTTGCGCCTCGCGGTCGAGGACTTGGGGAAACAGCCGGTCAAGGTGGTGGTCGTGCTCAGCGCGAAGGAACATATTTTTATCGCGGGAGCGGATCTGAAATGGCTTGGACAACTGCCGGACGCGGCGGCGGCGGCGCAATTGGCGAAGGAGGGGCAGGCCTTGTTTGCGCAATTGGCCGACTTCAAGGTGCCGGTGTTGTGTGCGATCGATGGTGCCTGTGCGGGGGGCGGCTATGAACTGGCGCTCGCCTGTCACTGGCGCATCGCCAGTGATGCGCAGACGACGGTGATCGGTTTGACCGAAGTGAGTTACGGCCTCATCCCGGCGTGGGGTGGTGGCGTGCGGTTACCGCGCTTGATTGGCGCGCAGGCGGCGATGAAACATATTTTGCAGGCGAAACTTTTGCCAGCGGCCGAGGCGTTGCGGACTGGGTTGATCGATGAAGTGGTGCCAGCCGCCAGTTTGAAAGCTCGGGCTCAGGTGGTCGCGTTGCGGCTCGCAGCGGCGGGCCGGCCGGCGCGGACGGGATCAACCGCACCGCACCCGTTGGGGTCGGCCAGTCCTATTCCCGTGCAGGATGTTTTTTCTGAGTTCCGGAAAAAAGCCATCGCGCACGGAGCGAGTCAACGGGCCCAGTTGGCGGCACTTGAGGTGATCGAGCAGGGTGCGGCCCTGCCATTCGAACAGGCGATGGCCCTCGAAGTGGAAAAATTTAGCGAGGTGGCGACCAGTGAAGTGGCGAAAAATCTGATCCGCGTTTTTTTTCTGAAGAACGCGGCCAAAAAAACCAATCTCGAGACGTGGTTTCCCTCTGAGCCCGAGGGTTCACCAGCGCCAGCTCCGGCAAGGAACATTGGCATCATTGGCGCCGGGGTGATGGGGACGGGCCTTGCCCACTGGTGCGCGATGCGGGGTTTGGGCGTGTTGCTCCACGATGCGGACCGGGCGACGCTCAAGCAGTCCGTGGAAAAAATTCGTGAGTTGTTTCATGAAGCGGAGAATGATGGCCTGATTTCTCATGCGGCGGCGCACAAGGCGATGGGCGGCATCGGTCTCTCGTCGAGTCTGGAGGACTTTGAATTTTGTGATCTGATTATTGAGACCATCACGGAAAATGAAGCGATGAAGCAGCAGCTCATGGCTGAACTCGGCAAGTTCGTCCCACCGGAATGCCTCATCGCCTCGAACACTTCGGCGCTGGCCATCGAGCAAATAACCGCAGGACTGCCGGTGCCGGGTCGAATTCTCGGCCTGCATTTTTTTACTCCAGTGAGTCGCATGCCGCTGGTGGAGATTGCTCTGACGGCGCAAACATCCCGGGCTACTGCGGCGTGTGCGCTCGAGCTGGTCCGGGCGATGGGCAAGACGCCCGTGATCTGCCGGGCCTCGCCCGGTCTGTTTGTCACCCGAGTGCTGGCCGGCTATTTGAATGAGGCCTGCCGTTTATGGGAGCAGGGCGTGCGATCAGAGGTGATTGATCAGGCGATGCGTGACTGGGGTTGGCCGATGGGTCCGTTGCGGTTGATCGACGAGGTAGGGGTGGATGTGTTGAATTCCGTGTTCAGTGAATTGCAGAAATATTTCCCCGCGCGCTTTGCCGCGACGCGTATTTGCGACCAATTGGGTAAGGCCGGAATGTACGGTCGGAAAAATGGCAATTCCTCGGGATTTTATACTTATGGGAGGGAGAACTATTCGGTGAATCCGCTCGTCGGGCAATTTGCTCCGGCCCAAGCCCTCGAGATGAAGGCCGCCGCTATCCAAAGCCACTTGAATAACCGGATGATTGAAGAAGCCAAATGCGCCTTGGCGGAAGGAATTGTGAAGACGTCCGCTGAAGCAGATTTGGCGCTAATTGTGGGTATTGGGTTTCCGGCATTTCGCGGCGGATTAATGCATTACGCCAAAGCCAACGGGTTTTTACGCGATGGCTAGTTGAAGGTCGGCCAAGGGGGTGAAAAAATCCGTTGCGGCGCCTCGGTTTTTAACAAACCTATCTCGTGACCGACCCCATGACCGACCGTATGGCACCAACTTCATCTCCGACCCTGAACAAAGAGCAACGCCGCCACTTGCTGCGCGTGATGCTGGAGAGCCGACTGGCCGATATGCGGGAAGAGAGCCTGAATCGCCAAGGCAAGGGACACTTTCATGTATCGGGTCGGGGGCACGAAGGGCTGTGTGCCTTGGGTGCGCAATTACGGCAGGGCGATTATTTGGCGCCCTATTATCGCGATCGCGGTCTGTGCATGGGACGAGGCATCACGACCCGCCACTTGGCCATGGAGTATTTTGCACGCCGTGATTCGGTCTCCCGTGGCCGGATGATGTCGTCGCATTATTCGTCTCGTGAATTGAATATTGTGAGCGTGCCGACGCCGACGGGCGCGCAGCTTGTCCCGGCTTGCGGCATCGCCTGGGGCATGCAACTGGACGGAAAAGACAGCATCGTGGTCACCTGTTCGGGCGAAGCGGCGACGCGACAGGGCGATTTTTATGAAGCGGTGAGCATCGCGTTAGAGCGCAAGTTGCCGGTGATGATGGTCATTGAGGATAATGCTTACGGCATTTCCACGCCGACGCGAAAGACCAACCCACTGGCGGTCGGCTCGATGAATCCTGCAATTTGGCAACACGTCGACGGCTCCGATGTTGAGGCGGTCCACGCGGTCACTCAGCAAGCCATCGCCACATTGCGGGCGGGCGAAGGTCCGGTGTTTCTCTGGGTCAAAATGGAGCGGCTCTCCAGTCACACGAGTTCGGATGATCATTCGCTATATCGCTCCAAGGAAGATCTCGCCGCGATCGAGCAGGCCGATCCTTTGAATTTGCTGAAGGAAAAAATGAGGGCGGCGGGCGAGATTTCTGGGGATGAATTCACTAAGCTCGAAGAGGAGTTAAAGGAAAAGGTCCGGGCGGATTACGCGGCGGCGGAGAAAGCAGAAAACCCCCGCAACGCGGATCTGATGATCGAAATCACGGGACCGGCCCCCGAGTTGAGCGGCCAGTTGTTTAAACCCGGCAAGTATCGCATGGGTGACCTGATCAACCGGACGTTGCGCGCCGGCCTCGATGCCGATCCCGGCCGGATGATTTTCGGCGAGGATATCGAAGATCCGAAAGGCGGCGTCTTCCGACTCACGCAGAAACTTTCGACGGATTTTCCCGCGCAGGTTTTCAATTCTCCGCTCGCGGAATCGACGATCATCGGCATCGGTGGCGGCCTGGCGTTGTATGGCCGCCGGCCGGTTTTCGAGATTCAGTTTATCGATTTTATTTTTCCGGGCTTTAATCAGTTGGTCTCAAACCTTGCGAATATTCGCTGGCGCACGAACGGCGAATGGAAAGTGCCCGCCGTGTTTTATGCTCCCTACGGCGCGTATCTGCCGGGCGGCGCCATCTGGCATTCGCAGGCTAACGAAGCGGTGTTCGCGCATTTCCCCGGCATCAATGTTGTCATTCCCTCCACCCCCGAGGATTCCGCCGGGTTGCTGTGGACCGCGATGCACAGCGAGGACATCACGCTTTTCCTCATTCCCAAGCACATGCTTTGGGCCGAGCGCGAAGTCACCGAGCCGATTGCCCCGATCCCGTTTGGCCAAGCCCGCCGACTCACGACGGGCGAGGATCTGACCATCGTCGCCTGGGGTAATACCGTGGAGAAAGCGCAGGAAGCGATCGCGACCTTGAAGGACGAGATCAGCGTCGAACTCATCGACCTTCGCTCAATTTCGCCGTGGGATAAGCCGATGGTCGAGGCCTCGGTGCTCAAAACCGGCCGTCTCATCGTGGTGCAGGAAGACGGGGAAACCTGCTCCGTCGGACAGATGATTATCCAGCATATCAGCAGTCATGCGGAACTTTGGACGCGCCTCGTCGCGCCCCCGCGCCTGGTGTCCAAGGGCGACGTGATGATCGGCAATAATCCTATTTATGAATACGCCGCTCTGCCCGATGTGAAACGCATCGCAGAGGAAATCAGGCGTACCGTGGCGATCAACGCCGTGCGGGGTGAAGTGACCGAGGAGTCGGCGAGTGCTGCTCCGGCTGGGGCCGTGGTGATTGGAACGGCCGCCGCCACCGATAACGCCCATGGCCCACAAAATACCGTCGTCGCCGGAACGAACGACATCATCGTGCACGTACCGATCATGGGCGAAGGCCTGCGCTCCGCTCGCGTGGTGGTGTTGAACAAGCAACCCGGTGATCCGGTGAAGCACGACGAAGTGCTCTGCGAAGTGGAGACGGACAAAGCCGTTTATCCGATCGAGGCGTCATTCGCGGGCGTGTTCAAAAGCTGGAGTATCAAGGTCGATGACACCGTGCTCATCGGCCAACCCATCGCACTTGTCACGGGCGATGCGGCCAGCGTGGCCGGTCTCCGGATCGAAACCGGGGCGCTGGTTAAACCTGCGAGCGCCGTAAACACTCCCGTGGCCGCACCGAGTGTAGCTGCCGCCGAGGCTAACCGCGCTCCCGAAAAATCTGCGCCGGTTATCGGCGCTGGTTCCCACTTAACTCCCTCCGGTCCCATGCAAGGCACTATTCGTCCGCCCGCTCTTTCCTCTGCCATCACGAAACGACTCGATGCGGTCGTGCCGGCGAATCTCCTTATGGATTGCCGCTGGGAGCCGTTGCGGCTCGCGCGTGAAAAGGCCAAGACCAAACAAGGCAAGGCGGCCCCTTCGCCTTCCTCCATGATGGCTTGGTGTGTGACGCGCGCGATGGAGCATCACGCTGGTTTTCGGCGGACAGTGGGAAAAGACGGCACGATTTTTGAGCAAACGGATTTTGATCTCGGCGTCGCGGTGGCGCTCGATGGTGATCGGTTGGGCACAGCCGCTATCGCGGCAGCCAGCCGGTTGGGCTGGGCTGATTTCATCGTCGCGTATCAACAGGCGATCGAGGAAACCCGCAGCGGCAAGTATGCCGAGGTGCAGGCGCCCTTGAATATTTCCAGTCTCGGCGCGTTCGGCGTGGAAAATGCCACGCCGATCGTGGTGCCGCCGGCCATGAGCACGCTCTTCATCGGCGCGGCGCACGAGAAAATGATCAAGGACGCTGGCGTCATTTATCCGCAGGAAGTCGTCACCCTCTCGCTCACCTTTGATCACCGCGTCGTGAATGGCGCGGGCGCCGCAGCCTTCATGATGGAGTTGAAGAAGCAATTCGAGACGTTCCTGTTGCCTGGTTGAGGGGATTGCTGGAACTGAAAAGCCGGAACGAGAAACCGGAATGAAGTTGACCGCTAATAGGATTCCTCAAGGGATGAATCCTTGAAGGTGTGACTGCGACTGATCGTCTCCGTCCAGTGGTTCCGAGGAGCCTGCTGATCGCAGGCGGATGAAATTATTGAGGACTACCTTTAGCCGTGGCCGTTCGATTTTTTGAGGTAGGGCGGTACCGAGCATGAGCGACCTTCTGCCATCGTCCCTGACCAGCCGGGGCAACGGCACATCCGGAGGATACTGAATCACCGGGTGACCGGTTTCTCTGCGTTTTGCCTATGAAGACTGCGCTTGGATTTGAAGCGTACATTCCCATAATGGTTTAAAAACTTGTTTCACTGACGAGGCCCGCATTCACTTATGAAAGCTGATGCACATTGAGACTCACATGGATGGCGTGAAGGGGATCCGGACGCATAAGATTACCGGCGTGGTCAACCTGAAGGATTTTTCCAGCATGCTCACGGCCGTCTACAACTCCGCGGAGTTCGAGGCGAAGCTGCATTCGTTGTGGGACGTGCGCGAAGCGGACTTCTCGGCGGTGACGCCGCCTGATATCCGGGCTCTGGCAGAATTGGTGAGAGTGAATTGGGCAGAAAAGCGAAAAAACAAAGCGGCGATTGTGGTTTCAGGTCTTTCGGATTTTGGCATCACCCGGATGTACGAACAGGTCCTCGGCCCAGCGGCAGAGGGCAAAGTGAAGATCTTTCGGAATATCAAGTCTGCGTGGGATTGGATCGAAGGCAAGGTTAGCGCCGCCCCGATGGTCGTTCGGCAAAAAGTGCCCGCGAGTAATCCAACGCATTGAGAAAGGAAACGGTCAGTCCGGCTGCGTCACCGCATGGCCTGGCGACCGACATATTGAAGCAAACAATTGACTGCTGACCCGTGACATTCCGAATTCCGAGTCAATGGGCCTTAGCGAAGCCACAGGCCTCCGTGCCTGTGGGCTTGCGTAGGTTGCGAGCTTGTCTCGCAACGAAGCGTGACATGTGCGGCACCAATCACTCAGCACGAGCCTCGGCAGGCAGGGACCAGCCTCAGACATCCTGATTCAGAGGAATTAAAATAAGCTCAACTTCGCCGCGAATCAGGTTAAAAATACAATTAACGCGGCGGACGCGTCCGTTCGACACTGCTCAGGACGGCCTGAGCCTGTCGAATGGCCGGAGAGCGCGGAACCTAACGTGATGGGCAAGTGGCACGGGTCTCCTGACCCGTGAGGGATAATTTGCCGTGTGCGAGTAGTCTCGTTTGAGGGCGCAGCCCGAAAACGGGGCCGCAAGACACCGCGCTTTCGCCTGCGGCTCAAACGCGGCTACTCCGGGGCGGGCCTGCCGCGGAAGTGGCACGGATTTTAGAATTCACGGCGCATGCATTTGCGGTGGTGGAACCCGACCTCCGGGCGGGTTTTGCAGCCAGAACTGCACGCAGCGCGTCCGGAGGTCGCGCTCCACCTCCGATACAGTTCATCCGGTTTGCGCTGTGATCGACTCATCTCGTTTCCTCGGCCCTCCACAGGAATGGCCTAGCGCACGTAGTCTTTAAGGGGTTTCGTTGAGATACTTGAGAGTGCCGGATTCGTTGGGGGATTAAGCGGCGGCGGCGAGGCTGGTGCCCTCGATGCGTGAGAGGTCAATCCGCGGTCGGAGGAATATCGCGAAGGTTGGGTCTTGGGGTAGAGCAGCCAGATATTCCGGCAGGC